>CAKQRW010000026.1 GCA_934271655.1 uncultured Bacteroidaceae bacterium | reverse complement strand
AGTATCAAGGTAGGCCGCTCCCATATTTGTCGCACTCTCTATCGGTCATCTTTTCCTTCTGTTTACCAGTCACTATGCCCGCATAGTTCCTTCAAACAGAAGAAAAATCTGCCCGTGGATAGAGCACGCCAGATATAAAAATAATTATGAGCACCTACTTATAATAAATAATAAGCACCTTTATAAAATAATCATAAGCATCTGCTTGTCATAGCGTGTCAGCCAGTTGGGAGACCAGAGCTATGGCGCATGGCGAACTGATGACCATGTAGAATATGGTGCCGCCGGCAATGGTAAGCAACATGTTTTTCCTCCACAGATGGAGCACGACACACATGAGGATGCCGAGCATCTGCGGAAGTCCGTGGCTGCCTGTGGTGAACGACACGTCCTTCAGGCAGTAGACTGTCAGCATGCCAAAGACGGCACTTGCCAGGTAACGCCCCAGATAGAGCACGAAGCGTGGAGTCTTCTCCTTGCTGCGGAAAAGCATGAACGGGAGAGCCCGTGTCAGGGCTACACATATGGCCATCAGGAGTATGGTGATTATCTGTTGCCTGAGTGTCATGATGGATTCTTTTTGTATTTGATGAACAAAGCGAGGAGTATGCACGCCATGGCTGGCACGATGAAGCGGCTGGAGCCAAAGAGCATGAGGCAGATGGCTGCGGAGACGATGCCCAGCCATGCGCTGGAGCGTGTCTGCCGGTGGCGCATGTAGTCGTCCATGAAGATGGCAACAAACATGGCTGTCACCACAAAGTCGAGGCCATGCAGGCAGGCTATGAGGCGCTCGCCCATGCTTGTGCCCAGCAGATAGCCTATGATGCCACCCGTGAGCCAATAGATATAGTCGAGGAGCGACACCCATAGCTGCTGGGTGTGGGTGGACTGCTGGGAGTAGTTGACGGCGAAGGTCTCGTCTGTGAGCCAAAGGATGAGCAGAGGCTTCTTCCAGCCTGAACCGCTGTAGGACCTGAGCATGGAGATGCCGTAGAAGAGATGGCGAGCCCCTACCATGAGGGCCATGGTTGCGGCTGCCGCCGGATGGAAGGAGCCTGCGAGCAGGGTCAGAGCGATGAACTCGACCGAACCGCTGTAGATGAGTGTGGCCATCACGCAGGGTATCCACAGGCCGTAGCCCATGCTGGCGGCCAAAAGTCCGTAGGTGATGCCGAGAAACCAGTAGGCGCCGAGCACTGGAAGTGACAGGCGCAAGGCTGTCTTGAAATCTTTCATTGTGTCTGTGTGGGTTGTAAGTAGGCGCGCATAATTATTTGCATATTGGCATGGCAAATATGAGAGAGGCTTGCTTTGACGCTATAGAATAAATCCGAACACGCATATATAATATATATATAGTCATGTGTCATAATATTTGGTGCCACATATATAATATATAATGTCATGTATCATAAAATGTAGTCACATATATAGTATATATGATGTCATGTATAATAATATATAGTGCACATGCATAATATATAGTGTCATGGCAGGCTGTCAGCATGTTCACCGCACTCTGATGCTGTGTGTCTCTCTACCGCTCATCTCCTCAGCAAGGCCAGCAGCCTCTTGGGGCTGACTGTGAGGATGGCCACGGCAAGCAGGGTGAGAGCTGCTCCTGAGCAACTGAGCATGCTGTAGGGATCACCAAGGATGACTATGCCTACGACCATGGCTGTGAGAGGCTCGAAGGCCCCGAGGATGGCCACTACGGTGCTGTTGACAAGCTTGAGCGATGTGGTGACGCAGATGTTGCTGAGCGCTGTGGGTATAAGGCCGAGGAGCACCAGATTGATCCAGCACCCGCTGTCGGGCACATGCTCCACTCTGCCTGTAGTGGCGCAGCTGTAGGCTGCCAGCAGCAGCATGCCGATGAAGAAGACGTAGAAGGTGAACTTGAGGCTTGGCATGCTCTTCACCTTCAGACGTGGCACGAGGGTGAGGTAGAGGGCGTACACCAGTCCGGAGGCGAGTCCCCACAGCAGTCCGGTGAATGAGAACGTGCCGTCGTCGGAGAAGACGCCTGTCATCATCATCACGCCGAGGCTTGCCAGCAATATGCTTGATGTCATCTTCAGCGAGAACTTGTCGCCAAGGAATGCCAGGCCGATGATGGCGCACCAGATGGGGTCGGTGTATACCAGGGCTGTGGCGATGCCCGACGAGAGGTAGTGGTAGCATTCGAGGGTGGCTATGGCTGTGCCGATGTAGAGGGAGGATAGCAGGGCTATGCGCCACAGCTCGGCAAATGTCACACGCAGGTCGGTGCGTCGCGCCAGCAGCATGAGCAGCATGGCTGCGGAGCCGAACAGGAAACGGTAGACAAGTATGCTGATGTTGTCCATGCCAGCTGCTATTACGGGGATGGAGAACAGCGGTATGAGTCCGAATGACACTCCGGAGACAATGCCGTTGATGACTCCTCGTGTGTTGTTGTTCATGATAAGAAACTTTATTAGTTTGTAAGTAAGTGTTCAGAAAATACGTTTAATGCAAAGTCAGGCTCACTCGGGATGGTCGGCCAGCGTCATGAGAGCTATGTCGTATTTGAGAGGGTCGGCCGCATCCCATGACTTGAAGATGGCGGTGAGTTCCTCGCATGTGCGCCATGTGGGACGCTTGCCATGGAGCAAGGACGATGTCAGTTGCACGACGTGGGTGTCCATGACGGCATAGAGGTCTGACTGTGAGCGGCTGCGCCATATGTTGAGGTCGGGGGCCGACGAGCGGGTCATCCAGCGAACGAACATGCACACTCGCTTGCAGGCGCTCTTGTCCATGGTGCCAACCTTGGCAGGGGAGAGCCACTGGCAGATAGCGGATATGACGGCCTTGGTGGGCTGGCCGGCAAAGAGCTCCTCCATGGTCTCGTGACCAAGAAGGGCCATGCGGAGGTTGCGGCACACCTCACGAAAGGCCTGCACATTGAGTGTGCGGTAGACGCATTGGTTCTTCGCGTCGGTGTAGGCGTGCTCATACTCCTCGTTGAGGATGAATCTTGCAGGATGCCAGCGCATCTCGTCGCGCAGCATCCGCAGGGCTGTGGGGCATATGACCTTGCGGCTCCCCCATGATATCATAGCCACGAGAAGAGCGCCCACCTCTATGTCGAGCTGCCGATCCGTGTGGGCCATCAGCTGGTAGACTGTGCCACACGGATCGTTAGCGATGAACCGCTCCACATCGAAGGTGTCGCTGTAGCAGCGGTCAAGAAGTTCCTTTGTTATGTTCATTCTGACATGACTGTTATTGATGCTGGCTTGATGCCTTTGCCTGTCACTCTCACGTTGGCCTTGCCCGCCTTGCCGTTGTTCTGGATGCAGAAGACGAGCTGGCCGTGGAAGACTTTCATGGAGGGCTGGGTGAATGGTTCGAGACTGGTGGCATCGCCATTGCAGATGCCGCGGAAGGTGGCGGAGCCTGACACGGAGACGCTGATGCGGTTGTCGGCATCTGGCACAAGCTGGCCGTCCTTGTCGAGAACGCTCACTGTGATGAAGGTGAGGTCTTCGCCGTCGGCCTTGAGTGGCTTGACAGGTTCGCCGAGGTCGCCTGTGAGCATAATGGAATGCGCTGCTCCTGCTGTCCTCACGGTCTGCTCTCCGGCCTTGTTGCCCTGAGCGTCATAGACTATCACCTTGATCTCGCCTGGCTGGTAGACCACATCGTTCCAGCGGAGACGGTAGCGGTCAATGCAAGGATTGGTGACCTCGGTGATGCGGCCGCCCTTGTCGTAGGTGGCCTGCTGGTCAAGACGCTTGGTGATGCGGCCCTGCGATATGCCATTGACAAAGAGTTCGGCTGAAGGACAGTCGGTGTAGCAGTAGACAGGTGTCACCTCGCCCTCACGTCCGGGGAAGGTCCAGTGCGGCAAGAGATGTATGGTCGGCTCGTGTGTGTTCCAGTGTGAGCGGTACAGGTAGTAGCGGTCTTTGGGCAGTCCGGCCAGGTCGAAGATGCCGAAGTAGGAAGAGCGGCTGGGCCAGTACTCATCGTAAGGTGTCGGTTCGCCGAGATAGTCGAAGCCTGTCCATACAAACTCGCCTATGACCCATGGCTTGTCGTCCTGCAGAAGCCAGTCGTCCTCTGGAATGTTTGACCACCAGCAGGCCTCCATGTCGTAGCTTGAGCACTGTCCGTCGGCGTATGCCTTGCCGTCGGCACGGACGACAGGGAACTTATAGACGCCGCGCGAGGAGACGGTGGAGGCTGTCTCGCTGCCGAGGATGAAGCCTTGTCCCAACTGGCTGTTCACTTTGTCATACAGTTGTGTGCGGTAGTTGAGTCCTGGCACGTCGATGATTTGTGCAAAGCCCGTCTTCACGGCCGACTCGCCGCGGTCCATGCCTGTGGTGACCGGGCGTGTGGCATCGTAATGATGCACGAGGTCTTGCAGATGACGCAGCAGCTTAGGACCCTCAGACATGCCCTGTTCGGGTATCTCATTGCCTATGCTCCACATCACAAGGCTGGGATGGAGGCGGTTGGAGCAGACGAGGTTGCGTATGTCGCGGTCGCTCCACTCACGGAAGAAACGCGCGTAGCCGTTCTTGCACTTGGGGTAGACCCACATGTCGAAGCTCTCTGCCATGACCATCATGCCGAGAGAGTCGTAGACCTCCATCTGCATCTGGCTCGGTGAGTTGTGGGCTGTGCGTATGGCGTCGCATCCCATCTGCTTGAGAAGGTTGACCTGGCGGATGAGAGCAGACTTGTTGGTGGCGGCTCCTATCATGCCGAGGTCGTGGTGGAGACATACTCCCTTGAGCTTGCGTGTGGCTCCGTTGAGCTGGAAGCCGCCCTGTGCCGTGCAGCTGACGGTTCGGAAACCTATCTTCTTGGTCTGGCTGTCAAGTTGCTTGCCGGGCTTGCCGCCGTTGTTCTCGTGGAGAGAGACTGTGAGGGCGTAGAGGCATGGAGTCTCTGGTGTCCAGTGGCGTATGTCTGTCACCCGTCCGGTGGCTTCGGCTGTGCCGTCGCTGGCCACGTCGCTGGTGAGCCGGAAGGTGGAGCCGTGGTCAGTCTTGACCTCAAAGACCATGATGTACTTGTGGCCTGGCTGCATGCCAGTGGCTTCAGCCTTGAGCTCCACGCTTGCAGAGCCCTGTGACAGGGCAAGGGTGTTGGCCACGAGGCTCCATTGCTCTATGGCTGTGGCTTCTGTCTGTATGAGGGTGACGGGGCGTATGAGGCCTGCGCCTGGGTACCATCGGCTGCTTTCCTCCACGTTGTTGAGGAAGACGGCCAGTGTGTTTGGCTTGCCGTCTTGGTGCACGAGCTTGGTCACGTCAACATTGAAGGTGGTATAGCCGTATTTCCATTCGCCGGCTTTCTGTCCGTTGACATAGACCACGGGCTCTGACATGGCTGCGTCGAAGTTGAGTATGGCGCGCTGACAGCCTTTGTCCACGGTGAAGGATGTGCGGTACCATCCTTTGCCTATCCATGGCAATGAGCCGCTGCGTCCTGTCTTCTCTGTGGCTTCTTTCTCGCCATTCTGCTCGATGGCCACTACTTGCTTGTCTATTTCCCTGTCGAACGGACCTGATATGGCCCAGTCGTGCGGCACTTGCACGGTCTGCCACTTGCGGTCGTTGTAGTCGGGCTTGGCTGGTGCCATGGAGTCGAGGCGCTCGCCTCTGGAGAAACGCCATCCGTCGCGCAGGACGGTCTCGCTGCGCTGTGCCATGGCTGGCATGGACAATGCGAGTGATGCAAGCAGGAGATACTTGCAGATGGTTGGCTTGTTGCTTGAAGTCATTCTTGTATTGTTGTTTGTAGGTATGTTAGCTAGTGATTGGGCCTGTTCTTTATAGTCAAACAGAAATGCCATGAGGATATATTATGGTATCCATATGCGGTGATGACGGACTTGTCTTCCCATGCTATTTCTGTGTTTGACTATATTGATTTATTTCTGTCTGACTATATGATGTCGGGGGCTGGTTGCACTCATATCTGTTAGTGCTTGCAGCTCCTGAGCTTCACATGTCTTTGTGGGGATGGACGCGCTGATGCTATTTCTTTGCGGCTGCCTTTGGAGCGTAGATGACATAGTCTTTCAGCGACACCCATGATGGCGTGTCGGAATAGGTAGTCTGGTAGGCTCCAATCTTGAGAGTCTTTCCTGTGATGGTGACAGGAGAACCTGGCATGTTGCTCCAGGTCTTGCCGCCATCGCTGCTGGTGCGCGCGAAGAGATGGTTGCCACGGCGTTCGAACTGCAGGGTGCGGTCGAAGTCATAGCCCTTGTAGTTGGGGTATTGCGGACGGCCTCTGCCGCTGAGCACGGTGAACATGTTGCCGCAGTTGTAGAGCGGGAAGGCTCCAAGCTGGTAGAATGTGCCGTTGTCCTCGATGATGATGCCTCCCTCGTTGAAGCCCTTGACGTTGTGCTGCTGCAGTCCTTCCATATCGGCTATGTCGGCCATGACCACAAAATCGGATGTGAGTTCCTTGTAGACGACAGCGCCATTGGTGAATGGCGAGTCGTTGAATGTGGCGGTAGTGGCCGAGAGACGAAAGGCTTCTTGCTTGCTGAGCACAGAGGTCATAGATGGCGAGAGGGTGAACTTGCTGTCGGGGTCGGTCTCCTCAAAGTCGTCATCGCCAAGCGAAGGCGTGTTTGCCTTGTTGGTGAACTCGTATATGCGTTTCACCTCTTCTTCTGTCATTGAGGCAGGGGAGATGGAGAGGGAGTGGATGTAGCCGACAAAGTTGTTTGTCTTGTCGCCGTCGGCGCCGATGATGATCTTTCCTTCAGGGCGAACCATGAGGAAGTTGTTCTTCTCTGTCACCAGGTGTCCGTCGCAGTAGATGCGCTCCATCCAGCCATCATAGGTGACAACCCAGAACTGCCATTTGCCTTGTCCCTCGCTCACGGCTGTGGGCGAGCCGCAGCTCTCGAATGATCCGTTGTGGTTGACGAGGCCTGTGGCAGGGTCGGTGCCGAGGCGGAACTGTGTGGTGGCGAGGTCGGCATGTGACGATGAGAGCGACGCCACTGTAGAGACTGGTCCAGCCTTTGTGTTGAGCACCCATGCGGATATGGTGTAAGGGGCATTGTAGCGGAAAGGCTCGGGCAGGGCCACGTTGCTTTCCAGATATTGCGTTCCGTTGAAGAACATGGCCCATCGGCCGTCTTTGACACGTGCGCGGATAGGCTTGTTGGCGTGGAATATGACGGACTTGATGTCTTTAGTCTCTTTCTGCCTGTTGCCTCTTTTGCCGCAGGTAGACGCGATTTGGGTGATGTCAAACGGCTTGTTGGCATCGTGCGCTTCTATACTCATATTTATATATATAGAAGAGTTGGCATTGCGGATGATGGGATCAACGTCTTTGCGGTGCATGCCTGGGTAGCTGTCGTTGCTCTCTTGCGGCATGGACGGAAGCTGTGGAGCCTTGTCCCACACCTTTATGTTCCACACTGCTGGCATGTGGCCATTCTTCTGTGTGTCGGTGATGGTGAGGCGCACGTATCGTGCCTTGGAGCTCTTACGGTCTATCATCGGGGAGCCTTGGGACGTGTTGCTGGTGCGGTCGGCATAGAGAGTCCATGACTTGTGGTCGGCGGATGTCTCTATCTTGTATTGGTAGAAGAATGTTGGATATTCAAACTGTGTCCATATCTCGTTGAATTTCTTGACGGAACCTAAGTCGAGTTCAAGCCATTCATCATGATGATTCATGGTGTGGCTGTCCCAGTTGGTGTGCCTTGCTTTCCACAGAGTGGCGTTGTTGTCATCGACAGCATATTCTGGCTTGAACCAAGTGTCGTAGTAGGACGAGGCTGTCACCTTGGCTTGGTAGGCTAAGTTCCTGTATTTTTTTGATTGTCGGAAGAGGTCTACGTCCATCGCGCTGTGTGTCGGCGTGACAGGAAGTATGTTGCCGTCGGCATCAAAGGAGAGCCTGTCGATGCACACTTGGCGGTTGAAGCCATGGACGGATTTGGGATTGTTGTGACGGTGGTAGACGATGTAGTACTTGCCGTCTTTCTCGATGATGGAGTGGTGGCCTGGCCCATGCACTGTCTCGTCCTGGTTGGTGGTGAGAATCTCGCCTTTGTACTCGAATGGTCCCATGGGGCCGACGGTCGATGTGGCGTATTGCACGCGGTAGGTGTCGGTGTGGCAACTGCCAGATGAGTATGTGAAGTAGTAGATGCCTCCGCGCTTGAAGACGAATGGCGCCTCGAAGATGTCCTTGAGTTCGGTGTTTGGTATCAGGCGCTTCTCAGAAAAGAAGGAGTCGGCAGCGATGGGGAAGGGGGCGTTCTCGTTCCATCGGCGCGCGTCGAGCTTCATCTCCTGCGGCAGGTCTTTGATGTCGAAGTCGCCGTCTTTCAGTTTTGCCACACCGCAGCCGAAGCCTTTGTAGATGCCCCATGTGGTGAAGTAGAGGTATTGGCTCTTGTCATCGTCCTGGAAGAGCATGGGGTCGAGTGTTATGACGTTGTGCACATAGCGGTCGGGCACCATTACGGCGTCTTCCTTGCCGAGTATGTTTGTCCAGGGTCCTACGGGGGAGTTGCTTTCTCCTATGTTGATGTTGCATGGCTCGCAATAGTAATAGCGGTATTTGCCATTTGGCTGCTTGACGACATCTGGAGCCCAGACTACCTCGGTGGTAGGCCAGTTCATCACGTAGTTGGTCCAGTTGATGAAATCCTTGCTGGCCCATACCTGGGCTGGTCCATAGCCGTTGCCTGTGCCGTCGGTGGTGGCATAGAGATAGTAGGTGTCGCCAAACTGTCGGATGGTGGGATCGGCGAAATAGCCAGGGATGAATGGGTTCATGTTGGACGGTGCATTCCATGCGGGCCCTTTCACAGGCGATGGGTTGTACTCTTTGTGCATTGGCTGCGCTGTGGCGTTGGCCGCGCACAGGACAAAGAGAGGCAATAGGATTTGAGTGTTACTTTTCATAATAGAGCTAATCTTGTTGGTTGTATGTTAGTTAATGAATGTTGCGTTCGTTGAGTGCTTTGGCGTATCTGGCTGCGTTTTGCTGGTGCTCTGCGTATGAGACGGCGTAGTTGTGCGTGCCAGAGAAATCCTCCTTGGCGCACATGTATATATAGTCGTTGTGGGCATGGTTGAGCACAGCGTCTATGCCAGCTATGCTTGGCACGCAGATGGGGCCTGGCGGCAGTCCTTGGTTGCGGTATGTATTGTATGGTGAGTCTATGGCGAGATGTTTGTGCATGATGCGTCTAAGCGAGAAGTCTTGCAGGGCAAACTTCACAGTGGGGTCGCTTTGCAATGGCATGCCTGTGCGCAGCCTGTTCATGTAGAGGGCTGCTATGATGGGTTTTTCTGCGTTGTTGGCTGTCTCGCTGTCTACGATGGAGGCCAGGGTGATGACCTTTTCCTTTGTCATCTCTTCGCCTGCGTATTGTGATACCTCTGCAAGTTTGGCCGTTCGGCTTTCGTTCCAGAAGGCCTTGTTCTCTTTAGCAAGCCTGTCTATCAGGGCTTCGGGCTTCACATCCCAATAGACCTCGTATGTGTTTGGGATGAATAGGCATGGCATGGTGGCGGAGGTGTAGCCGAGCTTTTGTGCAGTGGCGCTGTCGCTTATGGCGGCGAGGATGGTGGCGGAGTCGGCCATCAGCTGTTGTGAAAGTCGGTCTGCCATCTCGTTTAGTGTGCGGACACTCGGCACGACGAGCTGCACGGGGTCTTCGTTGTGATTGCGTATGCGATGGATAAGTTTCATAACAGAGAGTCCTGGCTCCACGATGTAGTGGCCCGGACGTGTGCGGTCGCTAAGGTTAAATATCATGGCGTTGGCTCTGAATGCCAATGCTCCTGGATGGCACTTGTCTTCAAGCTTGTTCCAAATGGAGTCGGCGTTGTCGTCGCTGTCCACATACAAGTGCACAGGCTCCTCATTGTCCATTCCTCCAAAACATGTGTTTACCCCTGCTGCTAAGAGGGCTGTGGCGGTGATAGCTGCCGCTATGCCTATTTTCATCTTCTTTGATGCTCCTGTCATGGCTTGCTGTAAGTTTTTTGATTAGCAGATTCTGCTTGAATCTTGCAAAATGTATGTATATTGATTAAATATTATTGCAAAGATAGTAATAATATGGGAAATGTTGGGGACGAACGAAAAAAGTTTTATAACTTTACACAAATTATTTGTGAGAGCAGACGAATTTGGACTGCGTAAACAAAGAAAAATGTGTGAACATCATAACAAGGATAAATCATAAATATATAGTGGAATCATGGAAAATTTCAAAGATTTAGTGCAGCGACGCAGAAGCGTGCGCAAGTTTACAGAGCAGGAAGTGAAGGCGGAAGACTTGCAGACCATACTGCGTGCCGCCCTTATGTCGCCTACAGGCAAGAGCGTGAGGGGCTGGCATTTCGTGGTGGTGGATGACAAGGACTTGCTGGAGAAGATGTCTCTCTGCCGCCCTATGGGCAGCCAGTTTCTGGCCGGAGCCGCTGTGGCTGTGGTCGTTCTTGGCGACCGTGATGCATCGGACGTGTGGTGTGAGGATGCTTCTTTGGCTGCGCTGACCATGCAGTATCAGGCAGCAGACCTCGGTCTTGGCTCGTGCTGGTGCCAGATACGCAACCGCTTTATGGAAAACGGGGAGCCTTCAGACAATGTGCTGCGCTTTCTCCTGCGCTATCCAGAGAATCTTACTGCTGAATGCGTGATAGGCATTGGTTATCCGGCTGTGGAGCGTAAGCCACAGGACGAGGACAAACTGAAGTGGGAGAATGTGCACATAGGACCTTTTCCAACGGAGGACTAAGGTGAAGGCTGAATAGAAAAATGAATGAGGCTGAAACATGGCCGGAAAGAAATCGCTGACATGAGGATAGTATTTGTAGGAGCAGGAAATCTCGCCACGAACTTGTGTAAGGCAGTGAAGGCTGCAGGGCATGATGTGCTGCAGGTCTATAGCCGCACTATGAAGTCGGCTATGGAACTTGCGGAAATTGCAGGTGCATCTTATACTGACTCTTTAGATGATGTAGTTGATAGCGCTGATATTTATATAGTTGCTGTTAAAGATAATGTAGTGGCTGAGGTTTCAGAAACTCTTAGGAAAAGAGTGGGGGAGAAACTGATAGTCCACACGGCAGGAAGCATGCCTATGAGCCTTATTCCTGGGGAAAGCAGGGGAGTCTTTTATCCTATGCAGACTTTTTCAAAGCATAAGGATGTGGATTTCTCTTGTATCCCGTGCTTCATCGAGGCTCAGCAGGGGAAGGATTGCGCAGTATTGAAGGAACTGGCCCAAAGCGTGTCTGACTCTGTGTATGAGATGACAAGCGAGGACAGAAAGTATCTGCACATCGCAGCCGTCTTCTGCTGCAATTTTGCCAATAGATGCTATAGCATTGGGGCTGAGTTGCTTGAGAAGCATGGAGGTGTTCCGTTTGAAGTGATGCTTCCACTCATTGGCGAGACAGCCAAGAAATTGGGGACTATGTCTCCGCAGGAAGCCCAAACGGGACCTGCTGTGAGATGGGACACCGCTGTGCTGGAAAAGCACATGGCCATGCTTTCTGAATCTCCATTGACGCAGGAAATTTACGACTTGATGAGCAAAAGCATTCACAATGGTAAGCTGTGATCTGAAAGATAGGGTGTGGCTTGGATGATAAAACGTGACTTGAATGATAAACTACGATTTTGAACTTGAATGATAAACTATGATTTGAAGAAGATAAGGGCCATCTTTTTTGATGTTGATGGCGTCCTTTCTTGTGAGACCATCACACAGCATCCCAATGGTGAGCCTATGAGAACTGTGAATATAAAAGATGGCTATGCCATGCAGCATGCCGTGAAGTGTGGGCTGTTGCTGGCCATCATCACAGGCGGCAGAACAGAGTCTATCAAGATAAGATACGAGGGACTTGGTCTGAAGGAAGTGCATGTGGGTGTGTCGGTAAAGATTCGCCTGTATGATGAACTGAAGAAAAAATACGGATTGAGGGATGAAGAGATTGCTTATGTAGGTGATGACATCCCTGATTATGAGGTGCTTTCGGCATGCGGACTGCCTTGTTGTCCAGCCGATGCTGCGCCTGAAATAAAGTCTGTGTGCAAGTATATTTCCCATAAAAAAGGTGGGAATGGCTGTGCGCGCGACATTGTAGAACAAATACTTAAAGCACAAAATTTATGGATGCACAACAGCACGGCCTTCGGTTGGTAGAGGGTTATAAGGTCATATTGGCAAGCAATTCTCCTCGTAGGAAGGAACTGCTTGGCGGTTTGGGAATAGATTTCACGGTCAGAACGATAAAGGGAATTGACGAGAGTTTTCCCGACACGCTTAAAGGCGAGGATATTCCAAAGTACATATCGGGCAAGAAGGCTGAGGCTTACAGGAATGGCATGGCCGACGACGAGTTGATCATAACGGCCGACACGATTGTTTATGACAAAGGACAGGTGCTTGGCAAGCCTAAGGATGCAGAGGATGCAAAAGGTATGCTGAGGCAATTGGCTGGACACGCTCACGATGTCATTACAGGAGTAAGCGTGGTTACAAAAGAAAAGACTGTACAGTTTGCTTCTACAACGAGAGTGTATTTTGATGACTTAACTGACGAGGAGATAGATTATTATGTAAGCCAATTTAGACCTTTTGACAAGGCTGGTGCTTATGGCATACAGGAATGGATAGGTTTTATAGGCGTAGCTCGTATAGAAGGATCTTTCTTTAATGTCATGGGTCTTCCTGTACAGAGACTTTATAATGTTCTTAAGAGTTTCTGAATGTAGGAGAATTAGGATTTGACAACGGGATGAATGTAACTTCACATTGGGGAGAATGTCAAATCAAACTAAGGAGGATATCGAATCACATTAAGTATAATGTTAAATCAAACTAAGGAGGATATCGAATCATATTAAGTATAATGTCAAATCAAACTAAGTAGAATGCCAAATTTAATTAGGGCAAAAACGGGTTCTTTTCCTTTTGGTGGAATAACGGTTATGTTAAATTGAATAATACGTTAAGCTTGTGTTCCCTCCTGTATGCCTCCCAGTAGAAGTAAAAATGAAGCAATCATGAGTGCAGATAATCATTGCGACACAGAGGATGCTCGTTTATGGCACAGGGATTACTTGGTTGACTTTGGCTCTGTTTGTCTAACAGGAGAAGAATATTATAAAGAAACAATGAAGAAATATACGCTGACATTATCTGTCATATCGCTGGCTTTCAGTCAAATGAGTGCACAGTCTGTCGTGATTAAAGGCCGTGTGATTGATGACAAGAAGTCGCCTATAGAATTGGCGCAAGTGCGTGTGGAAGGTACAGGTGCTGGCGCTGTATGCAACATGAAGGGAGAATACCGTTTCTCTTGCGAAAGCAGAGATTCTGTTGTTGTGGTGTTTTCTATGATTGGCTATGAGACCCGCAAGCGCGTACTTGCCAATCCTGTAGATTCTGTCACGCTCAATGTGATGCTGCCCTCGCTTGGATACATGCTAGGCGATGTAGAGGTGAAAGAGATACGAAGGCAAACCAGCACTATGACAGATGTGAACATGGCAGACATGAAGCATATGGGCAATGCAAGCGGCGGCGGTGTGGAACAGCTCATTAAGAGTCAAGCCGGTGTGTCGAGTCATAATGAGCTGTCATCACAGTACAATGTTCGTGGCGGATCTTTTGATGAGAATTCTGTGTACATCAACGGTATAGAGGTATATCGTCCTTTGCTCATACGCAGCGGACAGCAGGAGGGCCTCAGCATCATCAACCCCGACATGGTGGAGTCGATAGGTTTTTCCGCTGGCGGATTTGAGGCCAAGTATGGTGAGAAAATGTCAAGTGTGCTTGACATCAAGTATAAAAAGGTGAAAGGCTTTGAGGGCAGCGTGAGCGCCAGTATGCTTGGGGCAAGCGCGTATGTAGGTGTCGGTTCGGAAAAATTCTCCATGACTCACTCCATTCGCTATAAGACTATGAAGAATCTTCTTGGCACGATGGACACCAAGGGCGAGTATGATCCAAAAGACTTTGACTACCAAACTTATATCAGCTGGAGTCCAAACAAACGCTGGACGCTTGATGCCATAGGTGTCGTCTCCTCAAATGATTATGACTTTACTCCGAGCGACCGTACTACAAAGTTTGGCACGGCAGAAGATGTGAAAGAGTTTAAAGTGTATTTTGATGGAAGTGAGGCAGATAGGTTTCGCACGTATTTCGGAGCCTTGTCACTAACACACAATTTTACAAGAACAAGTTCATTGACCCTGAATGTGTCTGGCTTTAAGACGAGAGAACGTGAAACCTACGACATCAACGGGGAATATTGGCTCAACAGCGATGAAAACACGGAGAGCCTAGGCATCGGAACATATCATGAGCATGCCCGCAACAGGCTCAACGCCAGCATGGTGAATGTGGGACTTGCTGGCAGGGTGCGCATGGAGAAGCATGATGTGAAATATGGTTTGTTGGCAAAGATTGAAAAGGTAGATGAAACAATGCGCGAGTGGGAAATGCGCGATTCGGCAGGCTACTCACTTCCCCACTCTCCCAATCGTCTGCAACTCATTTACAATATCATATCCAATAACAGCGAGAAGTCGAAGCACTATGAGGCTTATGCCCAAGACACTTACAGAAAGATGTTTGACGAAGGTGAGCTGGTTCTCAATTATGGAGCGCGAGTGACACATTGGGACTGGAACA
Organism: uncultured Bacteroidaceae bacterium; assembly: GCA_934271655.1. Lineage (GTDB taxonomy): Bacteria > Bacteroidota > Bacteroidia > Bacteroidales > Bacteroidaceae > Minthosoma. The sequence goes on along the minus strand of CAKQRW010000026.1, from coordinate 32,471 downwards.
AAGAGACATTGTTCTCTCCACGCATCACGATGGCTTACATTCCTAAAAATAATAGTAATACTACATACCGTTTTTCTGCTGGCGTATATTATCAGACTCCATTCTACAAGGAGATGCGCGACACTGTGACTATAGATGGCAACACAAAAGCGGTGCTCAATCCCGACATCAAGTCGCAGCGAAGCATACATCTCGTGCTTGGAGCGGAGCATAAGTTTTGGGTAAACAGCCGTCCGTTCAAACTTACGGCAGAAGCTTATTACAAGGCGTTAAGCAATCTGGTACCATATAATGTGGACAATGTACGTGTGGTCTATTACGGCGGCAACATATCAAAGGGATATGCCATGGGCATCGACACAAAGATTTATGGGGAGTTTGTTCCTGGCACATCGTCCTGGTTCAGCCTCGGCCTGATGAAGACTGAGGAGAAAATCAATGGAGGTCCGTATGTGCCAAGGCCGACTGACCAAAGTATAAACTGTGCCATCTTCTTCAGCGACTATTTCCCAAACACCGACAAATGGAAGATGACCCTTCAGGGACACTATGCTGGCGGACTTCCATTCGGTCCTCCACACACCGGACGTGAGAAGAAGGTGTTCAGAATGCCAAGCTATCGCCGCGTGGACATGGGCATCAGTTACAGGCTTCTCAACAATGAGGACAGACACGCCAATGCTGGCATCGGGCGCGCCTTCAAGAATGTGTGGCTCGGAATAGATGTGTTTAATGTGCTCGACATTTCAAACGTTAACAGCTATTATTGGGTGACAGACATTGCAAATAACCAATATGCCGTGCCGAATTACTTAACGGGGAGGCAAATAAATGCCCGATTGTTGTTCGAGTTTTAATAATAATCTGTATATTTGCACAAAGAAAAACATCAAACTTGTCAAGATAATATTTACACACATATAAAAATGGCAGGATATTTAGTAGAAGACCAAAGAAAGGTCACGACACACAGACTTATACAGATGAAGGCTGAGGGCAAGAAGATAGCCATGCTGACATCTTACGATTACACTACGGCAACTATCACAGACAATGCAGGCATAGACGTCATACTTGTGGGCGACTCTGCGAGCAATGTCATGGCTGGCAACTGGACCACACTTCCCATCACCCTCGACCAGATGATTTACCATGCCAAAAGTGTGGTGCGCGGCGTGAAGCGCGCCCTTGTGATATGTGACATGCCTTTCGGAACATACCAGGTCAATGAGACCGAAGCTGTGAGAAACGCCATCCGCATCATGCAGGAGACTCATTGCGACGCGCTCAAGCTGGAAGGCGGTGTGGAAATCATTCCTGCAGTGAAAAAGATTCTGGACGCTGGCATTCCTATATGCGGACACCTTGGATTGACACCGCAGGCCATAAACAAGTTTGGCACATACACGGTGCGTGCCAAGGAAGAGGCCGAGGCGCAGAAGCTCATCAGTGACGCGCATGCCTTGCAGGAAGCAGGATGCTTCGCCATTGTACTTGAGAAAATACCGGCCAAGCTTGCCACTCGCGTGGCAAGTGAGCTGACCATCCCCATCATAGGTATCGGCGCAGGCAATGGATGCGACGGTCAGGTGCTTGTCATTGCAGACATGCTTGGAATGACACGCGGATTCTCTCCTAAGTTCCTTCGCCGGTATGCCGACCTCAACACTGTGATGACAGATGCTATCGGCAGATATGTGGAGGATGTCAAGGAAGGATCTTTCCCCAACGAGAATGAGCAGTATTAAGCGGCTCCACACAACGGAAAAATTATTTTTTGTTTAACAATAAAAAAATACACAATTATGACTATCAATGAGTACAACTTTGCCGGCAAGAAGGCAATCGTACGTGTAGACTTCAACGTTCCAATCCAGGAAGGTAAGATTACAGACATGACTCGTATCAACGGCGCTCTCCCTACCCTTAAGCTCATCCTTGAGAAGGGCGGCTCGCTCATCATCATGTCTCACATGGGCAAGCCAAAAGGCACAGTAAAGCCAGAACTTTCGCTCAAGCAGATTGTTCCAGCAGTCAGCGAGGCTCTTGGAGTGCCAGTGCAGTTTGCTGACGATTGCCAGAAGGCAGACGCTCAGGCAGCTGCTCTGAAGCCAGGAGAGGTGCTTCTTCTTGAGAACCTCCGCTTCTACCCAGAAGAGGAAGGCAAGCCAGTAGGCGTGGAGAAAGGCACACCAGAGTATGACGAGGCTAAGAAGGCTATGAAGGCAAGCCAGAAGGAATTCGCTAAGAAGCTCGCCTCATACGCAGACTGCTGGGTGATGGATGCATTCGGCACAGCACACCGCAAGCACGCTTCTACAGCTGTCATCGCAGACTTCTTCGACAAGAAGGACGTGATGCTCGGCCTCCTCATGGAGAAGGAAGTCCAGGCTGTTGACAATGTGCTCAAGAACATCAAGCGTCCATTCGTTGCTATCATGGGCGGTTCAAAGGTATCTTCAAAGATCGGAATCATCGAGAACCTTCTTGGCAAGGTGGACAAGCTCATCCTCTGCGGTGGTATGACATACACATTCGCTAAGGCTCACGGTGGTGAGATTGGTGACTCTATCGTTGAGCTCGACAAGCTTGATGTGGCTCTCAATGTAGAGAAGATGGCAAAGGAGAATGGCGTTGAGCTCGTACTCGGCACAGACTCTGTATGCTGCACAGGCTATGACTTCAAGACATTCTCTGTCAAGGAAGGCGCACAGGTTAAGGTGTTCCCATCAAACGCTATCGAGGCTGGCTGGGACGGTCTTGACGCAGGTCCTGAGAGCCGCGCTAAGTTTGCTGCTGCTATCGAGGGCGCAAAGACTATCCTTTGGAACGGTCCTGCAGGCTGCTTCGAGTGCGAGGAGTTCACAGCTGGTTCACGCGCTGTAGGTGAGGCTATCGCCAAGGCTACTGCAGAGGGCGCATTCTCTCTCATCGGTGGTGGTGACTCTGTAGCATGCGTAAACAAGTTCGGTCTCGCAGACAAGGTCTCATACATCTCTACAGGTGGTGGCGCTCTTCTTGAGGCTATTGAGGGCAAGGTGCTTCCAGGCATCGCAGCTGTCATCGGTGAGTAATCTTGCCGCTCTAGCGATTTTTAAAACAAACAGGTCTGGGACAGGATGCTGATTCCAGATTTGAACCAATCGATATGGAAGGGCAACTTGTTTATCACTAAGCAAGTTGCCCTTTTAAGTAATAGAATACAACCAGATGAAGAAACTCCTATACTTTCTTTCCTCATTAGCCTGCATGGCTGTCTTTGGACTGTATGGCTGCAAACAAGGTGATAGCGCAGCAGCTCCAGAGAGCGACTCCGCTGCCATAAAGCTTGGACTGCTTCCCACGATGGATTGCCTGCCTTTTTACTATGCCGACTCCACGGGAATATTCGACTCGCTTGGCATCGATGTGAAGCTGGTGACGTTCGAATCCGCCATGGATGCTGACACAGCCTTTGCCGGTGGCTCCATTGACGCTATAGTGACCGACTTGGTAAAAGCTACGTTGTGGGAAGACACCGACTCTGTGCATACCGTGATGTACGGCGATTTGCGCCTGTGGCTCGTCACAGCCAAGAATGCCCGTCTGCTGAAGGTGGAGAGCATGAAGGATAAGATAGTGGGTATCACTCGCCACTCGGCAGTTGATTTCTTCACAGACAAGGCTCTTGAGGTTGCCAAGCTGAAGAGCATAGACCTCAACAAACCTCAGATAAACAACCTAAGACTGCGCACGCTGATGACAGACCAGAACCAGTATGATGGTGCTGTGCTGCCCGAACCATTCGCCAGCGAAGCCGCAGCGCGGGGAGCCAAACGTCTGCTCTCGTCCGCAGACCTCGATCTGCCTGGCATGCTTTGTGTGGCCATCTCCGATTCCATCAACAGGACACGTGCTGTGGAAGCCTGCAAACTAAGGCAGGCCTACGACATTGCCGTCAGGACAATGAATGCAGACACTGTGTCCAGCATGTGCGGCTTCTTCCCGCCAAAACATGTATTGTATATTCCTGACACGCTATTCACATACGTCCCCCTAAGCGAAAGTTCTCAGCCCAATGACTCAATGAAAGAGGTCGTGAGAAAATGGCTCGGTGAAAGACAGCTGATAAGACATCGAAAATGAACATGCTTGGGAATGCCATGACCCTATGCTCCATGTGGGCGAGCGCTTGGCACCCACACATCTTTATACTAATGCAGAGATAATGGAATACGACAAGATAATAAAGGCTTTGCGTCAAAAAGACCTCTCTGGCACCTTTCCCGCTGTGAAGGAAATGGCGGAGGCGCTTGGCGATTGGGAACTGAAAGAGAAAGTCAATGATTTGTGGGACACATATAGCCATATGCTAGTGTTCATGACCCAGGGCTTCTGCGATACCCAAAGCGAGCACATAAGAGACAGCATATGTGAGCAGTTGCTGGCAGTCACCTATGTGATGAGACAACTGCAACGGGTAAAAGAATGTCCTACAGGTATTTATGCCGTGTCTTTTAAACATAAGAAAGAAATGCAGTCGCTTGAGGCAGCCATTTCGTCGCTGGAAAGGAAATGTCAGGAGATAGCAGATGTGGAGAAAAGCCAGATTATAGAAGACGGACTTAAGAAGGGACAGCTTGACACCCTCTATGTCGCTAAGGACAAAGTGCTGCGCAGCATCTTCAACTATGTGTGGACAAGCACCATATGGGACAATGTGGATGTTGACCAGGCCAACAGGCTCCTTTTCTCAGACATCGCCACTACGAACGACAAGTGTGTCTTTGTGAGTGCAGTCATGCTGTCGCTCATCGATGTGCCGGATAAGGCGAAGCTCCTGCTGCTGCTCGACTGTTCTCTGATGGAAGATACACTCATCTCGCAGCATGCCTTGACAGGCTTCATTCTTGCGTACAATGCGCATAGCGATGTCTATGACAATGTACAGGAAGTAAGAGAACGTCTCGACATCTATCAGGAAGATTCCGATTTTATCCGCGATTTCTGTGCCACAATGATGCAGTTGCAGATGACAGCTACCACAGAGTCAGCCAACCACAAGATAAAGGACAACATAATGCCTCTGTTCATGCAGCAGTCAAAAAAGATGGGAGACAGCGGATCAGTCATCGACATCTCTCGCCTTGTCAAGCATGGAGAGAATCCAGAGTGGGCAGACAAGAAGATGAACAAAGCCATGGACGATATGTCAAATATGATGCAGGAAGGTGTTGACATACACTTCTCGTCATTCAGCAACTACAAGAACGGCCAATTTTTCAGCCGTCTGTCACACTGGTTCTATCTGTTCTCCCTTGACTACCTTGAGCATCTCTATGGCAATGAGTTTCCTGGCATCAAGGATGGCCTCATGAACATTTTTATTTCTACAGGCCAGTTCTGTGACAGCGACAAATACTCCATGTGCTACATGTATGCTCAGATAGCAGGTCTCGACGCCTCACTCACAGGAAAGATGAAAGAGCAGATGGGCGAGGAAATAGTCCAACTCAAAATGATGATGGAGCACCACGGAACCAAGCCGATGAGCAAGTCCCACGCCCGACGCTCATGCATACAGGGACTCTACCGCTTTTACATGTGCAATCCCTACAGGTCGGAATTTGTCAATCCGTTGTCATCGCTCAAGACATCCCCGTTGAGTCCGCTCAGCAATGAATGGATAGGCCGCCTCATGGCTTCTTGTCATGATGAAGTGGCGCAGTATGCTGATTTTCTCATGAGGAACGAATTCTACGATGAGGCCCTCTGCATCTTCATGACAATAGCTACAAACGAATTCGATGAGGCTTTGGCTGGCGTGTGGCAAAAGGTGGGATTCTGCCACCAGAAGCTGGGACACCACACTGAGGCAGTGCGGGCATACACCATAGCCAACAATATCAAGCCAAACTCCAAATGGACCATAAGCCACCTTGCCGCGATGAGCTTGAATGCAGAGGACTGGTCTAATGTCTATGAGTACAACAAGCAACTGTATGAAATGGAGAACGATAATCCTAAATACATGATGCAGATGATAAAGGCCCTCCATCAGATGTCGCGCTACGACGAGTCCTTGCCGTTGCTGTTTAAGGCCAATTATCTTGCTGACGACTCCGCCACCCGTATCTTGCTGGCGTACACTTTGATTGCCCTTGACAGAACGGACGATGCAGTCGCAGAACTTATGAAGGTGCAATCGGGCGATGCATCCACCCTGCAGAAAGCGGAATTGCTGAAGGGTGTATGCTCTATGCTTAAAAAAGACATACATGCAGCCTTCGTCCTGTGCAAGAAAAACTATACGTCAGCCACAGACGCATATGTGGCCGACTGCCTTAAGATGCTGGTCGGACGGAAGATGCTGGAGAAGCAGACAGTCATCTTGTTCATGGATGCGCTGCGCCTTGATATGCCGCCAGGAGTATGCTGACCGCATGGTAGCTGAATGTGCTCGGGTATAATATAATCCTTGCCAGCACACTCCTTGCCAGCACTAACAGGAACAAAAAGACTTGGAGTTACGGCTGTTATTAAGACTTCGCGCTACTTATGGACTTAGCACAATCATAGACCTTAGCCTTGCGCTACAGCTGTTATTAAGACTTCGCGCTACGGCTATTATATATTATAATGTGTAAGTAGGTGCTCATAATTATTTTTATAATAGAGAGTGTTGCAAATATGAAAACAGCATATCTTGATATTATAAAATAATTTTGAACACCTATTTAATAAATCACTTTTATTAAAAGGTTAATAAAGACTCAAATGCAAAACAGCACGCTATACATTCAGAGATTGCATCAGCTCCTCCAGATGGAGTATGAAGAACAGAAAGAAGAATACCAGATGCAGTCTGAACGCATGGGCCTCCAACGCAAGATGAGGCGTGGCATGTGCTGGTTTCCCATCGAAACTGGACGCAGCTACTACAATTCGCTCAACCAGTTGGTAATAGAGGTCAGCAACACCGCAGCAGACACCACCGACGACATCGAGCCACTTTTTGAATACGGCAGGCCTGTACAGTTCTTTTATGAGGACAGTGGCGAGATGGTCGGCTTGCCCTTCACGTCCACAGTCTCATATGTCGATGGCAGCAGGATGGTCGTCAGTCTCCCTGGCTCGCAAGCCTTGGTCGACCTGCAGTCAAAGGATAAAATAGGTGTGCAACTGGCCTTCGACGAGACATCCTTCAATATGATGTTCCACGCTCTTGACGAGGTGATGAAGGCTAAGAACAACCGACTCGCCTATCTGCGCGATGTCTTTGCAGGACAATGCCGCCCACTGCTGCGCACATTCTCTCCCATGTGCCTGCCTTGGCTCAATTCCACTCAGGAGGAAGCAGTCAACAAAGTGCTGTGGGCAAAAGATGTTGAGGTGGTGCATGGACCTCCTGGCACAGGCAAGACCACCACTCTCGTAGAGGCCATACATGAGACATTGCGCCGAGAAACTCAGGTGATGGTATGCGCACAGAGCAATATGGCAGTCGACTGGATAAGTGAAAAACTGGTTGACCGTGGCATTCCTGTGCTGCGGATAGGCAATCCTTCACGCGTCAACGACAAGATGCTATCCTTTACCTACGAGCGTAAGTTTGAGGCCCATCCGCTCTACCCCGAGTTATGGAACATACGCAGGACCATACGTCAGATAAGAGACAACAAAAAGTCAGGAGACAATATCCACCAGAAAATCTCACGCTTGAGAGACAGAGCCTCAGAGATAGAGATGACCATCAATGCGCAACTCTTTGATGAGGCGCGTGTGGTGGCCTGCACGCTTGTGGGAGCTGCCAATAAGCTGCTGGTGCGCCACAAGTTCTCCACTCTCTTTATTGACGAGGCTGCACAAGCCCTCGAACCTGCATGCTGGATAGCCATCAGGCGAGCTTCGAGAGTGATTCTCGCAGGCGACCATCAGCAGCTTCCGCCCACTATCAAGTGCTTTCAGGCCATGCGGCAAGGACTGGGAAAGACGCTCATGGAGCGCATTGTGGAGAATCAGCCAGAGGCAGTCTCTCTGCTGAGGGTGCAGTATCGCATGAATGAGGCTATCATGCGCTTCTCCTCCGATTGGTTTTATAATGGAGAGGTGCAGTCCGACCCCAGTGTGCGCCACCGCTCTGTGCTCGACTTTGAGAATCCTATACAATGGATAGATGGAAGAGAACTTATGTCAAGCAAGTGCGTACCTGTTTCTTCGGTTGCGGCTGCAGAACCAGCATCTCCTGCTCCAGCTGCCATGCCCCCTGCCCCGTCCGAAGCCGATGAGGCATACAAGGAGGACTTCAAGGAAGAGTTTGTGGGGGAAAACCACGGACGCATAAACAAAGCGGAGGCAGAGCTAGTGCTGCAGACTCTTGTGGAGTATATAGATAAAATAGGCAAGCAGCGCTTCCTCGACGAGCGTGTGGATGTGGGAATAATATCTCCCTACAAAGTACAGACTCAGTACATGCGCCGCCGTATAAAACAGATGGAGAGCCTGAGACCCTTCCGCCAGTTCATCACCGTCAATACAGTCGATGGGTTCCAAGGACAAGAAAGAGACCTCATGTTCATCAGCCTTGTGCGCTCTAATGATAATGGAGAAATAGGATTCCTGTCAGACCTGAGGCGCATGAATGTTGCAATGACCAGAGCACGCATGAAGCTTTTCATCTTTGGCGACAAGGAGACCCTGCGCCATCACGCCTTCTACCGTAAGCTCATATCATATATAGAAAGCACGTCTGGCGCAAATCCTGCCGCATCCAACTCTGATGAGGCAGAAAAAGCGCAGAATGTCAGGTAATATGAGCCATAAAGTGAATAATAAGGCAGCAAACAGATAGGAATTGAAAAAAAAATTGTATCTTTGCAAGGTCTTATGTCTCAGACATGCATCAAAAGGAAAGCATACACAACGTAAATGAAAAGATATTACAGATACTTAGCAACACTGATTTTGGCTATCGCGAGCCTTGCCGCCTCTGCGCAAAACGCAGAGGAGAGCTATTCGGCTGCGCCACTCTATGCAGATGGCAGGTCAAATGAATTGAACAGTCCTCTCATGGATGAAGACTCCATGGAAGACACTGTCAGTGTGTCTGTCCTGACATGCTCTCCTGGCAAAGAGCTCTACTCGCGCTTTGGCCACACGGCAATAAGAGTGAGAATGACAAGGCAATATATCGACATAGTTCTCAACTATGGTTGCTTCAACTATAATTCAGACAACTTCGTCATCAAATTCCTTCTCGGACAGACCGACTACCTTCTGGAAGGCGAAAGCTATGATGCCTTTATCCGCCGCTATGAGGCAATGGGACAAAGCGTCACCGAGCAGGTGCTCAATCTCACTTCAGAAGAAAAGGATGAGCTCATTTCCCTTATCAGGGAAAACTTGCGTCCGGAAAACCAAGAGTACAGATACGTATGGCTCTATGACAACTGTACAGAGCGTGCGCGCGACATCATAGAGAAATCCATCCAGGGCAAGGTCGTATACCGTAGAGCGGCCGACAGCCGTACCGTGCGCATGCTGTTGCGCGACGCTCTCACAGATTCTCCATGGGTCATGTTCGGTCTCGACCTCATACTTGGACAGGAAATAGACGCGGCCCCAGACCGCCGAGTGCAGATGTTCCTTCCTCTGTTCTACAGCCATGAGCTGGACTCTGCTGTTCTACAGCGCAACGGACAAGGAACCGTAAGCATGGTGAAGAAAAAGCAGATGGCGCTCAAGAGCACCATGGAGAAAGAAAGCTCTGGTTTCATCATTCTCCGCCCAAGCTTCGTATTCCTTGCGATGTTCATTCTTTTTATCATGCTTTCCGCCTTCGAGATATCCAGATCCAGATACATGTGGGGCATTGACGTGCTGCTCCATTCAGTTCAGGGACTTGCAGGAATGCTCGTAGCCTTTCTCTTCTTCTTCTCTACACATCCAGGCACAGATAGCAACTGGCTCGTCATCATGTTCAATCCGTTATGGCTTGTCTATGCATGTTGGGTGTGCCACTGCCAAAGGAAAGGACAGAAGAACAGATTCGGACTGGTCAATGCCGTCATCACGGCCGCTTTCATCATCCTGATGACCGTGTGCGGGCAGTCATTCAAGCCAAGCATGTACTTCCTCATGCTCTCGTTGTTGCTGAGGGCCATCCAGCAAGTGTATTTCATGCGTCGTCCGCATGCGTTAACAGGCAGGTAAGCGAGGAGCGCAAGGAGCACGGCAACAAAGTGAAAAGAAACATTTATAATAATAGATAATCATCATAGCAAATCACACAACAGACCTCAGAGAGATGAAAAAGCAGATATTGACAACGATCATCCTGTCGGCCGCATGGGCCAGCACGATGGCGCAGACTACAGCCGCGCCACGGCTCGTTGTCGGTATCATGATAGACCAGCTCAGGTCTGATTATCTCAATGCCTTCATGCCTCTCTATGGAGATGGAGGCTTCAAGCGACTTCTCGAAAACGGCAAGGTGTGCTCCAACGTGCAGTACCAGCATTCACCGGTGGACCGCGCCAGTGCCATCGCCAGCGTCGTGACAGGAACAGTGCCATACAATCATGGCATCATAGCCGAGGAATGGATGAGCCGCTCCGAACTGCATGCCAACTACTGTGTGGACGACAGCCGCTATAAGGGCGTGTCAACATTCGATGCATCCTCGCCAAAGAACCTGCTTGTCAGCACTATTGGTGACGAACTGAAATATGCCACTAAAGGAAAGGCCAAGGTCTACAGCGTGGCCCCATACCGCGAAGCCTCCATACTGGGAGCCGGCCACAGTGCAGACTGGGCCATGTGGATTGACAATGAGAGCGGCCGCTGGGCTGGCACCACCTATTATGGAGCCACTCCATCATGGTTTCGCTACCTTGAATCTGGCAGCATAGCCAGCCGCATACAGTCAGTGGTGTGGAAACCGGAAAGTGAATACTCTGGCTCCTACAACTACTATCATGCGGCCTCGCAGAAGCCATTCGCTCACAAGTTCACAGGCGACAGCCGTTTCCGCACGTTCAAGACATCTGCTCTTGTCAATGAAGAAGTGAGCAAGGCTGTCGGCTATTGCCTTGATGGCGGAAGCGCAGGTCTTGACGAGGTGCCCGATTTCATATCGGTGTGCTACTATGCAGGCAACTACCAGCTGAGCGATAGCCGTGGGGCTACCATCGAATTGCAGGACACATACAAGCGTCTTGACGAGGAGATAGAGAAACTCCTGAAGAAGATTGATGCGACTGTCGGACTCGACAAGACCCTCGTCTATCTCACCTCAACAGGATACGATGAGACGGAGCCTGTCGCAGAAATGGCGAAATACCGCATCCCCACAGGCGACTTCAACGTCAACCGATGCGCCACGCTCCTTAACATGTATCTCTGTGCCATGTATGGCAACGGACAATACGTGGAGAGCTATTTCGGAAATCAGTTTTATATAAATCATAAGCTTCTTGAGCAGAAACAGCTGAAGCTGGCTGAGGTGCTCGAACATTGCGAGGACTTCCTCTTCCAGTTCAGCGGAGTGAGAGACGTGTTCACCGCACAGCGCATCACCCAAGGCGCATGGACTCCAGGCATAAGCAGCATACGCAATGGCTACAATCCTAAATGTTCTGGCGACATCATTGTGCAGGTCTCTCCTGGATGGAATCTTGTCGATGAGGAACGCGGCACTTCAAAGGCTCAGAGAGAATCCTTCTTTGAGTTTCCGCTCATCTTCTTTGGATATACCATACAGCCAGAGAAAGTAGCAACACCTGTCACTGTCGATTGCATAGCTCCGACTGTGGCGCACCACATAAGGATAAGGGCGCCGAACGCATGCTCTACCCCGCCCCTCTTTTGATAATGTATAGTTATAGTATATATATAATATATAATGTTGATGTCGACCATGCCAAAGCTGTGTCAGACAGGCGTTATCTAATGTATAACAGGCGTTATATAATGTATAATATACTATTTATATATATAATGTAAGAGAGCGGGAGGTCAACCATGTAAAAAGACATTGCATGATAGACCATGCGCACAGTGACAAAGACAACGCAGGAATAAGCCCTGCCATTGATAACGAAAAAAATAATATCATATATGGGATTTTCATTAAACAAACTTCTCAGCAGCCTCTTCGGCAATAAGGCGGCACGCGACATAAAGGAGATTCGCCCTATTGTGGAACAAGTGCTGGCTGTTGAACCAAACATTCAGAAACTCAGCAACGATGAGTTGCGTGCCAAAGTGGACGAGATCAAGGCCTACCTTCAGGACAAGGTGAAGGACAAAAGGGCTGAGATAGCCGCTCTGCGCGAAAAGATTCAAAGCACAGAGATTGACAAGCGTCAGCCCCTCTTCGAGGCTATAGACAAGAAAGAGACAGAGGTGCTCGACATCTTTGAGGAAGGCCTCACAGAAGTGCTTCCTACTGTCTATGCCATCGTTAAGGACACAGCTCGCCGTTTCGCCAAGGCAGAGAATGGCGATGTCATCGTCACTGCCAACGACTTCGACCGCGAGCTTGCCGTCACCCACGACTTTGTCGACATAGACGGCGACAAGGCTATCTGGCACAACCATTGGGTGGCTGGCGGCAATGAGATGACATGGAACATGATTCATTACAACGTGCAGCTCTTCGGCGGCATCGTGCTCCACCAGGGCAAGATAGCTGAGATGGCCACAGGTGAGGGAAAGACACTCGTGGCTACGCTGCCTGTCTTCCTCAACGCTCTCTCGCGCAATGGCGTGCATGTGGTCACTGTCAACGACTACCTTGCCAAGCGTGACTCTGAGTGGATGGGCCCTCTCTACATGTTCCACGGACTCAGTGTCGACTGCATTGACAAGCATCAGCCCAACTCCGACGCTCGCCGCCGAGCATATCAGGCAGACATCACGTTCGGAACAAACAACGAGTTTGGCTTCGACTATCTCCGAGACAACATGGCCATGTCGCCAAAGGACCTTGTCCAGCGCATACACAACTTCGCCATTGTCGATGAGGTCGACTCAGTCCTTATTGACGATGCACGTACCCCGCTCATCATCTCAGGCCCAGTGCCAAAGGGCGATGTGCAGATGTTTGAGGAATACTGCCCTATAGTAGAGAAGCTTGTGGATGCACAGCGCCGTCTCACCCAGAGCTATCTGGCTGAGGCTAAGAAAAAGATTGAGTCTGACGACAAGAACGAGGTAGCGGCTGGCTTCCTTTCGCTCTATCGTGCTTACAAGAGCCTCCCGAAGAACAGCGCCCTCATCAAGTTCCTCTCTCAGCCTGGCATCAAGACAGGTCTCTTGCAGACAGAGGAGATATACATGGAGAACAACAACAGACGCATGCCAGAGGCTATCGAGCCTCTCTACTTCGTTGTTGATGAGAAACAGAAGTCTGTTGAGCTGACCGATAAGGGCGACCAGCTCATTGCCAACATAGTGAAGGACGACACATTCTTCGTTCTTCCTGACATCACCACACAACTCTCCGAACTTGAGAACGAGCACTTCGACTCAGAGGAGGAAAAGCTTGCCAAGAAAGACCAGCTCATGCAGGAATACGCTCTCAAGGCCGAGCGTGTGCACACCATACAGCAGTTGCTCAAGGCATATACCATGTTTGTCAAGGACGATGATTATGTCATCATGGACGGTGAGGTAAAGATTGTCGATGAGCAGACCGGACGTATCATGGAAGGCCGACGCTGGAGCGATGGTCTCCATCAGGCCGTTGAGGCCAAGGAGCGTGTGAAGGTGGAGGCTGCCACACAGACATTCGCCACTATCACCCTTCAGAACTATTTCCGCATGTACCACAAGCTCTCGGGCATGACAGGTACGGCCATCACAGAGGCAGGAGAGTTCTGGGACATCTACAAACTCGATGTTGTGGAGATACCGACCAATCGCCCTATCGCCCGTCACGACCTCAACGACCGTGTCTATAAGACCAACCGTGAGAAATACAACGCTGTGATAGAGGAGATAGTCAGAATGCGCAACATGGGACGCCCTGTTCTTGTCGGCACCACATCTGTCGAGATTTCTGAGCTTCTCTCTCGCATGCTCTCCATGCGCAAGATTCCACACCAGGTGCTCAACGCCAAGCTCCACCAGAAGGAGGCCGACATCGTGGCACAGGCAGGACGCAGCACTCCAGCAGAAGTGACTGACGAAAACGGCAACAAGAAGACCGTCATGCTTGGTGCAGTCACCATAGCTACCAACATGGCAGGTCGTGGTACCGATATCAAGCTCACCGACGAGGTGAAGGCTGCTGGCGGACTCGCCATCATAGGCACAGAGCGCCATGAGAGCCGTCGTGTAGACCGCCAGTTGCGCGGACGTGCAGGACGTCAGGGTGACCCAGGCTCATCAGTCTTCTACGTCTCGCTCGAGGACAAGCTCATGCGACTCTTCGCCAGTGACCGCATCTCTAAGGTCATGGACCGACTCGGCTTTGAGGAGGGTGAGATGATTGAGCATAAGATGATCAACAGCTCTATCGAGCGCGCGCAGAAGAAAGTGGAGGAAAACAACTACGGCATCCGTAAGCGCCTCCTCGAATATGACGACGTGATGAACAAGCAGCGCAAGGTCATCTACGAGCGCCGCCGCCACGCTCTCATGGGCGAGCGCATCGGCATGGATATATCCAACATCATCTGGGACCGTGTGGTGACCATCCTTTCCAACAACGACTATGAGTCATGCAAGGATGATTTCCTCCGCATCTTCGCCATGGAGATTCCTTTCACTCCAGAATATTTCGAGGCCAACTCACGCAACAAGCTTGAGGACGAAGCCTTCGACGTTGTCATCGATGCATTCAAGAAGCGCACGTCGCGCCTCGCTTCCGTGGCCTTCCCTGTCATCAAGGAGGTGTATGAGTCACGTGGCCAGATGTATGAGAACATCCTCGTGCCTATAACAGACGGACGACGCATCTACCAGATAAAGGTTCCGCTCAAGGAAGCCTACGACACAGAGGGAGCATCTATCCTTGTGGCCTTTGAGAAGGCTATCCTCCTCCACACCATCGATGATGCATGGAAGGAGAATCTCCGCGAGCTCGATGAGCTGAAGCACTCCGTGCAGAACGCCTCATACGAGCAGAAGGATCCGCTGCTCATCTTCAAGCTTGAGTCTGTCAACCTCTTCGACTCGATGGTCAACGACATCAACAATGGCACCATCTCCGTGCTCATGCGCTGCTCTATCCCTATCGCTGAGGAGCAGGATGTGAAGCAGGCTCCACAGTCACAGGTGGAGGAACCGCAGTACAAGAACATGACTGAGACTCACGAGAATCTTGACGAGCAGCCAGACACTCGCAAGCGCAAGTAGGCAGAATTTGCCCAGACTGACACAAGGGCACTGCATAAGGCATAACATATAAAAAAGGTAAGCGCAGGCAATTCATTGCCTGCGCTTACCTTTTTTCGTACTGAAATATCGAGCCACTCAGCGCAAGTGCACTGCTTGGCGCAGCAGCTCGTCACCTGCATCACGTTGCGGAATGTCTGAAGCAGCGGTCTATGATCAGGGCCAGCGCACCGTCACCAGTGACATTGCATGCTGTGCCGAAACTGTCCATGGCTATATATAATGCTATCATCAATGCCAGCGACTGCTGGTCAAATCCCAGCATTGAGGACAAGATGCCAAGTGAAGCCATTATGGCACCGCCTGGAACACCAGGAGCCGCTACCATCGTTATTCCGAGCATCAGTATGAAACCCGACATGCTCTGGAAGTCATAAGGTATGTTTTGCATCATCATGAGCGCAAGGGCGCATGCCACTATCTTCATGGTGCTTCCTGATATGTGTATCGTGGCACAGAGAGGAATCACAAAACCAGCAATGTCCTTATTCACGCCATTCAGAATGGTCTGGCGCAGGGTGACTGGAATAGTGGCTGCTGACGACTGTGTGCCAAGAGCTGTGAAATAAGCTGGCATCATGTTGGCAAGCAGCCTGAACGGATTCTTGCGCACAATGATTGCGGCAACAGTATACTGGAAGAGGAGCAAGGCTATGTGCATGATGAATATCACTCCAATGACCTTCACAAATATGTTGAGCACCTTGAACACCTCGCCTGAATGTGTCATGTTGAAGAATATTCCAAAGATGTAGACTGGCAGCAGTGGCAGCACCACTACCTGTATCGTTTTGTTGATGATGTCACGAAACTCGGTGAAAACACCTTTCAGCGACTGGGAGCCAAGATGGGCGATGCCCAATCCGAGTGTGAATGACAGCACAAGCGACGTCATTATGTTTAGCGGAGCAGGTATCTTTATCGTGAAATATGGCTTTATGCCCTCAGCCTCGTTCACATCGGTCATGCTTAGGCTGTCCGAGATGAGTGAAGGAAAGACACTCTGTCCCACTCCATATGAGAAAAAGCCTGAGAGTATGGTGGCTCCATAGGCGAGCAACACGGTGACAAGGAGCATCTTGCCGGCTCCCCTGCCTATGTCGGCAATAGCTGGAGTGACAAGCCCCACGATGATGAGCGGTATCAGGAATCCGAGAAACTCGCTGAATAGCGCATTGAAGGTCACGAACACACGCACGGGCATCTCGACAGAGACCATGCCAAGAACGATGCCAAGAACGATGGCAACTATGATTCTGGGCAACAGCCCAAACTTAATCTTTTTCATAAACGATAAAGAGTTGAAGTTTTTCACTCATAACTTTGTATCAGATTCTTCAAGTTCCCCAGACTCATGGCTCCGCTTTGTCGCCACAGCATCTCACCATTTCTGAAGAGCATGAGTGTCGGCACAGACTGGATGCGGTAGGCATCGGCAAGGTTTCCATTCTTGTCAATGTCGAGTTTGATGATTCTTATGCTGTCACCAAGCTCATCCTTGAGTTGCTCCAATATCGGGTGCATCGTCTTGCACGGCCCGCACCATGTGGCGAAGAAATCCACCAGTGTGATGTGGCTTTCATTTATTATGTCATTGAATTTTTCCATTGTAATTGTTTGTTTATTAGTTGATAAATCTTTTATTTAGTGAGAAGTTCCTCGAGAAACTCTGATGCGTCAGCCACGCAAAGAGGACATTCGCGAAGCACCTTTCCCGTGCCCGCACCCTTCAGCATCTTGCATTGTGTGGAGCCATTGCGCTGCTGAAACTTCTCCATCATCTGTCGCATGCCCTTCATAGACTTCACCTTGTCCTTAGTGGCCAGGCCATACACGATGCCTGCTCCTACAAGGGCTCCGCACGTTCCTTCCATATTGCCCATGCCTGCCGCAAAACAGTTGCCTGCCTGCTTGATGGTCTCTTCGTCGAGGCCTGTAAAGTCGTGATATGTACAGCACACTGCCTGAGTGCAGTTGTGCGATCCGCAGGCTTTTCTGCCTGCTGCAATGTCTTTCCTGCTTTCCATAATAGATTTGATGTCTTTTTTCTGTTTCTGTTCGTTTTGGTTGCGGTTAAGAGCAGATTGGTTTCCGGTTCTTTTCGCAGTGCAAAGTTACGTATTTGGTAATAGAATAACAGATGCTTTTGTCTATCCTGTTACCAAATGCAGTCTATTGAAGGCATGCTCATTATAAAACAATTTTGAGCATCTGCTTATAGCTCTACAAGTTCCACATGCTGTTCAGCATCCCTATAGCCGATGGCGAGCGGAACACATTGTTCCTGAAGGTCATGATGCCGTCCTTCGACACATTGTCCTCAAACGAATTCACCAGGAAGTCAGCTTCCAGCAGTATGCGGTGGTCGAGACTTGTCACATCAGTATATGTGTGGTGATGGGCTATGAGCCAGCATATGCGTTCTATCTGTTCTGGCGTGAAGCCCTCCACCTCGTCCAGCACCTTTTTAGCTTCTTCAGGGCCGAGCTCTTCCTGGTGCTTCCCGTTGCAGTTGCCATACTTGGCCTCTGCGGCGTGAATGCCCACATCGTGCAGTATTGCAGCAGCTTCGAGCACAAAGAGCTCATCCTCTTCCATGCCTTCAGCCACTGCGATGGTTTTGCTAAAGTCATGCACCTTCACAAAGTGCTGTATGCGCGGTACATCACCGCTGTCATATCTGATCATAGCCTGCATCAGCGAGGCGATAATTTTATTGCTGTCCATTGTAGTTAACCATGTTATGTTTTTTTCTTTATTTGTCAGTTGCGGTGTCATCGTGTAAAGTAGTGATGTGCACCTGCTCCTTCTAAGGCTTTGCAAGATTCATCTTCCTGCCGTAGCCTGCTGGAGATGCTGTCGCGCCTGATGCATATAACCGCTGAATGTCTAATGAGACAAGATTCCCTTTGACAGCCGGCATGTGCTCTTGCGTCGCAGCTCCGCACCACCCTCTTGCGTCAGTTGGCGGAGTGTCTGATGTTGCAAAGATAGTTAATATAAGTGAAGTAACAAGCGCGAGATGAAATAATTTTGTATTTTTGTAGTCGCAAACTTGTAACAGAAAAAAAGATGAAGCATATTAAGTAGGTAGTCATACATATAAAAATGTGTTTGAATATATACCTGTCATAAAATTATATAAAGAGAGGCCATGAGAAAGGTAATCATAGCATGCGACTCATATAAGGGTTGCATGACAAGCAAGGAAGTGAACGAGGTAATGGCAATGTGTGTTCGGAGTGCTTTCACTGATGTAGTCACTCTGGAAATGAGCGACGGAGGAGAAGGCATGCTCGATGCCATGCTTTCAGCTGTGGGAGGTGAGCGCATTACTGTCCCTGCTCACGATGCGCTGATGCGCAGCATAGAGGCCGACTATGGTATGGTGACATTTACGCCCGAAGATGTCCCGATGACATCTGAACGCTCGTCCAAGACGGCCGTCATCGAAATAGCGCAAGCGGCAGGCCTGTCTCTCATAGAGCCACACTTGCGCAATCCGATGAAGGCCACTTCATGGGGCGTGGGTGAAATCATCCTCCATGCCTACAGCCATGGTGCGCGGCGTTTCATCATAGGTCTGGGCGGCAGTGCCACATCCGATTGTGGCATGGGCATGCTCAAGGCTATGGGCGATGACTGGAAGAAAATTCGCCAGGATTGCACATTTGTCTTGGCTTCAGATGTCACCAATCCCCTTTGCGGTCCGCAAGGAGCTGCCCATGTCTTCGCCCCTCAGAAGGGAGCGGATGCACATATGGTTGATGCCCTGGACGAGAGGGCCAGACGCTTTGCTGATATGAGCGCACGCATGTTCGCGTTCGACCGCCGGGATGCTCCGGGGGCAGGGGCCGCTGGAGGTCTTGGCTATGCCTTCCTGCAATACTTCGACGCCCAGTTTTATTCGGGGGCAGAACTGCTGCTGGAGGCTATTCACTTTGACGACTTGCTGAGTGATGCCGACCTCGTGGTGACGGGCGAGGGGCATAGTGACAGGCAGACGCTTATGGGCAAGTTGCCCCAGCGCATCTTGGAGCATTGCCAGAGCGTGAGAAAGAATCAGCCTGCGTCTCCGTCGGTTTGGCTTGTGTCGGGTGGAGTGAGCGATGGGCAAGCCTTGCTTGAAGCTGGCTTTGACCGTGTTGTGCCTGTCACTCCCAAGGATACGCCATTGGCTGAGGCGGTGAAGTCTGAGGTGGCAAAGGAGAATATTCGCAAAGCATTAGGTAGTGCCGTCGAGCTTCTGTGTCTATAGCGTGTGTCGGCATGTTTATAGAATACTTTTAAAACAAGTAAATTGCAAAATATCAGTAATATAATGAAGAAAATACTTTTCCTACACGGATTCTTCGCCACAGGCAGTTGCCCGATGGCGATGGCCTTGAAAGAGGCTTTTGAGGGAACAGCGGTGGTACTGACTCCCGACTTGCCGCTCCATCCCAAGGCGGCTTTGACGGAGATTCGCTCCATCATCGCACGAGAGCATCCCGACTTGCTCCTGGGCAACAGCTGCGGCTCTTTCCTCGCCCAGATGCTGGCACCCGTGGTGGGCATCCCTGCCCTGCTCGGCAATCCGTATTTCAAGATGACGGAGTTTCTGAAGGAGCGCATCGGTGAGCATGAATACAAGGCACCGAGAAGAGACGGCAATCAGCGCTTTGTGATTGACGGGGCGCTGATAGAGGAGTTTGCCGAACTGGAAGCCGTGCAGTTTGAAAATTGCGCCCCATACTATAAGGATCGTGTGTGGGGACTGTTTGGCGAGCACGACACTCTCGCCCACTTCGCCCCACTCTTCCTGCAGCATTACACCAAGGCCTTCCATTTCCCCGGCGGCCATACGCCTACAGAGCAGGAAGTGAAGACATGGTACGCTCCGCTTGCTGCCAAAATGATGATGGAGTATTCCGTGAAAGATTGAACATTTGTTGGTGCAAAAAGAAAACTAATGAATATGTATGTGTTCCATCTGTGATGTGACGAATTTGAGTGAAACTGGAGTGAGTATGGTGCTATGAGTGAAATACAGACTTAATATTTGGTGAGAATTCTTCGTGGCTATTCAGCGGTAGCATTTCCTGGGCTTTTCCAAAGCAATCATCCTTGGAAATCCGGATGAGAAATTACTGAAAATTGAGCAAATTGATAACACCATGACTTTTTCAGGTGGACTCATATTATTAAATGCTGCATAATGTTTAAAAAACTCTACTCTTGATGTTTTTTTTGATGGTAAGTTTGGTCGGTCGAATAGTATTGTGTAAATTTGTACAAAATAATAATAGTTAATAATAATGAAGTTGAACAGCATTAAAGAAGTTTCAGAAGCAAAAAACATGTAACGTCTTTGGCTTGGAAAAGGCTGAATGAGATTTTGCAGCGTTAACTCTTATGTTTGCAAAAGAACTCAGCTTAATCTTGAAATGCGCTTCGTATATCAAGTATCTAAGAGCTTTTTTTAGATCTTATAAGAGATGCTGATAATATGAACTTTTAACTTACTGAACAAACAAAAATAATGACAAGAAAAACAATTGCATATACTGATATAGAAATTGAAGAGCATTCTGATTTGGTTGGTGAACCTCAATATGACCTATTTTTTAACAATGGGGAAAATGAGCGTCAGGAAGATGGAACATTAAGAGTTCTATCATTATTTTCAGGTTGTGGTGGTATGGATTTAGGACTTGAAGGAGGATTCATATGTCATAATCTCTCTGTACCCAATAGAGATTGGGTGCATCATAATATTAATAATAATTGGGTACTTCTTCATAGGAACCAATTTCGTACCGTATTTGCATGTGATATCTTGGAGGAAGCAAGACTCACCTGGCTTAGATATATGTCAAGATTTCACGTAAATCCTGATATTTATCATTTAGAAAGTATCGTAGATTTGGTTAAACTTCATAGAGATGGAAATATCAATGTATTTCCCGATAACATTGATGTCGTAACAGGAGGATTCCCTTGTCAAGACTTCAGTGTGGCAGGCAAAAGAAAAGGTTTTGATTCATCAGTATCTCATAACGGAGAAAGAAGAATAAATGATGAACCTTCAGAGGAAACACGAGGTAAACTATATATGTGGATGAAACAAGTCATAGATATAGTTCAGCCCAAAATGTTCATTGCTGAAAATGTAAAAGGTCTTGTAAGTTTGGGTGATGTCAAGGATATAATTCAGTACGATTTTTCTATGGCAAATGGAAATGACTATATAGTGTTGGAACCTCAGGTCTTACATGCAGCAAACTATGGTGTCCCAGAAACAAGAGAACGTGTAATTTTTATTGGTATTAAAAGGTCTGCACTTAAACCCGAAGCGATTCAGGCATTGGCTCAAAAGCATATTCCTGAACAATATAATCCTTATCCAGCTCCGACACATAATTTTAATGTACATAATGAAAATCTGCCACGTCCTGTTAGTTGCAGAGATGTTCTACAGGAATTACCAGAGCCTACTGATTCGGATGATTTGGCTCAGCAATTCTTCTCGGGTGCAAAGTTCTTAAGCAATGGAAGTCAGGGACAGACAGAAATTAATTTTGATGGTCTGGCACCAACTATTCGTTCTGAACATCATGGAAATATTGAATTCAGAAGATTATCTGCAGAGCATGGAGGAAAGATACAAGAAGAGTTGAATAGTGGGTTGAGGGAAAGGAGATTAACACCACGCGAGTGTGCTTTAATTCAGACATTTCCACCTGATTATCCTTTTGTGTTTCATAAATTGGGGTCAAAGAGATATGCTGTAAGTCCCTCTGGTGCTTATAAAGTTATTGGAAATGCTGTACCACCAATGTTGGCATATAATATTGCGAGAAAAATTCAAGAAGTTTGGAGCTTATATTTTGATTAATCATGGATACAGAAAACAATATCATTACGATAAGAAAAAATGACGTCACACTTGCACATGAAGCATTTGTTGAATTGATGAACAAAACAGAGGCGATTTTAAATGCAGAGGCGAGAAAATATCCGAAGATGTACAAAATGCTAACCCCTTCAACATTAGAGTCTTGTGCTGTTGATAAAATAAAATTTGCATGTTCTGGAACGCCTTTCAATCCAAATGAAGTGAAACTTATATCGGGTCAGCGTTTTCCTGATATTGTTGCGGAAAAATATTATGGAATAGAAGTTAAGTCAACAAAGGAGAATCATTGGATTTCAACAGGAAGTAGTATTGTCGAAACTACCCGTATTGAAAATGTTGATGATATATATATGTTATTCGGAAAATTGGGAGGTGATGTCCCTGAATTTAGATGTCGCCCATATGAAGAGGTCCTCTACGACATTGCAGTAACCCATTCTCCACGTTATCTTATTGACATGGAATTATCTGAGAAAGAAACTATATTCTATAAAATGGGTACAACTTATGATAAATTCAGAACTTCACCTGATAATATATCACAAGTGAGACAATATTATAGAAAGCGCGCTAAGGAACGGAATCGTGTTGAAATGCCTTGGTGGATAACATCAGACAATATTGAAACAGCTCATTCGTTTAACATCCAATTATGGAATACATTAGAACTTCAGGAAAAAAGGGCACTTCAAACTAAATGTATGATTCTCTTTCCAGAAGCACTTAATCCAGCTAGATGCATGACAAAATACAACAATACAACTCTTTGGCTATGCTCATATAACCAGGTTGTTAATCCTAACATTCGTGATTTATATTCTGCTGGCGGAAAAATCACACATGTTGATGGTAAAAAACTTGCAAATCCCGTAGCACAGGTGTTTAACATAATTGTAGACTATGCGGATGATATTAAAGCTATGCTCACTCATCCTACTGCAGAAATGGAGATGATGATCATGGAGTATAATCCAGCCCTCTTGGCTAGTAAGAATCCATACGAAGAGTGGCTCAAAATATGCTGCAAATTTGCAGATGAAAATAATGTGCCACTTAGAGAGTGGGTCGAAAGGAAGCCAAGATTTCTATTCTCGAAATAGATTATGGTAAATGTTCAGCCACTTATCTATATAGAAGGAAGGTAAATCAACTTTCTGCTAGCGTCCTTTTTCATGTGCGATGTGCTGATGATGACATCATGCATGTAGATGGCAGGCATGTGTGGCACGACGGTGCATGACAGGCACATCAATGTCATCTATCTTATCCATGCGTGTGCACACGCTATGGCATAACGATGTCGTCTGTGCTTAGTTTGTTCCAGCTGAAGTCTTTCACGAGATCACTTGCTGTTATTGGCCCTTCTGCGCTCTTGAGACCCGCCATAAAAGCCAGTTGGCCGATTATCTCTTCAGCGGAGAAGTGCCCCCTGAGTTCCTCCATGCTGAGGCTGTGGTCACGCTTGGACAAGCGCTGGCCCGCCATGTTGCATAGCAAAGGCAAGTGTATAAATTGTGGCGGTGTGAAGCCGAGAGTGCGGGCAAGGTATATCTGCTGGGGAGAGGACAGCAGCAGGTCGCGCCCCCTCACCACCTCAGTCACTCCCATCAAGGCGTCGTCTACCACCACGGCCAACTGGTAAGCCCATGCGCCGTCCTTGCGCCGCACGATGAAGTCACCGCATTGTGTGGCCAGGTCTACAGCGTATGTGCCATAGTGCCCGTCTGTGAAGTGGACTATATCCTCTTCAGCATCTGGAACCTTCATTCTTGTGGCAGCCGCTCCCTGCCGCAGGCCGGGAGCAAGGTTGCGGCATGTACCTTTGTACACCACTCGTCCATCGCTCTCGTGTGGAGCCTGAGTGGCAAGGATGTCGGCACGTGTGCAGTAGCAGGGATATGTCATGTTCTTGCTCTTCAGAATATTGAGGTAATGCTCATAGATGTCGCCACGCTCGCTTTGCCAGAAGGGCCCCTCGTCCCAGTCGAGCCCGAGCCAGTGGAGGTCATCCATTATTAGATTGGCATATTCGCGATGTGAGCGTTGGGGGTCTATGTCCTCTATGCGCAACAGCCATTTGCCTCCTTTCGACTTTGCTGACAGCCACGACAGAAGTGCGGCGAATACATTGCCAAGATGCATGCGTCCGGTCGGCGATGGGGCGAAGCGTCCCTTCACTTGCTTTTGGGGTGTGGATATCTCTTTCATAAGTTTTTTGTTGTTGTCGTGCGTTATATTATGGCAAAAGCAATTGCCTTAGTGCATGGTTGCCATAGTATTACTGTGTTTTTTATACACCTTGCAGTCTTATGATTTGTTGTCATGCCTTGTCGCCCCTTTCTCGCTCCGAGGTGGAGAACAACAAAGGTGTAATAAGAGTAACGGAAAAAAGGGTGCGTTTATTGTGAAAACGGCATAGTTTTTTCATTAAATCGGCTCTCTTTTTTCATAACTATGAGTACCTGCTTACATGGCATTAGATTGCATCCCTGTTTATCCATGACTGGATTTAGCACGGTTGCCCTGAGAACATTCACTGTTTGCTTGCGAAAGTTGGGTAGTAGCAGAACAGGAAAATAGTAGGATTCTTTGTGACGAATCCTTACGTTTGTGTTGTTTCGTCTGAATTTTGATGCAGCGCGCAAGGAAAAGGATGTATGCTCGTTTCCTCTTTAGACCTCTTGTGCCAACGCTCACCGACCGTCAGCAGGACATCGTAAACGGGTCTGGCTATTCTGACTTGACTCGAAACTGCAACCAAATCATCAACTGCGCCATGCTTCTTTTGCTTGGCTATATCCGTGAGGCCACGAGCTATGCAGAATCATGTGGTGGGGGAGGTTCGCCTGGAAGTGGTTGGGAACGTGACAAAGATGAAGATGATAAACATTGGTGGCGTAGGTGCATTGCCGTGTCGGCTGCGATGATGCGACCTGCGAGGTATCTGTTGCGACGTGGCAGATAATCAATACACATTCTTCCTTCCGTAAAAGCACTTTAATACAACTTTTATGGAAAGAAGAATTTTAATGGCTATCGGTAGTCATTAGAGCTAATTGCCTTATAAACCTATTCTTTATCAATGACATCAAATGGTAAAGAATTGAATTTATCAAAATCAGAGCTGAATAATTTGTCTTGTATCACACGATACTTTTCAAACTCTGATTCTGCAAAGCTCTTGGCAAATTCAGCAGAAACCTTTCCTGCGTCATGTAACACAGCATCACCGCCAGCTTCAAGAATAATGTCTATACGCTTAGCCCAATCTTCCATAGTCATTGGAATATGACGATTTGCCATGCGCTCTGCTAAGTCAAGCACGGAGTTGACTAGTTTCCCCATATCTTCAAGTTCAACTTGTTTTAGATAGTTTTTGGCGATACTTACATCAGGCTTAACGATTTTCCCATTTGGTGCTTTCTCCCAAGTGGTCAGTCCCATATGCTCTTTCTCTGCATTGGCTCTTTCTACTATAAGTTCTGCTGCCGTATGTCCATGTACAGCATAATGCATCTTATTCTGAACTTTTTTATAGAACAGGCGTGTGGTCGGTGCATCCTTATTGTAGTCAACTGCTGTAGCATATATATCCGTGAGCTTTTGGTAAAATCTTCGTTCACTCAACCGAATCTCACGTATCTCCGCCAGCAAATGCTCAAAGTAGTCCTCACCGATAAACGAGCCATTCTCCATACGTTTTTTATCTATGATATAGCCACGCAAAGAGAACTGACGAATGACATAAGTACACCACTGGCGGAATTGAGTGGCACGGATAGAATTGACACGATAACCAACAGAAATGATAGCGTCAAGATTATAGAACTTTGTCATATAGTTCTTGCCATCTGCGGCAGTTGCCGAGTTTTTCTCGGTAACTGAATTTTCAACAAGTTCTCCGCTCTTGAAGATATTTTTCAAATGCAATCCGATATTATCGGTAGAGCAGTCAAAGAGCATTGCCATCGCTTTTTGAGTAGCCCATACCGTTTCATCCTTGTATAGTACTTGAACACCTTGTTCTTTCCCTTCTGCCACAAAGGTAAGGAACTCGGCCGTGCTGTTTCGTATTTCAAATTTCTTAGCCATTGTTCGTTCTATTTATCTTCTTTGTTTATTTCGATGACTTTCTTAACGCGCTTATTCACATATGCGGTCTGTTTACGATATGATAGAATAAAAACTACAAGTAATAAAATCAAGAGAACCATCATTTTATATTCGCTATTGCAATTATTTACCCACTCAATATTATCCTCTAAGACTCTATATATTAAGGCTAAAATAGCTATAACACATAAAGATACACAAGACCTAAATACATTGTTTTCTGTACTAAGAATTGTTACTTTAGTATCTTTGCTTTCTGCTATTATATAATCTTTATAAGAAGTGAACTTCAAAATATTCATTCTTTTCAAGAGTGGTTCTACTACTAATGAGCCAAAACGATTATTTACGATTCCTACAAAATAAAATATAACACATTGCAGATACCAATTGTCTGTTACCAGTAAGTTATATCCTATACAAAATGTAGAAATAATGCATAATATTGTTCCCGGCAGTATGTTCGTCAAGATATTATATTGTGATAACTTCTCAATAATGACTTTCAAACCATCCATAGTTAAGCATTACTTTTGTGAATACTCCCTAAATAATACATTCCGCTAAAGATCGAATGATTACTTCTTGTAACCAGTCCATCTTTCTTCGTGTAATTGCAATTTGACACGAATATATCAAGATAGTCAGAATTGACATCAAACAAAATGTCACCAGCACTATTTTGAGTTATAGTATCTTGACTCTTATAATAGTTAAGGTCTTCACTTGGTGCTTCACCAACAATCACCAAGTTTGGTGAAAGATTATTCATCAAAGAGGAAGGAATGTGCCCACTTTTTCTACCATGATGTGGAGCAAAAACAATTGTAACATGTGTGTTGTTGACTTTATCGTCAAATTCTTCTTGCATGTCTGTTTCCATATCTCCCATCCAAAGGAAAGAAAAATCCCCACATTGATATTTTATAGCAGGAGAAATATTATTGGGACTACCTCCATTAGCAGCTTCACTCAAAGCTGCTTGGTACTTTTCGTTATCAGGAATTGGCCACAAACAAATAAGTCCTGAAGTCTTTCTTTCTTCGTCAGAAACATTCATCCATTTACGACTACAACCTTTCCTCAACTCAAAGCTTTTCTTTGAATCGTTACGCAACTTTCTATATTTTACAAAGTCTTCTGATTCTTCCCCATCTTTAGTCGTATTATTATTTACTCTGTAGAAATTGAGTATATTGAATTCTTTGTCATATTCTTTTAATCCAGAAATATGATCTTCATCTGGATGTGTTGATATAAACCGAGTAATTCCTTTGTTTGTCATTTCGCTACGAAGCTCTGAAAGTATATGCTTCTTTGCCGATTTGGAATCTTCATCATAATCCAAACAACAATCTATTGTAGTAAAATTATCACTATTGTGACTGATATAAAACATATCACCAGCTCCAACTGAAAAACTTTTGACCTTGCTCATAATTATACTATTAAATGATGATTGACAAAAAACTTATTATTTGCTGCAATACTCCTTAAAACCCTTCCTTGTCATAGCAATACCTTTGGACGCGTTACTGTCCAGTCCGTAGACAAAGGGAGCGGATAGCAGAGTATATTTGCCTAATTTCAAGCAAATGCGTATGGGCTTATCGTAGCCTCCATATTTCAAGGCTACACCTTTGGCCTCCGCCTTTTCTTTCGCCAGCACTTCACTCATATCCATTGCTTCCACAGAAAGCACCTGATAATATCCTTTTACCAAGTGGTTGTCCACAGGGGCAAAGTATTTAATCTTTTGGAAATCCACACCCGAAAGGATAGATTTATAACCAGAGAAGAAAATCTTGCTTTGACCATTCAGCACCAATTCCTTGGATACGTTCACATGCCCATCTACTGACGCAATGTAGAATGTTCCTTTATTAACAGGTTCGTCCGAGTATTCCAACCCTTTTTGAGGTATGCTTTCTTCGAGCAACCGCTCTCGGCCGTTGTCATCTTCAAGCCAATGGCGAATCTGTCTGCGCAAGGCTTGCTCCGAACTGTTGGCGTTTACGATGATGCTTCCGTCATTGGTATGTTGCTCTTGGTCGGGGCGCAAGGGAAACGCACCGATGCCAATCAAGCGGTTCGACTGCTGATAATAGTAGTCACCGTCCTCTGCGTCAAGTGCCTCCAATGGTATGCGACCAGGAAACAGCACATAACCTGCTATGATTTCTTTCTTCAAATGCTCATGGTCACGTCCTTCTTCCGTATAGTATATGGCATCGCGGTAGCGGTGCATCTGGTCAATGGCATCTGCTGGCGGCACATCATAACGACTGTCGTATCTGCTGCCGTTCTCGTCTGTATCGGCTATTCGGTATTTGGCATCAAACAGATAAGTGAACTTCATGTTGCCTTCTGCCAGTTTGCTCAACCGTAGCACTATGTCGGGACGCTGCACCGTAGTCATGGTGCTTGTCCCGCTTATGGCTGAATTGGATTTGCCTTTATGCACCTCAGCATTGTAGCATACACTTGCCAACTCAATGCCAGACTGGTTGATGAAACTCACCGAACCGCCATATGCGAGTTGTGGAATAAAGTCGTTGGTAATGTCCCTGCCGTTCACCTTTGGTTGGGCATCCTTGCCCAATTCCTTCATCACATCCTGCACAATGTTCTTCACCTTGATGAAGCACCATATCTCATACAGGTCGCAGATGTCTTTCACCTCCAGTTTCCTCATGCCGTCTTCCAACTCATAGCCTTGTTGCAGTTCTACCCATTTTTCCATGATGGTCTTATAGCCCTGTGCCTGTTTCATCACAAGGTTGTCTTGCGTGAATCCTTTGAACTGTCCTACGCCACGGAAAAACGCATTATTGGAGAGTTGCATCAGCTCGTTCTCCATATCTTCAAGCGAAGTGTCTATGCGATTCGGGTCATCAAGGTGCATGGCGGTCATGATGTGTTCTTTCACCACGGCAAAGCGGCGTGTCATTTCTCGGATGGCATATTTCAGAAAGCGGTTCTCTATTGTGTCGTGGCTCAGCGTAAGTTCTTCTGTACGGTATAGATGGGCAGGATTGTCCTTGTGCGTCTGGTATTCGTTTTCAAGTTCTCTTGGGATATACGCCATACGCTCTGCTCTCTCATACTTGGCTATGGAGCGCAAACGCCGTTTGGGGCGGTCGATGATTTGGCGTGCTGCCGCCATGATGTCGGCATAGCACGACTTGAATATCTGCCACCATATCAGCGGATTGCTATCGCCAATGCCTTGGCGCATACTGAGATAGGTATCCTTCAAGAACGATGTACTCAGCATGGCATATTCATGCTCAATGTCAGAGATGATGGTCTTCAGGTCGGAGCGGTAGTCCAACTTATAGCTCAACACCTCGGTCATGAACTTCAGTTCCTTAGTCTGCACTTCTCCTTTCACCCTGTAGGTGATGCAGAAGTCGGTCATGCCCACTTGGTTGTGAAAGTTTAGCGAGCCGTATAGTTCATCGCCCGTGCTGATGATGGTGCTTTTGTCTTTGCCGTCAGTGCGCAGATGGTCGTTGATGGCAAGCGACAAATCCTGCAACTCCTTTCCTTTTCCACGCACAATAAGCGGATACTCCGTATTCTCAAAGAACACGGCTTCATGTCGTATATCATTCCCCTCCTGTACGTTTCCGTCAAAGGAGAACTTTACATTCTGGGTTTCTGCCGTGTAACGGCACAACAACTTTGCGGCACTGTCTTGACAGTCAGTGTCGATACATAGGTTGCGGACGGTCTCTGTTATTCTCCGCTCATGATTGGGACATGAGAACCTTACCAACAAGTCCTCATTTGCCACTTCAAAGTTGAATACGCTTGCCACGTGCGATATATGGTTAGTTCCAATAGGAAACGAAATGGTCGCGCTTGAGCTGGCTGAGCATGCAGTCTATCTTTTTGACAGACTGCAACTCTTTCTTTTTCTGCTCGATGGAAATCATTTCCTCTCCATTCTCTGTTGCTGTTTCTTCAGTATCATCATTATCATCATTATCAGCCTCGCCCAACTGTCCTGTGATGATGTTCCTCAATGCCGTGAGTATGTTCAAGTCGCCATATTGCTTGGCGGCATCTACGTTAACACCTGCATTGGCTATGCGCTGCTTGTCAGCTTCAGAATTAGTGATTTTCAGTTTTGTTTCATCGCCCTCTATGCGTGATAGAATCTTCATCAGCGTAAAGTTGTCAAGCGCAGCTATGCGGTCGGCCTGTCCAAACTCATGCGCAGCATGTAGATATATCAACGCTTCGTTGGCGGCACGATAGCCAAGCTTGAATGGAGTGCCTTCAAGCAGGGCATTGATTCGTTTCAGATAGTCAATGGCAAACTGGGCGTCCTCGTCAAGTTCTTCAACGATTTCCCTTGCTTCTATGTGTCGGTCTACAAGCAATGTATTCAGGTTTGCATCTTCGTTTTCCTCAAATGCCTTTACTATGGCTTTAAGTTCATCATCTGTCGTGTCGGTCAGGAAAGTGTCGTAGTTCACCTCGTTCATTTCTACCGACATGGCTCTGTCAAGCACTTTGCGTGAGAAGGAGAATGTTGTCTCGTCCATGTTTACTGTGCCTATGACAATGAGGTTCTTTGGCAGGGTCAGTCCTCTTGTGCGGAAATGTGTGATAACCTTTGCTGCTGCCGATTCCGTATCGCTCGCTTTGAAGTTCGGGAACAGCGTGTTTATCATCGTGTTCGCCACATCTTCTCCAAAAGAGTTGAATGGCTTGATGATGGGGTCGGTCATGTATTCTCCGCTCTCAAAGCTACGACTCTCAATTGCACTCAGAAACTCGGCAAAGTATTCCTCTACAGGAGCGAGGTTCATCTCGTCAAGACACAGGAAAAACGGCACTTCGGGATGCTGCCATGCCTTAACGATAAACTCAATGAATGGCGTGAATACATAATGCGGACTCGGAATGTTCGACAAATAGCCGATTACATCCATAGAGTTGTGCCAGTTTGGCTTCACCTGTATAAGCTCAAAGTTGGCTGGCGAGTGCAGCGTCCAACGGTCATTCTTCCAATCATTCCCATTATACCCTTCTGCTTTTTGCAGCTTCTCTGTCACTGTTGCCTGTGCCAACTTGCGCACAATACGGCTCTTGCCAGTACCACTGATACCGGCAAGAAGCATGAAAGGCTTGGTGCGGAGGGCGGTGAGATAGGAACGACAAAAAGAACTCTTCCCACAAAGCAACATTTCTTTAGGGTATTTGAGTTTGTCTGTTTTGCCGTATAGAGAATGATAGTCCGATTGTAAAATCAAAACATAATCAGTTATCTCTAATCCTGCATATAGTGTTTGAACGAAAGGACCACGGCTTATTTCGCCAGGGGATGCGACAACACTACCTTTCTTTGCATCGATATTTTCTCTTGACACATCTACACCTATATTCTTTAACTCCGTTTTTAATGTACTTTCCAGATACAAAGAGTTTGAGAACTCAATATTTATAGCATGAGTATTGAAACTTTCAGAAACAATATTCAAGGGTATATTGAATTCACTGGCAAATTTTTGTAGAATGTTCTCAATGGTAATATTATCCTCAAAAGATGTTCTCCGATAAGCCCAAACTGCAATATCATAGATATTAGGGATGTGTTTACCTTGGTCGTTAAAGTATGTTTCCCATTTGTTAGAAAATACTACATATAAAGAACGACCACTATTATATTGCTTTTTGGTTTGGCTTAAATTGAATATGTTTTCAAGAAAATTGGAAACGCTATCAAGATTTACCTCATAAGGTACAGATGGTTCAATGCTATTATTACATCCTTTTAGCAAAGCCAAGTACCCCCACGACTTGTTGGTCATGCAGTCTTGAAATCCTTTATAGGCTTCAACAACGGACTTAACATTTATGTACTTCATTTTTAAAGAGTTTTCTCGTAGGTTTTAATCATATTTTCCATTATCTTTACAATAATTGGAACACTGACTGAGTTCCCTAATTGTTTGTACGCCTGAGCGTCAGATACGGGGAAAACAAAGTCATCAGGGAATCCTTGGAGTCTTTTCGATTCAAGGACAGACAACTTTCTACGAATATCCCATAACTTAGGTGTTCT
>CAKQRW010000025.1 GCA_934271655.1 uncultured Bacteroidaceae bacterium | reverse complement strand
TCCAATGCTATCCTCTCAAAGAGACAGTCCAATACTATCCTCTCAAAGAGACAGTCCAATGCTATCCTCTCAAAGAGCTATAGCCCGATGCTATTCCCCTCACACAACACATGCTCTTCCATACTTCTATTTAGTCCAGCCAAGAAGGCGCAGTCCTATGCAGCACATTCACAAGCAGGGGAGAAGCCTGTACGCCAGGCTCTCCCCAGAAATAGTCTTGACATGCTGCCTTGTCAAGAAAAGCATGTCTCACGGAATCATTCTTTCGCAATCATCACATTCTCCACCTCTTCTGTAGTGGAGTTGCCATTAGCGTCTGTGACAGTGAAATGGATGTGGTATTCGCCCTCAGGAGCGTCAGCTGGAATGAGCGGATGCTCATGGAAGAGGACAGAAGTCTGTCCGAGATACTTCTCATCAGCATAAGTGTAAACCTTCTCATACTTAGCTGCTGTGTTGTGAAACTCCACCTCAAGGCTCGCAATCTTGTGCGGAGCATCTACCTGAGCCTCCAGATGCATCTTTTGTCCTGCCACAGCCTTTCGGCAGTCATTCTCTCCCACTTCCTTGAAGACGACAGTCGGAGCACCTTCCACAGGCGATGTTATGCGAAGGCCAGACGTGAAAGTGGTGCTTTGCTCCAGTTTGTCAGTCACAATAAATGTGAGCACATAGTCACCAGCCGGCACCGATGCAGGAATATCAAGATGCTCATGGAACGTAGCGTTCTTCACACCTATATACTTGCCATCCGTGTAAGACTTGCGGAGCGCCACGGCCTGTCCATCGGCGCTCACTATGGCCACATCAATAGTGGCAATGCCACCTTGTGCCTCCAGATTGCCCTCTACATGAAGGTCTTTTCCTGCCACCACTTCCATGCAGTTTTCCTCGCCGACCTCCTCAATGGAGACAACTGGCACTGGAATCACAGGTTTGGAGTCATCATCGTCTGAGCATGATGAAAGTACAAATATATTTATTAAGAGCAGCGCAGAGGCTGCCAGCAATGCTATCTTTTTCATTTT
This sequence comes from uncultured Bacteroidaceae bacterium, assembly GCA_934271655.1. Classification (GTDB taxonomy): domain Bacteria; phylum Bacteroidota; class Bacteroidia; order Bacteroidales; family Bacteroidaceae; genus Minthosoma. The sequence continues at coordinate 47,469 of CAKQRW010000025.1, read as the reverse complement.
TCCTTTTTTTAGTTGTTTTTTAAAAAATCCATGCCAGCATCGCCGAGAAGCTGCGTCCCGGCTCTGGCACTCCTATCAGCCTGTAATAGCTGGTGTGGTCGTAATAGCGCTTGCCGAGCAGATTGTCTCCACGAAGAGACAACCTCAGCAGGCTGTAGCCCAGCCTGACGCTCTTGCTCACGCCCGCATTCAGCAACTGGTAGCCGCGTGTCGTTTCTTCAGGCGGCACTATCCTGTTCTGCGCTCCCACCACCTTCCATTCCAAGGACACATAGTCCTGTCTGGAAGAGTTCTTAGACGGCAGCAGATAACGCATCGCAGCGCATGCAGACCATGGAGTGGAATATGGGATGGTGTAACCCTTCTTGTCTCCGCTCATCTGCCTGGCATACAGATACTCCCCATCAGCGTCCAACTGCAAGCGAGGCGCCAGTTTCCACGAAACGCTCGCCTCAAGTCCCCACCGCATCACCTTGGCCTGCGTGTAGCAATAGAGCTGCAAACCCTCCTTATACTGCGGCGTAGGGTTGAGATAGATGAAGTTGGAGAAATAATTGATGTATGGAGTCAACTGTACTGACAGCGAGCCATGTTCATACACGACACCTGCATCCGCCTGATAGCTCTCCTCCGCGTCCAGGCTTGCATTGCCTTTCTCGTATCGGAAAATGCTGTAGTTCACGCCGTCCATTCCAAGTTCCTTGGCTATCGGCATGCGGAAGCTCTTGCCTACGTTTAGTTTCAGCATCCAGCGTCCCAGCAGGCGGTTTATGCCCACCGACCAAATGAAGCTGTCGAAATCCCGCGTCATGTCGGCCGAACGCTCCACATAAATGGAGTCACCGACAGCATCTGCTGGCGTCTTATACCAGTCGCGGTAGCTGCTTATGCCGACATGTCCATGATCATACCTCATGCCAGCTGTCACACTGAGTCCTTCACCTATATGCCACTGGTCTATGGCAAACGCTCCAATAACCAACTGGCTGAAGTCAGGGAGGATGAATCCCCACCCTCCTCGCCTGTTGCATTGCCACTCCATGCTGGTTCCTGCCTGCAAGTGATGACTGGCGACCGCTTGCGATCCCTTTAGATTGGCAGACACGACATGCTTGGAGAAGCTTCTCTCCAGTGCGCCGGGCGGAATGGGCATATAGCCATGTGACACAGGTTCGGAGAATTCACGCTGCCTGTTATACTGGTAGGCGACATTGCCTTCCACCATGCCTCCATCCCACACCACGTCTGTATGGTTGGACAGAGAGAGATGGTTAACCGTATGATAAGGAAGGTCTATGTCGCGACGCGACTTGTCGTAATCAATATCCGACAGCCTCACCTCCAGTCCATGGGCATCAGCAAAGAAGCCAGCCTTAGTGCAGACATCCGCCAAGCGGAAATAAGTGTTCCACTTTCCTCCTGCATATCCAAGCAGCAGACTCACGTCCTTCTCCCGGCCAGCCGTGTTGCGCAGACGACGGTCTTTAAGCTTTATCCAATAGGAATAATACTCTATGCTGTCGGCCGGCACCTGATAGTCGGCATAGTCCACCAATGTGGCATTGGCCTTGTACCATAACCGTCCGTGCTTGCCCGCCAAACGGACTGAAGCACCGGTAGACTCATTGTTGCTGCGCGCAAAAAGTGTCACCTGCCCGCAAAAAGGCCGCATCGGAAGAACGTTGCTTTTCAAGTCTATGACACCAGCTACGGCATCAGAACCGTAAATGAGGGCAGACGGGCCCTTGACCACCTCGGCCTGATCAACGGCAAACTGGTCTATCTCCAGTCCGTGGTCATCGCCCCATTGCTGACTCTCATGCTTGATGCCATTCTCTGCCACCAGCACACGGTTGAACCCAAGTCCGCGAATCACAGGTTTCGACTCGCCAGAACCCACACTCATAGCCTGCACTCCAGGCAGTCTGCTGAGTGTCTGCATGAGCGAGCCCTTGAAATTGTCTTCTATGAAACGCTTGTTTGCCCTCACTACATTGAGGGGCGACTTCATCTGGATGTATTTGCTGGAACCTCCACTCACGACCACTTCTTTAAGGGATACACCATCCCTTGTCATCCGCCCCGCACTATCAACGCTGACTGATGCCACCACTGAATCGCCTGGATGGCATACAGGCGCGACGCTATGCGCATGACACAGATGGACAAGAAGAGGAAGCACCATTAAAATGAACTTCTTGTTTCTCATCATGTAATTAGATAACCAACCGGCTAACCGACTACAAGACTCTTGATGGATAGCCGATTACTAAATTGATTAGTCACTACAAATAAAATAAAAATCAAGAAACAAGAGATGGAGGAGCACGCGTGGAAAGAACGCCGTCATAGCAAACGGCCACAAACATACAGGCCAACTCACGAACGGCAAAGACGACAGCCACAAAAGCTGCCGTGTCTACAATGACTGGCACCACATACGACAGACTGTTCAACTGGCAGAGCGCACACGAACAATCGAGAGTGTGTGACACTGAGAAATGGTCATCGTGGTGAACATGGTGCGCACAATCATAACAATATGACACAGAAGCATCCACTTCCATCTCCGAGTGGCGGTGGAAGATGATGGCAAGCATCATTGGCACATAGACCAATATCAGCAGCCACGCAAACTTGCTTCTCCTGATGTCATGACAGCGCATCTTTACTTATTATAGCATTTTTTACTGTTCCCTCATGAACTCAAGTGATTCTTATATCACATAAGCACCAGAGGAATCATGTCGTTTATATCATAAGCACGTGCTATAAACTACTCTATAAGCACCCGCATATTTATTTCATAAGCATCTGCTTAGTCACTAAGCCGACAATCTCGGCCCTCCAATACAGGCTGACAAGCATTTCATAAACATCTGCTTGGTCATAAAGGCATGCCTTGACAGCAGCTCGTCATACATTTGCCAGCCATACGGAGGCAAAGTGCCTTGCCTACGTTTTACAGACACAAAGTTAGATGATATACAAACAATGGCCAAATATTTTCACTATCTTTACGTTTCTTTTCACTTGCTTAGTGCCACTACCGCACCTTCAGCAAGTCACCCACAACTGGCACATAAGAAGCATCCTTGAAATTCATCTTGTACAGATTCTCCAAACGAATGCCATACGCCTGGCTGATGGTGTACAGCGACTCACCTCGCTTTATCTTGTGCCAATAGTTTTTATACTTAGCCTCAGCCTTCTTCGCCTTCTTCTCCAGGAATATATTTGTGCCAGGCACTATAGCCATATCCTTGTCAGCCTCGTTGTACTTCAAGAGTTTGCGGCGTGACACACCAAGTTCCTTCTCGCCAGCGAGCGACTCCCACGTGTCACCACTGCGCGCAATGACACAACGCTTGCCATTGACAAGCACCACATCATGCTTCACCACAGCGGCCGCTACCGTCTGCCCCTTATGCCCACGACGCCTATGCCCAGACTTGTCCTCATCAAGATACTGAAGCTCATAGGTCTCTATGATGCCTATGAGCCTATCGGCATAAGTAGGCAGAGTGGCATATCCGCAAGCCTTCAGGCCGCGAGCCCATGCCTTGTAGTCCATCGCGTCAAGAGCGAACAGACGCTGGTAACGATTCTGCTTCAAGAAAAGCGAGTGGTCCTCAAAGCTATCCTGCACACTTCGGTACTTGCGAAACTTCTCATTCTTGCGGTCATCATCCCTATAGACAAACCCGCCATTCCATCCATAACTGACCTTGATGCCAAAATGGTTGTTGGCATTGGTGGCGAGATAACTTCTTCCTGCCCCACTCTCAAGCAGCGCTTGAGCCATGGTGATACTTGCAGGTATACGATGCTTGCGCATCTGCTCCACAGCCATAGGGCTGTATCTGTCGATGTAACTTTGGTACACAGAGTTTTTCTGCGCACGTGCAGCATGCGCAAGCACCATACATGCCAACAGAAGAAGTCGTCCAAGAATTTTCATTTGTGCCTATTGATGGTATTTAAGGATGTTATTATTATTCAGGGATATCACATTCCGATAAGAAAGAATATCACATTCCGATAAGAAAGAATATCACATTCCGATAAGAAAGAGTATCACATTCCGATAAGAAAGACGAATAGCAGCAATAAGCAATACCTGACATTCCATATATACTGCCCATATATACTGCAAACAAAGATTGGCCGCGAGCAAGACATTTCCACTTGCCACATGAAAAAACGAGAAGGCAGGCGGTCATACCCTAATGTCTGGAAGACCGCCCGCTATTCTCATTTCACGATTATTTCTTGCTCTTAGCGCACAGAGCCATACTTATGCGGCTGGGTTTGGAATTGCTCCAGCGATAAGGATGAGCACGAGCAGGCCAAGGATAGCGTAGAGCTCAGGGAACACAGCGAGCACCATTGTGGTACCGAAAGCGTTGTGTCCGCCACCTATGGCAGAGATGCCATTGGCGCAAACCTTAGCCTGACGGATGGCTGAGAAGAGGGCCACAGCTCCAAGAGCGAGACCTGCTCCAAGGATAGCACATGCTGCAAACATAGAGATGTCTGCTGTCACGAGTGGGTTAAGAATGAAGAATCCTACGAATCCGTAAAGTCCCTGTGATGAAGGGAGGGCTGCAAGACCGATGTAAGAACCGCTTGCGCCTGGATTTTTCTTGAATGCGCCGATGGCTGCGTTACCGCAGATTGTCACGCCATAAGCTGAACCGATACCAGAGAGTCCTACTGCGAGGGCTACTCCGATGTAAGCTAAAAGTACTGGAGACATAATGTAATAAATTTTGTTTTTGTGGCCACACTTCTGTCACCCATGAGAAGGGCTTTACTCGACATAGAAGGAGCCAGGGTTTATAATAATTGTTTTGTGTTTACTTTTTCACTCTGCACGAAGCGAAAGGCTTGTATTCTGTGCCGTTGCCATCAAACTCAGCATTCTTGAAGTACTCCACAAAAGTGAGTCGCATAGGATGGACAAAAGAAGAAATCATACAGAGAGCAAAATTGATGCCATGACCAAACAGAAGGATGAGGATCATCACAAGCTCATGCACCACAGGTATCTGCGGACTCATATCCATAGCCAGCGTGTTGAACACACCTCCCAGCACACCACCTGTCAATCCAAGGGCAAACAGACGGATGTAGGAGAGCAAGTCACCAAGAAGACCGGTAGCATTGCCATATGTGGCCCAGAGACCAGCTCCGATATTGCTTCCGAAGCCCAAGACCTTGCCAAGTGTGGTAGGCTTCTTATATGCCGCAGGATTGTTGAGGAAATAGATGCCAAAGACTGACACCACCATCAACGCATAGAGCACATACTGAACAGCAGGCGCAATGACAGCCCCGAAGAGCGGGAATCCATAGAGCACCGTCAAGCTCAGAAGGAGCACTACCCATGAGAACTTGCCCACGCCATAGATGAAGCCATAGTTCTTCACAGCCTTGCATCCTGCCATCGTCATGCCAAGAAGCACCTGGATGAGTCCGATGATGACAGAGATGACCATCATTGGCGAATAGCCGAAGAAGCTATCCTTCATCGAGTCATTGATGAAGTAAGGCTGCATAGGCTTCATGAACTCCCAATCCACCTTAGACAGGTCGATGCCAAAGAACGAGCCTGTGACAAAGCCGCACACCATGGTCATGCCTCCAAGCAATGCTCCCAGCTTGCCAAACGAGGCAACTTCCGGTTTCAGCTTCATGATGAGCAGACTGATAGCAAGTATTATCATGCCGTAGCCAAGGTCGCCCATGCAGAGTCCGAAGAACAGCATGAAGAACGGCGCAAAGAACGGCAGAGGGTCAATGTCGTGATAGTTAGGCAAAGAATACATGCGCAAGATTGGCTCAAAGAGCGTGGCGAACTTGTTGTTCTTAATCTTGATTGGCACGTTGTCGTCAAACTCAGGGTCCGACTCCTCGTAGAAGATGTGGCTCTTCTCCAAATAGCCTACCAGAGCCTGCGCTTTCTCCTTCAGAGTCCAGCCCACAAGCAACTTGACAGCGCCTCCTGCCACATCCTCATGACTGAGGTGCACCTTGGAAAGCTGAATGTCATCATCGGCTGCCGCAAGAGCATCTTCCACACAATGGAGCTGACTCTGCGAGATGGCGTATAGCTCTGCCTTGATAGCACGCAGACGCTCCCCTTTCTCTTCGCTTATCTTGATGTAAGAAGAGAGCGAACCTTCAGGAAGGAAGAGACGCTCTGCCGTGATGTCAGGGTCAGACTCCTCGCTTGTGAATGCCACAAAGAAAGTATTCTTGCCTGCCTCATACACAGGAGTGGCATAATACTTGTCAGCCCACTCAGCCTTGTACAACTTAGAGTTGACACTATAGAAGTAAGGACGCAGCCCTGTCTTCTCCAGCTCATGTATGCTGTCCCAACTGAACTCGCCGAAAGGCATCAACTGAGCAACAGCCTTCATAGCTTCGTCACACTCATGCTGCATCTTGTTTTCCTCTGCAAGGAGAGCCTCCACCCGATCCACCACCTTCATGCCATCAGCATGAGCATCCAGACTGAAATCACACTTCAGTCCATCAGTCTCATCTTTGTACATTTCAGCAGCATAGGCCAGTGACTTGACAGCCTTGCCGATACGTTCCTTACGGTCAAGCCCCTCCTGCAGCTCAGTGCTTGTGGCTCCATGCTGAAGCTCTTCAACATGCACCACGCCCAAGGCGCGGATATCAGCTATAAAAGCATCGTATTCCTTATCCGTGACAAGGAAAACGAATTTTTTCATGTCCATTATCATACAGCCTCAGCCTCCTTTCTTGCCCTGGCCTCTTGAAGAGACTTCAGGATTTTCTGCGACGACTTGGAGAGGTTCTCCTCGTCCTCCATGAAACGCTTAATCTTTCTCACGGCCTCCTGATAGCCCGGTATCTGCACCTTCTCAAAGAGGTTGACCTTTTGAGTGGTCTTCTTGCGGGCATGGTCGAGCAATGCCAGCTTGGCCAGCACAAACTCACGCTCCACAGCCGTCTTAGCGAGTCCCTGCAGCAGATTGATTCCATCGAAGTACCACTTCGGAGCGGAGAACAGTCCGAAGGGCTTCACCTCCAGCTCTATATTCTCCAAGATGGGGACAGTGACTCCAGCTATCTTCTTCGTGCCGAGCTTCACGTCCTTCAGCGACACGAGCGATGTGTCAAACTCGCCCCAAAGGGCATACATCGACTCGTAGCCGCCAATCTGTTCCTGCAGTTTCTTCTCCAAGTCGTCGGCCTCCGTCTTGCAGTGCTTCACCTCAAGCCTCAGCGCTGTCTCCTTATTCTTTATGATAGGCAGAGTGCGCTGGCGCATCTTCAGGTTCTTCTCTATCTGCTGAAGCGACGTCTTGTTATATTGAAACTTTATCGCCATAATTCATTCACTATTATGATTATCCGCCTTTCATGCCAAGGCATCGCCTGCCCTCACGCCGAGCCGCCACCATCTGCCGCGCACTGCGGCCGGCAATCGCCTGGCGGTGGAAAGGCAAAGGCAAGCGAGCCTCATCATTTCCAGTAGATATCCGTAAATTCTTTCTTGATGTTGACCTCCTCAATCTTGAAGTATTTCCTAAAGAGCGACCATGTGACATCAAGCATCTCAGTAGTGTCGAGGTTGACGTCTATGGCCAACAGCTTGTTGGCATACTCCTTCGCGAACTCAAGGCAGCGGTTGTCGTAATCGGTGAGGTCGAAACCATTCTCCAGCTTTGTCTTGGCGTTGGCCGCGTCTGAATAGAGACGTATGGCCGCATTCATCACCTGAGAGTGATCCTTGCGCGTCTTCTTGCCGCTGACGAGCTGCTTCAGACGAGACAGAGAGCGGAATGGGTCGACGATGACCTTGCCTATGTCGGAGTCGCGGCGCAGGTAGAGCTGGCCCTCTGTGATGTAACCCGTGTTGTCAGGCACGGCATGCGTGATGTCACCGCCCGACAGCGTTGTGACAGCAATGATAGTGATAGAGCCGCCTCCAGCGCTTTCAGGGAACTGGACCGCCTTCTCATATATCTTTGCCAAGTCGGAATAAAGAGAGCCAGGCATAGAGTCCTTTGACGGAATCTGGTCCATGCGGTTGCTCACTATAGAGAGAGAGTCGGCATATGATGTCATGTCAGTAAGGAGCACAAGCACAGTCTCATGCTTCTCCACTGCAAAATACTCAGCAGCCGTAAGCGCCATGTCTGGCACCAGAAGTCTCTCTACAGCAGGGTCCTCGGTAGTGTTCATGAAAGCGATGATTCTGTCAAGTGCGCCAGCGTTGGAGAAGGTGTTCTTGAAGAAATAGTAGTCATCATTGGTCATGCCCATGCCGCCAAGGATAATCTTGTCCACCTTGGCACGGAGAGCCACCATAGCCATCACCTCGTTGAAAGGCTGGTCAGGGTCGGCAAAGAACGGAATCTTCTGTCCCGACACAAGGGTGTTGTTGAGGTCGATGCCCGCGATGCCTGTGGCAATAAGCTCCGATGGCTGCTTGCGTCGCACAGGGTTGACCGACGGACCGCCGATCTCCACTTCCTTGCCCTCTATCTCAGGTCCGCCATCAATAGGATGTCCGTATGCATTGAAGAAACGTCCTGCCAGCTGGTCGCTCACCTTGAGCGAAGGAGCCTTGCCGAGGAAAACGACCTCGGCGTTGGTTGGAATGCCGCCCGTGCCCTCAAACACCTGGAGCGTCACATCGTCGCCGGCAATCTTGACCACCTGCGCCAACTTGCCGTCGATGGTAGCCAGTTCGTCATATCCCACACCTCTCGCCTTGAGAGACACGGTGGCCTTTGTAATCTGGCCTATCTTTGTATATACTTTTTGAAAAGCTGTAGCCATGTCGTTTTAGATATTTATCATTTCCTTAATCTGCGCAACGAACTCGTTGTACTGCTCACTCTTATAGACTGCATAGTTCATCTGCTTGCACAAGTTGATGAGCTTGCGGAAGAAGTCCACACACTCAAGGAAGTCCTTAAACTTGAAGTCCTTCTCGCATATGTCTGTCACAAGGTTCAGGATATCTTCCTGACGCTCCAGCGAAGTGACAGCGTCCACCTCATCGAAGGCATCCTGCTGGAGAATGACAAAGTCAATGACCTCCGACTTCCAGAAGACCACATGGTAGTCTACAGGCACACCGTCGTCACCAAGGATGTTGATCTGCTCGGCTATCTCCTTACCACGCTGCATGCGTGTCTTGAGCGCAAGCACCTTCGGGATCCACTGGTCGTTGATTTTCTTCGATATGTATTCCGCAAACTCGGGATACTCAAGATACTTCGAGTAAGAGTCAATAGGATTGACCGCTGGGTAGCGTTTCTTGTCGGCGCGATCCTGTTCCAGTCCGTAGAAGCAGCGTGCCACCTTCTTAGTGTTCTCTGTCACAGGCTCCTTGAGGTTACCTCCGGCTGGCGACACAGTGCCGATGAATGTGATGGACCCCACCTCTCCGTTATTGAGGTAGACATATCCCGCACGTCCGTAGAAGTTGCTGATGAGCGCTCCAAGGTCCATAGGGAACGCGTCAGGTCCAGGCAGTTCCTCCATTCGGTTGGACATCTCGCGGAGAGCCTGTGCCCAGCGCGATGTAGAGTCGGCCATGAGCAGCACTCGCAGTCCCATCGAGCGGTAATACTCAGCCATGGTCATGGCCGTGTAGACAGACGCCTCACGGGCGGCCACAGGCATGTTTGACGTGTTGGCGATGATGATGGTTCGCTCCATCAGCTTTCTTCCCGTGTGGGGGTCGACCAGTTCAGGGAACTCAGTAAAGATTTCGACCACCTCGTTCGCACGCTCTCCGCAGGCTGCGATGATGACGATGTCGGCCTCGGCCTGCTTGGATATGGCATGCTGCAGCACCGTCTTGCCTGTACCGAACGGGCCAGGGATGAAGCCTGTGCCACCCTCTACGATAGGGTTGAATGTGTCGATGGTGCGCACGCCTGTCTCAAGCAGCTTGAATGGACGTGGCTTCTCCTTGTAGTTGGTCATGGCAAACTTCACCGGCCAGTGCTGCACCATGTCCACCTTCACCTCCGAGCCGTCCTCCTTGACAAGCACAGCCATCACATCGTGAATCTTATATTTGCCGGCTGGAGCTATGCTCTTCACCTTAGCCTTTCCCTTCATCTGGAACGGAACCATGATCTTCAGCTTCTGCGAGTTCTCAATGACCTCACCCAGCCATGCGGAGCTCTCCACCTCGTCGCCCACCTTGGCGAGCGGAGTGAAGTCCCACTCGCGCTCTGCGTCCAGAGGGTCTGTATACTGTCCTCTCTTGAGGAACACGCCCTCCATCTTGTCCAGGTCGTTCTGCAGACCATCATAGTTCTTCGACAGCATGCCAGGGCCTAGCTGTACCTCAAGCATGTGTTCTGTAAATTCGGCGGGAGCGCCCACCTTCAGTCCACGTGTGCTTTCAAACACCTGGACATACACGTCGTTGCCAACGACCTTGATGACCTCGCTCATCAGCTTGTCACCGCCTGTCTCTATGTAGCAGATCTCACCCTGCTGCACAGGTCCATCGACCGAGAGAGTCACCATGTTGGCTATAACGCCACTAACAGTTCCTTTTGTCATATCTGTATTCTTTTTATTTTTCTTATCCTTTCACCACATGCGCAGAAGACGGCTGTAAATGCCTCTTGCATTCATCCATTCATCACAGCCTGCCGCTTGCGCCAGCGCCTACTGGCCGCACGCTCCTGCAGCTCACGCCGCTTCATGCCAGAGCAAAAGTCCGCCATGCGGTTCATTTTCTCACAAACTCCTCTGGCACCTTAGCCGCGCCTCGCAGGTTCTCTATGATTTGCCTGAAAGCCTTCTGTCCTTTCTCTACATCCAGGCGCTCCCATCGCATGAGCATGTCGAGCTTGCACAAGTACGCAAAGACAGCGTCGACAGAAAAAGGCTCGAAGAATGTGCGCTCGTCAAGCCACACCCATTTGAATGCGTCTATCTTCTTTTCCTTGTCGACGGGGTCGTCGCACTCTACTATTTTCATGAGGTCTGAAACATAGTCATACTCATGCATGAGGTCAAAGTCCTTGGAGTTGTGGGTGAGTATCATCTCTGTCACCTCGTTGTTGCCCTGAATGAAGTCGGCTACATTCCATCCATTATTGCGCGCCAGCATGGCGGTGAGAATGTTTGTGATATCGAGATTGAGCTGGTACCACTCTTTCACCATCTTGCTTGGGCAGGTAGTGATGGCATACTGGTAGAACTTGTACAGCATGTCGTCCTTGGGGAAGTAGCCAGCCTTGTCCTTGTTGTAGGCATAGTCGCGCACAAACTCGCTCAGGAACGCCGGGTAGCGGTGCACGTTGAAGTTCATCTCCGTGGCTGAAGTGTAGAGGTCCTCATACTGCTCCATTGACATGTTGCCTTCTTCATGCACCGTAGCATTGTGGTCCTTGAGGAGCTCCACTATATTGAAGCAGTCTTTCTGCAGGAAGAAATATGAGATGATTTTCCTGTCAGAGTCTGACAGCACCTCATCCATCTCCTCCCTCAGCTCAGCCATGCTCACGCCCGTCTTGGTGTCGTCGAGCGTGATGTCTGGCAAGCCTGCCATTAAGCAATAGTAATTTCCCATTGAAGTCTTTTATCAAAATAACATTTCGACTAACTGCGGACGGAGGAAGTTCTTGAAATACTCTTCAAACTCGGCCTCGCCAAAGTTCACCTTGTATGAGCCGTCAGCCGGCTGCACTGTGAAGAGGGCCTTCTGCCCGTTCACCTGTTCTATCTTCACTCCCTTGTCAAGAAGGGCCTTGGCTTTCTGCTGGAAGAGAGCCTTGAGGCTCGCAGCGTCGGCGGTGGAGATGACTATGTCCTCATTTGCCCCCCATTTCTCTGCCATTTTCAGCATGAACTCATTCATGAACTTCTTGTCGTTCACCACATCGGCTGTGACTTCGCCCACCACCTTCTGGCATATCACATTGGCTATCTCGCCCTTGAGGGCGTTGATGGCCTGGGCGGCATACATCTTTATCTCGTTCTTGGTATTCTCTTCCACGCCCTTGGCATCTTTCTTGGCAGACGCAAGTATTTCCTCTGCCTTGGCCTTAGCCTCAGCAATGATCTGCGCAGCCTTTTCATTGGCAGAAGCCACTATCTTTTCTGCTTCCGCATTGCCCTTCTCCACTCCCTCGTTCAGGAGCTTTTCAGTGAGTTCTTGAATCTTGTTATTCATATTGTTTAGGTGTTAATTATTTTCACGTACAAATATAAAGGTTTTTGATGAGGGAAGAAAAACTTTGGCATCATATTTCACTACTTTTAAACAAAAAGACCTCACCTTGCAACTTTTTTACCATTTTCAGTAGCACATAGTTGTTTTTACTCGAACTTACCCGGTCAGATATTCTATCATTGTTCCATCCCCCGGCGTGCAATCATTTGCGGCGCATCCCTCATAAAGCCGCCCTCACTTTCTTTATGGACATAGACTGTGGCATCTTTCATTCGCCAGCCCGCACAACATGCCGGAACCGTGTAGCCGAATCTCTTGCAGTTGCCGCTCTTCCTGCCATGCACAAAGGGACAAAGGGAAACTGAAGGAACAAATGAACAAATGGGACGAAAGGGACAAAGGGGACATAGGGACAAAAGGGACATAGGGGACGAAAGGGACAAATGGGACAAGTGACATATCTTTGTTAAATTCGTCAATATTACTTATTTTATATATGTTTACCGTATTTTGGTACATTGTCACTTTGTCACTTCTGTCACTTCGTGCATACTTCGTGCATGGCTCACCAACACATTTCACTTGCTTCCAGCCACTCTTTTTCGGGGCATCTCCACCTATTTTTGACTCGCAAAGTATGGCGAAAGAGACATCTTCCTACAGACGTAGTGCGTCAAATATGTAGCGGCTCACTTTGATACTGCAAAATGATTTGGAGCACCTGCTTATCATCTTGAGCTACCATTTATATGAGCTACTATTTATAAAATCATCTTGAGCTACTACCTATCAAAACAATTACGGTTTCAGACATCTTTAAGACTTGCTACCCACCGCAGGGAACAATTGCCACGCCATGCTTATGATCGCAATGTGCAAAGCATAGGATAACAAGATGCTAAGCATAGGATAACGAGGTGCAAAGCATAGGATAACAAGATGCTAAGCATAGGATTTACAACCACCCAATGCTGCCACAGAAGCTATCCGCCGACCCTTTATTGATCACACCAACTTAGGGAGAATGCCCACAGACATGAGCATGTCCACCTATCCGAAATATCCACGCCACCTAATCTTTTCCACAGGCATACAAAAAGAGTGCCACTGCCGCATGGGCAGAGGCACTCTAATATATGTATTTCATCTGATACTTTCAGCGCATAGCATCCGGTTCCTTCAGCACTTCACATCCGGTTCCTTCAGCACTTCACATCCGGTTCCTTCAGCACTTCACATCCGGTTCCTTTAGCACTTCACATTCAATTCCTTGATGATGGCAGATATCTTCTCAAATGTAGATATGCGTGAAGGCACAAGCGGCAGTCTCAGCACGTTCTGTATGAGCCCCATAGAGTTGAGCATAGCCTTCACTCCAGCAGGGTTGCCGTCGACGAAGAGCAGCTTGAACAGTTCGGAGAACTGGTGGTGAATAGCCAACGCGTTCTTGTAGTCGCCGTTGAGCGCAAGACGCACCATGCGGCTGAACTCCTTAGGCAGAGCATTGCCAATGACCGAGATGACGCCAGCCGCGCCCATGGTGATGAGCGGGAATGTGATGCCGTCGTCGCCCGAGATGACATCGAAATGAGCAGGTTTGTTCTTTATGATGTCCTCTATCTGTGTCATGTTGCCTGAAGCTTCCTTCACAGCTACGATGTTGTCACACTCGGCTGCAAGACGGAGAGTGGTCTCAGCAGTCATGTTGACACCCACACGTCCTGGCACATTATAAAGGACCACAGACAGATGGCGCTTGGCTGCAACGTTGGCTATAGCCTTGAAATGTTGGAACAGTCCTTCCTGTGAAGGCTTGTTATAATAAGGGCAGACAGACAGGATGCCGTCGATGCCGTCAAAGTTACCCTTCTCTATAGACTCCACGACAGAAGCTGTGCAGTTGCCTCCACATCCCATCAGGACAGGCACCGCCCCATTCACCTTCTCTACTATCAGATCCTTCACCTGCTTTTTTTCTTCCTCCGAGAGCGTTGGTGTCTCAGCTGTGGTCGCCAGAATGCAAAGGAAATCAGCCCCGTTGGACAACTGGTAATCCAGCAGGCGTCTCAAGGCCACAAAGTCGACCTTGCCTTCTTGTGTAAACGGTGTGATGAGCGCAATGCCCATACCCTTGAATTTATTATGCATCATAATGTTATATTATATTCATTATTAAGTAGGTGTTCATTATCATTTGACGACACCAAGGCCAGGAAACCGGGCTTCAGCGTGGTCACCGACAAGGCCGCTCATTATTATTCAACAATACCGAGGCTGGTCGTTCGCGTATCTGCCGCAGCCCTACAGGCCGCCATGCCCTTCTGCCCATCAGCCGCCATGCCAGCACAAATCTCTCAATCAGACTGCTTGACACCGTAAAGACTGAGTCGCAGGTATTTGGCACCATGCCGTCACAGACACGTCAACCAGAGGACAAGCCCATAGCAAGATAGAGCGCATCAAATACAAAAGGCATACGAGCGCCCTGCATGATGCTACAAGTCAGTATCATCCCATTTCTGCACGCTGCTGGTATCTCCGTTGCCGATGATGTTGGCGAAATGTCCCATGAGCACATCCCGCATTGCGTCAAAGTGCTCTTCGATATATTCAACAATCTTTTTCTTCGACCAGCCTTTCTTGAGCAGGGAATAAAAGGCATCGTCAACAAGTCCTCCAGAGTCTATGACCTTTTCGTAGTATTTCCGGAAATTTCTTCTGTCACACTCATTCATGTAGTAATAGGAGTAAGCGACATTCACCAGCGCCATGTCCTTCTCTGTCAAGTTCTCTTCCTGGCTGCATTTGTCAAGAATATCCTTGCAGAGCGAAGTGCATCCGCATGCGAGAAGATAAATGGAGAATCTCACCCCCACCGTTATCTTGTGCTGCTTGTCGCAGCAGTCAAGGGCCAACTTGAAATAGTCTACCCCATCCTGCCAATTCTTCTCCATGAAACTATTTTCTGCCAGGCAGATGTAAGTGTGGTAGTTCTCGTTGTCATACTCAAGCGCCGACTTCAGATAGTCGTCGCTCTCCACGAACCTTCCATTCTCCCTGAGCTTGTCGGCCACTTCAAGGCAGATCTGCACGTATATGCCGATGTATTCAGCTGCGCCAAGTCCGTCAAGCATGGAAGACTTGCTATGCAGGATATGATCCGGACTGTTTCTCAACTGCTCAAGATAACCGTCCAGCTCCGACTTCAGTTCCTTCAGACATAGGAAAGCCTTAGTGGGGTCACCTATCTTCAGGTAAGCCACAGCCATGTTGACATTGTGAATCTTGCCTCCGCCTTTTTCCCTCAGTTCCTTGTACTGCTGGAGAGCCTCGTCCCAAGCCTGCAGAGCAAGCAGGGCATTGGCTTTAGCGGCCATAGCATCCAGGTCGTCTGGCTTCACGGCCAGCGCGAAATCGGCAGCCTCTATGCACTGGTCAAACTTGTCCAGCAGCAGGTTGGCCACAGCGAGGCGGCACCACCCCTTGTTCATGTAGGGGCGACGCTCAAGGATCTCATTGTACCAATCAACAATTATGTCGGGCATGATGGTGGCAATGAAGGTGTCTGCTATCATCTCGTCATAGTCAGACCGTCCAAGCGGCTGGTATTTGCGCTTGTACTCATCCAGCCACTGCATGAGATACAGCTTGTCCTCATCGACTATTTCCATTATTGCGGTGTCGCGAAGCTCCAGGATAGAGGCCACTACATGCATGTAGCAGTCACGCTCCACCTCCTCGTTAGGCTCTTCCTTGAGCGTGAGCCTCATCCATTCGCGCCACAGGCTGGACGCTCCCTCATAGTCATGCCACCGGGCATACCTCACCTGGGCTCTCTGGTAGATGATGTCGAGCGATGTCTGATCCAGCCGTTCGTGAAGCTTCTCCGCCTCGTCATATTTCTTTTGGCATATGCAGCACGAGCCTTTGATGATCAGGAGCTCCTCCTCGTCGGGATGCTCCTCCAAGGCCATGTCAACACACGCCTCCGCCTCGTCATAGCGTCCGACAGACAAGTAATAGTCTGCCACGTCCATGAAGTCGCCAGAGTCCATGTACACGGTACCCTCTTCAGCAAGCTCCTCCTCATATCTCTTGAGTGTCTCCTTGAATTCGTCTGACTCGAAATAGTCTTTTCCCATAATTGTTTGTTTTCGTATGCTTGGTTAGCCCGCGCCAACTCACTTTATCTTCTTCCATGCATCGGTGAGTCCGACTGTGCGGTTGAAGACGAGGTGGTCTGGTGTAGAATCCGGGTCAACATTATAATAGCCTATGCGCTGGAACTGGAGATAATCCATTGGCTTGCGTGTGGCGAGCCATTCCTCCACATATGCCTTCTTCACTTCCAGGCTGTTGTGGTTGAGGAAAGGCCTCATGGCCTCAATGCCCCTCACGTCGCCATGCTCCTTGGAATATGCGTCCACCTCATCGCGCGGGTTCTCCACCATCCAGAGGCGGTCATAGTTGCGCACCTCGGCCTCAAGGCAATGGTGGCAGCTCACCCAGTGAATGGTCTTGCCCTTTATCCTCATGTTGCTGTTGGCCTGTCCCGTCTTGGTGTCAGGAATCAGTTCTGCATGTATCTCAGTTATCTCGCCGTCAGCATTCTTCACCACGCAGTCTTCTATATTCTCCGAACACTGGATGATGTAAGAGTTTTTCAGTCTCACCTGCTTGCCAGGGCCGAGACGGAAGAATTTCTTTGGAGCATCCTCCATGAAGTCGTCACGCTCTATCCACAGTTCGCGGCCGAACGTTATCTCGTGTGTGCCGTCAGCCTCGTTCTCCGGATTGTTGACCGCCTGATAGACCTCTGTCTCACCTTCAGGGAAGTTGGTTATCACAAGTTTCACAGGGTTGACGACAGCGCTTACACGCTGTGCCCTCTTGTTGAGGTCGTCGCGCACAGCCGCCTCAAAGAGCGACATCTGGTTGAGCGCGTCAAACTTGGTGTAGCCTATCTTGTCTATGAACGACAGTATGCCTTCCGGACTGTAGCCCCTGCGGCGGAAACCGCAGATAGTAGGCATGCGCGGGTCGTCCCATCCATTGACGACGCCCTCCTTCACCAGCACAAGCAGATTGCGCTTGGACAGGAGTATGTGCGTAAGGTTGAGCTTATTGAACTCTGTCTGGCGTGGACGGTTGTCGTCAAGAGGCTTGTCATCTCCCGCAGCCTGCTTTGCCCAGTCGACAAAGAGGTCGTACAGCGGGCGGTGGCTCTCAAACTCAAGTGTGCAGAGAGAGTGCGTTACGCCCTCCCAGTAGTCGCACTGGCCATGAGTGTAGTCATACATTGGATAAGCATTCCACTTGTTGCCTGTGCGCCAATGCGGCATATTGAGCACTCGGTACATTATTGGGTCGCGGAAGTGCATGTTTGGACTTGCCATGTCTATCTTAGCGCGGAGCACCATCCTTCCAGGCTCCATGTTGCCTGAGTTCATCTCCTCAAAGAGACGCAGGCTCTCCTCCACCGGGCGGTTGCGGTATGGCGACTCCGTGCCAGGCTGTGTGGGTGTGCCCTTCTGCTCTTTTATCTGCTCTGCTGTCTGCTCGTCCACATAGGCCTTGCCCTGCTTGATGAGTTCCACCGCCAGGTCCCAGAGCTTCTGGAAATAATCGCTGGCATAGAATATGTTGTCCCATTTGAAGCCAAGCCATTCTATATCCTTCTTGATAGCCTCAACATATTCAGTATCCTCCTTCTGCGGGTTGGTGTCGTCCATGCGCAGATTGCACACGCCGCCATATTTGCGAGCCACACCGAAATCGAGAGCAATCGCCTTTGCGTGTCCGATGTGCAGGTAGCCATTCGGCTCTGGCGGGAAGCGTGTCTGCACCTTTCCTCCATTCTTTCCTTCTTCCAGATCCTTCACAATCTGTTCTTCTATAAAATTGAGCGAAGGCTTCTTCACCTCTTCGCCCGCAACAGTAACATTCTCTTCTTTCATATGTTTATAGCTTTTATTTTCTCACCAATAAGACAGTGGCCGACCATACGGCGCTTTCCACGTTCGGGGCACCGTTTTCTCTGATGTAGCCTTCCATGCCTTTCTGAATGCAAAATTACAAAAGTTTTTCTATGTTCGTATCATTACAATAGGTAAAATTAAAAAAAAACATGCTTTATGCTACAAAACATGGTTCACTTTTATTGTTTATCCAATTTTAAAGTGTAACTTTGCACTCGTTATCCAAAACAAATAATCTTTTTTACCTTACGACTAATACCGTAAAGGATTTTACATAGGAGGCGCAGCGTTGAGAAACGCTGCGCCTTTGATTTTCCGCCATGCCTACAAAAAAAAGAGGGCATGTGTCTCACGACACACCCCTCATTACCACTTTAGATAAAATTTTTTATCCGTTCATTTAATATCCTTATCATTCATTCTTTTATTCATTTAACAATCACCTTCCTCACGCCGTTGGCTGTGCGGACGATGTTGATGCCTTTCTGCAATGCTGGCAGACGCACGCCGTCGATGCTGTAGATTGCAGTCTCGCCTTCAGAGACAGCGTCTATGCCGTCCACGCCATCAACTACAGGAGGCTCTGGCAGGCCTTCATAAGTGTACACGTCTATAGAGTGCACGTACACTCCCTGGTTGATTGTGAAAGACAATGGCTCGGCAGACTCACACTTGACAACCGATGTGCCTGCGCTTGTGTTCAGCATCACATACTCGCCATACTTAACGTCCTTGACAGCGAGTGTGCCCTTTGCCATGTAGAAGAGACCGCTATTGTCTGTGAAGATAGCCATGCAGCTGTAGTTTGGATGAGGATTGTCTGCCTCAAGTCCATTCAGCACACCTGTCTCGTCGTCCGCATAAGCCACGGATGCCACGGTCTCTGTCGGGTTGCCATCGTCATCCAACTCATATGCAGGAACATGTGTTCTCCAGTGACGTGCAGCATTGCGGCTGTCTGCTCCGTCCCATCCGAAATACTTGACCACGCCTTCCAGCTTGTCAACATCCTCTTCTGGCACCTTCTCGCCTTCAACATCCTCCACTGTATACTCACGGAGCACCTCTCCTGTCTCCTCGTCCTTGACAACATATTTCTCAAACACCTCGCCATTGATTTGCTTGAGGCATGCCTCCGACAGAGCCTGGAAGTCCCAGTTGTGGTCTGCGCTCATGTTGTTGCCCAAGTCGCTTCTCTTCTGCAGGTCGGTGTCAAAGGCATCGACCTCGGCAAGTTCTGCTACACCGTCAGCGTAGCCAGCCACCCTGACAGTCACCTTGACCGACTGTGCTGAAGTGACGGTCTCGCCAATGCCTACGTTTGCTTCAGTCTCCTGATAGCCGCCTTCTCCGCTCTCGATCACCATCGTGTAGTCCTCGCCACAAAGTGTGTTGCTTGCCCAGCCGATGGTGTATGTCCTCTCCTTGCCGTTGAAGCCTGTGAGAGTAAGCGTTGGCGAATTGAGCACAATCTCGCCCACATTGACATTCTCCGAGATGATGTTTGACACCACGCCGTTCTCCGACACTGTGGCATACTTGATGGTCACAATGCCATCCCCGTCCTCATCATCGGAAGAGCCTACTATGATGTAGCCATCCTCCGGATTGAACTTGAAGTCGCCGTAGTCGCCCACTTCATCCACCATAGCCTGGTCGATGACCTTCTTGTACACAGGAATTTCCTGCTCCACTATTGGCTCGCCGTTGTCATCGAGCACCTTGTTTCCGTCATCGTCAACCTTGTACACATACTCATAGTGGTCCACTTCCTCCGAGTCCTTCAGATAGACCGGGTCATCGCCATTGAGCGAGTAGTATGTGGCGCATTGTGCTCCGAGAGTGGACTGACCGCTGGAGAACTCCATTTTGCGCGCCTCGCCACTCACGCCCACCATCTTGATGGATGGAGCCGTCACGGCCTCTGCCTCGGTGTTGTTTGTCCATATCTGCATGCGGTAGATATAGTTTGGGGTCCTTCCGTTGAACTTGGCATAGAGTGATCCTGGGTTGACAACCTTGAAGTAGCGGTAAGTGTCGGCCGAACCTTCCTCTGCAAGTTCCTGAAGCTCATGAACAGAACCTGATATAGGCTCCACGGTCAGGGGATCGCACGGAGTGTCAGCCCATCCTGTCTTGGGATTGCACGCAATAGAGTTGACAACAAACTGGACAGTGTCCTGGTTGGATATGTCAAACGCTATGATCTGTCCCTCACGGAGGTCGTTGACCATGATCCAGCGCTCATTCTTTGTCGAGCGGAGTCCTTCTCCTGCAGGCATGTCTATGCCTCCGGTAGACTGGCAGACGCTCATGAACTCCAAGCCTGTGTTGGTGAGTTTGTTCGGAGCATATCCGTTGAGCTTGAATGACTCTGCGGTGCCAAACTGCAATTGGTCATTCGGGGTGATGGTCTCCTCGTTAGACATGCCCGCGTTGACCACTCCGCCAACAAAGTCCACATCTTTTTCCAGGCGGTAATTCCAGCCTGACAAGATTTCATTCTCTTGAGTCATGCTCTGGGCTGAGGCCAGCGACGGCATCATCAGAGCAGACGCCATTAAAGCGTACAATTTCTTCATAATCCTTTCGGGGTTTAAAGTTAGTAATGTTAGTCTTGATTAGTTTTTAGCTAACTGGTTAGAGGTTATACATTATATAATATTATCTCGATAGCATAGTTTCGCCACTGTGCGGGACTGTTTCCTGCCGAGGTTCATCTATCGTCAATTGATAAAGTTCCAATATTTCAGTTGAGGTATTCAAGATGATGTTGGTAAGTTTTCAAAAGACGTTGCAAATATATGCAAAAAATATTTAACTACGCAACATTTTGCAATATTTTTTTTAATTTTATCTTATCAAACATCCCACAAAGCTTCCTTTATACCCTTATCGCCACAAAAAGAGTCTCCTATGATCGGAAGATTGCCATGGCACGTTTCATGCATTCTCACCTTTATCACCACAAAAAGGGGCATTCTGTCCCCGTGGCCTGCCATGCCTCCCGTGTGACATTGTTGAATGAACAACGCCTAAGAACTTTTAACATTTTGCAAGACATGTGTCGTTTTTCAATACCTATTTTTAGGTATCGACCACGGAAAAGTGGGTATCAAATGCAAAAAGTGAGTATTGTCACCCTGCAAAATACCCACTTTACCATATCGTTTCACCCCAAATGAGTATTGTTCCAAATTCAAGTAGTCCGTAACTTTGCACCCGAAAAAAAATAACAGACATAACACAGGAAAAGAAACAATGAAAAAGGACGCAAAGCTACGCACCACACTGCTGGCTGCCGCATTAGCGGTGACAACAGCGGCATCGGCGCAAAGTTCGCAAGACAGTATCCAGTATGGAGGCTGGGATTCGTTCCGGCTTGGCGGATACGGTGAAGCGGTGTCAGCCTTCAAAGACTACGGTACCAACCGTTTCTATGGAAGCTCAGAAGGCAACGCCAAAGAGCACCGCAACACAATCAGCATTCCGCGGTTTGTCATTGCAGGAGACTACAAGTTCAACAGCAAGTGGATTCTCGGCATGGAGATTGAGTTCGAAAGCGGAGGCGTAGGCACAGCCTACGAGCTGGAGAACACAGAGAACGGTGAATACGAGACAGAGATTGAGCGCGGAGGCGAGGTCGCTCTCGAGCAGTTCCACATCACACGCCTCATCCACAAGACTTTCAATGTGCGTGTCGGACATTTCATCGTGCCTGTTGGACAGAACAACGCCCACCACGAGCCACTCAACTTCTTCGGAACGGTTCGTCCTGAAGGCGAGACAACAATAATTCCAAACACCTGGCATGAGACAGGTATCGAGTTCTTCGGAACACTCGGCAAGGGCCTGGCCACATTCGACTACCAACTTCAGGTGGTTAGCGGACTCAACGCCAACGGCTTCGACCGCAACACTTGGGCTGGAAGTGCAAAGCAAGGCATATTCGAGGAAGAGAACTTCACAAGCCCTGGATACGTAGCGCATCTGGCATGGCGTGGAGTGAAGGGCCTGCGTCTCGGAGGCTCGTTCTACTACTGCCGCAACACCGGAAGCAACTCAGACAAGAGCCAGACATACAAGGGCCTCGGCACCTTCCCCATCAGAATCTACAATGTGGAGGGTGAATACAAGAACGCCTACGTGGAGGCAAGGGCCAACGCTCTGTGGGGCAACCTGACCAACTCGCAGGTGATAAGCAAGAAGAACACATCGCTCTCCAACAAGTCGCCCTACTCACGCATCACGCCAGTGGCTCACAAGGCTGTGGCATACGGCGGCGAGATAGGATTCAAGCTCAACTCAGTCATTGCCGACGAGCGCTGCCCGAAGGTGACTCCGTTTGTGCGCTATGAATACTACAACCCACAGGAGGATGTGCTCAAGCCTAACAACGCAGACGACCGTCTCAAGACAAGCATGTGGAGCGCCGGACTCAACTGGAAGCCGCTGCCATCGCTTGTGGTGAAGGCCGACTACACCAACCGCAACATCGGCTCGGGCAAATACAACCACGAGAACGAGTTTGCCATAGGCATTGCATGGGCAGGATGGCTCTTCTCTAAATAATCAAGCGCCACCCATACACAAGCACAATAGGCACAAGGTTTCGACTTACAACACTCTATATAGGATATGATAATGGATTATATACTGTAAGGTAGTTTTTGCAGCACTATCACACACAATACACATAACCCATAATAATATAATATATTTAGTTAAAGAATAAGCCATAAGGCCAAGAAATAACTTTAATACCACAAAAGACACACCACACAACAGAAAAGCTAATTACATCGACATGAAAAAGACATTACTTACATACAAGCAGATTGCTAAGAGCATCTCAGCTATGGCTCTCTGCTGCCTCGCCTTCACTGCAGCATCATGCAGCGATGACGATGATGAAAAGAAAGGACAAGATATCACAGAGGAACAGGCTCAGAACCTTGACTACACAGAAGAGTATGCTGACGCTTGGGGCAACTACACATACAACGTGGCTCTGCTCCTCTCTAACGACTCAAAGAAGCTCTACGACGAGTGGAACAACAGCTTCGCCAATGATTTCAAGAACCACACATCAGCTTCAGGCTACAGCTCAGCTCTCGCATGTGTGCAGCAGATCATTGAGGGCTGCAACGACATCGCCAACGAGGTGGGCACATTAAAGATTGGCGAGCCAGTAGACTTCTGGAACAGCGGCAAGCAGACACAGGCTCTCTACGCTGTGGAGTCATGGTACTCATGGCACTCTCGCGATGACTACAAGAACAACATCCAGTCTATCGCCAACTCACTCCTCGGCGAGCGCCTCACTACAAGCCCTGACAAGTACGCATACAACCCAGCAACAGCTGACCCTGCTTCTATCATTGCAAACTGCATGAAGAACACCAATATGCGTCCACAGTCAATCAAGGTATGGAATGCCGTATGCGCAGCATGGACTGCTATCGACAACATCCCACAGCCTTTCCGCAACAACATCGGCTCTGAAGAGGCAGCTGCAGCTATGGATGCATGCGCCACTCTTTCAAGCGAGCTTGAGACTCTTGAGAGTGTCATCACAAACAACATGACTGAAGAGGACGCACAGGCTATCGTAGAGAGATTCGTTGACAATGTGGCTCTTCCTACATACAAGGACCTTGCAGAGAAGAACGCTGCCCTTCTCTCAGCCGTAAGCGCATTCAAGAGCAACCCTTCAAACGACACATTCAAGAACGCAAGCCAGGCTTGGCTTGCAGCTCGTGAGCCATGGGAGACTTCTGAGGCATTCCTCTTCGGCCCTGTATCTACATTCGGTCTCGACCCTAACATGGACTCTTGGCCACTTGACGCTGTGGGCATCGCCAACCTCCTCAAGTCACAGAACTGGAAGGACATGGAGTGGAGCGGTGAATACGACGAGGACAACGAGGCTATCGCTGCTGCTCAGTCGCTCCGCGGATACCACACACTGGAGTTCCTGCTCTTCAAGGACGGTAACCCACGTAAAGTGAAGTAAGCCAATACATATCATAAACTTCAGCCCTCTGCGTGAGCAGGGGGCACAAACAAAAACGTGATAGTGCTGCAATCACTATTTTTCTTTCAGAACAATATGAGACATTTTCAAAAATACACTTACATGCTCCTCGCAGCGGCAAGCTTACTCGCCACCACAACATCTTGTGAAGACGAGAGCGACCCCTGCGCTGAGTTTGTAGAGAAACACATAAGCGAGATGGACAATTTTGCCCTTTCAGCGGGCACATCTACCGTCTTCAAAACTTCTTCTAAAGCCTTCGACATTGATGCCGAATGGCTTTCTGGCGTATATGCCAGTTACTTCCAGACAGGCAACCGACTCTACGACAATGTGACTGACGGATACGGCCCGGTATACGGAGGCTACTCATGCGCCAGCTGTCACATGAACGCAGGACGAACATCGCCAGGAGTATGGAACCAAGTGGGCACCGACCCCGACGGCACACCTGTCTATGGATCGGGCACCAACGGCATGTCGTCCATGCTCATCTATGTGGCAAGAAAGAATGGCGCATTCTTCCAGGGCTACGGACGAGTGCTCCATGACCAGACCATCTACGGCGTGACACCAGAGGGCAAGCTGGAGGTGAGGTGGAACTACGAGAAGTTCCAGTTCCCCGACGGAGAGACCTACGAGCTGGCTAAGCCAAACTACACCATCACCAAATGGTACAAGAAGATGTGGGACAACATCAAGAAAGACTCTGTAGAGATACGTCCAGAAGACCTCTTCTGCACGGTGCGCATACCGCTCCGGCACGTGGGCATGGGACAGATGATGGCCATCAGCCGCGACGAGATAGAGAAGCTGGCAGCCAAGAGCTATCCTGAGTACGGCATCTCCGGACGCGTCAACTACATCACAGAGAAGGGAGTGACAGGCGTGGGACTCTCAGGCAACAAGGCCCAGCACCTCGACCTCACCGTCGAACTCGGTTTCTCTTCCGACATGGGCGCTACCAACTCACGCTACCCTGAGGAGATATGCCAGGGACAGCTCCAGATGCAGGAAGGCTCCATGATGGGACTCACATACGACAAGCTCGACGTGAGCACAGAGGACATGGCCAAGGTCGACCTCTACATGCACTCTCTCGGAGTGCCAGCAAGACGACTCGGCAGCAAGACCACAAAGGTCACCCTCACACACTCTAACGGCACAACCGAGACCATGACAGAGCGCGAGGCCGTGGAGAAAGGACAGAAAGCATTCTACAACGCAAAGTGTCACCTCTGCCACGTCACCACACTCCACACACGCCCAAGAGGAGCAGTGCTGCTCGACGGCACCGAACTGCCTTGGCTGGGCAGCCAGACCATACATCCATACTCCGACTACCTGCTGCACGACATGGGATCTGAGATAATGGGCGTGGGACTCAACGACAACTACACCAGCGGCATGGCACGAGGCAACGAATGGCGCACCACACCTCTCTGGGGCATCGGACTGCAGAAGAAGGTGAACGGCCACACATATTTCCTCCACGACGGACGCGCCCGCAACTTCATCGAAGCCATCATGTGGCACGGTGGCGAAGGCGAGGCCAGCAAGAACCTCTTCAAGAAGATGGACAGAGCTGACCGTGAGGCATTGGTCAAATTCCTTGAGAGCCTCTAAAGGGTGCGCAGGCGCAGCCATTTCACACTACGCCCGCATAGCACATGCACAAAACAAGTATATTCAACTAATCATAAATACAGAACACACCCATGAAAAAATCAATCATATTTCTCAGCCTCATGGCTTCTGCCATGACAGCAGCAGCACAGTCAACAGAACTCGACACAGACAACGGCGTGGTCACAATAGGCTCCGACCGCATGTTCCAGATAGAGAGCAAGGACGGCAACTTCTCGTTCAAGCCATACCTCATGATGCAGACAACGGCCAACTTCAACTACTATGATGACGAGGGACTCGACAAGGCATACAACCAGGATAACATAGCCAACTCAGGCTTCGCCTTCCCTTACGCCGTGCTCGGCTTCACAGGAAAGGCTTACAACATCGTCACATACAACCTCTCCATCAACGCTTCCAAGACAGGCGGAGCGCTCCTGCAGCAAGCATGGTTTGACGTGAAGACAAGTAACGCCCTGGCCATCAAGGTAGGTAAGTTCAAGACTCCATTCAGCCACGCTTACCTCACCACACTCGGCGAGACCCTGATGCCTCAGCTGCCTACATCACTCACAGCCACCACCATCATGCCACACGTGCTCAACGCCACATCGCCAGCCATCGGCACAGGCTTCGACCTCGGTGTCATGGCTCACGGAAAGATAGGACGCTGGTTCGGCTATGAGGCAGGACTCTTCAACGGCACAGGCGCCAATGTCAACACAGCCACAAAGACCGTGTCTGACGACTGGCACATCCCTTCCCTCCTCTACGCCACACGCTTCACATGGGAGCCTATGGGCAAGATGCCAGCCACTCAGGGCAACCCACACCTCCTTCATGAGAACAAACTCCAGATAGCTGCAAGCGCCAACATCAACGTGGAGAGCGAGAACGAGAGCACGAACGACACCCGAATGGGGCTCGAAGCATCATGGCTGTACAACAGACTCTATCTCGGCGGAGAAATCTACCACATGCACGTGGGATTCACCGACAGGCAAAAGATTTCAGACACATTCAACTACCTGGGTGGATACGTTCAGGGTGGATATTTCGTCACTCCACAGACACAGGTGGCTCTGCGCTATGACTTCCTTGACCGCAACGGTTCCGACAAAGATGGTTTCCTCAACATGCCTGCTGTCGGCGTGAACTATTTCATCAAGGGCACAGGACTCAAAGTGTCTGCCATGTACCAGTATATAGGCAGAACAGGACACGCCACTCAGCTTGACCGCGACAACGATGACCTTGGCATAGCCACACACTCTGCCACAGTCATGCTGCAGTACACTTTCTAAAACAGCATAAATATTGGCCAATGGCATCGGCAAGCATGCCTATGCCATTGGCCAACTGGTCAAACACACAGACCATAAATAACACCTACTTATCTCATGAAACTCATGAAACACAACTTTTTCCTATACACATTCATCATGTCCATCATCGCTCTCACATCATGCGATGATGGACTGATTGAAGAAAAGACCAGCACTCCTACTACGACAGATACCTACACATTGCAGATAACTGGCAAGATTGAAGGTACCGACACATGGAGCGGCTCCTACACCGTAGCCCTGGCTTGCTTTGACGAAGGCAACGAATATGCCGTGATAGCCAAGTCGCTTTCTTCAGGCACAAATGACACAATAACACTCAAAGGCGTGCCAAGCACAGCCACCACAGCTGAGATAGCCGTCATCTCGCCTCTGCGCGAGCGCATAGCCACACTCTATTCCTATGACATCCCTGCAGACGCCTCAAAGGAAGACACGCTGAAGATACACATGACGGAGAAGCTCAACGCAAGCATGTTCGCAGCCATCAACAAGCAGCTCTTCCAGGGAAACAACTGCTCTCGCTGCCACCAAGGAGCATCACCAGCGGCTCAGCTCGACCTCACCACAGAGAACGCCTACAGCCACATCGTCAACGTGCCTGCGCACAAGCAGCCCGACATGATGAGGATAGCTCCAGGCGACGCAGAGCACAGTTTCCTCTACAAGGTCATCACCGACCCTTCTGTGCAGCTCAGCTACTCACACACAGGCCTGTTCACCGATCCTGTGCCACAGGCCTTCCAGCAGATTATGAAATCGTGGATTGACTCTGGAGCCAAGGAATAATAAAGCCACCAACAAGCAGGTGCTCAAAAATCCAAAGACAGACAAGAACAAAAACGGCGTGCCAAGAAAATATAAACGGTAATCATTCGTTTATACAGAATAAGCAAAGACTTTTTCAGCATGATCAAAAAAATCACAATCAGACGCACAGCTTTCGCCATTTATGCCATACTCATCGTCATAATGGCAGCGGCCACAATAGTAGAAGACCAGTATGGCACAGACGTGGCGAACACAGCCATATACTCCTCATGGTGGTTCACAGCGTTATGGTGTCTGGCTCTGGCACTCTCGCTAACTTGCATAACTCCTCATTTCAGATGGCTCAAGCGACTCAAATGGCTCAAGCGGATTTGCAAACGCACAAGCTCGGCAGCCGCACTGGCCATCATCCTCAGCATGACGACATCGCACGTCGCGCAGGCTGGGCAAGTGCGCACAGTGGCGCGCAGCGAAGCCGATTCGCTGCGGGTGACTCAAGTCTTGTTCTTGGGTCGCTACTGCCCGCTTAACACGCCAGCGCGCGACTTTGCCCTCAAGACCACTGGATCCACTTCGTACGCCGGACTCACTCCAGAGCAGCTCATGCTGTCGTGGGCACTCTACCCCGAGGACTGGAAGGACGTGGCTATGATAAAGGTGAGGAAGGCTGCTGCCAAGCATGCCCTTGGCGTCAAAGGCAAATACGCCCGCTTCTCCGACTGCTTTGACGAGCGCGGACGCTACATACTGCCCAAAGGCGAATACCCCGATCTCGAGGACCAGCTCGCCACCATAATCCTGCTCACCCGCGGACAATTCTACGAGCCGCTGGCACGAGGAGCAAGGCCTCTTTCTGCAACACGTGTCCAGACTGAGATCTTCTACAATGCCACTCCATGGAACATGATACTCTTCATTGGCAGTTTCTCGCTGGCTTTCATACTGTTTGCCATTTCAACAAAGCGCATTCAAAGACATGCCAGCCAGAAGTTACAGACCGTGCTCCATACCACCATGGCCTTGCGCATCGCCATGAGCGCATTTCTCCTTGCATCGCTGATCATCAGATGGTATATCTCTGATCACCTGCCGCTGACAAGCACATACGAGACACTACAGGTCATCGCACTGGCTGCGCTGGTCATCTCTTGTCTGTCCGAGCGCAGCGCCATACCAGCACTCTTCGTGGCGGGATCCACACTATTGGTCACACACATCAGCTCACTCGACCCTCAGGTCACGCCTATCATGCCTGTGCTGCAGAGTCCTTGGCTCTCTTCACACGTCACAATCATCATGGTGTCATACTGCCTGTATGCCATGCTGCTGTTCCGCCCAGACAAGAAGATACTCATCTGGGCAGAAGTGCTGCTTGGCATCGGCATCATACTTGGCGGTGTATGGGCAAAGACAGCTTGGGGAGCCTTCTGGCAATGGGATCCGAAAGAGACGTGGGCACTTATCACACTCTTAGTGTACATGTATCCGCTCCATCCTGCCACCCTGCCATGGTTCCGCAAAGAGAAACACATGAAACTTTATCTCAGGCTGGCTTTCCTCACAGTGCTGATGACATATTTTGGGTGCAACTATCTGCTCACGGGCCTGCACAGCTACGCAAACTAAGCATGCGCATTCCGACCGCAGTGATTCAGGCGGCCTCAGCACATTTATCACGACACGCAAACACATATTTGAAAAAAAATCATTAACTTTGCAACTGATTATGGAACAGAAACAGATAAATATAGACTCAGCCAACACACAGGTACAGCTGTCACACTTCTCTGCCGGCAATGCAGAGGAGATACATGCCATCTTGCATGTGACACCTCTCAGAGACCTGTTCACACAGCAGCTCGAACGTCTTAACCAAGCACTCGACTCTCTTATGGCTATGCCTGAGATGGAAGGCTTCAAGCCTGTATTCATGCGCTATTTCCTTAGCGACGCCACCAACCAGGCTCCGCTCATCCCAGCCACACAGCCTTGCACAGTTTCTTACATACAGCAGCCTCCACTCGACGGCTCAAAAGTAGCTCTGTGGATATATCTCCAGAAAGGCACCGACATCAGCAACGTGAACGAGTCAACTGTGGTCAGCCACAACGGCTACAAGCATATATGGACCATGGGACTGACCGACACCACAACAGACACATCATACATGCAGACATGGAACACCATGCTGTCGTATGTCGACCACCTGCGCATGTTTGATGCCACCATGCTCGACAACTGCATCCGCACATGGTTCTATGTGCGTGACGTGGACACACAATACGCCGGACTCGTCAAGTCACGTCGCGAGTGCTTCTTCGAGCAGGGACTCACATCTTCCACACACTACATATCTTCCACAGGCATCGGCGGCAACCCTGTTGACCCCAAGGCCCTCATACAGCTTGGCAGCTACGCCATGACAGGGTTTGAGCCAGAGCAGCAACGCTACCTCTACGCGCTCTCGCACCTCAACAAGACAATAGAGTATGGCGTCACTTTTGAGCGTGGAACACTCGTGCAATTCGGCGACCGCAACCACATCTACATCTCAGGCACAGCATCTATCGACAACCACGGCGACGTGCTCTATATAGGCGACATACGCCGACAGACCGAGCGCATGTGGGAAAATGTGTCAGCTCTTCTTGAAGAAGGCGGCATGGAGTTTGCCGACATCATGCAGATTGTAGTGTACCTGCGCGACAATGCCGACTACGCCATCGTAAAGCAGATGTTCGACGAGAAATTCCCCAACACTCCTTTCGTACTCACGCTTGCACCTGTATGCCGACCCACATGGCTCATCGAGATGGAGTGCATAGCCGTGAAGAAGGCCGATAACCCTTATCGCCCATTCTAAGAGAGGCAGCAGGCTGCACTCCTAAGACCTGCGGCAAGACACAGGGAAAAAACATCCACAAATACTTGTGGCAAGATACCAGAAAGAATGCTCTGAGCAAAAAAAGACGCGAGCCAATATACAAAAAAACTTGAAAAGCTTGTTTCTTTCAAACAAAACACATACCTTTGCATCATCAACAGATATCACGGGGTGCTGAATATTTTCGGCTGAGATTATACCCATAGAACCTGATACAGATAATGCTGCCGCAGGGAACATGATGCAATATAATGTAAGGAAAAGCCCCTATTCTATATGTCTGCACAGACATCCATATAGCATAGAGGCTTTTCCTTTTTTCATACCGTCACATCTCACTTTCGTGATACCTCATATCGCACTTGACTATCAACAAACAAAAAACAAATAAATCATGAAAGTGAACATAAACAACCAACCCACATCCACCAGCGCAGCCACACTCATGGCTCTCGCCGATGAAATGAAACTGCCTGCCGCAGGAGTAGCTATGGCCAAGAACAACAAGATGATTCCACGCGACCAATGGGATGCCACGCCTCTTGCGGAGAACGATAACATCATCATCATCAAAGCCGCCTGCGGAGGATAATCCACCGCGTCAATAATCATGTCAACACCACAAAGCAGATGCTCTGCATGAACTACCATGAGCATCTGCTTATCACGCGACACATCAGCATGATACAATTCATTTCACACCAAAACGAGCAACACGACCAGTTGTCAGGCATCCGTCTTGTGCTACAAGGAGGATGCCGATGGATACAGCTGCGCATGAAAAAGGCATCTGAGGAGGAGGCCAAACAGACAGCTCTCCAAGCCCAGGCTCTATGCCGCGAAGCGCAGGCCACATTCATCATAGACGACCGTGTGGAACTCGTTAAAGAGATACAGGCCGACGGCGTGCATCTCGGAAAGAACGACATGCCTATTGAGGAAGCCAGACGCTTGCTCGGCAGCGGATTCATCATCGGCGGCACGGCCAACACATTCGCTGACATACAGCGCCTCTGTCTGGCAGGAGTAGACTACATAGGCTGCGGCCCCTTCCGCTTCACCACAACAAAGGAGAAGCTCTCCCCCACTCTCGGACTGGATGGCTACCGCAACATCATGAAGCAGATGAGAGACCACAGGCTCAGCACACCCATAGTGGCTATCGGAGGCATCACCATAGCAGATGTGCCCCCACTCATGCATACAGGCATCAGCGGCATAGCCGTCAGCGGAGCCGTGCTCAACGCCAGCGACCCGAAAGCAGAAATGCAGCAGTTCATCAACACTATCCACTAACACTTACAACAACATGAAAAATCTTATCATAGCAGGAAGAGAGTTCAGCTCACGTCTCTTCCTCGGCACAGGCAAGTTCAACAACAACAGCCTCATGGCATCTGCCATACAAGCATCAGAGACAGAAATGGTCACAGTGGCCATGAAGCGCATCGAACTCAATGACGAGCAAGACGACCTGCTCACTCATGTCACACAGAACCAGGGCATCCAGCTTCTGCCCAACACCAGCGGCGTGCGCAACGCCGAAGAGGCCGTATTCGCCGCGCAGATGTCGCGCGAAGCCTTTGGCACCAACTGGCTCAAACTCGAGATACACCCCGACCCACGTTACCTTCTGCCCGACTCTGTGGAGACACTCAAGGCAACAGAAGAACTTGTCAAACTGGGATTCATCGTGCTGCCATACTGCCAGGCCGACCCTACCCTGTGCAAACATCTGGAAG
The DNA here is from genome assembly GCA_934271655.1 of uncultured Bacteroidaceae bacterium. Taxonomy (GTDB): domain Bacteria; phylum Bacteroidota; class Bacteroidia; order Bacteroidales; family Bacteroidaceae; genus Minthosoma. The sequence goes on along the minus strand of CAKQRW010000025.1, from coordinate 14,883 downwards.
AGGCTGGCGCAGCCACAGTCATGCCACTCGCCGCGCCTATAGGCACCAACAAGGGTCTGCGCATGAAGGACTTCCTGCAGATCATCATTGAGCAAGCCACCGTGCCTGTGGTGGTAGACGCCGGCATCGGTGCGCCAAGCCACGCTGCCGAGGCCATGGAAATGGGAGCCGACGCCTGTCTGGTCAACACTGCCATAGCCGTGGCAGGAGACCCTGTAGAGATGGCCGTGGCCTTCAAAGAGGCTGTCATCGCAGGCCGACGCGCCTTCGAGGCTGGACTCGGAGCCATATCTGAGTCAGCCGAGGCCAGTTCACCTCTCACAGCATTCCTTAATTGACATATCTTTCTGAGAGACAGTCTCTCAAGCTAACCTCTGAATAAGCCATAGCACCCCTATGGCCTATGCAGAAGCCACATAACCAAAGACAACAACACTATGCCCAAAGACAACAAAGCATACGCACAAAGAGAAAAGGCTTACATGCCAGGCCAAATATTCCCAGACATTCGTGTAGGCATGACAAAGGTCAACCTCACGCCAACCGTAGTGAAAGACAAGAATGGCATCCCCCACACAGAGCCCAACGCTCCTGTCTACATATACGACACCAGCGGACCATTCTCCGACCCCAACATCGAGATAGACCTCAAGAAAGGACTGCCCCGACTGCGCGAGGCATGGATAGAGCAGCGAGGCGACACGGAAAGACTCTCACAAATCAGCAGCGAATATGGTCGTCAGCGACTGGCCGACCACAGTCTGGATCACCTGCGCTTTGAGCACATACAGCTTCCGCGCCGTGCCAAGGCTGGCAAAAGCATCACACAGATGGCATATGCCAAGGCTGGCATCATCACTCCCGAGATGGAGTATGTGGCGATACGCGAGAACATGAACTGCGAGGCTCTCGGCATCGACACACACATCACTCCTGAGTATGTGCGCGAGGAGATAGCCCGTGGCCGGGCCGTCCTGCCTGCCAACATCAACCATCCTGAGAGCGAGCCTATGATTATCGGCCGCAACTTCCTCGTGAAGATAAACACCAACATAGGCAACTCAGCCACCACATCCAGCATAGAGGAAGAAGTGGACAAGGCTGTCTGGTCATGCAAATGGGGAGGCGACACGCTTATGGACCTCTCGACAGGCGACAACATCCATGAGACACGCGAGTGGATCGTGCGCAACTGCCCCGTGCCAGTGGGCACAGTACCCATCTACCAGGCTCTTGAGAAAGTCAACGGAAGGGTCGAAGACCTCACATGGGACGTATACCGCGACACCCTCATCGAACAATGTGAGCAAGGCGTGGACTACTTCACCATTCATGCGGGCATACGTCTGCACAACGTGCATCTCGCCGACAGTCGCCTGTGCGGCATAGTGAGCCGTGGCGGCAGCATCATGAGCAAGTGGTGCCTCATCCACCAGGAGGAGTCTTTCCTCTACGCGCATTTCGACGACATATGCGACATCGTGGCACAGTATGACGTGGCTCTGTCTCTTGGCGACGGTCTGCGCCCAGGCTGTACAGCCGATGCCAACGATGCGGCACAGTTTGCAGAACTCGACACCATGGGCGAACTTGTGAAACGTGCATGGGACAAGAACGTGCAAGCCTTCATCGAAGGTCCGGGACATGTGCCGATGCACAAGATAAGAGAAAACATGGAGCGCCAGCTGGACCATTGCCACGAGGCTCCATTCTACACGCTCGGCCCTATCGTCACAGACATAGCGCCAGGCTACGACCACATCACCTCTGCCATTGGCGGCGCACAGATAGCCTGGCTCGGCACAGCCATGCTCTGCTACGTCACACCCAAGGAGCATCTTGCCTTGCCCAACAAGGAAGATGTGCGCACAGGCGTGGTCACATACAAGATTGCAGCCCACGCCGCCGACCTGGCCAAAGGGCATCCTGGAGCGCAGATAAGGGACAACGCTCTTTCCAAGGCTCGCTTTGACTTCCGCTGGCGAGACCAGTTCCACCTGTCGCTCGACCCCGAACTTGCTCTGCAATACTTTGAGGAGGCTGGCCATACAGACGGAGAGTACTGCACAATGTGCGGCCCCAACTTCTGTGCAGCCAAGCTCACTCATGATCTAAGGAAGTTGTAGAGGCTACACAACCCATCCTGCAAGAAGCCGTAGAGGACAGATATCAGAACCTTTTCAGAGAATCTCCGAAATCTACGGCTTCTTCTGGTTCGCAAGCATCTTCCCCACTTGCCTATAGCGAACAGACACATGCAGACAAACCTCCAATGACATTACTGCTGCATCTCACATAGAGCTGCCATATGTCTATTGAGGCCACAATGTCTTCAAAACAAAAAAATACAACAAAAAAGACCATCATCATGTCAGAAACAAACCGTTACACACGCCAGACTATGCTTCCGGAAATTGGAGAAGCAGGGCAACAGCTTCTCAGGGAAGCCAAGGTGCTGCTCGTGGGTGTGGGAGGTCTCGGATCTCCTATAGCTACATACCTCACAGGAGCTGGCATAGGCACTCTGGGCATCGTAGACGACGATGTGGTAAGCATATCCAACCTCCATCGTCAAGTGCTGTATGATGAAGCCTCTGTGGGACTGCCAAAGACTGACTGTGCCCGCAGACGACTTCATGCACTCAACTCGGAGGTGACCATACACACCTACAACACACGCCTCACAGCCGACAACGCTAAAGACATCATAAGCCAGTATGACATCGTCATCGACGGCACAGACAACTTCTCCGTACGCTTTGCCATAAGCGACGCATGCGCCGCACTGGGCAAGCCGTACATCTATGGCGCCATATGCGGATTCGAAGGACAAGTGGCTGTGCTCTGCAAAGGCAAATGCACCTACCGCACGCTCCATCCCGACGAGAGCGCAACCATCTCCATGCCCCACCCCGGCAAGCAAGTGTCTGGAGTCACTCCTGCCATCGTGGGAAGCGTGGAGGCCAACCAGGCCCTGCAGATTATCTGCCAGTATGGCCAACCTCTCATAGACCGCCTGTGGAGCATCGACCTCCGCACCATGCAGTCTTTCATCATCGACCTGTAGCGTTAACACCTCAAAGGGCTACAGACGCAACAATTTGAACAACAATAAAACAAGGAAAATGTTTTCAGACGAATTAAAAAACATATCATGGCAAGAGACTACCGAGCGCATAGCCAGCATGACCGACATCGACGTGCGACGCGCGCTCGCTAAAGAGCACTGTGACGTCGACGACTTCATGGCACTCCTCTCACCAGCCGCCGAGCCATATCTCGAACAGATGGCCAGGCTCTCACGCCACTACACCGAGGAGCGTTTCGGCAAAACCATCTCGATGTTCATACCTCTATACATCACCAACTCATGCTCCAACTCATGTGTCTACTGCGGTTTCCACAGAGAAAACCCAATGGCACGCACCATTCTCACTCCAGAACAAATTGAGGATGAATATAAAGCGATAAAAAAACTGGCTCCTTTCGAGAACATACTTCTCGTGACAGGCGAAAATCCAGCCAAAGCAGGAGTGCCATACTTGGCTAAAGCCATCGACATAGCCAAACGCTATTTCTCCAACATCAAGATAGAGGTGATGCCGCTCTCTGCCGAAGACTACAGGGAGCTGACACATCACGGACTGAACGGAGTCATATGCTTTCAGGAGACATACAACCGCGAGCACTACAATATCTACCATCCACGCGGCATGAAGAGCAAGTTTGAATGGAGATGCGACGGATTCGACCGCATGGGACAGGCAGGAGTGCATTCCATTGGCATGGGCGTGCTCATCGGACTGGAGAAGGAATGGCGCACAGACGTGACCATGATGGCCTACCACTTGCGCTATCTGCAAAAGCACTACTGGCGCACCAAATATAGTGTCAACTTCCCACGCATGCGACCAGCACAGAACGAAGGCTTCCAGCCCAACTGCTTCATGACCGACCGCCAGTTGGCACAAGCCACATTTGCCATGCGCATCTTCGACCACGATGTGGACATATCCTACTCCACACGCGAGCCTGCCTTCATACGCGACAACATGTGCACACTCGGAGTCACCACCATGTCGGCCGAGTCGAAAGTGAATCCAGGAGGCTACCACACCTATCCGCAGGCTCTGGAGCAGTTCACTGTCAGCGACGAGCGCACAGCCAAGGTCATCAACACACGTCTCAAGGAACTGGGACGCGAACCTGTATGGAAAGATTGGGACGCCTCGTTTGACTTTTCCAACCTGCACCAGCAGGCTCTCTGACAAGCGGATTAGTCTGCCCAAAGACAAAAGCATCGGCTTAGACAGTGCGCTTGCTTAGGCAGTGCGCTTGCTTACATATAAAATTCCGACAGCCCCACATGATGACTATCGTAATAACACTACCCACACCCTGCATTGGAGAAGCTGAGCGCATAGCCCAGCTTCTCCAATCATCTGCTGACCTTGTGCACATACGCAAGCCTGGCTACTCAGCCGAAGAGACAGAGCGGCTCATACTTTCCATACCAGAGGTTTTCCGCAACCGTCTTGTGCTTCACGACCATCACGAGTTTGCCACTACATACCATCTGCATGGCATACATCTCAACAGCCGCAATCCCACGTCTCCACAAGGCTTCACGCTGAGTGTCAGCCGTAGTTGCCATTCGCTGGAAGAGGTCAAAGAATGGAAAGACAGGTGCAGCTACGTATCTCTCTCGCCCATCTTCGACTCCATTTCCAAACAAGGCTACCACTCAGCCTTCACAAGAGAGGAGATACTTCAAGCTCATGCCGACGGCATCATTGACTCAAAGGTGATGGCTCTGGGCGGTGTCACCTTCCGCCGTCTGGAAGAAGTAGCAAGCATGGGCTTCGGAGGTGGAATGATTCTTGGAGACGCATGGCATTTACACAATAAATAAAAAAAATGCAACGCGCTCTTTATGAAAGTCATACTTACGATATAAAAGCATACTTGCCATACAAAAACATACTCACCTTATAAGTAGGTGCTCATAATTATTTTTATATTTGGCGTGCTCTATCCCCAGGCAGATTTTTCTTCTGTTTGAAGGAACTATGCGGGCATAGTGACTGATAAACAGAAGGAAAATATGACCGAGAGAGGAGAGTGCGACAAACATGGGGGCAGCTTACCTTGATACTATAAAATTATTTTGAACACCTACTTAAAAACTCACTTGCCATATGAAGACCATACTCACCATAGCTGGCAGCGACTCCTGTGGAGGAGCTGGCATACAGCAAGACATGCGCACCATCACATTCCTGCACCAATATGCCGCCACAGCCATCACAGCCATCACTTCACAGAACACCCTGGGCGTGCAGGCCGTCATGCCAGTGCCGCCAGACACACTTGCCTCGCAACTGCATTCTGTGCTCTCCGACCTCACAATAGACGCTGTGAAAATAGGAATGGTGCCCAACCAGCCATGCGCTCAAGCCATCGCAGAGGCCATCAGCAAGCTCCACTGCCCCATCGTCTACGACCCTGTGATGGTGTCAACAAGCGGCACGCGCCTCATGAGCACCGACTGCATCGACTACGTGTGCCGACACATCTTTCCTCTCTGCACCATCATCACACCCAACATACCTGAATACAACATCATATCGCCATATCTGCACACAGCCTATCTCGTCAAGGGAGGACATGCGGAAGGCCCAATGATGACAGACACACTCGTCATGCCCGATGGGAAGAGATACACCTTCACGTCGCCACGTATCGAATCAACCCATCTGCACGGCACAGGCTGCTGCCTCTCATCAGCCATAGCCGTAGCTCTCGCCTGCGGCGACACGCTTCCGCAAGCTGTGGCAAAAGGAAAAGAGGTGGTCACACATGCCATAGAGAAAGCCAAGGACATATGCATAGGCAAGGGCAACAGTCCTGTGCTCACTTTGTGAACATTGAACACACACACAGCACTCACACATTTCTTTTGCCGAACGCATAGCCATTCCCACACCACACTGTGTCCGCTTCACAACCTTTGGCAAAAGCTCATAGCCCCTCTCCGCCACACACCCACTTCATGATTGCGACGCTTCCAAGGAAACATATTCTGCATCCCCCAACCACGATTTATGCACTTTTAATATATTTTGGCTTCAAGGCGCATAGACATATCGGGCAAAAGCTGTATATTTGCATAAACTATTTCACCAAACTCGCATAAACAATATATATTATTATATAAACATACAAGCATCATGAAGAAAATATTTTTCTTTGCGGCAGCCGTGGCTATGGCTATGGCAAGCTGCACAGGCGGAGCCACAGGCAACACGACTGACAATGACTCCACAGCAGACAGCACAACAACCGACAGCGTAGTGGTATTGGGCGACCTCTCTTCAGAGTCGCAGGTCAAAGTGGAAGAACTGACAGGACAGCTCCAGGAGGCCATCTCAAAAAGCGACAAGGAAAACGTATCGGCTGTGCTGACAAAGATACAGGCTGTATACAAGGAGCTTGTGGCAAGCGGCAAACTCGACGAGGCCAAGGTCTACGGCACAACCATAAAGAACCTCATCAGCGAGAACTCAGACAAACTGAAGAGCGTTGCTGAAGGCAACACCACTATCGCTGATCTCGTGACAGGCATCAAGAATCTGCCTACAGATGCCAAGGCTACAGCCGAACAGGCTGCCGAGGCTGTGAAGAATATCCCAAGCGACGTGAAGGACGCTGCCAAGGCCACAGCAGAAAAAGCTGCCAGCGATGCCAAGAATGCAGCCAAGGAAGCTGTTGACGCTGAGGTGAATGCGGCCAAGAACAAGGCTGCCGAAGCTGCTAAGAAAGCCAACGACAAGGCCAATGAAGCTGCTAAGAAAGCCAACGACAAGGCTAATGAGGCTGTAAAGAAAGCCAACGACAAGGCCAACGAAGCTGTCAACAAAGCAGCCAACAAGGCCCTTGACAAACTCAACTCATTGTCACGATAACGCATCACGACGCACAGACACGAACGGTGGCATACACCTGATGTCTGGACAAGCTTGCACTCACACACATGGAATATTTATCGCAAGAATGCTACGACAGCCTTGTGGCCGAACTCAACGAACTGATAAACGTGGAGTTGCCGAGGGTGAAGGCCGAACTGACTGAGGCACGCGAAAAAGGCGACCTAAGCGAGAATTTTGAGTATCATGCGGCAAAGCGTTCCCACGGCAGACTGCTGGGAAAGATCAGGTTCAAGCAGAGGGTGCTGGAGCATGCAAGAGTGCTGGACACTTCCAACCTTGACAAAGATGTGGTGGGACTGTTCCGCAAAGTGGAGATGACCAATGTGGCTACAGGAGTCAAAATGACATACACCATCGTCAACCCTCACGAAGCCAACCTGAAAGAGGGAAAGATATCCATCAAGTCGCCCATTGCTGAGGCGTTGGTGGGCAGAAAGGTCAATGAGACTGTGGAGGCGCAGGTGCCAGCAGGTACACTAAAGCTGCGGATAGACAGCATCAGCATCTGACACATACCTCTCAGATGAACGCATCTTCACTCGAATGAATAAAAACACTTGCAGCCCGGCAAAGGTATAAGACCTTTGCCGGGCTGCAAGTGTTTCATAAGCAAGTTTTCACATCACATGCGCTCGGGCTGAAAAAACCCAGCCAGCCAATAGTCAAGCGGCAATGCCGCAAGGCTTTCATCCCACACTATTGACCAAGCATTCATTCACTACAGTATGAACAGGAAGCGCGCTCCAGTCGTGTACGACTCGTCCAGTTTTATCTGTGCCCCCAGTTTCTCTGCTATGGTGCTGCATATGTGCAGTCCCAGTCCAGAGCCTTGCACTGAGTCATTAGCCTTCTTGTAGCGCTCAAAGATATCCTTGCGCATGTCCTCAGGAATGCCCTCGCCCGTATCCGTGACAGAGAAGGTCAAGTGACCAGGATTCTCCTTTGTGGACAGGTCCATGTGGATTTCTCCCTGCTGCGTATGCTTGCAGGCATTAGTCAGTATGTTGACGAGCAACTGCTGTATTCTCCTGTCATCCGACTCGATGGTGTAGTCGTCAGCCACATCTGTGGTGAAATACATCTTCACACCGTCATAGAGGCGTATCTCCGCCATCTGCATGGCATTGCGGCACACGGTGTTGACCGCAAAGCGGCTCTTCGTGATGCGGTAGTTGCCATGCTCCGCATCCGTGATGTCAAGCACATCGTCTATGAGCATCGACAGCATGTTGAAGCTATTGTATATATAGTTGAAATACTCAGCCTTCTGCTCGTCGGTAATGCATCCGTCTGGCATGCAGAGCAACTGCGAGAAGCCAAACATGGCGTTGAGCGGCGTGCGTATCTCATGTGTCATATTCTGCAGCATCATGGTCTTGGAATGGTTGGCGTCGATGTTCATCTTCAGTTCATCCAGACGCTCCATCTCCTTGTTGCGTGTCTCAGTGATGTCCTCCACCGTTGCCACCATGTGCCTTATGGTGCCGTCGGCGTTGCGGTCGCTCACCAGGAGCGTGAAGCGCAGCCATCCTATGTGACGTCCGCGATACTGCACGGAAATGGAATTGCGATATTGCAGACGCTTGTTGAGTGTGGACAGGTCTGTAAACTCGCGCAGACGCTCCCTCTCGCTCTCGTGGCAGAAATTATCAGGGAAGAGGGCAAAGCTCTTGCTGAACGAACCAGTCACAGGAATGACATCAAAGACATTCGACAGCTTGTTAACATAGGATATGTAGGAGTCGTTCTCCATGTCTATATAGAAGACACTTGCATACAGATTGGCCAGCGAGTTGATGACAAGCGTGTCCTGCATCTGCTTGGTCAGCTGCTCAGTCACGTCATAATGGTATCCCTCCAGCACAACAGTGCCGTCGTCAAGCTTGTAGCCCACTCCACCGCATCTCACATATCTCTTGCCCTTCTTTGGATGGCTCCATAGATAAGTGACCTCGTCACTTCCCTTTTCCACCATATTATGGACATACTTATCCACTGCCTTCGCCGATTCTGGGCATATTCTGGAAAACCAAGCATCATATACTTCCTCTTCCGTGCATTTGCAGTCTTTCTCCAGTCCTATCAGCTCAAGCATCTTGTCCGAAGCCGACATGCGCGGCGCACAGCCTTCACACATCGTAGTGCGCCATATGCCCATTTTGGCAGAGTCCAGCACTTCCTTCATCCTGGCCAAATGCATCTCTGTACTTTCTTTACCATCCTTCGATAATTCCATCTTACCTACGCGAAATACAATTTTACTTTATACAGTCTGAATTTTTCTGATTTCTCATGACAGTATCTTACGGCAGCAAGGCGCTGTCCTTTCAGAATACTTGTCCCTATGCGGCTCCTGTTGTGCAAGCCACAAAAACAGCTACAAAGATACATGTTTTCGTCTATATAAAAAGACATGAACTTCCAACAAAATACATTTCATGCCAAATTTTTCAACAACATGAGTCCTTTTGTATTGTCTAACTTGCAAAATTGTAAATTACAGCATTTTTCGAGACTACTCATCTATAGAGAATCTCCCTCAACTGGTGATTGCCCACAAAGCGGCTCATGTCCACATTTCCGCGTATTCCCTTTGCCCGTCCCGTGGCGGTATACTGCCACATCAGGAAGTCATTTCCGTCCGACAGTTCGGGTTCGTCGAGAGTGTAAGCCGCTATGAAATACTTATACGAGCGCAGGCGCGAATTGCCCGCAATGTTACGGTCGTAGAAGTTGCGCCCTGTATATATAAGAGGCTTCTTGCCATATTCTTTCTCAAACAGGTCGCACAGTTCGAGCAGGCGAGTCTGAAAGGCATAGACCGACACGCCCTTTATAGCCTCTGCGTCGATGAGCGGCAGGAGATCCTGCTTCTTAGTGTCCACCATCGACATGAACAGGTCAAACTGCGCCTTGGCCGGGAGGTGCGGACGGAAGAAGAGATAGCTCCCCACTTTGATGCCCACTCGCTTGCACTCACGGAAGTTCTCCTCATACCGGTCGTCCACCGTCTTCACACCCTCTGTGGCCTTTATGTAGACATAACGCACATTAGGATCTCTCGCCACCTCATCCCAGTTTATGCGTCCCTGGTAATGGCTCACATCTATGCCGTGCAACTGCTTCGCCGTGCCGTGGCCCAGAAGCAGAGGCATGTCTATGGCGCGAGGATGGCGGTCGGGCCTTGCCTTGCTTGCCACGGGGTCTGGCTTGATATCCTGCACATACTCTGTATGGTGTCCGCTCTTCTTGCTTTTCCTAAATTCCGATTTCTTCTGCGCCACCATCTGCATGCTGCACAGGCACAGCAAGGCGAGCAGCACGATGCGGGCTGTCTTGCCTATCTTATTACTGGGATATTCCATCTGTCATTTTATTTTTTCGTACGTCAGTTTAGCTTCAATACGCCTTTTGCAAGTCTGCGCTTGCCAAGGCCATGAAGTCAAATTGATTACAAAAGTAGCAACTTTCGAGCTAATTTACAAGTTCTGGGCAAATAGTTTCAGATTTTAATATATTTAAATACTTTCGTGCACTTTTATATCATAATTATTTGCTAATTTTGAATCGAAATAAAAGCAACGACAATAAAAAGACATCAGAGAAAGAAGAATGGAAGAAAGCAAAAAGACATACTGGTTCATCTTCATAAGCAACAACATCGTCCTGGAACACGACGAGTCGGGCTACAGGGTGCCATGCTCCGTCGAGCCTCCATTGCCCATCAAGGAATGGACTCCACAGCAGGAGCTGCCGCCCATGCACGGACTGCCATGCCGTGCCTACAGTCTCGACGTGCCGCCCGAAGATGGGCTTGGCACCTTAGAGACCATAGGCCTGAGACAGTCATGGTTTGTGCTGCCCGAGGACTTCTACCGCGAGGCAGGCAAGGCCGCCGAACTGCTCTACTGGGACAGCAACACGCGCTACTGCGGAGTGTGCGGAGCGCCCATGGCACGCCACACCGCCATCAGCAAGCGATGCACACACTGCGGCAAGGAGGTATGGCCGCAAGTCAGCCCGGCCATCATAGTGCGCATACGTCGTGGCGACGACATCCTTCTGGTGCACGCCCTCAACTTCAAGCGCAGCGAGATGTACGGTCTCGTGGCAGGCTTTGTGGAGACAGGCGAGACGCTGGAGGAGTGTGTGGTGAGGGAGGTGCGCGAGGAAGTGGGACTCACCATCACCAACATACGCTATTTCGCCAGTCAGCCATGGCCCTATCCGTGCGGCATCATGGTGGGTTTCACAGCCGACTACGTGAGCGGCGAGATAAAGGTCCAGGCCAACGAACTGAGCGCAGCCAGATGGTGCAACAGACACAGCATGCCGCCCATCCCCGACAAGCTCTCCATCGCACGACGTCTCATAGACGACTATCTGGCGGAGAAATAGCGCGGGGTAAGCAAGAGACAAGCCAAGTAAACAGGACTAATATTTTCACATAATAACGCAGGAATACAATGAAAAAGAACACTATAGCATGCACAGCTCTGGCCTCGCTCTTCCTGGCAAGCAGCTGCAGCAGTTCATATCAGGCATCGGCAGGAGTGACAGGCGCCGTGATTGGCGGACATGTCGGTGAGACAGTCGGTTTCCTCTCTGGCCACGGACGTTTCCGCGGAGAGAATGCGGCTTTGGGCAATCTGATCGGCATGGGCGTTGGAGCCATACTCGGTGTCAGCGTGGCCAACCAGATAGAGAAAAACGCAAAGGCAGCCTACAACAGCAGTCATGATGGCGATGCCGACTATCAGACAAGTAGCGATGCCGACTACCAGACTGGCGGTGGAGCAGGATATGACGAAGGCAAGCATGCTGGCGACACCTACCGCGGCACCAGCAGTCAGAGCTACGCCTTACACTCGGGTCTGGAAGTGTCAGACCTCACCTACACCGACAGCAACGGCGACGGCATGCTCTCCAAGAACGAGGTCATAGAAGTGGAAAGCATCATCACCAACACTACCGACAAGCCCATGGCAGGGGTCACCATCTGGCTTGATGTAGACAACGTGAAAAGTTGCATAGTGTCGCCATCACTCACCACGTCCATAGAGCCTGGCGAAAAACTACGCTACACTGGTCGCATCTTCTGCAAGAAAGCCCGCCAGGGAGGCAGCGTCACCGTGTCGCTCACCACCAGCCACGCCGGACTTGTGGAGCACGGACACAGCATGACTATAGGACTCAGATAAGTATGTGCTCAAGATATTTCGAGCACATGCTTAACGGCGGCAATTCTTAACTGCACTTTATTAACGGCAATTATAAAATCATACAACTATGAGCAAGAGACTAACACGTTCATCCGACAGTAAGATTTCTGGAGTTTGCGGTGGCATAGCCAACTACTTCGACATCGACCCCACAATCACACGCGCCATCTACGCCGTGCTGACCATCTTCTCCTTCGGTATCGGAGGAGTGCTCCTTTACATCGTGCTGGCATTCATCATGCCTGCAGAAGACAGCCAAAGGTAAAAAACGTTCCGATGCCCTATATGCCGCAGCAGATGCCACATATCATTTCACAGCGTCTGCCTACAGCGCATGAGTTGATGCTCATAATCATTTCGAACACCTGCTTAACATCATAACGCATGGCCTCTTGCAGACCATGCGTTTTTTTCCTTGGCACTATCAGGATAACATGACAGAGATAGAGCACGCCAAATATAAAAAAAAATCATGAGCAACTACTTATAAAATAATCATGAGCAACTACTATAATAATCATGAGCGTCTACTATAATAATCATGAGCGTCCACTCACCTACTTATCCTGCACTCAGAAAGAGAAAATAAGCGGCAGCACAAACGTCATCACCACTCCCATCACTATTTGCAACGGCAGTCCCACCTTGATGTAGTCCATAAACGTGTATCTGCCAGCCTTCATCACCAAGGCATTGGGCGGAGTGGAGAAAGGCGACGCAAAGCACATGCTTGAAGCCACAGCCACAGCAAAGAGCAGCGGCACTGGGCTAACCCCCAACGAATGGGCAGACGCCATGGCTATAGGAGCCATGAGCACGGCTGTAGCCGTGTTGGATATGAACATTGTGAGCAGCGACGTGGTGAAATATATGCCGCCAAGCAGCACAAACGGCCCGCACGAGCCAAGGCTTTCCACAAGCATCTCCGACACAAGAGCCGAGGCACCAGTCTTCTCCAGCGCCGTAGACATGGGCATCATGGCTGCTATCAGCACTATGCTTTCCCAGTTTATGGTCTTATACGCAGCCTCCACACTCTTGAAGCATCCCGTGAGTATCATCAGCACGCTGGCTATGAGCACAGCCGTGACAGGAGCCACTGGAATGAAATCAAAGACCATCATGGCCACCATAAGAGCCATGATGCAAGCCGCCAGCGGAGCTTTGTGGTCGAGGGTGACACGCGCAGCCTCTTCCAGCGGCTGGCCAAGCACCACCCAATGTTCCTCATCGTTAGACAGACGGCCTATGTTGTTCCACGTGCCCTGCACCAGCAAGACATCGCCTGCCTGCAGCCTAATGTCAGCGAGTCCATCCTTAATATAATTAAGTCCTCGCCTCACAGCCAGCACGTTGATGCTGAACTTGGCGCGGAAGCCGGCATCACTCAGTCTCATGCCCACAAACTTGGACTGGCGCAAGAGCACCACTTCCGCTATGCCTATGTCGAAGAAGTCAAGATCGCAGGCATTGAACTCTACACTCAGCGAATAGTCCTTGGCAAATGCCGCTGTGCGCTCAGCCGTTCCCGACACATATATGATGTCGCCCTCACGCAGGCGCGTGTCTGCAACAGCCATATTCTGCGTGACATCGCGCATTATCCTGCGCTTACGCCGTGTGTCCTGCCTCACCTCCAGCACAGCCAGTCCATAGCGCTGGTGTATGTTGAGTTCACCAATAGTACGGCCTGCCACCGTACTGTCCTTCCTCACTTCACACCTCGACACATCGTCTGCCAACTTATATTCCTTCACTAGCGAGCGCAGACTCTTGCCTCTGCCAGCAACAGCCTTGTCATCGCCATCGCCCCTGCCAGCAAGAAACCATTTGCTCAGAGGCATAAGCACCAACACGCCAACAAGGATGCACACCGCTCCCACAGGAGCAAAGTCAAAGAATCCCAGTCCCTTACCTCCGGCACTCTGCAACGCATCGTTGATGACCAGATTGGGCGGTGTGCCTATCAGCGTGAGCATGCCTCCCATAGAACTGGCAAAAGCGAGCGGCATGAGCAAGCGGCCGACACTCATCTTTGCCCCTGAAGCCATCGACACCACTATTGGCAGCATGAGCGCCACTGTACCCGTGTTGCTGACAAAAGCTCCGATGACAGCTGTGACAAGCATCACAAGAAGGAAAAGGCGCTGTTCCGACTGCCCTGCCAGTCTCATCAGCCTCGCTCCCACCATCTTGGCAAGTCCTGTCTGGAAGATGCCGCCTCCGACAATGAAGAGTCCCGCCATCATTATGACTACAGGCGCGGAGAAACCAGCCAAAGCCTCCGACGGAGTGAGCACGTCACCAAGAAGAAGGGCCACGACAGCACATAATGCCACAATGTCGGAGCGCAGCCTGTTTAAGGCAAAGAGAAGGGCTGCAACAGCAAGCACAACTAATGTCAATATCATCTTTCTATAATCCTTTTTGATGTTCACCCTTTTATGTACCGCATCCAGTAGCAGTACTTTTTCAAAGGGAAAAGCACGGCATCCCAAGAGCATTGCGCGCTTTGTGTGCAAAGATATGACTTTTCAGCGTTCGTTCCAACGTAGAGACATGCCAGATGACATATTATAAGTCACTTTAAGCTTTTATAACTTCTATTTTCCGCTGCGCATATCCGCCACTGTCTACCTCACCAGCATCTTCACCGACGTGCCGTCGCTATA
>CAKQRW010000024.1 GCA_934271655.1 uncultured Bacteroidaceae bacterium | reverse complement strand
AAATACGCAAGCAAATACTATTATAAAAACTTAATCATCAGTTAGTTGAATATTATTCAGCAAACACTAATTATTTTGAAAGTGACAAGGAAAAGTTGGAACTTTTTAAGCAGATAGCCCAATGTGTTATCAAGCAATGTCATTGCTGTATATTTGAAAGGGATATCCAACAATATTACTATCAACCATTGTTAATATTAGAGCTTGTGGCAAATCAAATACTTACTGATATAAAGGATTGGTATAACTTGCTATTGCTTAAAAAGCTTGATGACTTTAGGGTGCTGTTGAGAGTCTTGACAGACGGTAATGCAGTTTTGACGGAAGAAAGTAGTCGGATGCTCGCTGTAAGAAAATCTCAAGAGTGGAGGTACATCCGGGCTACAATGGAGGATTTAGCTCAGACTAAACGAGAGATTCCTTTTTATGAGGAGAAAATGGTGAAATTAGGGATATAAAAACATTCATATTTTGCAATCAATAAAATTAGCATGCAATGGAAACTGTAAAAATATTAAATATTAAAATTCAGAACATTATTCGTCAGGAACTTTTGGAGAATCTGAAGGAGGGTGTTCTGGTGACTCCAAACCTTGACCATCTGATTAAGCTTCAGAAGGACAAGGAGTTTTATGATGTGTATCAGAAGTCGGAATGGGTGGTGTGCGACAGCAAGATTCTCTACCTGTTCGGCAAGTTGCTGAAGACTCCTATCAAGGAGGCAATTCCAGGGTCGAGCTTCTTCACCTCTTATTATATGTACCACAAGGATGATGCTGACTGCAAGATATTCCTGTTAGGTGCCAAGGAAGGCATTGCAGCTAAGGCGATGGAACGTATCAATGAGAAAGTGGGCAGGAAGATGGTTGTTGGTGCTCATTCTCCTTCCTTTGGTTTCGAGAAACATGAGGATGAATGTGAGGAGTTGGTACGCATCGTGAATGAGAGCGGCGCGAATGTGTTGCTCGTTGGTGTGGGCGCTCCTAAGCAGGAGAAGTGGATTATGAAGTATCGAGACAAGATGCCTGGGGTAAAGGTGTTTATGGCTCTGGGTGCTACCATCGACTTCGAGGCTGGTACGCTGAAGCGTGCGCCTAAGTTCTGGCAAAAGATAGGTATGGAGTGGCTGTATCGTTGCATGAAGGAGCCGAAGCGATTGTTCAAGCGTTACTTCGTGGATGATATGCAGTTCTTCTATTACTTCGGGAAACAGTTGCTGGGGATATATAAGGATCCATTCCGCAAGAAGTAGGTATGCCTATTTCTTGCGAAAGAGATTGCAAATGATGGCTATTGGCAATAGGACAATAGCGGCAATATAGGATATGATGACTCTCAAGAATTGTTTCATGCGTGCAAAAGTATAACAATGGTCTCACAACAGCAAATATTTTTTGATTTTTTACAGTTTTGTATCGGTTCTGTGGCGGAAATCCCAGCCTCTGTGAAGGATGCGGACTGGAAAGTGCTGTATGCCATAGCCAAGAAACAGGCGTTGTGGCTGGAAGCACATGAGAGTTAAATAGCTTTTCTGTACAAAGATTTCTTTTACTTGTACTTGGAGTCTGATAAGAAATGTGTATCTTTGCGGCATCAAATATTTAAAGAAAGAAGACTATGGCATTGGAAATAAGAAGTATTCCTGTTTTAACAGGAGAAACAGCAGAACGATTTGTTCGTGAGGCTGAGGAAAATGAAAGAAATCCACAAAGAAAGACCTTGCGGATGTCATTCGATGATGTGGAGAAAATATTGATTCGTTCAATGGCTAATTTGAAAGCTCATGGAGGAAAAAGTCCGTTTGCAAAGTAATTGTTGCCTTTATCGTGTTACGACAAAGGGAGAACTTGACTCTTTTAACTGTGGTGATGAAGACCTTGATGATTTCTTTCACCAAGAGGCTTGCCTTTATGATGGTCAATTGTTGGGTAAAACCTATTTCTTTGCTACAGAAACAAGTGGCAAGGATGAAATCGTTTGTGCCTTTACATTGGCAAATGACAGTATAAAGGCAGCATTGATACCTAATGCTTCAAGAAATAAAATACAACGAAAAATCCCCAATTCTAAAAGAACACGAAGTTACCCTGCAGTTTTGATAGGAAGACTTGGTGTGGCTAAAGGGTATCAAGGCACTAATGATAATGTTGGTTCACAAGCCATAGATTATATTATATCTTGGTTTTTGTTACCAGATAACAAGACTGGATGCCGTTTTATTGTAGTGGATGCATATAATAAGGAAAATGTGCTTCATTTTTATGCAAAGAATGGCTTTAAGTTTCTATACTCGACAGAAGATTTGGAAAAAGAAGCTAACCATATTCCTATGGAGGAAAGGTTGGAGTCAAGGATGATGTATCTTGATTTGTTGGGATATATCAGATGATAGTGAACGTAATACTGATATAGAGGGCATGCTCATCGTTGAACCATGCATTTGCGGATGTTTCAAGTGGATGAATGACTTCTCGTCGCATAACAATGGTTTCACAACAACGAATATTTTTTGACTTTTTACAGTTTTGCATCGGTTCTGTGGCGGAAATCCCTGCCTCAGTGAAGGATGCGGACTGGAAAGTGCTATATGCCATTGCCAAGAAACAGGCGTTGATAGGTGTGCTGTTTCATGGCATCCAGCAGCTGCCGAAAGAGTTGGCTCCTAACGCAGATTTGCTGATGACATGGATGGGAATGGCGCAGAGGATACGGCAACAGAACATCCAGCTGTTCATGGATTCGGCAAAGGTCTGCAAGAAATTCAAACAAGCAGGATTCCGATGCTGCGTCTTGAAAGGACAGGCAAATGCGTTGCTCTATCCCGACCCTTATATGCGTACTCCTGGGGATATTGACATCTATCTTGATGGTGGCAGGAAGCATGTGATGGAATATATCAATAAGGTGTGCCCGAACCAAGTGATGCGCTATCATCATGTGGATTTTCCTGTGATGAAGACAGCGATAGAGGTACATTTTACTCCTTCGTATATGTTCTACCCCATTCATAACCGCAGGATGCAGAATTGGTTCGGTGAGGTGATGGACTTGCAATGCTCGAATGTCGTTGCGTTGCCGGATGGATATGGTGAGATAACAGTGCCAACTGTGAATTTCAATGTCATCTATATATTGTCTCATCTATACCGCCATGTGTTTACGGAGGGGATTGGGTTGAGGCAGTTGCTGGATTACTACATTGTGTTGGCGAAGTGGCACACGGATCTCACGGATTTCACGGATTTAAATACTTGTAAGAGTCTTCCACAGATTACGCAGATAAACGCAGATTTAGATGCCTTACGGCATGAGATTAAATGGCTTGGATTGTGGAAGTTTGCAGGAGCAGTGATGTGTGTGCTGCATGAGGTGTTCGGATTACCGGAAGACAAGATGATTGCACCGCTGGATGAGAAGGAAGGCAAGTTCTTGTTGGACGAAATCATGCGTGGCGGCAACTTCGGGCAGTATGACACAAGGCTTGGAAGTAAGAAAGATGAAGGCAAACTTCATCGCTACCTCAGGATGAACTTGCGTAACTTGCGCTTCGTGAAGCATTATCCTACGGAGGCATTGAGCGAACCATTGTTCAGAACATGGTTTGTGGTGTGGAAGAAGACACATGGAATAAGATAACGGATATATCGGGCGAATGGCTCCTCTCCCCTTTTTTATTATGAGCTACTTTTCGGGGATGGAGCTTAGTAGCCCGAATTTGTAAATACGTCCCAATTATGGACAAGCGAATACGAAAATATTGTTGTAAACCACCAATACAGCGTAAGGTGGGCTAAATAAAAAATGTTACCTTTGCGACCGTTTTAAAATTCACATAAATGGAAAGCAAGGAATATTTTGAGAATGTAATGCAAGACTACAACCAAAACCGCAATGGGCGTAGCTTGCGCAAGTATTGTAAAGATGAGGCGGTCGATTACGACTGGCTCATCCAGTATAAGAAAACTTATCCTTTACAGGAAAAGAAGCAAGACCAACCTCTGGATGCTTTTATACTTGTTACTATAAAAGATGAAAATCCCAAGCCTGCAACATGGCAAGTGGAGAAGTTGGTCTTGAAATCTCCAGACGGAGAGCAGATTGAGCTAAAGAGTAAAAGCTTGTTTGTCGTGGCAGAGTTGCTGCATAAAATGTCGCAGCCATGATAAACTTTAATGATAGAACGAAATTTTTTATGAAGTCCACTCCGCCCGACATGCACAAAGGCTATGAAGGTCTGGCTTCCATAGGGCGTGATGTCATGGGGCATAATCCTCGAAGTTACAATGAGGCATTTGTCTTTTATTCCAAGGATTACCGCAAGGTGAAGATCTTGCACTATGATATAAATGGTTGGGTACTTTGCTCTAAGTGGTTCACAGATGGCAAGTTCCTAAAGCCAGAATTTGAGGAGTGCAAAATAACCCATGAGCTATCAAAGCAAACTTTGAAACTTCTAATGTCAACGTCGGTTCAGACGAAAATAAAGATATGAACATACAAGATGAAATTGCAGCATTGGAGGCAGAGATTGCAGCCGCCAATGCTCGTATAGCCAAGGCAAATGCAGAAGCGGAAGCCAGTAATCGAAAGGCGGAAGAGTATAGCAATCGTGCTTCCAAAGTTGAAGCAGAGGTGCTAAAGTTAATTTCGACCCCAAACTTCCCAGAGGCGGAGAAACAACGGATTCTATCTAAAATGCCGGCACCTAAGAACATATGACAACAACGTGTAATCAACTATAAATTAGTTTATTATATAATATCTAACTATAAATATTTGTGTGTTTCGCTGATTTTTAGTACCTTTGCATACATGGAAACAAGAGACAACATACAGTTAGAACTCCAGATTTTACGCATGGAGAATGTTAGGCTGACCAACAAGTTGGTTGGCCGTGACAAGTATGTTAGTTTCTTGGAGGATGAGAACAAGGCTATAGAGGCGGAAACACGTAAGGAATATGAGGGGAAGCTAGCCTTGATGCAGAAGGAACGTGATAATGCTTTGGACAAGGTCAGAGGTGCGGAGGCTAACGCCAAAGCTGCGAATGCCAAGGCGGATGAAGACGAATATACCTCAGTCTTCCTTGGACTTATGGATGCATCAGATTATGGAGATGTTGAGAGAAAGGCTTGAACCATTGATGCTGGAAGCCATCCGGCAGTCTAAGTTTACCAACAATGATGCCACCCGTTTGCTGGTACGTAGCAGAGAAACACCTGATGACCCTTTTAAATACACAATAGAGTATGTCCAGGCAACCCTCTCCTTGGAGAAGAAGCTTTGTGTGATGCTATATGATGAGGGTACTCGCGACCACATGTTGCAAGAGGGGAAAATTTTCAAGGACTCTTCCATTGTCGGTTTTGTTGCAGCCAGAACCCCTCAATATCCTGCCATAGTCAAAGACTTGGAGGGCCATGAGTTGTTGCGTCAGGCTTGTTGGTTCCATGCTCGCCATTACCTTGTGGATGCCTACTTGGTTGATCCGAGAATGGAGAATCTTCTAATATTGATCAACGCTCTGTTTTATATTGAGCGAGTTTTCTTGCAAGAGGACGATCAAAGCCCTGAGCATCGCTTGAAGTTCCGCGAGGAATGGAGCAAGGATATAGTTGACCGCATCATGGATATGCTCAAAGGAATGCGTGCAGCAGGAGATGAATATGGACAGATGGTTCACAGAGCCATAAATTACATACTAGATGACGAAGAAGCCTTCCGAACATTCCTTTCGGACGGTCGAATCGACATGCACAATATAGCCATAGAGAGATGTTTCAGACATATCGCTATGGGCAGACGTAATTGGCTTCAGACAGGAAGTCACTTCTCAGCCCAGAACATATCGTTTATGTTTGAGGTGTTGGAAAGTTGCAAATTGAACAAAGTGAACTTTGGTGAGTACATCGAGGACATCCTCACTCGCATCCTTATGGGTGAGGAGGTGGATGCTTCGTTCTTGCCATGTGACTATGTTCGCCATTTTGAAGATGGCACGGATGCCGAGGTCACCAAGGTACCTCAGGCAGTAGCTTGATTGTTAAATAATAAAAATCAAAAACTTTATTCAAAAATACTGGTATAGCTAACCCACTGAAAAATAGTGGGGACGCTGTATTGGTGGTTTACTCTTGATTGGCTTTCAGCCCGCCAGTTGCAAGTAAGGCATTGACTAAAAGTTTGTTCATAGTGTCTGCCGTATTGAAATCGTATTGTTTTCCTGAAGCTGATGTGTACATTGTATTGTCAACGGTCAGTTCCTCTATAGCTCGCAGTATTGTGTCTGCACTACATGTTCGGAGAGTTGGGTGCAAAGACAGGTGTTTCATCAAGTGAATTGTCACATCTTCGACGCATGAGCCACCGCAGAAATATACGCACATCAAAGAGCGGAGTGTCTCGCAGTATTGGTAACCGTAGAATTTACTACGCAGCCCTAAGGTTGAGTCTATCGTTTGGGACAAAAGAGCATTAAATTGCTCCATGATTGAAAATATTCCTCCAAAAGGAGTGAGTTTCTCAGATTTTATTAGTACTTTTGCCATGTCATTCAGAATTTTGTTTGTTTTTAAATGCAGCACTAAGATATGTGAAATTTTTGACATGACAAAATCCTGGACAATTTTTTGTTGTCCAGGTGTTTATAAAAAATATTAAATTATAGTATTGCGGAATTTAGGTAGATTATGAATTTCAAAATAGATTCTAAAACGATAGTTCCTATCATAATAGTAGCAGGTGGTGCAGCAGGTGAGTGGCTTCGCAGACATTTAAGAGAGAATGGACACAAGAAACTTGTAAAGGAGGTTAAAAAATCCCTTCCTGTATATACTGCTGGAGAAGATGATTCAGACCTTAAAAATCGTGTACTTATTTCCATTGTAGAAGAGGAATATGATATATCGAACTGTATAGAAATACAAATATCGGAATCTGAGGTTGATGACTGGAAAGCATTCTTTAGCATGTATGGTGGCAAAACTGTAGAATCCATTCTTACATCTTCAACCACATCAGGTCTCCTTAAATGCGATGTGCCATTAAAGGACTTGTTCAGAATCAAGAACAAACCCGAAATGATGAGAGGTTGGGTAATGAGAGATGGTAAGTTTTCAAAACAAGCCGCGTTCAGCGAAGTCGGAGTTAGTAAAATCGCTCCATTATTAGCGTTTCAATGTATGGCGGCAGTCACTTCGCAGTATTATCAGCAAATACTTATTGACAAATTAGAAAATATAGAAACGAAACTTGATAATATCTTAAGCATCCTTCGTAATGAAGACAGAGCTAAATTGTCTGTTGCATTTGGAAATTTAAGAGAAATCAGCCAAAAACACGATTTTGATATGGCTGATAAAATTGAGGTTACAAACTTCGCTGAGCAAACTGCTGTCATAAGAGAGAAATACCAGACACTACTGAATGGGATTAATCTTAACCCTGTTGCCAAGTGGAGTGATAAAAAAGAAGCTGAAGGTATGATTGATAATCTGGAAAAATCGAATTACTTTCATTACCTTGAAATGGCAATGCAAGCAGAGTGCCTATATTTCATGGCAAATGTAATTTTGATGCAAATTACTAAATGCAACAAAGATGATCAAAAGAGATATTCTGGTAGAATTAATCTGGATTTTTGGAACACCTATAGTCCTCAATTCAAAAAAATCAGACATGAGGTGATTCGGTACTTGGAACTAGAAGCTAAAGCGTCATTAGTACAAGGGGAATCAATAATGTTGATGAAGAAGAATCAACAGAACCTATTTGATAAATTTGAAAAAGATATGTTGAATTTGGAGAGCCAATTTAATATTGACACCCAAATTTTTATACAAGTTCAAGAAAGTGGAGAATTAAAACAATACCTGAATTTAAACGACAACATCCATATAGAGTAACTATATGTCAAAACTCAAGAAATGCCTATATAAGTAGGTGTTCAAAATTATTTTATAGTATCAAGGTAAACCGCTCCCATAATTGTCTAACTCTCTCGGTCATATTTTCCTTCTGTTTATCAGTCACTATGCCCGCATAGTTCCTTCAAACAGAAGAAAAATCTGCCCGGGGATAGAGCACGCCAAATATAAAAATAATTATGAGCACCTACTTAGCTTAAAAGCTTTACTAATGATTCTTGTTGCATAATCTTCTTTTGGTTTGTAGGGGACAAAGATACAAATCCTTCTCCGCATTTCACACATTATTGACACAGGTTTTTACTGGTGCGCCATAGTACTTATGATTTTTACAAACACAATATTGAAAAATATGTGCTCTGATTGTTTTTGAATAAAAGAGTATGGAAAAAGATGCCATTTCAACCAAACGACATAGTAAGGCTTGGCAAAATAAAGTTTGAAGGCTTATCTAAAGAGTTATTCTTTCCTCAAAATCTTTTTGTAATGTACTATGCTATGGTTGGCCAGTAGATTACGATGCAAGTGCAACAGCAGCGACAGCTTACTTCTATATGAAGTGACTGTCGCTGTTGTTGTTTTATTATATGCTAATTGTTTGATTCTTTTTAATAATAAATATCTGTAAGTTCTGGTAGATACATCCGCTTATGGCCGTATGCCTAAACATGTCATTCCATGTCGTAGATGGCAAAACCTAATGAAGCGCTTCATTTGAATTCATGTAAGACTTCCTCTATGTAGTTCCTGTATTATGGCCATGGAGACACATCAGCAATGAGATGCAGAGTAGCTGTTTCATCATGTTTTTGGCGTCCTTAGGAGAGCTGTTTTTATGATGATGTCATGTCGTACGACATGAGGTGCTATGAACGTACGACATGAGGTGCTATAGTTGTACGACATGAGGGCGCATAGTCGTACGACATGACATCCGATGGTCGTCAGGCAGTCTTTTCCATGCCTGTTTTCTGAACCAAAATGAACGTAGGGTGAACGTAGGGTGAACGTACTGTGGACGGATGTGAACGCGTATATGAGAATGTCGGTGATTTGGTACCGTCGTAGCGGTTGGTTGGTATTGCGCTGAGCGTGGTACCGCTTATAGCGGTCGGATGGAACCAAATCACCTGCTTATCACGTTCGGGCACACTGGTAAGAGCAGGATGAAAAGATTGGCCTAAAGGAATAGGAGGCAACATGTGCGCCAATCTGATACCGTCGTTTGCAATAGCGTGTGTGGCGTATCGAGTGAACTGCACGAAGGAAAGCTGCAATGCTTAGTTCATGTAGGAGCTAAGTGGAAATATTACATCGGCATTAACAGGCCTTCTCGAAAAAAAACTGTGATAAGTATGTGTTCAAAATTATTTTATAGTAAGTATGTGTTCAAAATAATTCTAACTGTACGGTTGGAAGTCGTAGTGGCTGCGGTGTCTCACCGCACAATGAGAAAGGGGTATTTGGCATTTTCCCACCATCAATAGTCTGAATGTTCATGCAGCTGCGGAGTGGAGGCACCGCACTGGCTTACCCGCTTAAATCAGCTGCATGCTCAATGGTTACAGTAGTTTCATGGCAATCCAGGCACATGCCTCAGCATCAGCCAGAGCGTTGTGGTGCAATGTAAGGTCATACCCACAATAGGCGGCAACCGTCTGTAGCTGATGGTTGGGCAGGAGAGAGCCCAACTGTCTTCTGGCAGCACGGCACGTGCAATGAAACTCATAGTCGGGATAATCCATCTGGTACATTCGGAACACAGCCTTTAGGCATCCCTCGTCAAAGGGAGAGTTGTGAGCCACCAATGGCAGTCCCTCAATCTTTGGTTCAATCTCGGCCCACACCTCAGGAAACACTCTGGCATTCATGGTGTCCTCCATGGTAAGCCCATGCACTCTTGTGTTCCAATAGGAATAATATTCAGGTTCGGGCTTGATGAGACTGTAGTAACTATCCACAATCTCACCATCTCTTACTATCACGATGCCCACGGAGCAAACGCTTGTGCGTTGCTGGTTGGCGGTCTCAAAATCTATTGCTGCAAAATCTTTCATGACTGCAAATTTAATACAAATATCGGAAAAAACAAAAAAATAATTATGAGTGCCTACTTAGTATGAGATTTGCTTGCCTTTATGGTCAATAGATTCATTTTTTTATGAAAGCCTACTTGTAAAGAAGCAGGGATGAAATATTGTGAATTGTAAAATAGAAGCGGAAAAAAGGGGGCTTTTGGAGGCCATTTGAGGGGTTGGAATGTTAATGTTTGGTAAAGTGTGTGTAAGACTGTGTAAATTCCCCCGACATGTCGGGGGAGCATTGATTTTTTTGTTTGTAACTTTGCCATGCAGAAACAAACAGCGGGAAGCTGTGCCGTTGTCTTATAAGTCATGTGTGCCGGCAGTATGACTGCGGACAGCGTTTCTTGCATGGTGGCCTTAGTGTAGGCCTGTAGTAAGTTTCCCGGATGCAGTGGCCTTGGCGTAGGCCTGTAGCGTGCATTCCGGACGCAGTGGCGCGGAGCAGGTGTTCAACTCCTGTTTCGGCATAGGCTGTCGTGTGCCTGTGCCAAAGAGGAGGTTTGGGGTGATGGAAAGCAAGACAGCCATGGCTGAGTGGGGTGGGCGAAAACTGCTCAGTCTGGTGACATGAGGGTGACAGGTGACAGATGTGACACTAGTTTTCAAGACTCTCACGCGCGCAGGCGGGCAGGAAAAAAATTTTATGATTATAAAATAACTCTATGTAAATATAGAAAAAGTTTAAAAACTGCTGTCACCTCTGTCACCTGTCACCAACGGAGACTCGGGGAAGAATCTGGTGTGGCATGTGGAAGTCATAGGTTCGTCATGTGGAAGTCATAGGTGTGGCATGTGGAAACCATAGGTTTGTCATGTGGAAACCATAGGTTTGTCATGTGGAAGTCATAGGTTTTGTCGAATGAAAGTGACTGACTTTGTGAATGAAAGTGACTGACTTTGTGAATGAAAGTGACTGACTAAGCGAATGAAAGTGACTGACTTGTCGAATGAAAGTGACTGACTTAGCGAATGAAAGTGGCTGACTTTGTGAATGAAAGTGGCTGACTTTGTGAATGAAAGTGGCTGACTTAGCGAATGAAAGTGGCTGACTTAGCGAATGAAAGTGACTGACTTAGCGAATGAAAGTGACTGACTTAGCAGATGAAAGCGACAGTGACTTGTAGGATACAGGTACGGAGAGAAAAAAGCGCCTTGCCATGTGACATGACAAAGCGCCTTATATGATGGGACGTAAAGATATCTTCTCACGCCATTGCGGAGTCCGCTAATGATTATCTGCTTATCACCTCTTTGACGAAACTCATGAAAAGCGGATGTGGCTTGAGAACGGTGCTGGAATACTCAGGATGGTACTGCACGCCTATGTACCAGCTGTTGTTGACCGACTCCACAGCCTCTACAAGTCCGTTCTGCGGGTTGAAGCCAACGCAGCGCATGCCTGCTGCGTCGAAGTCGTGGCGGAAGTCGTTGTTGAACTCATAGCGGTGGCGGTGGCGCTCCACGATGTCGTCTACGCCATAAGCCTCATGTATCTTGCTGTCTGGCAGCAGATGGCATGGATAGCCGCCCAGACGCATGGTGCCGCCCATGTTTGTGATGTGCTTCTGTTCCTCCATGATGTCGATGACATTGTTTGGTGTGTTCTCATCCATCTCGCGGCTGTTGGCATCGGCCAGTTTGAGAACATTGCGCGCATACTCGATGACCATGATCTGCATGCCGAGGCAGATGCCGAATGTAGGCACGTCGTGCTCGCGGCAGTATTGCGCTGCGATGATCTTGCCCTCTATGCCTCGTGTGCCAAAGCCTGGGCAGATGATGATGCCGTCGCATGCGTTGACAGCCTCCGCCACATTGTCCTTGGTGAGCTTTTCGCTGTTGATGAATGTGAAGGATGCGCGGCAGTCGTTGTAGGCGGCAGCGTGAGAGAGCGACTCGTGTATGGAGATGTATGCGTCCTGAAGGTCGTATTTGCCCACAAGCCCTATGTGCAGCGTGCGCTGTGCGTTGTTGCGCTTGTCAAGGAAATAGTGCCATGACTCAAGGTCGGCAGTGGTGGCAGATGGGTCTATGCCAAACTTGCGGAGCACAGCTGAGTCGAGTCCTTGTTCCTGCATCTTGACAGGCACCTCGTATATGCTTGGGAGGTCAGGGCTCTGCACGACGCATTGCTTCTCCACGTTGCAGAATGAAGACACCTTGTCCATGAGAGGACGTGGCAGCTCGTGCTCGGCGCGGAGCACGAGGATGTCTGGCTGTATGCCGAGGCTCTGCAGGTTGTTGACAGAATGCTGTGTGGGCTTAGTCTTCAGCTCGCCTGCAGCGGCGATGTATGGCACGTATGTGAGGTGGAGGCAAACGGTGTTTCCTGGCATGTCCCATCTCAGCTGTCGGATGGCCTCAAGGAACGGCAGACTCTCGATGTCGCCGATGGTGCCGCCTATTTCTGTGATGATGAAGTCATATTTGCCTGTGTCGCCCAGAGCGCGCATGTTTTTCTTTATCTCGTCGGTGATGTGAGGGATGACCTGGATGGTGCGTCCGAGATAGCCTCCGCGACGCTCACGCTCCATGACGTTCTGGTAGATGCGTCCTGTGGTGATGTTGTTGGCGCGTGTGGTCTGTATGCCTGTGAAGCGCTCGTAGTGGCCAAGGTCAAGGTCAGTCTCCTGTCCGTCGATGGTGACGTAGCACTCGCCATGCTCATAGGGATTGAGTGTGCCTGGGTCTATGTTGATATAAGGGTCGTATTTCTGAATGGTGATGTTGTAGCCACGCGCCTGCAGCAGTTTGCCGAGGGAGGCAGAGATGATGCCTTTGCCAAGGGAGCTGACCACTCCGCCTGTGACAAAAATGTACTTTGTTCTCATGATGTGCTTGTGTGTATTTATGATTATTATGTGATTTGTGCTTGAGTAGATACAACAGAAACTGCATGTGCTGCCAATGGAGCGCATGCTGTAAAGGGTAGGCCATCAAGTGGCGCTTGAAAGATGCTTAAAAAAACTTTCCTCACCCTTGCGGTGAAGGGTGAGGATAGTTGTGCGGAGCGGGAAGGTTTTATTCCCACTCAATGGTTGCTGGTGGCTTTGAGGAGATGTCGTAGCATACGCGGTTGACACCCTTCACCTTGTTTATTATCTCGTTGGAAACCTTCGCCATGAAGTCGTAGGGCAGGTGGGCCCAGTCGGCGGTCATGGCATCGGTGCTGGTGACAGCCCTCAGGGCTACAGGATGCTCGTATGTTCGCTCATCGCCCATCACTCCCACGGAGCGGACGGTAGAGAGAAGCACTGTGCCTGCTTGCCATATCTGGTCGTAGAGTGACACCTCAATCTCTCCGTTCTCCATGTCGGCCGGCACTCCTGCCGCAAGGACACGTCGGGCCTCGTCGCCGCTGAGCTTGACCTTGTAGTCGCGCAGTCCGCGTATGTAGATGTCGTCTGCGTCCTGGAGGATGCGCACTTTCTCAGGCGTGATGTCGCCGAGGATGCGTACAGCCAGGCCTGGGCCAGGGAACGGATGGCGTGTGATGAGATGCTCAGGCATGCCCATGGAGCGTCCCACACGTCTAACCTCGTCCTTGAAGAGCCACTTGAGCGGCTCGCAGAGCTGGAGGTTCATCTCTTTAGGGAGACCGCCCACGTTGTGGTGGCTCTTGATGACCTTACCTGTGATGTTGAGGCTTTCGATGCGGTCGGGATAGATGGTGCCCTGGGCAAGCCACTTGGCTCCTGTCTGCTTCTTGGCCTCTGCGTTGAATACTTCCACGAAGTCGCGGCCGATGATCTTGCGCTTCTGCTCCGGATCGGACACTCCTGCGAGGTCGGCGAAGAACTTCTCTGAGGCATCGACGCCGATGACATTAAGACCGAGGCACTTGTAGTCCTCCATCACATCGTGGAACTCGTTCTTGCGCAGCATGCCGTGGTCGACAAAGATGCAGGTGAGGTTCTTTCCGATGGCTTTGTTGAGAAGGACGGCTGCCACGCTGGAGTCGACACCGCCTGAGAGGCCAAGGATGACCTTGTCATCGCCGAGCTGCGACTTGAGTTCCGCCACTGTAGTCTCGACGAAAGAGTCGGCGCTCCAGTCCTGTCGGCCTCCGCAGATGTCGACGGCAAAATTCTTGAGCAGCTGTGTGCCCTGCACTGAGTGGAATGCTTCTGGATGGAACTGTACTCCCCACAGCTTCTCCCCCTCAGCCTGGTAGGCTGCAAACTGCACCTTGTCGGTAGAGGCGATGCAGCGGAAGTTGTCTGGCAGAGCGACGATAGTGTCGCCATGGCTCATCCACACCTGTGAGTGCTCGTCAAATCCCTTGAAGAGGGGATTCTCCTTTTCGAACCACTGAAGGTTGGCGCGGCCGTACTCGCGAGTGCCCGCAGGCGCTACCTTGCCTCCGAAATTGTGGGCCATGTACTGTGCGCCGTAGCAGATGCCCAGGATAGGGTACTTGCCGCGGATCTCGCTGAGGTCCACCTGGAAGGCTTCTGGGTCATAGACACTGAAAGGCGAGCCAGACAGAATGACTCCGATGACATCGGGATCATTGTGCGGAAACTTGTTGTAAGGCAAGATCTCGCAGAATGTGTCGAGTTCGCGCAGACGGCGGCCGATGAGCTGCGTGGTCTGTGAGCCAAAATCGAGAATGATAATTTTCTGTTGCATACTTTATATGATATAGTGTGTAAAGTGTTGTTTCACTATGTTGATGATATAATCGCTTACTGATACTCGCTCCAAGACTTGATGGCCAGGTCGTCGACCGACATGGTGCAGAACGCGTTGATGAAGGCGCTTGCCAGGCGTGCGTTGGTGATGAGCGGTATGTTGAGGTCGATAGCCGCGCGGCGTATCTTGTAGCCGTTGGACAGCTCGCCCGAAGACAGGTTCTTCGGTATGTTGACCACCATGTCTATCTGCTTGTTGTGGAGCAGGTCGATGGCCTGTGGCTGTCCTTCCTCGCTTGGCCAGTACACGCGTGTGTTCTGCACTCCGTTTGTCGAGAGGAATGTAGATGTGCCGCCAGTGGCGTAGATGTGGTATCCCTTCTTCTGGAGCCAGTGGGCAGCGGCGAGCATGTCCACCTTCTGCTTGGCGTCGCCAGTGGAGAGGAGTATGCCCTTGTCCTGTGACGGTATGCGGTAGCCGACGCTGAGCATAGACTTGAGGATGGCGCATGATGTGTCGGAGCCGATGCATCCCACCTCGCCTGTGGAAGCCATGTCCACGCCGAGCACAGGGTCGGCTTTTTGCAGGCGGTTGAATGAGAACTGGCTTGCCTTGATGCCCACGTAGTCGAGGTCGAAGAGGTTCTTGCCAGGCTTCTGCACGTCGAGGCCGAGCATGACGCGTGTGGCAAGCTCAATGAAGTTTATCTTGAGCACCTTGCTCACGAATGGGAACGAGCGTGAGGCGCGGAGGTTGCACTCGATGACCTTGATGTCGTTGTCGCGCGCAAGGAACTGAATGTTGAATGGGCCTGATATGTTAAGCTCGTGTGCTATCTGTCGGCTCACGCGCTTGATGCGCCTCATGGTCTCCACATAAAGTTTCTGTGGCGGGAACTGTATGGTGGCGTCGCCTGAGTGAACGCCGGCATACTCGATATGCTCTGAGATGGCGTACACGATGATCTCGCCATTGCGAGCCACAGCGTCCATCTCCACCTCCTTGGCGTGCTGTATGAACTGGCTCACCACCACAGGGTGCTTCTTAGACACGTTGGCCGCGAGGCTGAGGAAGCGCTCCAGCTCCTCCTGGTTGCTGCACACGTTCATGGCCGCGCCGCTGAGCACGTATGAAGGGCGCACGAGGACAGGGAAGCCGACCTTGTCGATGAAGCGGTTGATGTCGTCCATAGAAGTGAGCGCGCTCCATTCAGGCTGGTCCACGCCTATGCGGTCGAGCATGGCCGAGAACTTGTCGCGGTCTTCGGCATTGTCGATGCTTGCCGCGCTTGTGCCGAGAATGTTCACGCCCTCGCCGTCGAGACGCAGAGCGAGGTTGTTTGGTATCTGTCCGCCTGTCGACACGATGACTCCATGCGGATTCTCCAGTTCGATGATGTCGAGCACGCGCTCGAAGGTGAGCTCGTCAAAGTAGAGACGGTCGCACATGTCGTAGTCGGTGCTGACCGTCTCAGGGTTGTAGTTTATCATCACGCTGCGGTAGCCCTCCTTGCGGATGGTCTGCAGAGCCTGCACGCCGCACCAGTCAAACTCCACGCTTGAGCCTATGCGGTAGGCGCCGCTGCCGAGCACCACGATAGACTTGTGGTCGCCCACATACTGCACGTCGTTGGCCACGCCGCTGTAGGTGAGGTAGAGGTAGTTGGTGTGGGCAGGATACTCTGCTGCGAGCGTGTCGATCTGCTTCACTACAGGCATGATGCCGAGCTTCTTGCGCAGGGCGCGCACAGCCATTGAGCCATCCTCGCTGCCCATCTCAGCCTCCAGTCCGAGAGAGCGGGCCACCTGGAAGTCGGAGAATCCCTGCACCTTGGCCAGGCGCAGCAGGTCGGCAGGAACGTTGCCTGCGTTGTATTTCTTCAGTTCCTTGGAAGTGTTCACAATCTTCTGCAGCTTCTGCAGGAACCAGCGGTCAATCTTTGTGAGCTCGTGAATCTGGTCGACAGTGTAGCCCTGCTGCATGGCCTTTGAGATGACAAAGATGCGCTTGTCGGTAGGCTCGCGCAGAGCCTTGTCCACATCGTCGATGACGAGCTCCTTGTTTTCCACAAATCCGTGCATGCCCTGGCCTATCATGCGCAGTCCCTTCTGGATGACCTCCTCGAAGGTGCGGCCGATGGCCATCACCTCGCCCACAGACTTCATTGAGCTGCCCAGCTCGCGGTCCACTCCGTGGAACTTGCCGAGGTCCCAGCGAGGTATCTTGCAGACCACATAGTCGAGCGCTGGCTCGAAGAATGCGCTTGTGGTCTTTGTGACAGAATTCTTCAGCTCGAAGAGTCCGTAGCCCAGGCCGAGCTTGGCTGCCACAAAAGCGAGTGGATAGCCAGTGGCCTTGGATGCGAGTGCTGAAGAGCGGCTCAGACGTGCGTTGACCTCAATGACGCGGTAGTCCTCGCTCTCGGGGTCGTAGGCGTACTGCACGTTGCACTCGCCCACGATGCCGACGTGGCGCACGATGCGTATGGCCAGTTCGCGCAACTTATGGTAGTCGCTGTTGGACAGAGTCTGTGAGGGAGCTATGACGATGCTCTCGCCTGTGTGTATGCCCAGTGGGTCGAAGTTCTCCATGTTGCAGACCGTGATGCAGTTGTCATAGCGGTCGCGCACCACCTCGTATTCCACCTCTTTCCATCCTCTCAGGCTCTTCTCCACGAGCACCTGCGGAGAGAAAGAGAAGGCCTTCTCAGCCAGCACGTTCAGCTCCTCCTCGTTGTCGCAGAATCCGCTGCCCAGTCCGCCCAGAGCGTAAGCCGCGCGTATGATGACAGGATAGCCAAGCTCCTTGGCAGCCTTGCGCGCGTCTTCTATATTTTCCACCGCCTCGCTCTTGATAGTCTTGACATCAATCTCGTTGAGTCGCTCGACGAAGAGTTCGCGGTCTTCTGTGTCCATGATGGCCTGGACAGGTGTGCCCAGCACCTTCACTCCATATTTCTCAAACACTCCGTCGCGGTAGAGCGACACGCCGCAGTTGAGCGCAGTCTGTCCGCCGAACGAGAGGAGCACACCGTCGGGGCGTTCCTTCTCGATGACACGCTCCACGAAGTATGGTGTGACAGGCAGGAAGTATATCTGGTCAGCCACACCCTCAGAGGTCTGCACTGTGGCAATGTTTGGATTGATGAGGACGGTGTAGATGCCCTCCTCCTTCAGCGCCTTCAGCGCCTGTGAGCCAGAATAGTCAAACTCTCCGGCCTCACCTATCTTGAGTGCTCCAGAACCGAGGAGCAGAACTTTCTTTATATTGCTTTCCATATTGCTTTCCATATAGTGTGGTTGTTACAGCATTTTTACAAATTCATCGAAAAGGAACTCAGTGTCGGTTGGTCCGCTGGCAGCCTCAGGGTGGAACTGTACGGAGAACCAAGGCTTGCTCTTGTGGCGTATGCCCTCGTTGGAGCCGTCGTTCATGTTGGAGAAGAGAGGCTCCCAGTCAGCTCCGAGTGTATTGTCGTCGACAGCGAATCCGTGGTTTTGGCTTGTGATGAAGCACTTGTTGGTGCCGGCCATGCGCACAGGCTGGTTGTGGCTTCGGTGTCCGTACTTCAGCTTGTATGTCTTGGCGCCTCCTGCCTTGGCCAGCAGCTGGTTGCCCATGCAGATGCCGAAGATAGGCTTGTCGCTCATGCTCATGGCCTTGCGCAGATTCTCCACAGCCTCGCCGCACATGTCGGGGTCGCCAGGGCCGTTGCTGATGAATATGCCGTCGTAGTTGATGGATGTGTAGTCATAGTTCCATGGCACACGCACTATCTCCACGCCTCGCTTGATGAGGCAGCGCAGTATGTTGCTCTTCACGCCGCAGTCCACAAGCACGATGGTCTTCTCCGCTCCCTCGTTGTAGCGTATGACCTCCTTGCATGACACCTTGTCAACATAATTGACCGATGAATATGGCAATGACTCAACATCTTCTGGCATGCCTTCCATGACGATGCGTCCCATCATCACGCCATGCTCGCGCAGCACCTTTGTGAGCTCGCGTGTGTCAATGCCTGTGATGCCTGGCACCTGCTCCCGCTTGAGCCAGTCGGCGAGAGTCTCCTTAGCGTTCCAGTGGCTGCATTCGTCACTGTAGTCACTCACGATGAGAGCCTCTGCGTGTATGCGCTCGCTCTCCATGAAATCTGGCAGCCCGTTGGCTCCGAAGGTGAAAGGAGGCACACCGTAGTTGCCTATCAGTGGATATGTCAGCGTCATGAGCTGACCGGCGTAGGACGGGTCTGTGAGACTCTCAGGATAACCTGTCATGGCTGTGTTGAACACGACCTCACCTGCCACAGGTTTCTCGTAGCCGAAAGACAATCCCTCAAATCGGGTGCCGTCGCCAAGAATCAATGTTGCTTTTCTCATTGCTATGTTATTGTATTTTTTTTGTTTTGTCTATTTGTTTTCATTACACCAAAACACCCTGTGGCCGTACTTGTGTGTAGAGAACGGCCATAGGGCATTGCATATCTTTTGTTGTCAGAGCACATCCTCCCCTTCGACGTAGTCGATGAAAGCTTGGTTGACCAGCTTCACACCGCCAGGAGTGGGGTAGTTGCCGCTGAAGTACCAGTCGCCCAGATGCTCAGGGCAGGCCTCGTGCAGTCCGTCGAGTGTCTGGTATACGATCTGCACGTCGGCTCTGACGGTGGCAGGCTTGAGCAGCTCCACCATCTTGGCTGAAATTTCCTCGTCTGTAAACGGAGCGTAAATTTCCTTCACGTAGTTGACCATCTGTTCTTTGGGCATGTTGAGCTGCTGCTTGCATTTGGCGTAGACATTGGCTATCACGGGTTGCATGCCGCGTTGCCTCAGCAAAGCCACGGCTGCCTTGAAGGCGATGAACTGGTTCATGCTTGCCATGTCGATGCCGTAGTAGTCGGGGTAGCGCACTTGCGGTGATGACGACACGATGACAATCTTCTTTGGCTGCAGGCGGTCGAGTATGCTTATGATGCTCTGCTTGAGCGTTGTGCCCCTCACGATGCTGTCATCGATGATGACGAGGTTGTCTACTCCTGGCTTCAGACTTCCGTAGGTGATGTCATACACGTGTGCTGCCAGGTCGTTGCGGCTGTTGCCTTCCGAGATGAAGGTGCGCAACTTTATATCCTTGATGGCCACTTTCTCGCTGCGCACTCGCTGAGAGAGGATGGCCTCTATCTCCTTGTGTCCGGCGCCGGCCTTTACTGCTTCTTCTATTTTCTGTACCTTCAGATGGTTCAAGTAGTTGTCGAGGCCTTCCAGCATTCCGTAGAAAGCCACTTCCGCTGTGTTAGGGATGAAAGAGAAAACGGAATGCTCGATGTCGTAGTCTATAGCCTTGAGAATAGACGGGATGAGCAGTTTGCCCATCTGCTTGCGCTCGCGGTATATGTCTGCGTCGCTGCCTCGGCTGAAGTAAATTCTCTCAAATGAGCAGGCCGTCAGCTTGTGTGGGACGTTGATTTGTGCGAGGCGCATGTGGCCGGCCCTGTTGACGAGAATAGACTGTCCGGGCTGCAACTCGGTAATCTTTTCGGCAGGCACGTCAAAGACAGTCTGTATGACGGGCCTCTCAGAGGCGAGCACCATCACCTCGTCGTCCATGTACCAGAAGGCGCTGCGTATGCCCCATGGGTCGCGCAGGGCGAAGCTCTCGCCGCTGCCTGTGATGCCGCACATGACGTAGCCTCCGTCCCAGTCCTTGCTGGCCTCCTGAAGCACGTGGCTCATGTCGATGTTGTCCTCGATGGCGTGTGTGACATCGAGTCCGCGCTTGCCTTCGCCGATGAATCGGTCATACAGGTGCTCCACCTCTCTGTCGAGGCGGTGGCCAAGCTGTTCCAATATAATAAATGTGTCGGCGTAGCGACGTGGGTGCTGTCCCTCAGATGTTATCTTGGCAAACACCTCGTCGACATTGGTGAGATTGAAGTTGCCGCAGACGGCAAGGTTGCGCGCGCGGTAGTTGCTTCGCCTCAGGAAAGGGTGTATGTATGCCATTCCGCTTTTGCCTGTGGTGGAATAGCGCAGGTGCCCCATGTAGAGGTCGCCGGCGAATGGCAGGCATTTCTTTGCGAAGGTGGCGTCGGCGAGTTCCTCGTGTGTCAAGTTCTCATAGCCCTTGTGTATATTTTGGAATATTTCGGTGATGGCTCCTGTGCCCATGGCGCGCTCGCGGAACATATATTCCTCGCCAGAGGCAGCGTCCAACTTCACGCTGGCGATGCCAGCGCCCTCCTGGCCTCTGTTGTGCTGTTTCTCCATGAGGAGATACATCTTGTTGAGACCATACATCCATGTACCATATTTCTGCTGGTAATACTCCAGGGGCTTGAGCAATCTTACCATTGCCACGCCGCATTCGTGCTTTAAAACCTCCATTGCTTTAACGTTCTAATCCGTTTTGGGTGCAAAGTTAGTAATTTTTAAAAACATATAGATATTAAACATTGGTTTTTTTATGACATGCGGTCGCAAAAAAACATTATTTAAAACAAAAAGAAATTCTATCATTATTTTTGTAATAAATTTGTCAAGGTAACAATCTTGTACTTTTTATATATACTCTACTTTCTGTTTGTAAGGATAAAGGCTTTATTGTGTTTCGTTTTGTAAGTTAGCTTCCTTTGCTAAATAAATTACGATGCAATAATCTTGTAGATTTATGCCATACGTCAATAAAAAGCCGTAATTTTGCGCCAAATTTACAGAAATAAAAGTTTTTCATTATCAAAATGATTGCAAACATGAAGGATTACAAACAAATTGGTATGTACGACGCGTCTTATGAACATGATGCGTGTGGTGTGGGCATGATAGTCAACATCCACGGAAACAAATCACATGAGTTGGTTGATTCCGCATTGAAAGTACTGGAGAACATGCGGCACCGCGGTGCAGAAGGCGCAGACAAGAAGACAGGCGATGGAGCCGGCATAATGCTGCAGATTCCTCACGAGTTCATCTTGTTGCAGGGCATACCTGTTCCTGAAAAAGGCAAGTACGGCACGGGCCTTGTGTTCCTTCCAAAGGACGAGAAGGAGCAAGCAAACATCCTCAGCATCATGATGGAGGAGATAGAGAAAGAAGGCCTTACACTCATGCATCTGCGCAATGTGCCTACAAATCCGTCCTGCCTCGGCAAGGACGCGCTCGACTCAGAGCCAGACATCAAGCAGGTGTTCATCACATGCGCCAAGGACGAGGATGTGGAGATGCTTGAGCGCACCCTCTACATCGTGAGAAAAAAGATAGAGAAGCGCATTGCCAACAAGGACTTCTACATAGTATCGCTTTCAAGCAAGAACATTATATATAAGGGCATGCTCTCATCCATGCAGGTAAGAGAGTACTTCTGTGACCTGACACACCCTTACTTCACAAGCGGCCTGGCGCTGGTGCACTCACGCTTCAGCACCAACACCTTCCCCTCATGGAAGCTGGCGCAGCCATTCCGTCTGTTGGCGCACAATGGCGAGATAAACACTATCCGCGGCAACCGCGGATGGATGGAGGCCCGCGAGAGCGTGCTCTCCTCTGAGGCCATCCCCGACATCAAGTCCATCCGCCCTATCATCCAGCCAGGCATGAGCGACAGTGCGTCGCTCGACAACGCACTGGAGTTTTTCGTGATGTCTGGCCTTAGCCTGCCGCACGCCATGAGCATGCTCGTGCCAGAGTCGTTCAACGAGAAGAACCCTATCAGCGAAGACCTGAAGGCTTTCTATGAATACCACTCCATCCTGATGGAGCCATGGGACGGTCCTGCAGCGCTGCTCTTCAGCGATGGCAGATACGCTGGCGGCATGCTCGACCGCAATGGTCTGCGTCCGGCACGTTACCTCATCACCAACAACGACATGATGGTCGTGGCGAGTGAGGTGGGCGTGATGAACTTCAACCCAGCCGACATCAAGGAGAAAGGACGTCTCCAGCCAGGAAAGATCCTGATGATAGACACAGAGGAAGGCAAGATATACTATGACGGCGAGCTCAAGGAGCAGCTGGCGGCGGCACGGCCTTACAGGCAGTGGCTCTCGACCAACCGCATAGAGCTTCACAACCTGAAGAGCGGACGCAAGGTGAGCAACGACGTGAGCGACTATGACCGCAAGCTGCGCGCCTTCGGCTTCACCCGCGAGGACATCGAGCGCACGCTCACCCCGATGGCGACTAATGGTGTAGAGCCTATTGCCTCAATGGGCAACGACACGCCTCTGGCCGTGTTGAGCGACAAGCCTCAGTTGCTGTTCAACTACTTCAGGCAGCAGTTTGCGCAGGTCACCAACCCTGCCATCGACCCTATCCGAGAGGAACTGGTGATGTCTCTGACAGAATACATAGGAGCTGTGGGCATGCACATCCTCGCTCCAAGCGAGAGCCACTGCAAGATGGTGCGCCTGCCGCATCCTGTGCTCAACAACACTCAGCTCGATGTGCTCTGCAACATACGCTACAAGGGCTTCAACACCGTGAAGCTCCCTATGACATTCGACGCGTCAAAGGGTGCGAGCGCCTTGCAGCAGGCTCTGACCGAGCTGTGCAAGAAGGCTGAGGAGTCTGTGGACAACGGTGTGAACTACATCATCCTCTCCGACCGCGACATCGACGAGACTCATGCGGCCATACCGTCGCTCCTGGCTGTGAGCGCTGTTCACCACTACCTCATCTCTGTGCAGAAGCGTGTGCAGACAGCTCTTATCGTGGAGAGCGGAGAGATACGCGAGGTGATGCACGCTGCCCTTCTTCTTGGCTACGGAGCCAGCGCCATCAACCCTTACATGGTCTTCGCCATCCTCGACGACCTTGTGAAGAAAGGCAAGCTCCAGCTCAACTATGAGACAGCCGAGAAGAACTACACCAAGGCTGTGTGCAAGGGTCTCTTCAAGATAATGAGCAAGATGGGCATCTCTACCATCAGGTCTTACCGCGGAGCTAAGATCTTTGAGGCTGTGGGAGTGGGAGAAGACCTCCTCAGAACATATTTCGGCACAGAGTCATCCACTATCGGAGGCATACGCCTGGAGGAAGTGGCAAAGGATGCCGTACGCATGCACGACTCTGGCTATGCGCCAAAGCAGGTGGACGACATACTGCCAAACATCGGACAGTTCTCTTTCCGCAAGGACGGAGAGAAGCACGCATGGAACCCGGAGACCATCTCTACGCTCCAGCTTGCCACACGCCTTGGCAGCTACAAGAAATTCAAGGAGTTCACAAAGCTTGTTGACGAGAAGGAGCACCCAATCTTCCTTCGCGACTTCTTCGACTTCAAGCGCAACCCAATAGATATAGACAAGGTAGAGCCTGTGGAGAGCATCGTGAAGCACTTCGTCACAGGAGCCATGTCATTTGGAGCTATCAGCAAAGAGGCCCACGAGGCCTTGGCTCTCGCCATGAACAAGCTTGGCACCCGAAGCAACACAGGCGAGGGTGGTGAGGACTCCGAGCGCTTCAGCTCAGAGTATGACGGCATCTCGCTCAGCAGCAAGACCAAGCAGATAGCCTCAGGACGTTTCGGCGTCACAGCCGAATATCTTGTCAACGCAGAAGAGATACAGATAAAGGTGGCACAGGGCGCAAAGCCTGGAGAGGGCGGACAGTTGCCTGGATACAAGGTCAATGACATCATTGCCAAGACACGCCACTCTATCCCTGGCATCTCGCTCATCTCGCCTCCACCTCACCACGACATCTACTCTATCGAGGACCTTGCGCAGCTCATCTTTGACCTGAAGAACATCAACCCTGCAGCCAAGATAAGCGTGAAGCTGGTGGCTGAGAGCGGAGTGGGCACCATCGCCGCAGGTGTGGCCAAGGCCAAGGCTGACCTCATTGTCATCAGCGGAGCCGAGGGTGGCACAGGAGCCTCTCCAGCCAGCAGCATGAGGTATGCGGGCATCTCGCCTGAGATAGGACTGAGCGAGACCCAGCAGACTCTCGTGCTCAACGGACTGCGCGGACAGGTGCGCCTGCAGACCGACGGACAGATAAAGACAGGCCGCGACGTAGTGAAGATGGCCATGCTCGGAGCCGATGAGTTTGGCTTCGGCACCACAGTGCTGATCGTGCTTGGCTGTGTGATGATGCGCAAGTGCCACACCAACACATGTCCTGTGGGCGTGGCCACTCAGGATGAGAAACTTCGCGAGCATTTCCGCGGACACTATGAGTATGTGGTCAACTACTTCACATTCCTTGCACAGGAGGTGAGGGAGTATCTCGCAGAGATGGGCTTCACTAAGCTGGAGGACATAGTGGGACGCACAGACCTCATCGTGACAAAGAAGACAGCTCCAGAGTCGAAGTATCATCTTCTCGATTTCTCGCGCATGCTCCACAAGGTGGACAGCGACGCAGCCATCCATGCTATCAGCGGTCACGAGAACAAGGTCGAGGGTGTGAAAGACCTGGCCATCATCGAGGCAGCTAAAGACGCTATCAATGAAGAGAAGGAGGTGTCTCTCGAATATACTATAGCAAACACAGACCGCTCAGTGGGCGCAATGCTTGCAGGAGCCGTAGCCAAGGCTCACGGACAGGCAGGACTGCCCGACGAGACCATCAACATCAAGTTTATTGGTTCTGCAGGTCAAAGCTTCGGCGCTTTCCTTCCTAAGGGAGTCAACTTCAAGCTGGAAGGCGAGGCCAACGACTATCTCGGCAAGGGCCTCTCAGGCGGACGCATCGCTGTGATGCCTCCAATGCGCTCCAACTTCGACGCTGAGAAGAACACCATAGCCGGCAACACACTGCTCTATGGAGCTACTTCTGGTGAGGTGTACATCAACGGCACAGTGGGCGAACGCTTCGGAGTGAGAAACTCAGGTGCCACAGCCGTGGTGGAAGGCGTGGGCGACCATGCTTGTGAATACATGACAGGCGGACGCGTGGTGGTTCTTGGAGAGACCGGACGCAACTTCGCTGCGGGCAT
Organism: uncultured Bacteroidaceae bacterium; assembly: GCA_934271655.1. Taxonomy (GTDB): domain Bacteria; phylum Bacteroidota; class Bacteroidia; order Bacteroidales; family Bacteroidaceae; genus Minthosoma. Next base: position 25,128 of record CAKQRW010000024.1, on the reverse strand, counting down.
GTCGGGCGGTGTGGCCTATGTATGGGACAAGAACAGAAACTTCGATTTCTTCTGCAACATGGAGATGGTGGAGCTTTCTCTCCTCGAAGACTCCAGCAGCCGCAAGGAACTGCATGAGCTCATCAGGCAGCACTACCTCTACACAGGCTCTAAGCTGGCGCGCACCATGCTCGACGAGTGGAGCCACTACGTGGAGGAGTTCATCCAGGTAGTGCCTATCGAGTACAAGAAGGTGCTCCAGGAAGAGCAGATGAAGAAACTGCAGCAGAAGATTGCGGAAGTGCAGAGAGACTATTAAGTATAAGTAGGTGTTCAAAATTATTTTATAGTATCAAGGTAGGCTGCTCTCATATTTGTCGCACTCTCTCTCGGTCATATTTTCCTTCTGTTTATCAGTCACTATGCCCGCATAGTTCCTTCAAACAGAAGAAAAATCAGCCTCAAGATAGAGCACGCCAAATATAGAAATAATTATGAGCACCTACTTAAGAGAGAGTAAAGAGTTTTAATTTACTGGTTATGGGAAGCAAAAGCCGTGGAGACAGCGTGCCGCAAGCCCGAAGGCACAGCCTCTGTGAGAATAAGGCCTGCTAATCCAGGCGTTTTCCTGTCGGAAACGTATGGATAGCAACACGCAATGCTATGGTTTTTGCACCCCCAGACAAATGATAAGACAATGAAAGATCCAAGAGCTTTTTTGAAGATACCACGCCAGGAGGCTGGCTACCGCCCTATACACGACCGAATAGCAGACTTCGGTGAAGTAGAACAAACACTCAACAGCCACGAGCGCAAGCTGCAGGCATCGCGATGCATGGACTGCGGCGTGCCCTTCTGTCACTGGGCATGTCCGCTTGGCAACAAGCAGCCCGAGTTTCAGGCCGCCCTTGCTGAGGGCAACTGGGAAGAGGCGTACAAGATTCTGATTCAGACCAACGATTTCCCTGAGTTCACAGGACGCATCTGCCCGGCCCTTTGCGAGAAGAGCTGTGTGCTCAAGCTGAGCTTTGACGCTCCTACCACCATCCGCGAGAATGAGTGCTCCATCATAGAGGCAGCTTTCCGCGAGGGATATGTGAAGGTGAGGACTATCGAGCGCAACGGCAAGAAGGTGGCCGTCATCGGTGCTGGCCCTTCCGGACTCGCCGCAGCCAACCAGCTCAACGGCATGGGTTATGAGGTGACCGTGTTTGACAAGAACGAGGCTCCAGGCGGACTGCTGCGTTTCGGCATTCCTAACTTCAAGCTCAACAAGAGCGTGATAGACAGACGCATCAAGGTGATGGAAGACGAGGGCGTCATCTTCAAGATGAACACGCCTGTAGATGCGACCAGCCTGCCAGAAGGATTTGACGCCTACTGCATCTGCACAGGCACACCAACAGCGAGAAACCTCAATGTGCCAGGCCGTGAGCTGAAGGGCATACATCTCGCTCTCGACATCCTCTCGCAGCAAAACCGCATACTGGCTGGCCAGACCTTCTCCAAGGAAGAGCGCGTGAGCGCCAAAGGCAAGCATGTGCTGGTCATCGGTGGCGGCGACACAGGCTCTGACTGCATAGGCACATGCAACCGTCAGGGAGCTGCCAGCGTCACCCAGATCGAAATCATGCCAAAGCCGCCAGTGGGACACAACCCAGCCACTCCATGGCCGCAATGGCCTATCGTGCTCAAGACCACATCTAGCCACGAGGAGGGATGCACACGCCGCTGGTGCCTCACCACAAACAAGTTTGTCGGAAAGAATGGCGCTGTGACAGGCGCAGAGGTGGAAGAGGTGGAATGGCTGCCAAACCCAGAGGGAGGACGCCCCATCATGAAGCCTACAGGCAAGGTGGAGACCATCAAGTGCGAGCTTGTGCTGCTTGCCATGGGATTCCTCAAGCCCGAACAGCCTAAGTTCCCTGAAAATGTGTTCGTGGCAGGCGACGCTGCGTCGGGAGCATCACTGGTGGTTCGCGCCATTGCCAGCGGACGCAAGGCTGCGCAGGACATCAACAAGTTCTTGAACAAGGAAGAATAAGCTATATATCAAAGGATAAGCGATTTCTGCAAAGACAAACGGCATTGCAAAAGAATAAGCAACGTCGCTAAAGACATGCAATATGGCAACGCGATATCGCTAAGGCGTTACAGCAAAGGCCGCGCAATATTGCAAAAGGCTAAGCATTTCATAAGGTCGGCCCTATAAATCACCTCGGCAACAGGTTGTGTGTTGCAGCCAAGGCTGATTTACAGAACCCGCCATAACACAAACACTATCTTTAAAACAAGATTTCTTCCGCATCCAGCCCGTAGCGGTGTCTGGATGCGGAGAAACATAAAACACTACAGACTATGTGCGGAATAGTAGGAATATTTCAGATAAAGCAGCAGACCAGCGAGTTAAGGAAAAAGGCTCTCAGAATGTCCCAAAAGATTAGGCACCGCGGACCAGACTGGAGCGGCATCTATGTGGGCAAGACAGCTATCCTGGCTCACGAGCGCCTGTCTATCGTAGATCCCCAGAGCGGCGGACAGCCTCTCTACTCTCCAGACAAGAAGCAGATTCTTGCTGTGAACGGAGAGATATACAATCACCGCGACATCCGCGCCAAGTATGCCGGTAAGTATGATTTCCAGACAGGCAGCGACTGCGAAGTCATCCTTGCGCTCTACCGCGACAAGGGCATCCACTTCCTCGAAGACCTGAATGGCATCTTTGCCTTTGCCCTCTATGACGAGGACAAGGACGACTACCTCATAGCGCGCGACCCAATAGGCGTGATACCTTTATATATAGGCAAGGACAATGAGGGCCGCGTGTATGTGGCAAGTGAGCTGAAGGCACTTGAGGGCTTCTGCGACCGCTACGAGCCATTCCTTCCAGGACACTACTACTGGGGCAAGGAAGGAAAGATGACCAGATGGTACAGCCGCGACTGGATGTCGTACGACGCTGTGAAAGACAACGGCGCCTCGGTGCAGGAAGTCCACGATGCTCTTGAGGCATCTGTGCAGCGCCAGCTCATGAGCGATGTGCCATATGGCGTGCTTCTGAGCGGCGGACTCGACTCTTCTGTCATCTCTGCCATTGCCAAGAAATATTCTGCTAAACGAATAGAGACCGACAGCCAGTCGGCCGCATGGTGGCCTCAGCTCCACAGCTTTGCTGTCGGTCTGAAGGGCGCGCCCGACCTCGCCAAGGCAAAAGAGGTGGCAGACTATATAGGCACCGTGCACCATGAGATAAACTACACAGTGCAAGAGGGCCTCGATGCCATACGTGACGTGATATATTTCATAGAAACCTATGATGTCACCACGGTGCGCGCGTCCACACCTATGTATCTGCTCGCAAGGGTCATCAAGTCGATGGGCATCAAGATGGTGCTCAGCGGAGAGGGTGCCGACGAGGTCTTTGGCGGCTATCTCTATTTCCACAAGGCGCCTACAGCCAAGGACTTTCACGAGGAGACCGTAAGAAAACTCAGCAAGCTCTATCTCTATGACTGCCTGCGAGCCAACAAGTCTCTCGCTGCGTGGGGCGTGGAGGGACGAGTGCCTTTCCTCGACAAGGAGTTTCTCGATGTGGCCATGAGGCTCAACCCGGAAGCTAAGATGTGTCCTGGCACCACCATAGAGAAGAAGATAGTGCGTGAGGCCTTCTCGGACATGCTGCCCGAAAGTGTGGCGTGGAGACAGAAGGAGCAGTTCAGCGATGGCGTGGGCTACAGCTGGATAGACTCGCTCAAGGCCATGACGGCACAGGCTGTCAGCGACGAGCAGATGGCTCATGCTGCTGAGAGGTTCCCTATCAACCCTCCTATGAACAAGGAGGAGTATTTCTACCGCTCTATCTTTGAGGAACATTTCCCAAGCAAGAGCGCGGCCCTTAGCGTGCCCAGCGTGCCAAGTGTTGCCTGCTCTACGGCAGAGGCCCTGGCGTGGGATGCGTCCTTCAAAAACCAGAACGACCCGAGTGGAAGGGCTGTGAAGGGTGTACATGAGAACTCTTATTAAAATATATTACGGATTGATACCATAACGTAGGTTTGTGGTTTCAATCCGTAATTTTTTATAATACTTTACTTCCAATCCAAAGTTTTTATATAAAAATTGGTACTTTGGTTGTGAAATATTTGCCTGTTTTGTCAAAATGCAATAACTTTGCATCAAATTTAAAACAAATTGATAGTTTAAAACAAAATAAACAGCTCAATATGTCAAAATTGATTAAGTTTACAAAGATGCACGGACTTGGCAATGACTATATATATGTCAACACCATGGAATATCCGATAGACAATCCCTCGGAACTTTCTGTAGCCTGGAGCAAATACCACACAGGCATAGGATCCGACGGCTTGGTGCTCATCGGCCCGAGCGCAAAAGCAGACTTTTCAATGCGCATATTCAACGCCGATGGCTCAGAAGCTATGATGTGCGGCAACGCCAGCAGGTGCATCGGCAAGTATGTGTACGATAACCACCTCACAGACAAAAAAGAAGTGACCCTTGAGACACTTTCGGGCATCAAGACCATCAGCCTTCACACAGAAGACGGCGAGGTGACGAGCGCGACAGTGGACATGGGCGAGCCAGCGCTGGCAAACAAAGACCAGGTGGCCACATCCACGGGTTCGCTGGACGGGCTGACGCTCGTGACCGACCTCGGTGATTATGACGCGACCTTCGTCTGCATGGGCAACCCCCATGCTGTGATATTCACAGACGACATAGCAAATGTAGACCTGGAACATGTGGGTCCATTGCTTGAACACCATCCCATCTTTCCACAGAAAGCCAACATCGAGTTTGCCCAGATAATGCAGAATGGCAACATCAGGATGCGCGTGTGGGAAAGAGGCTCGGGCATCACCCAAGCTTGCGGCACAGGAGCATGCGCCACAGCAGTGGCAACCATAATGCACAAGTATGCCAAAAGGCTGGTGCATATCCACATGGATGGCGGCACACTCGACATCGAGTGGAGAGAAAAAGACAATCACGTGTACATGACAGGACCGGCTGCAAAGGTCTTCGAAGGAGTGATTGAGGCATGATGAAACTGATTGTCAGTCATGCCAAGGCAAAAACCGACATACAGTATTGACAGTCAAGGCATAGAAAAAAAGAAACAACCTTGCACAAGCGAAAACTCTTAACACACTACATAACAAATGGCTTTAGTAAACGAACATTTCCTGAAATTACCGAACAATTACTTGTTCTCCGATATAGCAAAGAAGGTCAACTCCTTCAAAGTGGTGCATCCGCACGCCAACATCATCAGCCTGGGCATAGGCGATGTGACGCAGCCGTTGCCAAAGGCATCCATTGAGGCCATGCACAAGGCTGTGGACGAGATGGGCGATGTGAGCACCTTCCGCGGATACGGCCCGGAACATGGATACGACTTCCTCATAGAGGCCATCATCAAAAACGACTACCAGCCACGCGGCGTTCAGCTGTCGCCATCAGAGGTGTTCATCAGCGATGGAGCTAAAAGCGACTGCGGCAACATCGGCGACATCCTCAGACACGACAACAGCATCGGAGTGACCGACCCGATATATCCTGTGTACATAGACAGCAATGTGATGTGCGGACGAGCAGGCGAACTTGTAGACGGCAAGTGGAACAATGTGACATACATCCCCTGCACAAGCGAAAACAATTTCGTGCCTCAGATACCAGAGCGCCGCATAGACATCATGTACCTCTGCTACCCCAACAATCCTACAGGACTCACGCTCACCAAGGCCGAGTTGAAGAAATGGGTCAGCTACGCACTGAAGAACGACACGCTCATACTCTATGACGCAGCATACGAGGCTTACATACAGGATCCGGAGATACCACATTCTATCTACGAAATCAGAGGCGCAAAGAAGTGCGCCATCGAGTTCAGGAGTTTCTCCAAGACAGCCGGATTTACCGGAGTGAGATGTGGATACACCGTCGTTCCGAAAGAGCTGACAGCAGGCACGCTGAAGGGCGAGCGCATATCGCTCAATGCCCTCTGGAACCGCAGACAGTGCACCAAGTTCAACGGCACAAGCTACATCACACAGCGCGGAGCGGAAGCCATCTACACGCCAGAAGGCAAGCAGCAGGTGAAGGATACCATCAACTACTACATGACCAACGCCCGCATGATGAAGGAAGGCTTCGAGAAAGTAGGCATCAGCGTCTATGGCGGCGAGAACGCTCCTTACCTCTGGCTGAAGACTCCAGACGGAATGACTTCCTGGAAATTCTTCGAGGAGATGCTCTATGAGGCGCACGTGGTGGGCACTCCGGGCGTAGGTTTCGGACCAAGCGGAGAAGGATATATCCGACTCACAGCATTCGGCAACAGGGACAACTGCAAGGAGGCCATGCAGCGCATCAGAAACTGGATGATCTGATAGCGGAGGCTGAAAGCCAGTGCTGAGCATGTGCGCTGCAGCAGCACAAACACAGAGAAAAAGAACACAAAGGAAAACAGACATAACACACAGACACAATACAACTCGCAAAGGAAAGGAACACGAACACAAAATAAAACACAAGTAATAACACCAAAAAAAAGAAAGGGTAAAAAGATGAAAAGACTGACAAAGACATCTGCATTGCTGATTGGTACAGCACTGTTTGGCTCTGCAAGCGCCATGGCTCAAGATGAGGTTGAGGCCAGCGTAGGAGCAGACCTGGTGAGCGGTTATGAATGGCGTGGCCAAGATCTGGGAGGCTTCAGCGTTCAGCCCTCTGCTTCAGTTGCTTACAAGGGATTCTCTCTCGGAGCATGGGGAAATGTCGGCCTCGACAAGGAAGACACCAAGGAGTTTGACCTTACTCTCGGATACGAGAAAGACGGCTTCAGCGTGTCTGTCACAGACTACTGGTTTGACCCATATGGCTCGGGCAACAAGTATTTCCACTACAAGGCTCACGATACAGCCCACGTCTTTGAGGCACAGGTAGGCTATGACTTCGGTCCGGTGGCAGTCAACTGGTATACCAACTTCGCTGGTGACGACGGCAGCAACAAGGATGGCGACAGAGCTTACTCTTCATACATCAATGTGGCAGCACCGTTCAAGCTTGGCGGACTCGACTGGAAGGCAGAGATAGGCGCCACTCCATGGGCCACCACATTCTACACAGATGCCAATGGATTTGCCGTATGCAACGTGGCACTCACAGCATCGAAAGACATCAAGGTGACAGAGAGCTTCACTCTCCCAGCATTCGCCAAGATAGCCTTCAATCCAGCAAGCGAAAGCGCATTCTTCGTCTTTGGCCTCAGCTTCTGATGCTGGCTGAAGTATCACAACACAGACAACACACACGTGACGCTGCCACACACAAACACAAAATCAATCACAAGCCGGGAAGGGCAGGGGAACATTTCCCATTGTGCCCACCGGCATCCAAACACAACACAAGCTTAACACAAACACAAGCTTAACACAAGCACAACACAAGCTTAACACAACAAGCTTAACACAACACAAACTCATAGGCAAGCACAAAACGAAAGAAAGCAGCGTCATAATCCCAGGACACAATTAAAACACAGACACACAATGAAAAAGATTGAAGCAATTATCCGCAAGACAAAGTTCGAGGATGTCAAGGAAGCATTGCTCGAAGCAGACATCGAATGGTTCTCATACTACGATGTCAGAGGCATTGGCAAGTCACGCCAAGGACGCATCTACCGCGGTGTCATCTACGACACCAGCTCAATCGAGAGAACGCTCATATCCATTGTCGTGCGCGACAAGAATGTAGAGAAGACCGTGCAGGCAGTGCAGCGCGCTGCATACACTGGTGAGATAGGCGACGGACGCATCTTCGTCATTCCTATCCAGGATGCCATCCGCATCCGCACAGGAGAAAGAGGCGACATAGCTCTTTATAATGCAGAGCAGGAGAAATAATCCTGCTGTATGCCTGAGAGAAACAAAAAGACCTCACAACATCTTCAAACACATTCTGATAAATTATGACTACTTCAATATTTAGAGGCACGAAAAAATCATGCCTTAGGGCAGCTCTTACCCTGCTGTTCCTTGTTCCAACAGCCCTTTGGGCTCAAGAGGCGCCAACCGCCGAGGCTGGCGTGAGTGCAGACACCGTCAGTGATTTGGCTACAGGCATCAACACCGTATGGATGCTGCTGGCAGCCATGCTGGTCTTCTTCATGCAGCCAGGCTTTGCGCTTGTTGAGGCTGGCTTCACCCGCTCGAAGAATACGGCCAATATCTTGATGAAGAACTTTGTCGACTTCATCTTCGGTTCGCTCCTCTTCTGGATCATCGGTTTCGGCCTCATGTTCGGCACAGGCGGATTTGTCGGAGCACCTCATTTCTTCGACATCGACGCCATGGAGAAGATCATCGACAACGGTCTGCCAATAGAGGGATTCCTTATCTTCCAGACAGTGTTCTGCGCCACATCTGCCACAATCGTTTCGGGCGCAATGGCAGAGCGCACTAAGTTCTCAATGTATCTCGTATATACAATCTTCATCAGCGTGCTCATCTATCCTGTGTCAGGACACTGGACATGGGGCGGCGGATGGCTGATGAACGGCGACGACGGCTCGTTCATGATGAACACCTTCGGCACTGTATTCCACGACTTCGCTGGTTCTACAGTGGTTCACTCAGTAGGTGGCTGGATAGCTCTTGTGGGAGCTGCCATCCTCGGCCCTCGTATCGGCAAGTATGGCAAGGACGGCAAGTCTAAGGCTATTCCAGGACACAACCTCACCATCGCGGCTCTTGGCGTATTCATCCTCTGGTTCGGATGGTTCGGCTTCAACCCAGGCTCACAGCTTGCAGCAGCCACTCCAGATGACCAAACAGCCATCTCGCATGTGTTCCTCACAACCAACCTTGCTGCTTGCGCCGGCGGTTTCGCCTCACTTGCCACCAGCTGGATCAAGTATGGCAAGCCATCTCTCTCACTGACACTCAACGGCATCCTTGCCGGTCTCGTAGGCGTGACAGCCGGATGTGATGTCGTCTCACCTGCAGGCTCAGTCTTCATCGGCCTCATTTGCGGTGTCGTGATGATATTCTCAGTAGACTTCATTGACCACGTCCTCAAGATAGACGACCCAGTAGGCGCATCCTCAGTACATGGTGTCTGCGGTTTCCTCGGCACAGTGCTCACAGGTCTGTTCGCCACAGAAGAGGGCTGGTTCTATTGCGGCAACGCCAACTTCTTCCTTGCTCAGCTCTTCGGCGCAGTAGTCGTAGGTGCATGGGCTACAGTAATGGGCTACATTGTCTTCAAGGGCATTGACAAGATTCATGGCCTCCGCGTTCCAAAGCGCATTGAGGAAGAGGGTCTCGACATCTACGAGCATGGCGAGTCGGCTTACAACTGATAAGAACAACATAAATGAGGGCTGCAGGCTTGCCGCAGCGGCTATGGTTCCTGCAGCCTTCATTCAAATAAAAGAAGGTTAAGCCTATTCAACAAAGGTATAAACACAACAAACACTAAATAATAAACAATTAAAAACACAACTCAGATTATGTCAAAGTTAAGATTCAGAGTGGTTGAGACCGCTTTCAAAAAGAAGGCAATGCCTGTTGACATTCCTGCAGAAAGACCAAGTGAGTACTTCGCAAAGTATGTATTCAACAAAGAGAAGATGTTCAAGTATCTTCCTACCAAGGTTTACAAGAAGCTCGTCGATGTGATGGAAAATGGCGCATCGCTCGACAGAAGCGTGGCAGACGAGGTGGCTGCAGGCATGAAGAGATGGGCTATCGAGCTTGGTGTCACTCACTACACACACTGGTTCCAGCCTCTTACAGAGGGCACAGCCGAGAAGCACGATGCCTTTGTGGAGCACGATGGCAAGGGCGGCATGATGGAGGAGTTCTCTGGCAAGCTGCTCGTGCAGCAGGAGCCTGACGCCTCAAGCTTCCCTAACGGCGGTATCCGCAACACCTTCGAGGCCCGCGGATACAGCGCATGGGATCCTTCATCACCAGTCTTCGTTGTTGACGACACACTCTGCATCCCAACTGTCTTCATAGCATATACAGGTGAGTCGCTCGACTACAAGGCTCCTCTCCTCAAGGCTCTCAGCGCAGTCAACAAGGCAGCTGTCGACGTGTGCCACTATTTCAACCCAGATGTGAAGAAGGTGATGGCATACCTCGGATGGGAGCAGGAATACTTCCTCGTGGACGAGGGTCTCTACGCGGCACGTCCTGACCTCCTCCTCACAGGCCGCACACTCATGGGTCACGAGGCAAGCAAGAACCAGCAGCTTGAGGACCACTACTTCGCTCACATCCCAAGCCGTGTGGCAGCCTTCATGAAGGATCTTGAGATCCAGGCCCTGCAGCTCGGCATCCCTGTCAAGACACGCCACAATGAGGTGGCTCCAAACCAGTTTGAGCTTGCTCCTATCTTTGAGGAGTGCAACCTTGCGGTAGACCACAACATGCTCATCATGGACCTCATGCGCCGTGTGGCACGCAGCCACGGCTTCCGCGTGCTGCTCCATGAGAAGCCATTCAAGGGCATCAATGGCTCGGGCAAGCACAACAACTGGTCGCTCGGCACAGACACAGGCATCCTGCTCATGGCACCAGGCAAGACATCTGAGGACAATCTCCGCTTCATCACATTCATCGTCAACACTCTGATGGCTGTGTACAAGCACAACGGACTGCTCAAGGCCTCTATCATGAGCGCAACCAATGCTCACCGTCTTGGCGCCAACGAGGCACCTCCAGCAATCATCTCTTCTTTCCTTGGCTCACAGCTCTCTGAGGCTCTCGACCATCTGGAGAACAGCACAGAGGACGACCTTGAGGCTCTCAGCGGCAAGCACGGCATGAAGCTTGACATCCCGCAGATTCCAGAGTTGCTCATCGACAACACAGATCGCAACCGCACCTCTCCTTTCGCCTTCACAGGCAACAGGTTCGAGTTCCGCGCTGTAGGTTCTGAGGCCAACTGCGCCAGCGCCATGATAGCTCTCAACGCAGCTGTGGCCGAACAGCTCATCGAGTTCAAGGCTGAGGTCGACGCTCTCATCGCTTCGGGCGAGAAGCAGACATCTGCCATCATCAAGACCATCCGCAAGTATATCAAGATATGCAAGCCTATCCGCTTCGACGGCAACGGATACAGCGAGGAATGGAAGGCTGAGGCTGCCAAGCGTGGACTCGACTGCGAGACAAGCTGCCCAGTCATCTTCGACAACTACCTCAAGGAGGAGAGCGTGAAGATGTTCGAGGCTACAGGCGTGATGACCAAGAAGGAACTTGAGGCACGCAATGAGGTGAAGTGGGAGACATACACCAAGAAGATACAGATTGAGGCACGTGTGCTCGGCGACCTCTCGATGAACCACATCATCCCAGTGGCCACAGAGTACCAGGGCAAGCTCATCGACAACGTCTTCAAGATGCGCCAGCTCTTCCCTGCCGACAAGGCCGAGGAACTCACATCAGAGAACAGCAAGCTGATAGAGGAAATCTCAGAGCGCACCATCTTCATCGCCAACCATGTCAAGGCTATGGTCGAGGCACGCAAGGTGGCAAACAAGATCGAGAACGAGCGCGAGAAGGCTGTCGCTTACCACGACAACATCGCTCCTATGCTTGAGGAGATCCGCTACCACATCGACAAGCTTGAGCTCATCGTCGACAACGAGATGTGGACTCTGCCTAAGTACAGAGAACTTCTGTTCATCCGATAATCGTGACGCAGCCACACAAGGCTGGCGATTATGTATTCGCTCAAAATAAATATGATTATTTCATTCAGATAATACTGTTTATTAGATAGTGTGTAAGGGGGAAGTTGAAAACTGAAGCGTGAAAAAAAGGAATGCAGAATGAGGCACGTGTATACATTTGCAGCCATTACAGTGTCCTCAACTCTTTTTCCGCTTCACTTTCAACTTCCATTTTTTTTAAATACTCGATGCTATAAATGAATTTGGGAACCTGCTTATATGACACCTCACACACGCAAGCGTTAATACATATACAGATGCCATGCGCGCAAGCGCCCTTGTTGTCCAAGCGTGTGCCCTCACACACAGGCATCCTCACGCATACGACTTCACATGCCTGCAGCTGTTCTCTTGCTGGTGTGCCTCGTCATCTTGATGGCTGGCTTTTGCATCCAAAAACAGAAAAACAGACTTCTGCAACACTATTTTTTTCTCCTGACCTGAACAAAAAACAACAAAAATAACTAACTTTGCGAACAATAAACCCCTCATCTATGGAAAAGCTTCAAATAGACGAATTAGACCGACAGATTCTCAGAATGATTTCAGAGAATGCCCGAATACCATTCCTCGAAGTGGCACGGGCATGCAACGTGTCAGGCGCGGCCATACACCAGCGTGTGCAGCGCCTCACATCCTTGGGCATATTGATGGGAACAGGCTACTACATAGACCCGTCAAAGATTGGCTATGAAACTTGCGCCTATATTGGTCTCAATCTAAAGGACCCAGCTGGCTTCGAGCATGCCATACATGAAGTGCAAAACATCCCCGAGGTGGTGGAGTGCCATTACACCTCAGGTCCGTATGACCTGTTCGTGAAGATTTATGCCAGAAACAACCGGCACTTGCTTGACATCATACACAACAAGCTCCAGCCTTTGGGACTCTCACACACGGAGACCATCATCTCGTTTATGGAGACCAGGCAAAAGCAGGTGCCAATACCTGAGACGGAGGAGAAGATATGACGGCCCTGAGAAGGCTATATAGCTGGCTTGATTGGCCAATACCTGAGACGGAGAAGAAGGCTTGGCGGCCGCAGCCTGCGGTGCGGTGAAAAATATTTATGGCAAGAGCTAAAAAAATAGGGAGAAGCGATTGTGGTAAGACAAAAAAGTACTATCTTTGCAGCGAAATATCAATGGACATGAGACTGCCGACTGCCGCCACACACAGATGGGCAGGGCGAGCAGCTCTTGAAAACACAGACAGGCAGGGCGAATGGGAAACGCCAAGTCACATGTGCAGTCCGTTGAGGATATCACGGGGATGACTGGATTTGACAGCAAGACGAAGTGGTATGTAAGCATGCAGAGAGTCGTTGCCCCTCTCTATAATCTCAGACATCAACAATTTAATTGGCGAAAACTCTTACGCTCTCGCTGCCTAATCGAAGTATAGTAGATAGGCTTTATTCCGTCACAAGGTGATGGAACGAGACATCGCCCGGGAAGTTGCCCGTCCTGAAACGTCCCGACCAGCGGTGCTGTAAAATCAGGAATAGTCGTCTGTGGCCTCGCGCAGACGATGAAGCTTTAGAGGATAAGGATGCAGTTGGTGGTCTTGGTCTTGCTGCATCACGAAAACCAAAGGCAAGAATAAGCATGTAGAAAGCGTATGGCTTCCTTGTTTGGACGAGGGTTCAATCCCCTCCATCTCCACTGTGAATATAGCCACAACTTACTGATAACAAGGTAAGTTGTGGCTATGTTTGATTTGTCTTGCTTCCTGTGCGCTGGTCTTTCGGCGTAAACACATTGCGCAGGAAAGACAAGTGACGGTAAAAAGAATCAGATATTATAGTATATAGCATTATTATGGAAACAATCTCAGTAAAGAAGAATCTATACAAACTCACAGCCCCGGTATTCATCGACATAGCTCTTGTGATGATGCTTGGCGCAGTGGACACTGTGATGCTGTCTCGCTACAGCGACGATGCCGTGGCAGCTGTCGGACTCGACAACCAGCTCATATCATTCATCTTCCTTGTCTACCAGTTTGTCTCAATGGGCGCGGCCATACTGTGCGCCCAGTATTACGGGGCAGGCAAGCGCGTGCGCTTCATGCAGATAGTGGGCATAGCTGTGCTGGTCAACACGCTGCTGGGCATGACCGTGAGCTGCGCCTTGTGGATATGGGCCGAACCTCTGCTGAGAGCCTTCGGGCTGAGAGAGTCGCTGATGGCAAGCGGTGTGAGATACTTGCAGATCACAGGCTCGCTGTCGTTCGTGCAGGCGCTGTCGCTCACATTCAGCGCCTCGCTGCGCTCCACAGGCAAGACCGTGAAGCCCATGATGGCCACGGTGGTGATGAACGTGCTCAACATAATGGCCAACTATGCGCTCATCTTCGGACACTGGGGCGCTCCAGCCATGGGTGTGGAGGGAGCCGCATGGGCTTCGGCTGGCAGCCGCATCGTGGCTGTGCTCATCCTGGCAGGATTCATGCCTGGCGTGTGGCGGCTGGAGCCGCGAAGCAGGAAAGGCGGATGGCTGCACAGCCTCTCGCGCCGATGGCAGTCGGCGGCCAGCATGCCTGGCCTGCGCAGCGTGGGTGGCAAACTTCTCCAGCTTCCTCTGCACACGCTCCGCGCCACAGGCGTAGTGATGCGCCTGCCTGTGAAGGTGGTCAGCCTGTCGAGGGACAAGGTGAGGTCTGTCAGCTCGTCATACAAGCGGTATTTCTCGCCCTTCCCATGGCAGGAACTGAAGAACCTCTTCCACATCGGCATACCAGCCATGAGCGAGGAGATGTCCTACTCGCTGTCGCAGATAGTGATCACATTCTTCATCAACCAGATAAGCACAGAGGCACTGACCACCAAGGTCTACTGCACCACCACCATCACGTTCGTCATCCTGTTCAGTTCCAGCATCGTGCAGGGAGGAGACATCCTGGTAGGCCACTATGTGGGCCAGCGCCGCTACCGTGCGGCGTACATACTGGGCAACTTCATCTTCCACCGTGCCATGCTGCTCACACTGATTGTCTCAGGCACACTGGCCGTGTGCGGACACTGGCTCCTTGTGCTGCTGACAGACAATGAGGAGATAATACGCACGGGCACCTGGATCTTCTGCATCGACCTTCTGCTCAGCTACGGTAGGGTGAAGAATGTCTTTGCGTGCGGCACACTCCGTGCGGCCGGTGATGCTGTCTATCCTGTCATCATCGGTGTGATATGCCAGTGGAGCGTGGCTGTCGGTGTGGCATGGTGCCTTGGCGTGCCCATGAAGCTCGGACTGATAGGCATGTGGATAGGCTTCTGCATGGACGAGAATCTGAGAGGCGTGATACTGATGAAACGGTGGCACTCGCTCAGGTGGCAGGGAAAGGGCTTTGTGCGCTGAAAACGGCTGTGGCAAGAATCTCAATCAAGGCTTGAAGGATGAAGTGTCTGGAGAGAAAAGGTGTGCTGGACATAACGTCTGGAGCGAGGTGGTGAATGCACTGGTTCTTCTTTTATCTGAAGCGGTTCTTGCCTATCTTAGTTATAAGTAGGTGTTCAAAATTATTTTACAGTATCAAAGTACGATGCTCTCATATTTGCCACACTCTCTCTTGGTCATCTTTTCCTTCTGTTTATCAGTCACTATGCCCGCATAGCTCCATCAAACAGAAGGAGAATCTGCTTCAAGATAAAGCACGTCAAATATAAAAATAATTATGAGCACCTACTTATTGTTGTATTTCTTGTGTTAATTATTGTATTTATATAGTGACATATTGGTTATTTGTCGTACATTTGTAAACAAATAATAAAAACGGCAACAATATGTCTAAAGAACAATTTTCATTACGACTGCATGAAGCAAGGCTGGCGATGGGGCTAAGCATGGATAAGTTAGTTGAGCTAACAGGTGCTGCCATCACCAAGCAGAGCATATCTCGATATGAGAAGGGCATCATGCATCCCAAGCGGGATGCCATGATGGCTTTGACTCGTGCCCTGGGCATTAGCGAAGCGTATTTCAATGGAACCAATCTGAAAATAGATGTTCCAATGTTGCGTACAACTTCCAATGGCAAGTTGTCAGATGAAGAACTGCAAACGATAGAAGCTCAGCTCTCATTTTGGACAGAGCGATATCTTGCTAAGGAACGAAAGGCTGGCATGGCTTCTCGGTTTGTGAATCCAATCAAAGGAATGGCTGTCTCGACTATGGAAGATGTCATGCAAGCAGCAGATTTGCTTAGGAATCAGTGGTGCTGCGGTGATGGCCCGATAGCCAGTGTCCTTCGATTGTTGGAGCGCAAGGGCATCAGGATTATGCAGTGTAATTTGCCTGACAATGTCTTTGGCCTAAGTACTTGGGCAGACAAGACGCACCCATTGATCATACTCGATCTCAGACCGGAGAAGTCAACCGTAGAGAAACTTCGTTTCACGGCTTGCCATGAGTTGGCCCATCTTCTTCTTTCTTTTCCTGAAGATTCCGAGCTAAATGTGGAGAAGTGTTGTGACCTGTTCGCAGGATTTTTTCTTCTCTCCAAGAATGCTTTCATCGAGGAACTTGGCAAAGAGCACCGAGAGTACATTACCATTGAAGAGTTGGTAGACATCAAGGAGACGTATGGCATCTCTCTCGCAGCCGCCATCATTTCTGCCAGATATTACGGCATTATCACTCCAGAGTACAAGCGGTGGTGGTATGGTGAATACTTGGAGAACAATGCGTGGGAGAAAGGTTTGGGACACTACGCGTTTCCCGAGACAGTCGGCAGGGAGAAGAGGATAGAATCGATAATCAATAAACATTAAGTAGGTGCTCAAAATTATTTTATAGTATCAAAGTACGTCGTTCTCATATTTGTCGCACTCTCTCTCGGTCATATTTTCCTTCTGTTTATCAGTCACTATGCCCGCATAGCTCCATCAAACAGAAGAAAAATCTGCCTCAAGATAGAGCACGCTAAATATAAAAATAATTATGAACACCTACTTAACCATAAGAGATATGAAACATTTAAGTGAACTAACAGGCTTGTATTCTTTGAGAAAGACTCTGATATTCGAGCTCAAACCTGTAGGTAAGACACTTGAGCATATAGAGTCTAAAGGGCTTATTGCGCAAGATGAGAAAAGAGCTGAGGAATATAAGAAGGTAAAGGACATCATTGATCGTTACCACAAGGATTTCATCACTATGTGTCTCCATAATTTTAAGCTCGACCAGAATGACCTTGAAACTTATGTGGCATTGGCTGAGAATTCAAATAGAGACGAGAATCTGAGAGGCGTGATACTGATGAAACGGTGGCACTCGCTCAGGTGGCAGGGAAAGGGCTTTGTGCGCTGAAACGGCTGTGGCTCATATGGGCTGCAATGGCATTTCTCATAAAATCCTTCCAGCAAATCAACAAATCCGTATATTTGTTTGTTGGTTAGCCATCTTTTCATTACCTTTGCAGATGTCATTCAGTTTTGATTGCCAGCATGACGTTGCTGGCGCTAATCAGCTGTTTGGCCTATCATAATAAGAAAGACGTTTGCACGACGTTTTCTTCTGACTCTTCGAAACCTAGGAAATTTCACAGAGCGTTCAGATGAAGACAGCGGTAGACGTCTACCCATCGTGTATATTTACACTATGGTATAAGTGTACCCCTTCCATTCGCATGGAAAGGGTGCATCTTGTGCCATATATAAATGATATACCCAATAGGCGTAGGCTTCTGTTGCTTCTTATCTTTGACGCTATGGTCATTCCTAGGTACCTGAAGAGCAAAGATATGTATGGCAATATGATTCCTGCGCCTTTTCTTTGTTCATGGCATCAATGTGAAAGCTATATCCGTGAAAGTGGTAACAAGATATATATATGGAAGTAATGCTACTTAGGGAGTCGAGTAGATGAATAAGCAAACTCAACCTAAGTATGATTATAGACAATAAGCAAGAAAGAGACCCTAATGACGGAATCAACATCACCACTGTTTGGGACTACATGAAATATTACACCAACCCAGAGAAGGGAAGGGAAGGTGTGCTGGATATTGTGACAGGATTCTTTTCTGTCACAGGTCTGGAATTGTTTGGAAAACATTTCTCACCAGACAATGAGTATCGTATGGTGTTGGCTCAGATGGTGGCTGATGACCAGTTCCAAGACCATATATTGGACTTGTTGAACGATGATTGTGGCATAGAGAATGCTCTCCATCTGAGCGATGCAGCCAAGAACGCCTTGGAGTTTCTACGTCGAGACAAAGTGCATGTCAAGGCCATCATCAATGCTTTCTGCCATGCCAAGCTCTATCTCTTCAAAGACAAGAATGACCCTGCTCACAACTATTTCATTCAGGGCAGTTCCAATCTTACTTATGCTGGTTTGGGCTATACCCCTTCTTCGAATGTAGAGTTGAATCTTGCCGATACAGGCAATTCGGATACCTATCGCTCGCTTCGTTCTTGGTTTGATGAGCAATGGAAATCTGTTGCCAAGGAAACGATGCCCGAAGACCGAGAGAAGCCTCGTGGCAAACAAATAGATGTAAAGCAGTTCTTTATCCAAGAGATAGAGAAGATTTTTCGCAAATATACTCCAGAGGAGATTTATTACAAGATACTCTTTGAGTTGTTCAATTCCGACCTCGACCTCGATGGCGGCATTGAGCACAGGCAGGATATGCAGCTCTTGCAGACCAGTGTCATCTGGAAGACGCTCTTCAATTATCAGCAGAAAGGTGTCATCTCCTTGATAAAAATGCTGCGTAAATATAATGGTGCTATTCTTGCCGATGCCGTAGGTCTCGGTAAGACTTTCTCTGCGCTTGCCGTCATCAAATATTTCCAAACCCAAAATTATCTCACCGTCTTGCTTTGCCCTAAGAAGTTGGAACAAAACTGGAAACAGTATCTTCGACGTACGGGTTCTCGATTCGAGAAAGACGAGTTCGACTATTTGGTTCGTTTCCATACCGATATGCAGGGTGAGCGAATGGACCATTATGATGAGGCTAAGCTAAACTACCTGCAGACTCGCAAGAAGGTGCTTGTGGTCATCGACGAGAGCCACAACCTGCGCAATGAGAAGTCGGGCAGATACCAAGAGTTGATGAAGAATCTCATCCAGAATAGTGAAGGACAGGAAAATCGGGATGTCAAGGTCTTGATGCTCTCGGCCACGCCTGTCAACACAGGTTTGAACGATGTGAAGGGACAGTTCAATCTTATAGGTCATGGAGATGATAAAGCCTTCGACAATGATGAGTTTGGCGTGGAGTCGTTGGTGAATCTCTTCAAGGATGCGCAAGGCAAATATACCCAGTGGTGTAATAATCCCGACAGAACCATCGGTGGCTTCATCGCAACCTTGCCACCTAAGTTCTTCAATTTAACTGATAAGCTCATTGTGGCTCGTACCCGAAAGTTGATAGAGAAGACTTTAGGCGAAGAACTCGGCTTCCCAGACAAGGAGAAGCCTGTCAATATCTATCAAGGTGTGGAGCACTTGGGCAAGTTGGATACCACCGAAGCCATCTATGCCGCTTTCGAGAATTTGCATCTTACAGCCTATCAGCCAAGTCTCTATCTCGAAAAGACCCAAGCCAAGGCACGAAAAGGAGCTGAGAAAGAATGGGATGACAATGTGAACCGTGAGCGTTTCTTGGTGAAGATGATGGGAGTGTTGTTCATGAAGCGATTGGAAAGTTCTTGGTATTCCTGCATGACCACCGTGAAGAAGGTGCTCGATGTGCATGAGCGAACCCTGAAACTTGCCTTGGAGTTCCGTGACAATGGAGTAAATAGCCCATTGGTTACAAGTGCTTCCGATGATATGGACGATGAGGAAATCGAGGAGTTGATGGACGATACCTTCTCTCTTCGCAAGGGAAGCATCCGTCTTGCAGACATGAAGAACTTGGGTGGCTTTATCCGAGGACTTCAGATAGACGTGAATAGTCTTCGCAAGATTTACGAGAACATCGAGAGTTTTGCCCACGACTATGAAGCTGGCAAGGAGAAAGACCTAAAATTGGATGAACTGGTGAGGATTCTCAACGAAAAGAAGAAAGCGAAGAATAAGAAGATTGTCATCTTTACCGCTTTTGCCGATACTGCCCAGTTTATCTTCGAGGAACTGAAGAAGCGTGGCTTTACCCGAATGGCTTCGGCATCGGGACAGACCGTCTTGACAACAGGGCATCATTCTACGAAAGACTTTACGCAAGTGCTCGAAAGTTTTGCTCCTTATAGCAAACTTTACAAGGAGAAGGATTGGAGCGGTGTGTATGTAGATGCCAAACTTGACAGGGCTAAGTATTTCGACGATGAGAAGCAACGATGGAATGTAAGCTATGAGAAATGGTTGGAGCTGATTGCCAAGTTTGATGAAAAGACCTACAGACAAGTAGAGGATGGCATCGACATCTTGATAGCCACCGACTGTCTTTCTGAAGGTCAGAACTTGCAGGATGCCGACACCCAAGTGAACTACGACATCCATTGGAACCCAGTTCGCTTGATACAGCGTTTTGGTCGTATCGACCGTATCGGCTCGCCCAACAAGCTGATACATTGCGTCAACTTCTGGCCTGCCAAATCGTTTGAGGACTATCTCCATTTGGAGACTCGCATCCAGAATCGTATGTCGATGATGACCTTGGTGGGCTCGGAGACCCAGGATCTCAACGAGCAATATAAGAAGATGGTGGAGGACAATCCTTTGCAGGACAAGAATGCAGACCGCTTGTTGGAGGAACTTCAGAACAACAGCATTTCCGACATCGAGTCGCCAAAGACTTTGTCGCTCAAAGATTTCTCCTTTGAGACCTATCGCCAAGACCTCTTGGACTTCCTCGACAAAAACCGTGATGTGTTCCGTCGAATGCCAAACGGCATCTTCTCTGGTTTCCGCTTCGATGATACCATCTTTGAGAAGATACCAGAGAGTTTGGTGGCTGTGGTGGGCTATCCTCGTCGTAAGCAGGGCAGCAAGAAACCTTATACTGAGCTGTATCTGATGTGTCAGCCAGTAGATACGCATCTTCCTGCTACCTACCAAGAGTTGAATCGTGCCGAGATATTGGAGTTCTTGCGAACCAACAAGCGTCAAGAGCGATTCGTGCCAGAGTGGATAGAGACGAACGACAAGGAGCGCATCGGCAAGCTGTCGGCGATATTGAAGGAGTGGATGAAGTCGAAGGTGCCACAACAGGCTACTTCTATCATTCTCGATATTGCAAAGTCGCATAAGGCAGGAGGATTGTTTGCCAAACCTAAGGGAACGGCTCCTGCTACGAAAGGTAAGTTGCTCGAAGAAAAATTCAAGTTGGAGAACTTCGACTTGATCGTTTGGGAATACGTGAGCAAAGCGTAAAATCAGAAAGTAATAATCATATCATAATATAGTTGTTATGGAGAAAATATTGCGACTCTTTACAGAGTCTTCATTATATGATGCTTGTTTGCAGATGCTGAGCTATCTGCAAGTGGCTGTAAACGAGGTGACAAGCGAACCGATTCCGTTTGCCGACTTGTATCAAGGTGCTTATTCTGCTACCTTGCCTATGGCATTGCAGGAAGCTTTGGGCAAGGTGGAGGCTACTTATTATATAGGTAATATTGATGAGGCTACACTTGCTGGCAAGGGTGTGGGCAAGAGCGTGGATGAAGTGAAGGCTGAAACCGAGGCTGGTAAGTATGACGGTATGATGGTCTTTGCCATTGATGTGGCAGAGGGGGAGTCCTTGTCTCGTCAAGAGAGTACCACATTGACTCGTGCTTTCAATCGCATAGCTTCTGCCCAACCTGTCATTCTCTTCATCCGTCATGGCAAGTATCTGTCGCTTGCCACTTGTGAGCGAATGGCGTATTCGCAAGAGTGGCGCAATGGCAATAGCGAAAAACTGGGCAAGGTAAGCATTCTTCGCAATATTAATTGTGAGCATCCTCATCGTGGTCATTTGGATATATTGGAGGCTTTGGGCGACAAGGCTTATCCTACATTCGAGGTTTTGTACAAGCATTGGATGGAGGTGTTCTCCAATGAGTTGCTTACCAAGAGGTTCTATAGTGAGTTGAGCGACTGGTATGCTTGGGTTGTACAGGTGGCTCGTTTCCCTAACGACATTACCACGGATAAGGATGACGAGAAGTTCAACCATGAGGCTTGCATCCGTTTGATAACTCGCTTGATATTCGTGTGGTTCTTGAAGCAGAAGCATCTTATCCCGAATGAGTTTTTCGATGAGGATTATATCCGAGAGCATTTTATCGAGAACTTCGACCCACACGACCGCAAGAGTCTCTATTATGATACGGAGAAGAGCAAGTATTATCGACTGATATTGCAGAACCTCTTCTTTGCCATGCTCAATCGTCCGATAGTGGCGGAGGGCAAGGATAAGGCGGGTAATCGCAGATTCCGCACCAATGTGACGGGGTATCGAATGAATGCGGAATATAATGTGAACAACTTGATGCGCTATGAGGGAGACTTTATGCCTGGTGGTGCGGTGGAGTTTTTGCATTTGGCGAATAGCAGCGTGCCTTTCTTGAATGGTGGCTTGTTTGAGTGCTTGGATGACAAGCCTAACAAAATTTACTATGATGGCTTTTCTGAGAATGAGAAGTCATTGGGGCAGTTGTATCTCCCTGATTACCTTTTCTTTGGTGATGAGGTAGGGCGCAGCATCGACTTGTCGCAATGGTATGGTGACAAGAAAAAGAAGAATGTGTCGGCACAAGGCATCATCGACATCTTGCGCCACTATTGCTTTACGGTAGAGGAGAACACGCCATACGACCAAGAGGTGAGCCTCGACCCAGAACTGTTGGGCAAGGCTTTCGAGAACTTGTTGGCGGCTTACAATCCTGAGACGCAGACTTCGGCTCGCAAGCAGACAGGTTCGTTCTATACTCCTCGTGAAATCGTGCAGTATATGGTGAACGAGAGTTTGGTGGCACACTTGAAGCGAGTTTGTGGTGACAAGGATGAGGCTCTCTATCGCCAACTGTTGAGCTATTCTTCGGAGGATATTGATGTAACAGACGAGCAGAGTGGAATAATCATGAATGCACTTTATCATTGTCGTGTACTCGACCCAGCTTGTGGTTCGGGTGCATTTCCTATGGGCATACTCCAGCAGATGGTTCATGTGCTGAAGCGTATTGACCCAACAAACGAGAAGTGGAAGGACTTCATGATTAATCGTGCCATCGAGCAGAGCAAGAAGGCGTTTATGGTAGATAGCGAGACGGAGCGAAAGGAACGTTTGGCTGATATAGAAAATGCTTTCAACCGCAGCGTCAATGACCCAGACTATGCTCGTAAACTCTACTTGATAGAGCATTGTATCTATGGTGTGGATATTCAGCCGATAGCCACACAGATTAGTAAGTTGCGTTTCTTCATTTCCTTGGTTGTTGACCAACGACCAACGGCTGATGCTACCCACAACTTTGGCATTCGTCCTTTGCCAAACTTGGAGGCTAAGTTTGTGTCAGCGAATACGCTGATACCAGTAGAGTATGATAGCAGTTTGGTGGATAGTGCGCCAGAGGTAATCAAGTACAAGGAAGAACTCAAAGAGCTGAA
Organism: uncultured Bacteroidaceae bacterium; assembly: GCA_934271655.1. Taxonomy (GTDB): domain Bacteria; phylum Bacteroidota; class Bacteroidia; order Bacteroidales; family Bacteroidaceae; genus Minthosoma. The sequence continues at coordinate 1,833 of CAKQRW010000024.1, read as the reverse complement.
CCATAAGATATTCTTGGCTCGTCGTAATGTCGACAAGCAGAAATTGAAGAAACAAATCAAGGAGACTCGCAAGGCATTGGCTGAGGCTATCGAGGACACAGGTTTCGTTTCGCATGGTGCTGCGCAGCAGTTGGCAGATTGGGATATGTTTGACCAAAACACATCCTCTCCTTTCTTTGACCCAGAATGGATGTTCGGGGTCAAGGGAGGATTCGATATTGTCATTGCTAATCCGCCGTATATTAGTGCTCCAGCTCAAATAGCAGATTCAAAAATAGCGATACAGCGAAAGAAATTGGTAGAATGTAATAAATACCAAACTTTGTGTCAAAAATGGGATTTATACGTTCCATTTATGGAATATGGAATCTGTGCCCTATGCAAAGGTGGTACTTTTTCAATGATAGTTCCTTTCCCTCTTTCAAATCAGTTGTATGCACAGAAATTTAGAAAGTGGGTAGTGGAAGTATGCAATGTTTATGAAATAGCAGACTTGAATGGAACAAAGGTCTTTGATAATGCTACTGTTTCTAATTTGATTTTGTTTGCTTCAAGAGGTGGAAAAACTAAAGATACGATTATCTCTCATATTGATGAGTTGAAAAATATAAAACCATCCTTTGTACAGCCAATAGATAAAATGATACAAGATGAATCTAAGGCTGTTTGGAATTTCTCAGAGAATAAACGCGAAAGTAACAAACATTCTACCTTGAATGTGCTTGGTGACTTTTGCTATATTAGTAAGGGTATGGTTTTGAATGCTGATGAAAATAAAGCTAAGGGAGAATTTAAAAAGGAAGATTTGATAAGTGAGATAAAAGACTGTATCCATCCTCGTGAATATATTGAAGCTAAGGATATAGAAAAGTATAATGTCAAACGAGTTCGTTATCTTGAATACAATACAGACCGTTGCCCTAACAAGCTGAGCCGCCCCACATTTAGAGAATTGTATGAAAGAGATAAGATAGTAATGAATTGTCTTGGTACTATAAATTGTACATTGGACAATGAGGTACATTATCTTCATAATCACTCGATTTATTGTGCTATTCTTTGGAAAGATTTAAAAGGTGTAGAAAATAAAAGTATATCTGCAAGTGTAAAACGTTATTCAACAAAAAGTCGTATCGATATGGAAGCACTGTCTAAAAATGTAAGTTTGGAGTATTTGCTTGCCATATTAAATTCACGTTATGCGAATGTTCTTCTTGCTAATCTTCGAGGTGATGATTATCATATCTATCCTGAACATATTCGTAATATTCCAATACCGAAAGCTTCGAGAGAACAGCAAGAGGAAATTGCTGAATTAGTTCGTCAAGTGATAATAGAGATTCGGTCGAATGACGATGTTTCAGAGTTGAAATCAAAAATAGATTTCCTTGTCTATCACCTCTATGACTTGACTTACGAAGAAGTTCTCGTCATTGACCCAAAAACTCCAATCACTCGTGAGGAATATGAGGCTGGAGAAAATTAGTTTTAGGATGAAATAATAGTGTAACGATAAAAAAGAAGAATAAATATGAGCAAACTTGAAGAGTTTTATAAGCTTCGTGACAACATGCGAGAAAACTTTCCGAACATGTATGATGAGGAGCAGTGGAGACAAAATGAAGAGAAGCTGTTGCAAGAACAACTTGCTCCTTCTATAGAGCAATTGGTAGCACCTGCACTTTCTGAAGTTCGTATTCCTGCCATTATAACGATTGATTATAATCCTCAAAATGGCATAAAAGTAAGGTTTTCCTGGGTCACCTGCAAAAGCGTGTGTCTTGATATACTAAACAAGCCATCTTTTCGTTCTTTAAAAAATAGACAATGAAA
>CAKQRW010000023.1 GCA_934271655.1 uncultured Bacteroidaceae bacterium | reverse complement strand
ATTACAAAAAAACTCGCAAGTGAACACTTGCGAGTTTTTTTGTAATATACAAGTCGGCTATTTTCGGATGCTTACGTTCTGCTTATATGGGTGGCGAGACAGGGGGTGCCGCGACCTTGTTTTATTGGCAATGGAAGGCGAATATGTGCAGTGAGACACTGCACCTGCTATGTCCCCGTCCACTCATCCCGCATCTTACCCTCATCAATCCTATGACATTCCACTTGTTCTTCCCATGGCAAGTCCTCGTTCTTCCCATGATGAATCCCTCGTTCCTCCTAGGGTGAATCCATCGTTCTTCCCATGACAAATTCCTCATCCAAGCAACCTTTGTAATGCTTACTTAACAAAATCGCAATTAAAACATCGAAAATTCATCTGCCGTGCAAAAGTAAGCTAATCAAGAGCCCAAAAACATCATTCTGTAGTCAGCGCTGGTTAAAAAAACAAAAAACGGCTGACTATCTCCCGAAAAAACATTTTTCAAGTTAATTTCATTCTTTAGAATAAAAGTAACAACCGAAAATTTTGTTTATGTGTGGAATTTTTTATTTCTTTGCAATACGTTACCATGTCAAAAAGGCGATTTGGCCAAATGTTGTCTTCGAGACCTCTGGTGACCCCTACGCTTTTTACTAAAAGAAATTTATAAAAAGGGGATTGAATAAACAAATCTATTCTAATATTATTATGTTGTATAACTTTCAGAGAAAAAGAATGTGCAGACACCTCTTGGTAGGGGGAGCACTGCTCGCCGCAGGCATTGGCATGTATTCTTGCTCCGACGACTACAGATTGGATGATGACCAACCATCAGGCATCAACAACATCTATGGTTACATGAAGGATCAAGGCAACTTCACCAATTACTTGCATCTGATTGACGATCTCGGGCTGTCGGACGTGCTGTCCAGGACCGGTAGTAAAACAATGTTCATCGCTGATGACGACGCATTTGCCAAGTTCTATGCGTCAAACACTTGGGGCGTGAAGAGCTATGACCAGCTGTCATTGGCTCAGAAGAAGCTCCTGCTCAACTCATCAATGATCGACAACCCTTACTCCACTACGATGCTCTCGTCGGCCGAGTCACAGGGAAGCTCAGGCCGCCCGATCAAGGGAGAGGTCTGCCGCCGCTCGTCATCACAGTCATTGCTCGACTCCGTCATGGTGCTCTCCAACAACGACCAGAGCGGCATCATGCCAGACAACCCTCTCTTCAACGAGCTGCGCGCCAGCCATGACTCCATCGTTCTCTTCAACGATGCCTCCCATGCTGCCCCAATGGTGCACTTCACCGGCAAGTTCGTTTCCGTGAACAAGCTTGCCAACAGCGATGTGGACTTCATCTACAATCAGCCAGAGGGCACATTCAAGACAGACGACGTGTACATCAACGACGCCAAGGTCATCAACTCAAACATCTTCTGCCTTAACGGATTCATCCATCAGGTAGACAAGGTCATTGTGCCTCTCGACAACATGTCAGAGATTATCCGCAAGACCCCACAGGCGTCAACCTTCAGCAGCATCATCGAGCGCTTTGCCGCACCAGATGACTCTGTATCGCTCACACGCACATACAACCTCTCATACGGCACCGACTACGACTCCATCTTCGTGAAGCGTTACTTCTCTGACCGTTCAGCAGGTTCGACAATGTCGACAAGCATACCGTTCAACCTCGACAAGAACGGCAAGCCATTCGACGACGGAAACGCAGCCCTCAAGTACGATCCAGGATGGAACGGCTACATGCCATACATCCATAACGACCGTCAGCCTATGATGGAAGACCTCGCCGTGATGCTCGTGCCAACCAACGAGGCAATCACCGACTGGTGGAACAACGGCGGTGGCCAGGTCATCAAGAACTACTACGGCACAATAGAGGGAACTCCAAACTCAGTGCTCGACAAGCTCGTCCGCGTCAACCAGCTCGAGTCGTTCGTCAGCTCCGCGCCGTCACACTTTGACGACATCATGGACGACGCCAACGAAAAGCTCGGCATCAAGAAAGAAGATGTGGACAGCGTGATGATAGGATGCAACGGCATGGTGTTCCTCACCAACAAGGTCTTCACGCCAGCGTCATACTCATCAGTGCTCTTCCCGGCAGTCATCGACACGACAAACTTCAAGATCATGTCGAATGTCATCTCAAACCTCAACTACGACAAGTACCTCAACTCACCTGCATCAAAGTATGTCTTCCTGCTCCCAACCAACAATGGCCTGCTCACATACATCGACCCTGTGTCTTATGCACTTAAGACCAAGTCGGATGCGGAAGAAGAAGAGACTGAGACCAACTCGCAGCTGTGGGAATTCCACCTCGACCTCTCCAAGAAGTCAAGCCAGCAGCTCTACGCTGATGTCTACAACTGCCACGTGTCACCAGATGGCAATGTAACGCTCACTTCCGACACTAAGGTAAGGACAGTCACAGGCGGTACAGACAATAGTGTCCTCAGGAACCGTATAGAGGACCTCCTCGACAACATCATCGTGGTGCTCGGCGAGAATGAGACATTCTCTCCAGCCAAGCACTACTACAAGACAAAGGCACGCACATTCGTGCGCATCGAGGAAAAGGCAGGCTCGTATGAAGTGTACGGCTCATTCCAGAACGAGGTCAACAAGCCACTCGTTGTCAGCAAAGACAAGGTCTACAACATGAACAATGGCGTTGCCATCCCAGTGGAGGGCGTCGTGATGGGCACACGCAAGTCTGTCCTCGCCACACTTCAGGACCAGCCAGAGTTCTCTGAGTTCGCAGGCATCGTCGATGCATGCGCCGTCTCAACCAGCAACACCAAGGATGGCTGGCAGGCAGGCGACCAGGTGTATGGAAACCTCTTCACCCTCAAGGAGAAAGGATCCATCGGTGCCGAAGACGCCACATCAAGCAAGGGCAAGGCCATCTACCTGCTCAACAACTACAACTACACCGTCTACGCTCCGACCAACGCTGCCATGATGAAGGCATACGAGGCTGGTCTTCCTACACTTGAGGACCTGGAAGCAGCACGTGAATTTGACGAGGCCAACTCAGGCGACGCATCAACAGAGACACATCGTGAGGACAGTCTCCGCGAGGTGATGCTCGACTTCGTCAAGTACCACATCCAGGACAACTCCATCTTCGTTGACGAAGGCTTCGAGTCAGCCGACTACGAGTCGGGCAAGACAGAGCTTATCAAGTCAGTCTCTGTAGACGATGAAGGCAACGTCAACCCATGGGACGGCACATACACTCCTGGACGTCCATACAAACTGAAGGTCAAGGTGACATCAGGCGGCATGACAGTCACAGACTGCCGCAACGGCTACGACCCAACTACTCATGCCTTCCTTGGCGGCTCCACAGCCAATGTGGTGACTCAGCCAGGCCTCTACAACCTCATGGCTCGTGAGTATTGGTACGGAAGCTCAAGCAAGGTCTCTTCACCATTCAACGTGAATCTCAACAACTCATCGACTGTGGTCATCCAGGGCATCGACTCACCGCTCATCTATGCAGACGGCAAGCACTACGACTCCAATGGCCAGAAGATTGACACCCAGTTCAAGTACACTTACAAGAAGCTTTCATCATCTAAATAAAGACCAACATGAAAAAAATAATATCAATATTAATGCTCGTCGCATGCTTCTGCATCAACGCAAGCGCGCAGGTGAAAGCGGGCGACGTCATCAGCGGTCAGGTCTGGGATGATTTTGATCCACTGATGATGTGCAACGTGGTCGAGATCGATAAAAACAATCGTATCGTCGCACACGGCGTGACTGATATCAACGGAAACTTCTCCTTCAAGATAGTCAGCCCAAAGAACAAGATACGCATTTCATACATTGGTTGCCAGACCGTAGACCTGCCAATCAACAAGAAGGCCTTCGGACGCATCGTCCTGAAGAGCAAGACACAGATAAAGGAAGTCGTTGTCAAGGCTGCCAAGAAGAGCCAGAGCACCGGCCTCTCCATTCCTATGACAGAGATTTCCGTGGCTCAGCAGACCATCGACATGAAAGAGTTTGAGGGCATCGGCATGACTACTGTCGACGAGGCCCTGCAGGGACGTGTGGCTGGTCTCGACATCGTGGCCAACTCCGGTAACCTCGGTGCCGGCACCACAATGCGTCTGCGTGGTGTGTCAACCATCAACGGCAACCAGAACCCGCTCGTCGTTGTCAACGGAAACATCCTCTCCAACAACGACCTCTCAGAGACCTTCGACTACTCCAACGCCAACGAGGAGCGCTTCGCAGAGCTCCTCAACGTCAACCCTGAGGATATCGAGTCCATCACCGTCCTCAAGGATGCAGCAGCCTGCGCCATCTGGGGTTCGCGCGGTGCCAACGGTGTCATCGAGATCAAGACAAAGCGTGGCGCAAGAGGCAAGACAAAGATCACATACTCTTACCGCTTCACAGGCTCATGGCAGCCAGACGGCTACAACATGCTCAACGGTGACGAGTACACCATGTACATGAAGGAAGCCTACTTCAACCCACGTCAGCAGTCGGGCTTCGCCGACAAGAACTCAAGCGACTTCATCCCAGAGATAGCATACGCTCCAGAGTGGTCAGAGTACAATATGTATAATGACAACACCGACTGGGTGGACGCCGTAAAGCAGTTTGGTACCAACCAGCAGCACTATGTCTCTATCCAGGGCGGTGGCGAGAAGGCCAACTTCCGCATCTCAGGCGGTTATGACCACTCCACAGGTACCATCATCACACAGAAGCTCGACCGCTTCTCCACACGTGTGGCCCTCGACTACCTCGTGTCAGACCGCATCAAGGTGCAGACCAACTTCAACCTCACTTACACCAAGAACGACCGCAACAACACGCAGGGCGCGCTTGGCGACGCCTACCGCAAGATGCCTAACCTCTCCATCTACCGTGAGGACGAGAATGGCAACGACATCATCGGCGACTACTACACCATGAACCAGTTCATCACCAAGGAGACAGGCGTCTACGCCGCTTCACGTGTGTATCTGTCTGACCAGTACGCTATCAAGAACCCTGTGGCTGTGGCACATCTCTCGCGCCAGCAGGAGCGCAACATCGCACTCGACCCAGAGTTCATCTTCTCTTACGACATCCTCGGCACACAGCAGGACCAGACACGCCTCAAGTATGACGGACTGGTGCGCTTCGACATTGCCAGCAACGACAACGACTCCTTCATGCCAGGATGGCTGACTCCTTACAACCAGTTTGACAAGGATAATACATACAACCACGCAACAGCCAACAACTACAAGTCGCATACGCTGACCACACGCCACACCCTCACTTTCACGCCTCACTTCAAGGCAGAGGGCCACTCGCTCAACATCATGGGACGCTATGAGTATTCAGAGGGCAACTCATCCACTCAGAACTACTCCACCTACATGGTACCTACAACAGGCGAGATCAAGAACCCGCTTGGCGGTGGTGTCAACCTCAGTCCTGGCACATCAGCCGGTGAGTGGAAGCGCCAGTATGTGACAGGCCAGATGCACTACTCATACAAGGGCAAGTACAACCTCACAGCCACACTCCGTGGCGACTGCTCCACAGCCTTCGGACCTAACCGCCGCTGGGGCTTCTTCCCTGGTGTGTCGGCACGTTGGAACATCACAGACGAGAAGTTCATGGAGCCTGTGAGATGGCTCTCTATGCTCTCTATCCGCCCATCATGGGGTATCGTCGGCAACGCGCCAAGCGGTGAGGGCCTCTTCCGCTCATACTACAACTCCTATGGCTCAGGCTATCTCGGACAGAGTGCCGTCACACCGACCAACATACGTCTGGTTGACCTGCGCTGGGAGAAGAAGACCTCATACCAGATAGGCTTCGACTTCGGATTCCTCGACAACCGCATCAACGGTAATGTGGATATCTACACACAGACTACAAAAGACCTGCTCAACAAGAACTTCAGAATCCCATCATCGTCAGGCTACAGCTCGCTCTCATGGAGCAACACCGGTACCATGCGCAACGTGGGATGGGAGTTCAACATCAACGGCAACGACATCATCAAGACACCGTCAGGCTTCGCCATCGACTTCAACGTGTCATTCGCCAACAACCGCAACCGCATCCTCGACATGGACGAGACAGTGCTTGAGAGCATGAACGCTGACTTCAACTACAACAACGGAACATACCTCTCGCGCATCCAGCTCAACAACCCTCTGGGCTCTATCTACGGCTTCCGCTACAAGGGCGTGTACCAGTATTCAGAATACTCAGACGAGGAGGTGAAGGGACTCTCAGGTCCTAACGCTCCTGTGGTTCGCAACGAGGCAGGCGAAGTGGTCTACGACTCTAAGGGAGCTCCAAAGTACATGATGTACAACTACGGCGGCACGCGCGAGTACTCATTTGTGGGTGGCGACGCCATCTATGAGGATGTCAACCACGACGGACAGATCAATGAGCTCGACATTGTATACCTTGGCTCGTCTCTGCCTAAGTTCACAGGCGGTTTCGGAACAAAGTTCAGATACAAGGAGTGGGCGCTCAACCTCCAGTTCAACTTCCGCGCAGGCCTCAAGGTCATCAACTCAGCGCGCATGGGTCTGGAGAACATGTCAACCAACAACAACCAGTCTATCGCCATCAACTGGCGCTGGCACAATGAGGGCGACATCGCGCAGCTGCCTCGTGCAGCCACAACAGCCACTAAGTTTGACACATACAACTACCTCGGCTCAGACCGCTTCGTAGAGGATGCGTCATTCCTCCGCCTCAACTATGCCCAGATATCATACACATTCAAGCCATCAGTGCTGAAGACTATCGGCCTGACAGCCCTCCGCGCCAACCTGACGCTCAACAATGTGTTCTGCCTCACCAAGTATTCAGGTGTTGACCCAGAAGGTCCTCAGGCAGGCTATGCTGCGGCATACGACAGCAACCAGACTCCACGTGGACGTTCGTTCACATTTGGACTTAATCTTTCATTCTAATCAAAAGGCTATACAGTCATGAAAAATATAAAGAACATAATAATGTCATCAGCTGTCTTTGCGGCAGCGGGAATGGGCCTCAGCTCATGCGACATCGACTTGCTGCCTCTCAACTCAGTTGTCTACGAGAACTACTGGACCAACAAGGATGACGTGGAGAGTGTCGTGTCATCTTGCTACCAGTCAATGCAGGAAACTGACTACATGACACGCCTCATAGCATGGGGCGAGGTGAGAAGCGACAATGTGTCACAGGGCCCTAACGTGGGTGACGATATAAAGTATCTGCTCAAGGGCAGCATCAAGACCACCAACAGCCTCAACAACTGGAGCTCCATGTACAGCACCATCAACAAGTGCAATGTGCTCTTGGAGGAGGCCCCAAAGGTGGCAGAGAAAGACCCTAACTACACGGAGTCTGACATGCGCAGCAACATCGCAGAGTGCAAGTTCATCCGCGCGTACTCATACTTCACGCTTGTCAAGACATTCAAGGAGGTGCCTTTCTCGTTCGAGCCTTCACTCGACGACAGTCAGGTATATCGTCTGCCTCAGACACCAGGCGAAACCATCATCGACACCCTCATCCAGGACTTGGAGAGCTGCAGGGACTATGCGCCTAACAAGTATTCTGACCGCTACAACAGCATAGGCAAGGTGACACGTCCTGCCATGTATGCTCTGCTGGCAGACCTGTATTTGTGGAAAGCGTCTGACGCCAATCTCTCTAAGTCAGAGCAGAACGACAACTACAGGAAGTGTGTGGAGTGCTGCGACTGGATCATCAACTACAAGATGAAACAGTATGAAAACAACGACTTCTTCACAGTGCAGTCTATCCGCGATCAGATGGACGAGTATGTCTACAGCGAGTACGGCTATCCTCTCCTTTATGAGGAGAAGACCCCAGGCACAAACGATGGCGGTCCTAGGGCCACGCAGTCAATCTTCTATGACTGCTTCTCTTTTGAGTCTATATTTGAGATAGCCAACTATGATGGTATGAGCACAAGTAAGGAAAATGGTGCTGTAAAAGCCATCTATGGAGAGGAGACTAACAAAGGCCAGCAGGTAGTGGCCGCCGAGAAACTCTTCGATGCGGTGCCGCAGAATACTGCCACTTATACCGAATCACGTCTTTTCTCAGTTCCTTCAGACTACCGCATCATCACTAATTTCTATTACAATGAGAACAGTGGCGGTTACAATATATATAAATATTGTATAGGTGAGAACGAGGCTGGAAGCCAGAACAGTGATTACGGCTCTGTAGGCTCCAGCTTTAAGGCTGCGACCAAAACGCAGACATACAGCACTATGCGTCATAACTGGATATTGTACCGACTCACAGATATCATGCTGATGCGCGCAGAGGCAGAGATAGAGTTGGCATACAATATGGATGCCGCCGCAGCAGAGACCCCAAGCGAGACTCCTGACGAGGGCGATGCCAACAATGACAACAATGACGAGAATGCAGGTAGTGAACCAGCGCAGAAAGCCACTCGCGCCACGGGTACACATGTGGACGGCAGCAGCCTTCTCACAGCCGACGAGCTTCGCGACGATGCCTTCTGCCTCATCTCTGCAGTCTACCGCCGCTCAAACCCAGCTGTGAAAAACAATGCAAAGTACGCTCCTGTCAAGCCGACAAACTACGAAGGCTACCACACCCTTCTCATGAACGAGCGCCGTCGCGAGTTCCTCTTTGAGGGCAAGCGCTACTTCGACCTCGTGCGAGAGGCTCGCCGCAATGGCAACACAAGAGCCTTCCGCCAGGCCATGACAAACAAGTTTGCCGACTCCAACCCGCAGGTGGCAGTGAAGATGGTCCAGATGGATTTCCTTTACCTGCCAGTGCTCAAGAGCGAGATGAAGGTCAACCCGCTGCTCCATCAGAACTCATGCTATTTGGATGAAGAAGAAAACACCAAAAACTAAAGCAATATGAAAAAGATAAAATTAAATATCCTGGCTGTAGCGCTTCTCTTGATATCAGCCATGCAGGTCGCATTCGTGAGCTGTTCTGACGATCCAGGCGCTGACAGCTACTACACACAGACCAGAGAGTACGCTGCGTCTTATCTGCAGAGCAGGGAACAATTCTCCAAGTACGTGCAGATTCTCAAGCGTGCCACAGGCGAGCGCGGCGACCTGCGCCTCGTCGACATGCTCAACACTTACGGCAGCTACACCGTGTTTGCCCCAACTAATGATGCTGTAGACGAGTATCTCGCATCGAAGGGCGTCACATCAGTAGACTCGCTCTCGAAGGAAGACTGCGACACCATCGCACTCAACTCTATCATCGAGCGCGCATACTTCACTACCGACAACTGTGAGGACATGCAGTCCAACATGCTTGAGCGCAAGCTCACATTCAAGTTCCTCGCCGAATATGACGAGGAGGTGGGCGACTCAGTGCCTGTCACATACATCAACAGCGCCATCGTCACACATGAGAACGACTCAGTGGACAACGGCGTGGTGCACACAGTGAAGAACATCGTTGACTCATACAACGGCATGGTGGCAACAATCTTCGCCGAGGACTCAACATGCTCTATCTACGCCCAGGCCTTCGACCTGACCCATCTCACCGACTCGCTCCAGAAGCAGGAGGATGACACTTACGGATGGGCCACAGACCGCGACCGCATCGACTCATGCACATGGACAAATGACAAGCTCTGTATCCACACGGCCTCAGAGTACGACAATGTGGCGTATCCAGAGAAACGCTATTACAACTTCACCGTCTTCGTGTGCCAGGACTCAATCCTCAAGGCAAAGTATGGCGTTGAGAAGCTGACAGGCAAGGACGACCCCACATCGCTGGAGTATCTCGCTCACCAGCTGTATGACCCTATGTATCCAGAGGATGCCAATGACGATGACTACACAAGCCGCAAGAACGCGCTCAACCGCTTCGTCTCTTACCATGTGCTCAACAGGTATGGCAGCTACAACTCGCTCACCACTTATGACGGCTACAGCGGCAACAACGCTTCCAACAACTTCAACCGCCGCAAGTATGACATCTGCGACTACTATGAGACTCTGATGCCTCACTCTATCATGAAGCTCTCTTACCCGAGCGGCTCACAGGTGGGACTCTATGTCAACCGCCGCGGCGTGCAGTCGCGCTCAGATGCATTCGGCATGTTCGTGCGTGGAGCCAAGGTGCTCAAGCAGTCTGATTATCCTAACACGACATTCACTGCCACAAACGGCATCTACCACTACATCGACGACATCGTAGCTTACGACCAGAACACCCAGGAAGTGGTGCTCAACGAGTGCATCCGCACCGACTGCACCACACTCTCTCCAGACTTCATGACCCTCATGACCGACGGCCAGATGGCACGCGGACACGCAGGCTCAGACGGCAAGCCTTACCAGGCAGGAGGCCAGGGCGCTACAGCGGCCAACAACAAGACTCGCAGTGTAGGCTTCAAGTCGGGCTACACACGCAACTTCAAGTTTGGCAATGAGACTCACCTCCACGTTCGTGGCCGTGTGCTCAACTACTGGTCTTACGAAGGCGATGAGATTATCATTAAGGGACGCTTCGACCTCACGCTCAAGTTGCCGCCAGTGCCAGCCGGCACATACGAGGTGCGCATGATGACATGTACAGGCTTCTCTTCACGAGGTATCATCCAGTACTACATCGATGGACGTCCACAGGGCATTCCGTTCGACATGCGTCCAGGCGGTGTATCTCTCTTCGGCTTCAAGACAGACTCCGAGCTGGGTGACGACGATGCCATCACATCGTTTGACAAGTCAATCCACAACATAGGCTGGATGAAGGGCCCTGGCTGCTATGCCACAGGCGACCGCAGCTCATGGGATGCCAGCGCGACAACGATGCGCAACTTGCCTAACACTATCCGCAAGGTCATCGGCACATTCTACACAGACGGCAAGAGCGACCACTACCTCCGCATACAGCAGAAGATGGAGTCGGCCGACAATGAGTTGAACTTCGACTTCATCGAGCTGTGCCCAAGCTCTGTCTACAACAACGAATACTATGCAGAACCAACGTTGTAAAATAGCATAACACATCTTCCACTGCATGTCCTGCCTGCCCGCGGCAGGCGGGACATGGCAGGAGAAGAAACAAACAAAAGAAATATAAGATATGAACAATATAAAGAAAACATTCCGCTCAGGACTGGTCTTGACAGCAGGACTCGCAGCCATGTACTCTTGTACAGACACATGGGACGACCACTATGACGGCACTGCTTCCAACGAGAGCAGCTATGCTGGCACGCTGATGCAGGCCATTGAAGAGAAAACTCCAGACTTTGCGAAAGTGGTCAAGGCTTATGGCTACGACAGAGAGTTGGCTTCAAGCAATTCCTATACTGTATGGGCGCCAGAGGACGGCTCGTTCAACTTGTCTGACTATGTGGACGAGAACGGCAACAGGACAGCTGACTCCACAGATGTGGTGAAGCATTTCATCAAGAGTCACATAGCCCGATTCGCCTATTCTCTCGGCAAGAGTGACCAGACCATCACCCTGCTTAACGAAAAGAAGGTGGTGCTCAGCGCAGCCGACGACGAGTTCGGCAAGTCTGAGCTGCTGTCAAAGAACATTGCAGCCACCAATGGCGTGCTCTACACCATCTCTGCTCCAAATGAGTACTCATACAACCTGTTTGAGCTGATAGAGAAGCAGTATAAGGCAGACCAGACAGAAGGCAAGGACACGCTTTCTCTTTACGCATACCTCTACGACAACAAGTACAACAAAGACTCCCTCATAGAGAATAAGTCAGTGAGCCGCGGATTTGATGAGAACGGCAACAAGATTTGGGTCGACTCGTTCTTGCTCCGCAACAATACAGTGCTGAAGAACCTGAGCTCGGAGATTTATGAGGAGGACTCAAGCTTTATCGCTATATTGCCTTCTGCACGCGCATGGCAGGAGAGATACAACATAGCCAAGAGCCTTTTGGTGTTCAACCCATCATTGGACAGAAGCACGTCAGGCGCATGCGACTCACTGCAGCGTCACTACTCCAACCAGTTCGCTATGACCGACCTGTTCTACAACTTGACCAACAATGAGCACAGGCAGGATTCGCTTGTCTCTACCAACTACAGCTGGAGAACAAGCTGGTGGCAGCACAAATATTACCTGAAGGAGCCAAAGGATATGCCTGTCGACAGGGAGGTGAACGACATCCTCGCCAAGAGTGGCTCGCCAGTGGAGTGCTCCAACGGTGAGGCTTATCTTGTTGATGAGTACCCAATGTCTGTGACAGAGCAGTTCTTCTATCCACGTTACATTTATCTTTCGCGCAGAAACGTCAATCTGGATCAGGACAGCAAGGGTAAGAATGCATTCACAACTAAGGTGAATGAGTCGTTCAGCTATAGCAGCGGTACCATGCAATACACGTACATAGATTCCATCGAGGGAGAAAAAATCCAGTTCCCGATAGCGGAGTATTCATTCACGAGACTTACTCCAGCGGGTGGAAACGACAATCCTGCTGTTGCTTTTAATATAGACAACACATTGTCTGGCGACTATGACTTGTATCTCGTTACTGCTCCTATTTGGTTGGGTACGCATACTTCAACTTCTGTGGACACAGATACCCGTTCATACAAGTTCCGTATCAATATGTTCGAGCGCAATGCAAAGGGTGAATATCCAGCCCAGGGCAAGCGTCTTACCAATCCTGCTGATGGCTCAACCGATTTCATCATCAAAGGTTCTGTCTACGAGAATGATGATCCTAAGCAGGGCTTGCATGTGAGCGACACGCTTTACATCGGTCACTATGATTTCGCCAATTCCTATTACGGCCGTACTGAAGCGGGAGTCTTGTTCCAGATTCAGAGCAATGTCAGCTCGAAGCTGAAAGATACCTATAGCCGTGAGATACTTGTAAGCAAGCTTATCATGAGACCACGCGGTTACCACAGCGGAGAAGCCAGAGACGAGTCAGACTTAGTGCTGCTTCCTGGTGTAGACGCAGCAGATGTCAAAAAAGCACAAAGTACAAGAAACTCTAAAACAAGAAAATGATTATGCAGCACTTCAATAAATATGGAATCGCAGCACTGATGTTCTTCTTGGGAACAGCACTTCCGGCAGTTGCGCAGGATGACGTTCAGGATGAAGTGACAACAGAGGTGGCTGCCACGAAAGCAAAAAAAGCTAAGAAGACCAAGTCTTACCCAACCATCGACGTGAAGGGTAAGGTCGTTGACGCAGCTACCGGCGAGCCTCTTGCCGGCGCTCTGGTTCAGGCCTTCAACAATAAATACTACACAGCCATGGCCGACGAGAATGGCGAGTTCACCATCAAGGTGCCAAAGTTTGTCACTTCTCTCTCTGTGCATCTTGAAGGCTACAACCTCAACAACGTGGCTCTCGGCGGACGCACGCAGGGCATCACTGTGCCATTGCACTCGGCCCTCATGAAGAGCGACTACGTGTTCTCTCAGAATGCCAACCAGTCTGTCGCCACACAGGACTTCGCCAACACATCTGTCCTCTCCATCGACCAGGAGATACAGACTAAGCTAGGAGCTGACGTGAGGACTATCCAGCGCTCGGCCAATCCAGGCCAGGGCGTGGCAATGTTCATCAACGGTATCAACTCGCTCAACTCCAACGCCCAGCCTCTCGTCATCCTTGACGGTGTGGTCTTCGACCAGATGTATGACTCGGACATGCTTCACAGCGGATACTACAACAACCTGCTGGCTGGCATCAACGTCAGTGACATAGAGAGCGTGGAGGTGCTGAAGAACGGTACGGCCATCTACGGAGCCAAGGCTGCCAATGGTGTCATCGTCATCAAGACAAAGCGCTGCCACTCCATGGCCACACGCATCGATGTCAATCTGAGCGCGGGCGTGGAGCTCACTCCAAAGACATATGAGCTCATGGACGCAGGCGAGTATCGTGCATTCGCCTCCCAGATGCTTAAGTCTACAGACACCAAGCTGACAGACTTCAAGTTCCTCAACAACAATCCAAACTACTATTATTATAACATGTACCATAATAATACAGATTGGAACGATGAGGTGAGCCGCGAGGCATGGACGCAGAACTACGGCATCTCCATCCAGGGTGGTGACGATGTGGCGCAGTACAACCTCTCTGTAGGCTACGTAGATGCCAAGTCAACTCTGAAGATGAACAACATGCAGCGTTTCTCTGTGCGCTTCAACACCGACATAAACCTCAACAAGTGGTTCTACACTCAGTTTGACGCCAGCTACTCAAACGTTATCCGCGACCTTCGTGACGACGGATGGAAGTCTGACCAGAACATCCAGGCTCTGGCATCGCCAGGCGCGCTGGCTAATATCAAGGCTCCATTCCTCTCTCCATATGACTTCTCTACAGACGGCAATGTCTCTTCCTATCTGGCAGATGCCGATGACTATCTGCAGGAGGTGCTCGGCTCAAGAGCTTCTATAGCCAACCCTGTGGCTATCAATGAGACAGGTAAGGCCAAGAACAAGAACCACTCAGACCTCACCATGATCAATGTGGCCATAACACCTACATGGGAGCCTACCAAGAACTTCTCCCTCTCGGAAAAGTTCTCGTACACTATGCAGAGCATGGATGAGCACTACTTCACACCGATCATTGGTATGCCTACATACAGAAGAGATGGTTTCCCTGTCTCAACGACCAACACAAAGGACAACTATTTCTCAAGGCACAATGCTGTCTTCTCAGACACACGCGCTAAGTGGGACATACTTACCAACGCTCCTCACTCAGTGTCTGTGCTGGGCGGCGTGCGCTTCATGAACGACACCTACTCAGCTTCATACGTGCTGACCGACAACACAGGTAGTGACAAGACACCTAATGTGGGCGGACAGAACGTGGTGCTGCGCGGCTCAAACATCAACTGGCGCTCGCTCTCATACTATGCCAACGTGGACTACAATTTCCAGGAGAAGTACTACCTCACAGGCCAGCTCTCTATGGAGACATCATCACGTTTCGGTAAGAAAGCAAAGGGCGGACTCAGCATGTTTGGCGTGACATGGGCCATGTTCCCTTCTATCCAGGGCTCATGGGTGCTCACCAATGAGAAGTGGTTCAAGCCAAACAGAGGCGTGAACATGCTCAAGCTCACAGCAGGATACGAGTCGGCAGGCAATGACGCCATCGACAACTCGGCCACTCTGACTTATCTCGCAGCAGGTCAGCTGCTCGGTAAGGGCACTACTTCACTTGAGCTTGGCAATATAGGTAACCCTGAGCTCAAGTGGGAGACAACCAACCGCTTCAACGTTGGTGTGGAGGGCGACTTCCTCAACAACCGCCTGAATCTCCGTGCCAACTACTTCAACTCACGCACTTCAAACCTCATTGCTCTCGGACAGCTCGCTTATGTGGCAGGTCTCTCAGACTACTACACCAACGATGGCAAGCTGAAGAACCAGGGCTTCGACGCCGCTTTCAACGCAAAGCTCATCAATGAGAAGAAGTTCAAGTTTGAGTTTGGCGCCAGTGTGGGTCACTACAAGAATGAGCTGACTCAGTTGCCACAGGGCAAGCAGTCTTTTGAGACTTCTCTCTATGGCGGCACAGTCCTCACTCAGGTAGGCTGTCCGGTAGGCGTGTTCTACGGCTACAAGACAGACGGTGTGTATGCCACATCAGATGCGGCAGAGGCTGACGGCAAGTATATCCTCGACGATAACAAGAATAAGGTGTACTTCAAGGCGGGCGACATGAAGTTTGTGGACAAGGACGGCAACGGCGAGATCAATGAGAGCGACCGCTACATCATTGGCGACCCTAACCCTGACATCTACGGAAACATCAGCATGCGCTTCCATTTCGGAGAGAACTGGACTCTTGGAGCAAACTTCAACTACTCTCTTGGCAACGACATCTACAACTACGAGCGCTCTGTGCTTGAGTCTGGCAACAAGTTTATCAACCAGACCACAGCCATGAAACGCCACTGGGTTGCAGAGGGACAGGTGACAGACATCCCGCAGGCCACTTATCAGGATCCTATGGGCAACTCCCGCTTCTCCGACAGGTGGATAGAGGATGGCTCTTACCTCAAGCTCAAGAATGTGACTCTCTCCTACAGGGTGCCAGTGCAGAATGAGTACCTGCAGGGCATCACTATCTGGGCAGCAGCCAACAATCTCTTCACTCTTTCCAAGTATCTGGGACGTGACCCAGAGGTGTCTTGTCAGAACGGTGTGCTCTATCAGGGCATCGACGCTGGCTACCTCACTTCAGGACGCAGCTTCCACCTTGGTGTAAAGATTAACCTCTAATATGAACGTAATATGAAATTCAAATCAATCATAGCATGTGGCGCGATCCTGCTCGGTGTGGGATCAGCCACCACATCTTGCGAGGACATGTTCACGCCAGACAATGCTCTGGTGTCTACTGACCTCGCTCCACAGGATACCCTCTACCATTTCATGGGTATCGTGAAGAGCATGCAGAAGCTGGCCGACCGCACTGTGCTGCTCGGAGAGATACGCGCCGATCTTGTTGACCTCGACCCCATGCACTCTTCTTCATCTCTTCAGGAACTCAAGTCAAACGAGATATCTACTGACAATCCCTACAACAAGCCTGCAGACTACTATGCGGTCATCAACAACTGCAATGTGTTTCTCGCCAATGTGGACAGCACGAAGAACTCTCAGGGCACACGCAAGTACTTTGAGAAGGAGATATGCTCAGTCAAGTGCTTCAGAGCCTGGTGCTACCTTGAGCTCGTGAAGAACTATGGCAAGGTGCCTCTCGTCACAGAGCCAGTCTTGCAGTCAGACAAGGCTGATGATATCGTGGAGTCGGGCCAGCTGTCAGACATGGAGACAGTGCTCACTTTCTGTATCAACGACTTGGCCAAGTATCCATATATGGACGAGAATCAGGAGCTCCGTCAGCGATATGGCAACCATATGTATAACGGCATCCAATATTACATGATGTCTCTTCCTGTGCGCGTTGTCTTGGCAGAGCTGTATTTGTGGAGAGGATCGTTCACAAACAATGTGGATGACTATAAGGCTGCTATCGGACTCTATCACGACTATTTCACCTTCCCAAGTGAGGAGCGTACGACATCACAGCGTCAGGCCTATTGGATGGACAAGAATTTCCAATTTCATTCTGGAAATTATTCGGGATATTTTGGAATGACCACTGGCTCGGATAAAATCAGTGAGGCTGTCATTCCTATGGACACGACATCTTACTATGGCAACTACTCTGATGTGAATGCTGTATTCAACTCTACATACAGCAACAGCTATTACCCTGCAGCCGTGCCTTCAGACCGTCTCAAGGAAGTGTCAAAGAGCCAGTTGTATTGCTTCTACCAGTATGATGACCAAAATGATCCGATTATTGAGTACAGTGATCCTGATGAGAATTCGTACCAGTCAAAGACATTGAAGGGTGACTTGCGCTACAATGATTGTTATACTATTGCAAGCAATTTCAACGAGAGCAAGTATAACAGCAGCCTTAGCCCCAATGTTTACCGTAATGAGAAGTTCGGAAGTGTCAGGACAGACAATAAGGTTTCAGCTATTCCTCTCTACCGTCTGCCAATCTTGTATCTGCACTTGGCAGAGGCTCTCAACCGCGCAGGCTTCCCAGAGACATCGTTCGCTATCTTGAAGTATGGTCTTTCATACTATACTCTCAACAACCGCAACATCATCTCCCAGGATGAGTTTGACCGTCTTTGCGAGATAAAGACGAAGGGCTTCTCTCTGGCGGAGACACGCTATGAGGGTGAGATGAGCTCAAAGGCCAACTCCTCATTTGTCATCTGGCCTTCAACCGTCTTCTATACTTACAATAAGGAAACAAGTGGCAGTGGCGACCACAAGCTGGTTGACGCAAGCGCAAAATATTGTCAGTATGGCATTCATTCATTTGGTTCTGGCGACACAGAATACAATGAGTTCTATTGCCTCGACGACGCTGAGACTAAGGCTAATATCCAGGATTTCCTTGAAGTGCCAGACACAGTCAAGCTGGGTGCATTCCCTACTCACGAGGATTCTGTAGCATGGCAGGAGTCTGTTGAGGCTCGTGATGCGGTCATCGCTGAGAACGCTCGTATAAAGGCTGAGAATGAGGCTTACCTCGCTTCTCCTGAGGTGCGCGCAAAGCGCCAGGCTCATGTGGCTAAGCTTCTCCTTGAGGAGGAGGCTCTTGAAGGAGCGTATGAGGGACACCGCTTCTATGACATCATGCGTTACCAGATGCAGGAGAAGGGCGGCAATGGCATAGGCTCTACTATCACAATGCCTGACTACTACAACACTGAGAAGGTGATGGAGTATAACAAGGAGACTGGTGACATCGTGCCTACAGACAAGCTGAAGTATGGCAAGACTGAGAACATGGAAGGCAAGCCATGGTATCTCCCTCTTCCACGCAGATAATGACAAAAACAAGATCAGATACAATATGACAAGAAAGAAGGATGCCCCGCAATGGGACATCCTTCTTTCTTTCTTGTATAGCTACTATAGTTTCTATAGCCCGTACTCGCCACATTACAGGCAGAGGCCTCTATAGTCTCTATAGCCTCTATAATCTTAGTTATTGGCTAAAAAGAGGCTCGTTTAACTCTATAGCCTCTATAATCTTCTATAGCCACGGCGACGAGGAGAAGCTAAAGGAATATGCGTTTAACTCTATAGCCTCTATAATCTTCTATAGCCTCTATGGTTTTATTCCTCAATAAAGTCTTCGATGAGAGCTTGCACCTCCACGGATGCTATCTCAATCTGGTCGTTGACCACAGTCTCGTCAAATTTGTCGGCTTGGCTCAGCTCATACTCAGCACGGCTGATGCGCTTCTCTATGACATCAGCGGCCTCTGTGCCACGGTTGGTGAGGCGGCGTCGCAGCTCCTCGATGCTTGGTGGCTGTATGAAGATGCTGAGCGCGCGCTTGCCATAGGCCTTCTTGATGTTCATGGCTCCGTTCACATCAATGTCGAAGAGCACGTTCTCGCCAGCCGCAAGCTGCTTGTCCACCTGCGACCTCAGGGTGCCGTAGTAGGTGCCGCTGAACACTTCCTCGTATTCAAGAAACTCGTTGTTGGCTATCTTTTGGCGAAACTCCTCTGGAGAGAGAAAGAAATACTCCACGCCGTTCTGCTCTGTGCCGCGTGGCGCACGCGAGGTGGCTGATATGGAGAAATGGAGGTTCAGTTCTTCTGCGCCTCCGTCGTCCATCACATTGTGTATGATAGTCGACTTGCCTGTGCCTGATGGGGCGGCGATGATGATAAGTTTTCCTTCCATAGATGTGTGTATCTTTTTTGTGGTGTATAATGTGTGTACGTTCTTTTGTGAGCGATATGTAATGTGTGTACGTTCTTTTGTGAGTGGTGTATAATGTGTGGGTATGCCAGGTGCGCCATACGCTGAAGGGCAAAATGGAGAATCAGGACAAGCCGTTGTTGAAAGGCTTGTCCTGATTCTCCATTCTTATGCTTAGAGCACATTGAGCACCTGCTCCTTGATTTGTTCCAGTTCATCCTTCATCTTCACCACGATGTTCTGCATCTCGGCCTGGTTGGACTTGGAGCCGGTGGTGTTGATTTCCCTTCCCATCTCCTGCGCGATGAAGCCAAGCTTCTTGCCCTGGCCATGTCCTTCCTCCATAGTCTGGATGAAGTATTTCAGATGGTTGGCAAGGCGCTGCTTCTCCTCCGAGATGTCAAGTTTCTCGATGTAGTATATCATTTCTTGCTCAAGGCGGTTCTTGTCATAGTCCACGCCAATGCGCTGCTCAAGCGAGTCGAGGATGCGCTGGCGTATCTTCTCTGTGCGGTCTTTCTCGAAAGGCTCTATAGCCTCCATGCACTTGGCTATGTTGGCGATCTTCTCCCTGAATTTGCCGGCCAGTGCAAGACCCTCCTGCTTGCGGAAGGCTATGAGCTCGTCTATGGCCTTCTCTGCCGCTCCCCTTGCCGCCTGCCATTCCTCGTCGGTAAGCTCTTCCATGTCGGGGTGAGCCATCACGTCGGGCATGCGCATGAGAGTGGCATACCAGTCGGCAGGCTGTGGCAGTCCGAGTGCTGTCTGCATGTTCTCTATCTGCTTCTTGTATTCAGCGACAATGTCCATGTTGATGACTGATGCGCTTGCAGCCACATCCTTCTCCAGCCAGATGACAAAATCCACCTTGCCGCGCTCCAGGCGCTGCTGCAGAAGTTGCCTTATCTCCATCTCCTTCTCGCGGTAGAGTGGAGACACGCGTGTGGAGAGGTCCATCGCTTTGCTGTTGAGCGATTTCACCTCAGCGTGTATTTTCTTTCCGTTGTATTCTACGACGCATTTGCCGTAGCCTGTCATTGATTGTATCATGATAATAAACTGTATTTTCATGCAAAGTTAATAAAAAAGAATAAGTATAATGGCTTATGCCTGCCATTTTGTTGCCCCTCCATCTGATTTTCTCGCTTACATGTCCGCTATGCTGAAAAATATCACTAACTTTGCCAATAATATATGTATAATACGAAAGAAGAATATAAATCAATAAGTAAGAAGAAATGAATCACGCGATGTACACGTCGACAAAGAAACTCTTGCTCATATATACAGGTGGCACGATAGGCATGATACGCAATCCTGAGACTGGAGCGCTCGAGACATTCAATTTCGACCACCTTCAGAAGCATGTGCCAGAGATAAACGAGTTTGACTATGTCATACACAACTACCAGTTTGAGCCTCCTATCGACTCCAGCGACATGACGCCTCAGCTGTGGGCCAAGATAGCTGGCATCATAGACTCCAACTATGACGAGTATGACGGCTTTGTCATCCTTCATGGCACAGACACTATGGCGTATACAGCCAGCGCGCTCAGCTTCATGCTTGAGAACCTTGCCAAGCCGGTCATCCTGACAGGCAGCCAGTTGCCTATAGGCGTGGTGCGCACAGATGGCAAGGAGAATCTTCTCACGGCCATCGAACTGGCGGCGGCGGAAGACGAGACGGGACATCCGGCTGTGCCTGAGGTGTGCGTATTCTTCGGGCAGCACCTCTACCGCGGCAACCGTTGCACCAAAGCCAACTCTGAACATTTCAAGGCCTTCGCCAGCTACAACTATCCTTACCTCGCCAAGACAGGCATCAACATCAATTACAACCATGCGGTCATTCGCAAGCTGGTGCCATCGTCGGGTGACAAGGGACTGCGTCCGCTCACAGTGCATTATGACGCGTGTCCTGAGGTGGTGGCTCTGACTCTCTTTCCCGGCATACCGATGGAACTGATAGAGAACGTGATGCTGATGGACAACATACGTGGCATCATTCTCCGCACCTTCGGCTCAGGCAACGCTCCCTCCAACCCGATGCTGGTGGATGTGATCAGAAAAGCTACGGCAGCAGGCAAGGTCATAGTGAACATCACGCAGTGTCAGAGCGGTGGCGTGACCATGGGGCTGTATGAGAACTCGCGCCAGCTGATAGAGGCTGGGGTAGTGAGCGGACACGACATGACCATCGAGGCTGCCATCACCAAGCTGATGGTCCTCTTCGGCCAAGGTTTCAGGCCATCGGAGGTGCGCCTGCTCATGAATGCCAATCTGGCTGGCGAGCTGACTGAGGCTTGAACGGTGTGGGCCTGTCCCATACGCATGAAATGAAAACAGCAAAACAAACAGAAATATGAAACGTTTTATCCTGAGAATTATGGCAGCAGCCTTGTCTGTTGTAGGAACGGCTATGGCAGCGCAGGCGCAGCAGATCAGTCTGGACGATGTGACCACTTACCGTTATGCTCCCAAGTCTATCCGCAGTGTGCGTCCGCTTGCCGATGGCGAGTCGTATGCCAGTGTGAGCGATGATGGCAGACGCATAGAGAAATGCTCGTTCAAGACAAGCGAGGTGACAGATGTGCTCTTCGATGTGGCTACGGCTCGCGGAGCATCGCTTGAAAGCATCGATGGCTATGTGATGTCGCCCGACGAGAAGAACATACTGATAGAGACAGAGCGCAGGTCTATCTACAGGCATTCTGCCACATCAGTCTATTACATCTATAATGTGAGGAACAAGACGCTGGCGCCTCTCTCAAAGAACGGCGCGCAGGAGTGTCCTAAGTTCTCGCCCGACGGCAACATGGTGGCTTTCGTGCGCGACAACAACATATTCCTCGTCAAGCTCCTCTTCAACAACGCAGAGAGCCAGGTGACAAAGGATGGCGAGAAGAACAAGGTCATCAACGGCAAGCCCGACTGGGTGTATGAGGAGGAGTTTGGCTACAACTGCGCCTTCGACTTCTCTGCCGACAGCGAGATGCTGGCATGGGTGCGTTTTGATGAGTCGGGCGTGAAGACGTTCGCTTTCCCATGGTACAAGGGCGACAGCCCCGCACACGATGACTGCGCTCTCTATCCAGGGACGTATGAGTACAAGTATCCGAAGGCAGGTGAGGACAACTCCAAGGTGTCGGTTCACTCGTTCGACATCAAGAGTCGTGTCACGCGTGCCTTGCAGGTGCCGCTGGACGCTGACGGCTACGTGCCGCGCATACAGTTCACCGGCGAGAAAGACCGTCTGATGGTGCTCACGCTCAACCGCCACCAGGACCGTCTTGATTTCTATGCGGTCAATGTCCGCAGCACGCAGTCGCAGCTTGTGCTGCGTGAGACAAACAAGAAGTATGTCGACGACTGCTCGTATGCCGACATCAGTTTCAAGGATGGCAATTTCGTCTTGCGCAGCGACCGTGACGGACATCGCCATCTCTATCTCTACACAGCAGGCGGACAACTGGTGCGCCAGCTCACATCGGGCGACTACGATGTGACAGACTATTACGGCAAGAGTGCGGATGGCAAGTATTTCTATTATGCCAGCAACGAGGGCAGTCCGCTTGAGCAGTACATCTACCGTGTGGACGCGACGGGACACAAGACTCGCCTCTCCGCAGGCAAGGGCTTCAACTCAGCCATCTTCAGCCGTGGCTGCTCATACTACATCAATGCCTTCTCCGATATAAGCACGCCTCCTGTATACACAGCATGCAGCGCTGCTGGCAAGTCGCTGAAGACTATAGAGGACAATGCGGCGCTGAAAGCGTCTCTCGCCTCGCTCCACCTTTCCGTCCCAGAGATTATCTCTGTCACCACGGCAGATGGGGTGCAGCTCAACGGATGGATGGTCAAGCCAGCCAACTTCGATGCGTCAAAGAAATATCCTGTGCTGATGTATCAGTATAGCGGGCCAGGCAGCCAGCAGGTGCACAACGCTTTCTCCAATGGCTTTGCAGGCGGACTCATATGGGAACAGCGCCTTGCCGAGAAAGGATACATCGTGGTGTGTGTGGACGGACGTGGCACAGGAGGCCGCGGCTCCGACTTCATGCGCTGCACATATCTCAAGTTGGGAGACATCGAGTCGCACGACCAGGTGGAGACAGCTCTCTGGCTGGCCAAGCAGCCATATGTCGACGCCTCGCGCATAGCCATATGGGGCTGGAGCTTCGGTGGCTTCAACACCATCATGTCAATGTGTGAGGGACGCTCCGTGTTCAACTGTGGCGTGGCAGTGGCACCAGTGACAGATTGGCGTTTCTATGACTCAGCCTACACAGAGCGATTCATGCGCACGCCGCAGGAGAATCCTTCAGGCTATGACTGCTCACCGCTGCATCGCTATCAGAATCTCAAAGGCGACCTGCTCATCATACATGGCACAGCTGATGACAATGTTCACTACCAGAACACGGCAGAGCTGGCAGAGGCTCTCGTGCAGGCCGACATACAGTTTGACATGCAGGTCTACACCAATCGCAACCACAGCATCTATGGAGGCAACACGCGCCGCCATCTTCTCCGCCGCATCGAGGACTATCTCGACAGGCACCTGATGAATAAATGAAATAGCGCACTGCATATAAGACACGCAAGCGCATCGTCTGGAGAAGACGGTGCGCTTGCGTGTCTTATGTGCGTGTCTTATATACGTATATATCTTTCGTATCTTATATACGTGCCTTATATATATCTTTCGTATCTTATATGTATATATCTTGTCTGTTTTATATAATGAATGTAAGAAAGGCAGCTGTCATGTGTGTCTTATGTAGCTAATGGCTACTGCCGTGTTTCACCATTTCAGCACTCCGTATTTCTCCTTGCACCATATCTGCCATGAGTTGACAAGATTTTGCCAGAGCACGTATGCTCCGGGAGCCACGGCCGCCAGCGGATTGAGAAAAGTGATGGTGAGCCATATACCCACAATGGTGTTCTTCTGTCCAAGAGCCTGTCCGGCGCTGATGCGGTCACCGTAGCATCCTCCCACCCATTTGCCTATGGAGAACTGTATGATGGTGATGAAGAGCGGCAGTATGATGAGTAGCGCAAGCGACCATCCGCCAATTTCAGCGTTGAGAATGTTGTCGAGAGTCATGCCAGTGACGATGGTCAGGTTGAATCCCCACATGTAGAAGGCGAGGTTCTTGTAACTCTTTATGCGAGCAGCCAGGTTGGGCATATACTTGCGTGTGAGCAGCGCAAGGCACAGTGGCAGCAGAAGCACCAGAAAGACGCGCCTCAGTATCATGAGGAAGGCGAACATGAAGGTTATGTCGGCCTCCTTCTCCACCATAGGGAAAAACAGAGGTATGATAAGCATCGTGACGCAGTTGGCTATGAGTGTGTAGACAGTCAGCGAGGCTATGCTGCCACCGAGCTTCTCAGTCACCACAGCAGCCGCTGCCGCAGTGGGGCAGATGAAGCAGATGAAGCATCCTTCCAGGATGACCTTGACGTCGGGGCTTGATGAGCCAAACAGATAGATGAGCAGCACGAATAGCGCTGATATGGCGGTACGTATGGCTTGCAGCCAGAAGTGCCACGCATGCGGACGCATGTTCTCCATGTCTATCTTGCAGAAGGTGACATACAGCAGGCTGAAGATGACGTAGGGGACTATCTCCACAAACCATGGACCGGCCGTCTTGCCTATAGGCTGCAGGCATGGAGTCTGTGAGAAGAGCAGATAGACTATTGAGCCGAGCGCAAGGGCGCACATCAGCGTCCATTTCTTTAAAAATGCTATTATTCTTTTCATGTGAGGGAAATCTCGCTTTAATGTCTTAGGCAGCTGTTCATAGTGATTATTATATTTGGTGCACTCTTGTCCAGAGGCAACCTAATGCGAACACCGTGCTTTGACATTCTGATATAAAAACAATCTACTTTGATATTCTAATGTGAATTTGCAAGACTGCTTTGGAAAATCGCAGAAATGAAAAATCAGCCACAGACACATTCTACAGTGTGTCCGTGGCTGTATGTTTGTGTAGCCTATAGAGTGGCATAGCTTCACTTGATGCACTCCACGATGCTGCCAGCGTCAATGAGTGTCTGTTCGCCTGTGACCATGTTCTTGAGATTTATCTTGCCCTCGGCAAGCTCGCTCTCGCCCACGATGGCCACGTAAGGTATCTGCTTGGCGTTGGCGTAGCTCATCTGCTTCTTCATCTTGGAAGAGTCGGGATAGATCTCGGCTCTGATGCCAGCCGCACGCACTGTGGCAAGCACGTCAAGGCAGAAGTCTGCCTCTTTCTCGCCAAAGTTGACGAAGAGCAACTGTGTGGAGTTGGCAGCCTCTTTTGGGTAGAGGTCCAGCTGGTTGAGCACGTCAAAGATGCGGTCTGCGCCAAATGAGATGCCGACACCGCTAAGACCAGGCATGCCGAAGATTCCGGTGAGGTTGTCGTAGCGTCCGCCGCCAGTGATGGAACCAATCTGGACATCAAGAGCCTTCACCTCGAAGATGGCTCCTGTGTAGTAGTTGAGGCCGCGCGCGAGAGTGAGGTCAAGCTCTATCTCATTGTGCAGTTTGGCTCCGTTGCCCTCCAGAGCTCCGAGTTTGGAAAGTATGTATTCAGTCTCCTCCACGCCCTTCACTCCTATCTCAGAGTCTTTGAGCACCTCCTTCATGGTCTGCAGTTTCTCAGCGTTGGAGCCGCTCAGCTTGATGATGGGCTGCAGTTTCTCAATGGCGTCTGCAGGTATGCCATCCTCAGCCAGCTCGGCGTTGACAGCGTCAAGCCCTATCTTGTCGAGCTTGTCTATAGCCACTGTGATGTCCACAATCTTGTCTGCTTGGCCAATCATCTCCGCTATGCCGGTGAGAATCTTGCGGTTGTTTATCTTGATGCACACTCTTACACCGAAACGTGTGAAGACTGTGTCTACTATCTGCATCAGTTCCACTTCATTGAGCAGTGACTCGCTGCCTACCACGTCAGCGTCACACTGATAGAACTCGCGGTAGCGTCCCTTTTGCGGACGGTCCGCGCGCCATACTGGTTGGATCTGGTATCTCTTGAAAGGCAGGGCCAACTCTTCTCTGTGCTGTACCACATAGCGTGCGAAAGGCACGGTGAGGTCATATCGGAGACCTTTCTCGCAGAACTTGGCAGCCAGTTTCAGGGTGCTGGTGTTAGCCACCTCATCAGCTGTCATGCCATGGAGGAAGTCGCCTGAGTTGAGAATCTTGAAGAGCAGTTTGTCACCCTCTTCTCCATATTTGCCCATCAGCGTGGAGAGGTTCTCCATGGCAGGAGTCTCTATCTGCTGAAAGCCATAGAGGGCATAAACGTCCTTGATGGTGTTGAATATGTAATTGCGTTTAGCCATTTCTACAGGTGAGAAATCGCGTGTGCCTTTTGGTATGCTTGGTTTCTGTGCCATTATTAAGAAAGTGTAAATATGTGTTTTATTTTTATTATCCTATATGTTGTTTGTAGCGTCAGGTGTCCCTTTCTTGCAGAAATGCAGCTTTGTGGCTGCCAGTATGTGGACTGTGTCGTGGCTTTATGGCCGTGATGGCGCTGGCTGCATGGCCTTGCTGTGGTGTCAGAACATCTGCGCCACTCGCTTGATGCCTTCCACAAGGGCATCCACCTCTTCCTTGGTGTTGTATAGTCCAAAAGAAGCCCTCACCGTGCCCTCGATGCCCAGACGGTGCATGAGAGGCTCGGCGCAGTGGTGGCCTGTGCGCACCGCTATGCCGAGGCGGTCGAGCAGCGTGCCCATGTCGAGATGGTGTATGTTGCCCACCTGGAAGCTTATCACTGCGTCGTGATGGCTCTTAGGGCCGAAGATGCGCATGCCGTCAATCTCCGTCATGCGCTCCATGGCATACGACGTAAGTTCCTGCTCATGCTTGTAGATGTTGTCCATGCCGAGAGCCGTCACATAGTCAATGGCTTTGGCCAGCGAGTGGGAAGCTATGTAGTCGGGCGTGCCAGCCTCAAATTTGTATGGCAGCTCGTTGTATGTAGTCTTCTCGAAGCTGACATTCTTTATCATCTCTCCTCCTCCCTGGTATGGGGGCAACTTCTCAAGCCACTCTTCCTTGCCGTAGAGCACGCCTATGCCTGTGGGTCCATAGACCTTGTGGCCGGAGAAAGCGAAGAAGTCGCAGTCGATGTCCTGCATGTCCACTTGCATGTGCGGTGTGGACTGCGCACCGTCGATGAGCGCGGGCACTCCGTGCTCATGGGCTATGCGCACCACATCCTTGACAGGATTGATGGTGCCGAGCACGTTGCTCACGTGTGTGCAGCATACTAAGCGTGTCTTCTCGTTGATGAGAGCTTCATACTTGTCCATGAGCAGTTCGCCCTCATCGTTCATCGGGATGACTCTGAGCTGCGCGCCCTTGCGCTGGCACATCATCTGCCATGGCACTATGTTGCTGTGATGCTCCATGGCGCTCACGATGATCTCGTCTCCTTCTCTCACCATGGCTTCGCCAAAAGAGAAGGCCAGCAGGTTGATGCTCTCTGTGGTGCCACGCGTGAAGAGAATCTCTGCTGTGGACTTGGCATTGATGAAAGCCCTCACAGTCTCGCGGCTTGCCTCATGCAGGTCAGTGGCTTTCTGTGAGAGAAAATGCACGCCACGATGCACATTAGCGTTGACATTGTAGTATTCGTCCACCATGGCCTCCACCACGCACTTGGGCTTCTGTGTGGTGGCACCGTTGTCGAGGTAGACCAGCGGACGGTTGTATATGTTTCTTGATAGGATGGGAAAATCCTCCCTTATCTGTGTGATGTCGTACATTATAGTGTGTTATTGAAGTGTTCGTGCAGGACGAGGCCTGGCTGGCAAGTCCAAGACTTTGCCTAATCAAATGCAAAGTAACGATTTTTTCGTGATTTGGCAAAGCAAGCGGGAGCAAAACGTGTGTGCCATGCCTTAAAACTATCCGAAGAACATGTATGCGATGGCTATTGCGGCAATGATGCCAGCAATGTCTGCCATGAGTCCGCATGTCACGGCGTGCCGTGTGTTCTTTATTCCCACCGAGCCGAAATAGACAGCGAGTATGTAGAAGGTGGTGTCGGTGGAGCCTTGGAAGACGCATGCCAGACGGCCGGCAAAGGAGTCGGCTCCATAGGTTGACATGGTGTCCACCATCATGCCCCTTGCGCCGGAGCCTGAGAGGGGCTTCATGATGGCAGTAGGCAGCGCCGCCACAAAATCTGTGTTGCCTCCGCATGCTTCCACACACTTGCGCAGGCCGCCTATCAGCAGATCCATGCCTCCGCTGGCTCTGAACACTCCGATGGCCACCAGTATGGCCACAAGGTATGGAATCACTCTCACAGCCGTGCCGAATCCGTCTTTTGCTCCCTCTATGAAAGCCTCATACACATTGACTCTCTTGACCATGCCGGAAATGATGAACGACAGGATGATGCCGAAGAGGATGATGTTGGCCGCCAGTGTGCTGGCTGTGTCCATGGTGTCTTTGTCCATCTTGCTGAATGCCCATATGATGGATGCCACCAGGACGCACAGTCCACCGAGGGTGCCGAGCAGTGCGGGCTTCAGCAGGTTGATTTTTTGGAATAGGCTCACGATGATGATGCCGATGAGTGTCGACACGAAGGTGGCCAGGAGTATGGGCACAAACACGTCTGTAGGCTGTGATGCTCCCATCTGCGCTCTGTAGACCATGATGGACACAGGTATGATGGTGAGTCCGGAGGTGTTGAGCACCAGGAACATTATCATGGGGTTGGTGGCTGTAGAGTCTCTCTCTTCTGCCTGTGCGGTCGTGATGCTGCCGTGCCTCACAGCCTCGGCATTGCGCTCCTTGTTCAGTTCCTGCATGCTCTCCATGGCCTTGAGCCCGAGTGGCGTGGCCGCATTGTCAAGTCCGAGCATGTTGGCTGCTATGTTCATGAAGATGTGTCCTGTGGCAGGATGCCCTTTGGGTATGTCGGGGAAAAGGCGGGTGAATACAGGGCTTAATGCCTTAGAGAGAAGGTCTACCATGCCACCTTTCTCGCCAATCTTCATCACTCCCATCCATAGTGAGAGCACGCCTGTCAGTCCGAGAGATATCTCGAAGGCTGTCTTCGAATTGTCGAAGGTGGAGTTGATGATGTCGGCAAAGACACCAGTGTTGCCCATGAAGCATTGGGCTATGGAGCAGATGGCAGCCAGGAGGAAAAAGGCTATCCAGATGTAGTTGAGTACCATAATCGTGTTTTTGGAGGGTGGAGAGTAAAGAGGCTATAGGAGCTATAGAAAACAATAGAGGCTATAAGTAGGTGCTCAAAATTATTTTACAGTATCAAAGTACGATGCTCTCATATTTGCCACACTCGCTCTTGGGCATCTTTTCCTTCTGTTTGTCAGTCACTATGCCCGCATAGCTCCATCAAACAGAAGGTAAATCTGCCCGGGGATAGAGTACGTCAAATATAAAAATAATTATGAGCACCTACTTAGTTCCTATAGAAGTGGCTATTTCTCTTTCTTGGCAAAGATATTTGCCAAGATAGTGCCGCTGATGCTGTGCCAGGCGCAGCTGATGGCGCATGGCACCACAGCCATGGGGTTGGTAGCCACAAAGAATGTCATGGCGAGATTGGTGCCAAGTCCGGCGTTCTGCATTCCCACCTCTATGGCCAGTGTCTTCTTCTTAGGCAAAGAGAAGCCGAAGAGGCGACCGACACTGTAGCCAAGCAGATAACCTATGCTGTTGTGGCAGAACACCATGCCAAAGGTGAGGCAGAAGAGTGTGAGTCCATTCTCCATCAGAGGGTCGTGTACTGTAGACACCACACCGCCAACGATGCATGCCAGGCATGTCACAGACAAGCCGGGCATGCAACTTTGTATCTTCTTGAACACCTCTTTGTGTCCCAGCCATATGTTGAGCATGAAGCCGATGGCTATAGGGATGATGGTGACAATGAGTATCTGCTGGAACATGCCCACAGCGTCGACATCCACTTTGGCTCCTGCCAGCCACAGCACCAGCATCGGTGTGAGCAGCGGGGCCAATAGTGTGGAGGCGCATGTCATGCCGACGGAGTATGCCACGTCGCCCTTGCAAAGGAAGGACATGATGTTGCTGGACACGCCTCCAGGACAGCATCCCACCAGTATGATGCCTATGGCCATGGCTGTGCTGTAGGGGGCGAAAGCCGGCACCTGGCTGAAAGCCCATGACAGAGTCCATGCCACGAGAGGCATGATGGTGAACTGTGCGGCCGCGCCGATGAGTATGTCCCATGGCCGCTGGCCGAGAAGCTTGAAGTCGCCTGGTGTTAGGGTCAGGCCCATGGTGAGCATGATGATGCCGAGGATGACGGTCTGCAGATTGCCCTTCACCCATTCAAACAGCGCGGGTGACCAGAAGGTCACCAGCGCTGTGAGGATAACGAACACGCTCGCCTTGCTGCTGAGTGTGTCGCTGATTTTTTTAAGAATTGAATAAACCATTATTTTAGTATTTTTCTTGCAGGGGTGCCCTGCTTGTCGCTTGTCTTGATGACGATGCCGCGTGTGGCTGGCGTTGCGGCCTTGCCGTTCATGTCGTAGGTCTTGCCAGAGGCTGTGGCGCCAGTGGCTTCTGTTGGTGAGATGCCTGTGGTGACGGTCTCATCGTAGATGTCTTTCAGGTCTGCCGATTTATCAGCAGTGTCTTTCATCACGGCTGCCACCTCGTCTGCTGTCAGCGCATAGTTGTATATGCGGAAATCATCGATGCTGCCATTGAAGAGCGGGTCTGCCTTGTACATGGAGCGTCCGATGAAGCAGAGTGATGGAGCTATGTCTGTAGCCTTGATGGTGAACTCATCGCTCTGTGCCATCACTTCTCCATTGAGATAGAGCCTCACATGCACTATGTCGCCTTCGGGCTTCAGTGTCACTGCCACGTGCTGCCATGAGCCAGACGGCAGTTTCTTGCCAGTGCCGGCTATCTGTTCCGCGCCGCCGTTCTTCATCACAAAGCGCATCTCGCTGCCATTGTTAGGGCAGAGGAACATGTACTGGTCTGTGCCGTTGCCGAAGTCAAAGATTCTTTGCCAGGCAGATGAGCTGCTGCACTTCACCCATGTGGCGATGGTCATCTCGTCGTGTCCAGCCACAGAGTAGGGAAGCATGGCGTAGGCCTTGCCAGCCATGCTGAGGCTGTTGCTGCCCGACTTGGCCAGGAGTCTTGGGTAGCTCACGGTGCCGTAGACGGAAGCGTTGAGGCGGTTGGTTGATAGGTCTTCTGCGTTGTCGTCAAACTGCAGTTGGCACACCAGTGCCTTCTCGTCCTTTGTCGTGGCTTTCAGTTCTGATGAGGCTTCGGAGCGGTTGCATCTTACGTCGACAGCCTGCACCTTATACAAGTAGTGTATGCCTGGCAGGGCAGTGTTGTCCACAAATGATGTCTGCTCCACATTGCGTCCTATGGTGTTGTACTCTGCTACACCTTCATCCTCAGGCTCTTGCGCTCTGAGTATTGTGTAGGTGATTTTCTCCTCACTCTCAGGCGCAGTCCAGAACAGCTCGATGCTTGCTGGTCTCTGGCGCGCATAGAGCGATGTCGGAGCATCGGGAGCCTTCAGCACCGTAGTTATAGGAGCCTTTGCGTCTGTGGGCAGGAATCGCCACAGGTATTTCTTCAGTTCCGACTCGGTGGTGCTCTCTGTCGGAGCAGCCTTGGAGTTGACATGCGTGCCGTTGGTGGCGCTGTTGCAGTACAGGTACTTGTTGGTCAGACGGTTTATGATATAGAACGAGCCGTTCTTGGCATATTTCACATACCATTGTTCCTCCATAGGGTGGCCTGTGTTGTTGTAGACAATCACGCTGGCAGAGGTAGTGAACATCGTGTTCATGTTTCCCCAGTCGAGCACAGAGTTGAGATGCATGCTCTTGTTGCCTGCATTGTCGATAAACCAGTAGGAGATGTCGCCGTCAGTGTAGCTTGGGTAGACATTCCACTGCTGTGTGGTGCCAGATGTCTTGCGGCTCTCGCTGGTAGCGTTGCCGCTGTTCATGGTGAGCATCTTCTTGCTGCCCACATTCATGAGCATGTATGTGCCGTTGACCTCAAATGGAGCCACATCATCGCCCCAGGTGATGTCGAAGAGCCGCTCAGCGTTTATCTGTCCCTTCTGGTAGCCAGTGCCTCCAGGCATGTCGTAGACAAACATGCGTGTGGGGCCGTAGCCATTGACAAACACGTCTTTTCCTTTGCTGATGAAAGCGTAGGAGTCGTTATTGGCTTGGCGCTCGCTTGAGCCCATATAGCCATGCACCTCGCCGGTCTTCTCGTTGCGGTAGACGGCAGCGTTGGTCCAGGTGCTGCTGTTCTCGCCGTAGCCTATGCGCACGCCTTCGTTGGAGTCGATGCAGAACTGGCCTCTGGCCTTGGAGTCGAAGCCCCACCAGATGCCGTTGGTCATGCCGTAGTTGGCTCCCACAATGGCCTCGCCCACGTTGTGCAACTCGTCGGCCGTGGCAACCTTGCCATCATTGGTGACAGTGGAAAAGAAGCTGCTGTATGTGTTCATGCCACCTGCCAGCTGGTGTGTGTTGCCCTCGTCGAGGTAGTCTTTCAGGTAGTTGTACCATGGCAGCGCGCGGTCGCAGTTGAGTGTGTTGCCGCCGCAC
The DNA here is from genome assembly GCA_934271655.1 of uncultured Bacteroidaceae bacterium. GTDB lineage: Bacteria > Bacteroidota > Bacteroidia > Bacteroidales > Bacteroidaceae > Minthosoma. The sequence goes on along the minus strand of CAKQRW010000023.1, from coordinate 17,974 downwards.
ACCCTGATGTTTTTGAAAAAGTCGTCAGCCTTGATTAGTTTGGCTATCTCAAGGAAGTCCTTCATGGCCGCGTCCTCGTTGGCGGCCTGCTGCCACACATAGTCAGGCTCGTTGAAAGGCGACACGCTGACCACCTTCAGTCCTTGCTTCTCGACAAACTGCACGCTGGCCTTGATGAGCTTGTACCATTCCTCTGGCTTGCCTTGGTAGTTGTCGCGTCCGGTGTGGTCTTCGGCAGAGGCTCCTGTGCTGTAGCCGTCATTGCCAATGTTGGTGAACAAGGCTTCGTGGTCGCAGTTGAGATTGACCTCTGTGGCGCCTGTGCGTTTGATGAGCTCGCATCTGTTCTTCAGCCTGTTCTGCTGGCGCGCAGAGAGTGTGAGAGTGCCATCGCCGTTGTCCGTAACGAGGTCTAAGGGTTGGAAAGACACGCGACCTGTAGCGAAGTTGCCTTTGCCTATGTGCGCCACGCCTCGCATGACGTTGTAGTCCCAGTCCCATGCGGCGTCCATGCCCCAGTTGACCTTATATTCTTGTCCTGTGGATGTGACATCGAAGAAGATGTCATTGCCTGCCACCTTCATGGCTTTCATGAAGTCTGCGCCTGTCTGTGCATGTGCTGCCATACAGGCGAGGGCAATGGAGAAGGTGAATACTGTATGTCTCATTATATATTGGGTTTAGTGATTTTATAGCCTCTGTAGTGTCCATAGCCTCTATAGTATCTATAGCTTCTATTGTGCTTTCTCGTCCAGATAGCTGTCTTTGAATCCCAGGAAATACAGCACTCCGTCGAGGCCTATGGTGTTGATGCTCTGCTGTGCATTGGCTACCACGCGTGGCTTGGCGTGGAACGCTATGCCGAGGCCAGCCTGTGAGAGCATGGGCAGGTCGTTAGCGCCATCGCCCACAGCTATGGTCTGCTGCAAGTCCACCTTTTCCACCTGTGCTATGAGTTTGAGTAGTTCGGCCTTGCGCTTGCCGTCCACTATCTCGCCCACATAGTTGCCTGTGAGATGCCCGGTCTCATCTATCTCCAGTTCGTTGGCATACACATAGTCGATGCCATATTTCTTTTGGATGTATTCGCCGAAGAAGGTGAAGCCGCCGCTGAGGATGGCAATCTTGTAGCCATATTTCTTCAGGACGTACATGAGGCGGTCCACTCCCTCTGTGAAAGGAAGGTGCTCTGCAATGTCACGCATCACGCTGACATCCAGTCCTTTCAGTAGTCTGCATCGTTCGGTGAAGCTCTCCTTGAAGTCAATCTCTCCCCTCATGGCCCGCTCTGTGATGGCGGCTACCTGGTCGTAAACGCCATGCTTGCGCGCCAGTTCGTCTATGACCTCCGTCTGTATGAGCGTGGAGTCCATGTCGAAGCAGATGAGCCGTCGCATGCGGCGGTACATGTTGTCTGTCTGGAATGAACAGTCTATTTCGAGTTCGCTCGACATGCGCATAAGGGCTGTGTGCAGTTCCTCGCCGTCTTTAGGCGTGCCTCTCACCGAAAACTGTATGCAGGCTCTTGTCTTTTCCAGAGGGTTGGCTATGCTCTCTCGTCCCGACAGTCGCAGGATGGAGTCGATGTTCAGCTCCTGGTCGGCAATGAGCCTTGTCACAGCCTCTATCTGCTTGGCCTGCAGCTTTCTGCCAAGCACGGTGAGGATATATCTGTTCTTGCCCTGGCGCTTCACCCAGTTCTCATACTGTTCGAGGGATATAGGGTAGAACTTGATGTTCACACCCAGCTCGCTCGCCTTAAACAGCAAGTCTTTCATCACGTTGCCCGAGTGCTTCTCCTCCACGCGGATGAGTATGCCGAGTGAGAGAGTGGAGTGTATGTCGGCCTGTCCTATGTCTTGTATGTCGGCATCATATAAAGATAGTATTTCCATGATGCTCGCTGTCAGTCCTGGACGGTCTTCGCCAGTGATGCGCAGCAGTATTAGCTCTTCCATGATAAGTAGGTGCTCAATATTATAGGTAAGTGTGTAATGGTAAAAGGAGCGGAAAGCCCTGGCGCAATCTGTCCTCTGTGTGAGAGGCATGCAGGGTGCGCTGAGGTTTTCCGCTCCGATAGGGCGTTTTCTTTCTTACTTGGCGATGATGAGGAAATACTTCTTCTTGCCCTGCTGCACGAGCAGGTATTTCTCATCGAGCAGGTCGGCTGTGGTAAACACTTGGTCAGGCTGTGCCACCTTGTCTTTGTTCACGCTCACCCCGCCACCTTTGACGAGAGTCTTCAGCTCGCCCTTGCTGGCGAAGACCTTGGCGTGGTCTACAGCGAGGTCGGCCAGCTTCACGCCGTCGGCAAAGACAGACTTGCTCACCTCAAACTGTGGCACGCCTGCAAACACGTCGAGCAGCGTGTGCTCATCGAGCTTGAGGAGGCTCTCCTTGGTAGATTTGCCGAAGAGGATGTTGCTTGCCTCTACCGCAGCCTCATAGTCTTCCCTTGAGTGTACCATCACGGTCACTTCCTCGGCCAGTCGCTTCTGGAGCACACGGCGTCCAGGGTCTGTGTCATGCTCAGCGATGATAGAGTCAATCTCTTCCTTCTCCAGCGATGTGAATATCTTGATGTATCGCTTGGCGTCCTCGTCTGGCACATTGAGCCAGAACTGGTAGAAGGCGTATGGAGTGGTGTACTCGCGGTTGAGCCATATGTTTCCACTCTCAGTCTTGCCAAACTTGCGTCCGTCGCTCTTGGTCACCAGCGGACATGTGAGTGCATAGCAGTCGTTGCCGTTCATGCGGCGAATGAGCTCAGAGCCTGTGGTGATGTTGCCCCACTGGTCTGCTCCGCCAAGCTGCAGCTTGCAGTTCTTGTGCTGGTTGAGGTAGTAGAAGTCATAGCCCTGAAGCAGCTGGTAGGTGAACTCAGTGAAGCTGAGTCCGTCTCTTGCCTCGCCGTTCAGGCGCTTCTGCACGCTTTCCTTTGCCATCATGTAGTTGACAGTGATGTGCTTGCCGATGTCTCTCACGAAGTCGAGGAACTTGAAGTCTTTCATCCAGTCGTAGTTGTTCACCAGCTCAGCCTTGTTGGGAGCGTCGCTGTCGAAGTCGAGGAAACGTGAGAGCTGTTCCTTGATGCACTTCACGTTGTGGCGGAGAGTCTCCTCATCGAGGAGGTTGCGCTCCTGGCTCTTGCCCGAGGGGTCGCCAATCATGCCTGTGGCACCGCCGATGAGTGCCAGAGGCTTGTGTCCGCAACGCTGGAAGTGGCGGAGCATCATCACGCCGCAGAGATGTCCGATGTGCAGTGAGTCTGCTGTTGGGTCAATGCCCAGGTATGCTGTCACCTGCTCTTTCTTGAGCAGTTCGTCAGTGCCTGGCATCATCTGGTGGATCATGCCACGCCATGTCAATTCGTCTATAAAATCTTTCATCTTTATGTATTGTTTTAGTTTTCAGTATTGTTATGCCTTGCAGGATGGTGCCGTTGGCATGTCTTGCCTTGGTTCACAGTGTGCAGCCGCCTGTGGCAAAGCTAATTATGTGCAAAGATACGAAATTCTTTCATAATAAAGATTTGTATGCCTGTTTTTCTCGCTTATCTCGTGCCTTTTGCCCCAGTGCAGGCTGTATGTGCCATGAGATATGCGCAAATGATATGGCACATGCATGTGAAATGATTGCTCGCTATTTGATCACGCTGCTTATATAAAGTGCCGGATAGAGACGCGCAGTAGATTCGTGCCAGTCATAAAAACAAGAAAAGAGAGAACCGCCGTAGCGTTTCTCTCTATTTCTTCTTTGATAGTCGTCTTGAAGATTAAGCCTGTGGCTTCTTGCCGGTAAGCTTTTCCTTGATACGAGCCTTCTTACCTGTAAGATTGCGGAGGTAGTAAAGCTTGGCGCGACGAACCTTACCAATCTTGTTCACCTCGATAGAGTCGATGTTTGGTGAGTCGATAGGGAAGATACGCTCTACACCTACTGTGCCAGACATCTTGCGAACAGTGAAACGCTTTCTGCTCTGCTCGCCTGCGATCTTGATGACAACACCGCGGTAGAGCTGGATACGCTCCTTTGAACCCTCGATAATCTTGTAAGCTACTGTTACAGTGTCACCAGCCTTGAATGATGGGAACTGCTTTGGCTCTGATGTCTGCATTGACTCGCGAGCCACTTTAATTAAATCTACTGCCATGATGGTTTGATTTGTTTGTTAATTAAAGAATTACGATGAAGCATTCTCTGGGAACTCGTCTCCCTGTAGACAGCGGCTTCACCAAAACGGATGCAAAGGTACGGCTTTTTTTCGACATTCAATCACATTTCTTGATAAAATGTGTGTATGAAACCGCCTTTTTTGCTGATTCACTGTGTTGTGCCCTTATGCTGAGGCATGCTTTCACTGCATGATGACCAGTCCGCCGTTGCAAGGTATGGTCACAGTCATCTGCTTCTTCTTGCCAATCTTCACATCCTTCACGCTGCCTTTGAGCTGGGCATCATCGCTGTACAGCTTGGCTGTCCCGGCCTTGAGCATAGGCAGGGTGACCTTCTTGGTGAGTGTGGCCTTCTCGGCGTTGACGCCTGCCACATACCACTTGTCGCCGCTGCGGCGCGCTATGATGGCATACTTGCCAGGATAGCCGTCGATAAACTTCACCTCGTCCCATGTGGTAGGCACGCTCTTCATGAAGTCGATGGCCCACGCTGGTGCATCGGTGAGGTTGTTGGGTGCGAGGGCAAAATGCTGCACGCAGCTCTGGAAGAGCACGGCTGTGGAGAGTGCGCACACGTCTGAGGTGCGTCGCTGGGAGCCGCGCTTGTTGTCTGCATTGTAGTACTTGTTGAGAGTCGAGCCGCCAAAGTCCATTGAGCCTACGGTGTTGCGCACGAAGGGATGGATGCAGGCGTTCATGGCCTCAGCGTCGCAAGAGCCTTGTGAGAAGTGCATGTTCTCCGATGCCAGCACGGCCTCGCTTGCCACATAGCTTGGGAACATGCGCTCCCAGCCGCGCGGCAGTGTGCAGCCGTGGAAGATGACCATGATGCCGTAGTCGTTGGCGTCGGCGAGTATGTCCTCATAGAGCTGCATCATGTTCTGCTTGTCACCGCCGAAGAAGTCTACCTTGATGCCCTTGATGCCAGTCTTCTTCATCCATGCCATCTCCTGGCGGCGAATGCGGCTGTCGTTCATCTTGCCCAGCGGCGACTGCGGAGCGTCGTTCCACGTGCCGTTAGAGTTGTACCACAGGAACAGCCCTACACCCTTGCTCTTGCCGTAGCGTGCCAGTTCCTCCATCTTGCCGTAGCCTATCTGCTTGTCCCAAAGCGCGTCGATGAGCACAGTCTGGTAGCCCATGGCTGCCGAGAAGTCGATGTAGCGCTTCTGCTCGTCATAGTTGCAGCTTGGGTCCATGCCGATGATCCAGCTCCATGAGCCCTTGCCGTATGTGTAGTCTTGGGAAGCCTTGTACTTTTGTTCCACGAGGTCGAATGGGACAGTTGTCTCCACGATGTTGGCGAGAGTGGTGCCTACTGTGATGGTGCGCCATGGCGTGTCGAAAGGCAGAGCCACAGCTGCTGATGTGGAGCCCCAGCCATTGCACTCGCCCTGCTGCGGGAAGCCTATGCGGTATGTGCCGTCTTTGACATTGAGCAGCCTGCTTGCCACGTAGCGTCCGTCCACTCCTGTCTCGCTGATGAGAGCCCATCCCTTGCTGCCCACCTTGAAGAGGCAGGGGAAGCTGTAGCCTTCGCCCCATCCGTTCTTGCCCATGGAGTCGTCGAGGGTGTATGATGTCTCATAGCTTGGCGCTGTGCGGGCAAATCCGCCCATGGGCTTGGACTGAGGGCACAGGAAGGTGGTGGTGCCATCTGGCAGGGTGAAGCTGCTGGCCTCGCCATTGATGACGCACACCTTGGTGTCGCCCTTTGTGTATATGTGGTAGCGGTAGGCCACGTCGCGGTTGCTCACGCGGAAGACTATGTCCATGACCTTCTTGCCGTCCTGCGTGAATGATGCCACAGCCTCTGTCGCTTCATAGTCCACATGGCTCTGCTTGATGTTGCGCAGCTCATAGTGGTCCTCCACCTTCTTGGTTGTGAAGTCTGTCATGGACAGGTTTTGCGAGTAGTCTCCCATGTTGGTGTGCAGTCCCAGTCGCGATGGCTTCAGGAACTCCTCTGCTGCATATCTGACAGCATAAGTAGGTGTGCCGCCATCGTCGTTGATGGTTACCTGCACTTGTCCATCAGGACTTGCGAATGTCTTTTCCTCTGCCGAGGCTGTGCTCCAGCATGCTGTGAGCAAGGCTATGCCCAAAAGTACTTTGTTCATTTCTGTAGTTATTTTGTTATAGATTATCAATTTGTTTTATATATGTTAAGGTCTTCACAGGTCTTGAGCTGTGGTTAGTGATATGTAGGTGCAAAGTTAGCTATAATTGGTGAAATTGGTTTTATTAGAAGTTAAAAATCTTTCATGTTGTGTATCATCCACCGTTTTGTAAGGAAAAAAAAGCGTTATTTATTGTAGTGCTTCTTTTTTGTTGGCGTATTGTGAATGCTGTCTGTATGGCATGTCCAGCTGCAATGCCGCAGCGCTAATGCAGGAGGAAAGTGGGTGTGGCAGATGACGCGGAAACGGGAAGAAGACCGCAAGGGCCTTCTTCCCGTTATGCACATTATAAGCGGCTGCAGCCTTCTTGTATATGGCAGCCTCTTTATAATAATAAGTAGGTGTTCATAATTATTTTTATATTTGGCGTGCTCTATCCCCGGGCAGATTTTCCTTCTGTTTGATGGAGCTATGCGGGCATAGTGACTGATAAACAGAAGGAAAAGATGACCAAGAGAGAGTGTGGCAAATATGAGAGCATCGTACTTTGATACTGTAAAATAATTTTGAACACCTACTTATATGCTGTAGCCTTATATATGAGTATGTCGCCTTTTGTTGCGGTCATGAGAAGCCGCTGCGCGCGACTCTACTTCTTTTGCTCTTTCAGCCATTTCTCCATGCCATTGCGGATGGAGTCGAGACCTATTTCAGCTGTGTTCAGCTCAGACTTCTTCACCCACCAGCATTCCGCCACATCGTCCTTTGCCTGAAAGGGAGTGGCCGACGGAATCATGATGTGGAAGAAACTGTCAGTCGTACGCACGATGAAGTTGCTGTAGTCATAGGTGTTGGGCATGGAGAAGAGATACCTCAGCTGGCCTTCCTCTACCTCTATGCCTGTCTCCTCCTTTATCTCCCTCACAATGGCTTCCTCTGTTCTCTCTCCCGGGTCGACGAATCCGCCGATGATGTCGAGCGTGCCTTTGGCGGGCTCGCATGCCCTGCGTGCCACCAGCACCTCACCTTTCTCGTTCTCGATGATGGCTACGGTAGCCGCTGCCGAGTTGTAGTAGTAGGTGAATCCGCAGTCGTCACATCGCTTGGACTTCGTGTCGTTGACACGGAAATGCTCTGAGCCGCATGCTGGACAGAAGCGGAACTTGTCAAGATAATGCTGCATGGATGAAACTTGTCATTGGTCTGTGGTGGTGAAAAATCATGCGAGAGCCGCTTTAAACCTCTTGATGAAGTCGTCAGCCTCTTCGATGGTAAGGCAGAGCGGCGGAAGCAGACGGAGCACGTTGGTGCCTGCGCATCCTGTGAAGCAGTGCTGCTCCTTGACCAGACGGTTGCGTATGTCCTTGTAAGGCACATCAAGCTCTATTCCTATCATGAGGCCCTTGCCCCTCACGTCGATGACATGAGGCAGGTTGCCAGCCTTCATCTCTGCTGTGAGTGTGCTGATGAGGTGGTCACCCACTTTGGCGGCGTTGTCCACAAGGTTGTCCTGCTCCATCACGTCGAGCACAGCGAGCGCGCCAGCGCATCCGAGATGGTTGCCGCCGAAGGTAGTGCCAAGCTGTCCTGCCACAGGCTCAAACTTTGGAGAGATGAGCACGGCCGCCATAGGGAATCCGTTGCATATGCCCTTTGCCACGGTGATGATGTCGGGCTGTATGCCTGCATGCTGGTGGGCGAAGAACTTGCCTGAGCGTCCGTAGCCGCACTGTATCTCATCGCAGATGAGCACAGTGTTGTGCTCTGAGCAGAGGCTCCTGAGAGCCTGGAGAAACTCCTTGCTTGCCACTCTGATGCCGCCCACTCCCTGGATGCACTCCAGGATGACAGCGCACACGTCGCCCTTCTGTATCTCCTCCTCCCATGGCTTGATGTCGTTGAGCGGGAGGTATGTGACATGGTGGTTGTTGTTGATAGGAGCTATGATCTTGGGATTGTTGGTCACCTCCACGGCCAATGATGTGCGTCCGTGGAAAGCCTTCTCTGCCGAGAGGATGCGTGTGCGTCCGTTGTAGAAAGAGGCGAGCTTCATGGCGTTCTCGTTGGCCTCAGCTCCTGTGTTGATGAGGAAGAGCTGGTAGTCCTCGTAGCCGCATGCCTTGCCCAGGCGCTCTGCCAGCTGCTTCTGCAGAGGGTTCTGCACTGAGTTGCTGTAGAATCCGAGCTTGGCTACCTGGTTGCTGATAGCCTCCACGTAGTGTGGATGGCAGTGTCCTATGGAGATGACAGCGTGTCCGCCGTAGAGGTCGAGATATTCCTGGCCTTTGTCGTCCCACACGTGGCATCCCTTGCCTTTGTCTATGGTGATGTCAAATAATGAGTATACGTTGAAAAGTTGCATTTTTTTATCTTGTTGTTGTTAAGTAGGTGTTCAAAATTATTTTATAGTATCGAAGTAAGCCGCTCTCATATTTGCCGCACTCTCTCTCGGTCATATTTTCCTTCTGTTTATCAGTCACTATGCCCGCATAGCTCCTTCAAACAGAAGAAAAATCTGCCTCAAGATAGAGTACGCCAAATATATAAATAATTATGAGCACCTACTTAGAAGGCCGAAGCCTTGAGGTTGAGTCCGGCTTTCTCGTCGATGCCGAACATTATGTTCATGTTTTGTACGGCTTGTCCCACAGCTCCCTTGAGGAGGTTGTCTATCATGCTTGTCACCACCACCTTGCGTCCGAACACCTCGGTGTGCACGATAGCCTTGTTGGTGTTGACCACCTGCTTGAGGTCTGGAGCCTTGTCGGAGTAGTGTGTGAAGGCAGCGCTGGCATAGAAGTCTTTGTATAGCTTAGCCACGGCCGCAGCCTCTGCCGGCTTGTCGAGTGTGATGACCTCTGTGCAGAAGATGCCGCGCGCGAAGTCGCCGCGGTACGGGATGAAGTCCACGGTGATGCCGTCAGCCTCATAGCCTTCGTTGAGCGTGTCGATGACCTTTGGCGTGCCGGCTGGGCGAAGCTCGTTGAGAGTCTGCGTTATCTCATGCAGATGCTGGTGTGTGAACAGCTTGTACACAGAGAAGTTGTTGTTGCGCCAAGAGAAGTGTGTGGTGGCGCCAGGCTTCTGTCCTGCCCCTGTCGAACCAGTTATGGCGTTGACGGCTATGTCGTGTGTGAGCAGTCCGGCCTTGGCGAGAGGAAGCAGTCCCAGCTGTATGCAGGTGGCGAAGCAGCCTGGATTGGCCAGATGCTGGCATGAGGCTATGGCCTCCTTGTGTGTCTCCGGCAGGCCATACACGTAGTCATGGCTGCCCTTGATGCGGAAGTCTTGCGCCAGGTCTATTATCTTCACGTTGGCTGGTATGGTGTGCTCCTTGAGGAAAGCCTCGCTCTTGCCATGTCCGAAGCAGAAGAAGACCACGTCGACCTTGTCGAATGGCATCTCGCTTGTGAACTCCAGTTCGGTGTCACCAAGCAGTCCCTCATGCACCTCATGCACCTTGTTGCCGGCATTTGACTCTGAGTTGGCAAAGACTATCTCTGCCTCAGGGTGGTTGAGCAGGAGGCGGATGAGCTCACCTCCTGTATATCCTGCAGCCCCTAATATTCCTATTTTTATCATTGTGTCATGTGTGTTATGGCGGGTCCTGTACATTAAGTAGGTGCTCAAATATAAAAAAACAATGAGCGCCTACATAGCTATGGCGGTAATCTACAGGACCCGCCTTATGTGAGGCTTCAGTTATTGTCTCTCGTTGGGATGAGCCAGATAGTATGCGCGCAGGGCTGTGGAAGTGACCTTGATGAATCCCTTCGCGTCCTCTGACGACCATGCCTTGGCTGTCTCGCCATACTCGCCGAGCTTGTTCTTCACAAGGTCGTTTGGTGAGTCAACGCCCACAGTCTGGAAGCAGAGAGGGTGAAGCTCAAGAGTGACCTCGCCTGTGACATTGCGCTGTGATGATGTGAGCATGGCCTCGATGTCTGGCATGACAGGCTCCAGGTACTGTGACTCGTGGAGGAACATGCCGTACCAGTTGCTCACCTGGTCCTTCCAGTACTGCTGCCACTTAGACAGAGTGTACTTCTCCAGGAAACGGTGAGCGCCGATGATGAGCATAGGGGCAGCGGCCTCGAAGCCAACGCGTCCCTTGATGCCTATGATGGTGTCGCCCACATGGCAGTCGCGGCCTATGCCGTAAGCTGCGCCAATCTTCTCCACTGCCTGGATGGCAGCTATCTTGTCGTCATAGTGAGTGCCGTTGACAGAGCACAGCTCGCCTTTCTCGAAGCCGAGCTTCAGGATTTCAGGACCTTCCTTTGTAGGATGCTTCAGGTAGGCTGACTCAGGCAGTCCCTGCTTGGAGTCGAGTATCTCTCCGCCGCAGATGGATGTGCCCCAGATGCCCACGTTGTAGGAATACTTGAGCTTAGTGAAGTCAGCGGCGAAGCCGTTCTTGTTGAGGTAGTCTATCTCTTCCTGGCGGCTCAGGTTGCCGTCGCGTGTGAGTGTGATGATGTCAACGCCCGGAGCCATCACGAGGAAAGTCATGTCGAAGCGTATCTGGTCGTTGCCGGCTCCTGTCGATCCATGAGCGATGGCGCTTGCGCCTATCTCCTTGGCGTAGCGTGCGATGGCGATAGCCTGGAAGATGCGCTCAGATGACACGGAGATAGGGTAGCAGTTGTTGCGGAGCACGTTGCCGAAGACCATGTACTTGAGAGACTTCTCGTAGTACTCTTGTGTGACGTCGAGGGTGACATACTTGGTAGCGCCCAGCTTGTAGGCGTTTTCCTCGTTCTTCTTGAGCTGCTCGGCTGAGAAGCCGCCTGTGTTGGCGCATGCTGCATAGACCTCATAACCTTTTTCCTTTGCGAGATACATCACAGTGTATGATGTGTCGAGACCGCCGCTGAACGCAACGACAACTTTCTTCTTTTCCATAGTGTAGCCCTCTCATTGCCACGCTTCATCGTGTGGCACACCATGCAGGGCTGTCGGGTGTGTATGTTATTCTTTAGTAAATTGCTGTTTATGACTTGCGGGGCATGACGCGCATATTTATGCTGCGCAGCGTGTCCCAAGGCTATTCATGCATTATTATGTGCATCACATCAATCCTCTCTTCACCATCTCCTTCATTATCTCCTGGAAGATTTCTATAGGAGTAGGCTCCCCCTTGTGCTGTGTGGGGTCATAGAGCATGCCTGTGCAGATGCAGAACTTGCGGTTTTTCATCTCCAGGATAGGGTGGTTGACACATCCGCGGCATCCTCTCCAGAAAGCCTCGTCGTCGGTGAGCTGGTTGAAGCTCACAGGCACATATCCAAGAGCTGTGTTCATCTTCATCACAGCGTCACCGCTGGTGAGAGAGAAAATCTTGGCGTGTGGCCATCGCACGCGTGCCAGGGTGAATGTGTGGTCCTTTATTCGCTTGGCTATGTTGTGCCCCTGATAGTCAGGATGAACGATAAGTCCCGATGTGGTGACGTAAGACTTGTTGCCCCATGTCTCGATATAGCTGAATCCCACGAATGTGTCGCCCAGCTCCGACTGCTTGTTGGGGTCGAGAGCCAGCACGGCCTTGCCCTCCTTCATCTTTGTTGCCACATACTCGTGTGTTCGTTCTGCGATGCCAGTGCCTCGTTTTTTCGCTGCTATGCGTATGGTGTCGAGGATGAGATCGACGTATTTCTCATGGCTTGCGTCAGCCACAATAACTTTTATTCCGTCTTCGTATGTCATTTTTTTACTTTTGGCTGCCTGAGTATACAGGCGCTATAGATCTTAAGTTTGCTTCTAATGTGTCTCGGTTGAATCCTTCCTCAAGGGCCAGGAATATGGTGTCGTCTCCGGCTATGGTGCCGATGACATCTGTTATATGCGCAGCGTCTATGTCGCTGGCCAGTCCGCTGGCGTAGCCCGGGCGGCACTTTATCACGGCAAGCTGTCCTGATATGCGCATCGACATGAATCCGTTGCGTATGGCTGTTCCCTCCTGCTTGTGCTCTCTCACCCTCCTGTAGTGCGGGTTGTTGGGAAGCATGTATATGGAGCGGCCCTGCGCGTTGAATCCCTTGACTACCTTCAGCGTTTTCAGGTCTCGCGACAGTGTAGACTGCGTCACGTTCACTCCCTCGCTGAGGAGCGCTTGCGCCAGCTCATCCTGCCGCCCGATGTCCTGGGTCTGGATGATTGTCCTGATGAGGTCGAAACGTGATATTTTCTTTGTCATGCTGATAGTCTTGTATTTTTATGAAACCGAATGCAAAGTTACAAATATTTATGAAAACAATATGCGGTTTATGCATTTTATTTTTGCATAAACCGCATATTCTTGCTAAATATATTCGATTTTTATTCATTTGAGGGCTTTGAGATGGCATGCTTAATGGGGGCAGGGCTATAGTCATGAGCTGCAAGTTTCTTCTCTGGAGGCATGCTTGGATGCTGTTTTGTGATTCATGGCTCTTCTTGGAGGTGCGGAAGGCTTATATGACGCTTGGCAATTTGGAGTGGTAAGTAGGTGCTCATAATCCTCAAATCCGCAACTTTCGAGGGTAAAGAGATATTGCCAGCAAAAGAAGGAATCTATAGAATCCAAAGAAGCCAAACATAGGTTATAGACTCTTTTATGACACAAAATCCCCTTACCCCATAAAGCGACTTGAGGCAATACGCATATTATTCCATAAAGGAATCTTGCTTATCCAAAGTCTGTTTGGAACAGATTGGCATAAGCATAATTATCTGTGTAAATGTTCAGCACATGCTGGCGTGATGTCTTAATCCATTTTGCAGGAACAGAAATAAATTTGAAAACAAAGGTCTTGATACGACTATTTCTGCGCAAGCCAAACTTCTTAGTGTCCAGTCTCTGCATGATTGCCTTGTAGAAGTTTCTTATGAGAGCAGTCATAAGCAAGAAAACAGTATTCTGCGCCATGAATGACTTTGGCAGGCGATTCCAACCAAATCCGTTGTTCATGTCATCGAAGATGCGTTCCTTTCCACCACGGAGATTGTAGAATTCCACGATGTCCCTTACACTTGACTCATATTCATTGGTCAAAATACACCTGTAAGTGTATTCTCCTTCCCAAATGTCAAGGTCGCCATCCATACGCCTCTGTCTCTGTATAACAAGACGATATGGCTTTCCCTTCCATTTCTCAACAAGGAAGGAATTCTGTTCGAACTCGATGCAGTTACCGTAGAATTTACTACGCAGCCCTAAGGTTGAGTCTATCGTTTGGGACAAAAGAGCATTAAATTGCTCCACAATTGCAAATATTCCTCCAAAAGGAGTGAGTTTCTCAGATTTTATTCGTACTTTTGCCATGTCATTCAGAATTTTGTTTGTTTTTAAATGCAGCACTAAGATAAGTGAAATTTCTGACATGGCAAAATCATGGACAACATTTTGTTGTCCAGGTGCTTATAAAAGATATTAAATTATAGTATTGCGGAATTTAGGTATATGGCAAAAAAGACAAAACAAACCGTGCGGTTTATAGAAGGTGTTAATCCAGGATTGTTCGGACAGAAATACTCTAGTAGGGATTATCGGTATGAGGATTCCTGGGGAAAGAACCAATTTAACAGCTCTTTCCCAGCTTCACTTGTCGCATATATGGGAAGCAAAGGTATAGATCCTGTGCTAATTTGTACAAACAAAAGCAACGCAATAGTTCACAAGTATATTTCTTCATCAAAACTTTTAGGTGTAGATCCATTGAGTGATGAAGCTTATTATGATTACGAAGCTGGTTATTATCCTTACGAACAATATTATACAGCCAGCAAAAAAGAAAAGATAGACTTGGTAATGATAAATAGGACGACCCAAAGTCCAGTTAGTGGGTTGGAGGTAAAACTAACAACTCTTCCAGACAATACTACCAAGGAGTTGCCTGATGCAGATTACGGAAGTGAAATAGTAGTACGTTCTCCTACGATATTATTTGTTGCTTGTAGCATTTGTTCACGCTACGACTCACCGAAAGGCAGGAACAAATTGCATAATATGCTTAATACCATTGGACAGGAAATAAAAGACTGGAGCGAAATAAGACAAGTTGTTCCGCATTACAATGAAATCAAAGAAGCTGTTCTTGCAGTTTCGATTGACTTGGCGGACAATCAAGTTCCTTTGATTTTGCAACCAATATGGAAAACCGACCGAAAACTTACAGATTTTGAGGAAAATTGTCTTGATGTTTTCGTTTGGTCTAATTTGGCTGTCATTCAAATGGCTCTTCGAGAAGCCACGCCCAATGATGACATCTCGCGAAACCAGCGTACAATTATATGGTTGTACAAAATGCTATGGGACTTCACACAGTTTGGAAAATTCAACTATACCGACATCGTTAATAGTCTTTCCTATAAGTATAAAACTGACAAAGCTTTTGCTATTAGTGGAAAGTTGACCAACCCTTTTTTGAAATGTTCAGAACTGGAGAAGCCCCGTATAAGTAAATTTGAAATTAAAAATATAATACTTGGTGACGGCCAAAAACTATTACGCCCAGAAAGAAGATTTGATGCGTATCTTGTAAGTCATCCCGAATTATTTGTGTAAATGAAAGTTGTTGATTTATTTTGTGGTTGTGGAGGCTTGAGTCTTGGTTTCGAGAATGCGGGCATGGATGTGGTTGCGGCCTTCGACAATTGGACGGATGCGTTGACTGTTTATCGTAAGAACTTCTCACATCCGGCAATTCGTGCAGATTTAATGGATATAGACGCCTCTGTGAAGGCAATCAGTCCTTATGCTCCTGATATGATTATTGGCGGTCCGCCATGCCAAGATTTTTCATCAGCAGGAAAACGAGACGAAGACAATGGTCGTGGAGACCTTACTGTTTGCTATGCAAAAATAATTTCAGAGATAAGACCTAAATGGTTTGTCATGGAGAATGTAGAGCGTATACTGAAAACCCAAAAACTTCAAGATGCACTCAAAATATTCAAAGCTGCAGGATATGGTATTACTTATACAGTTCTTAATGCAGCTTTATGCGGTGTACCGCAGAAGCGAAAGCGTTTCGTTATGATAGGTAAACTTGATGCAGATGATGGCTTTATGAGGTCAACTCTTTTAGAGAAATTGTCTGATCATGAGATGAGTGTTGCCGAATACTTTGGTGACAAATTGCAGATAAAATATTACTATAGGCATCCACGTAGCTATGCACGAAGAGGTATTTTCAGTACTGACGAACCAAGTGCAACAATTCGTGGCGTGAATAGACCTATGCCCAAAGGATATACGTTGCATCCTGGCGACCCCGTAAAATCTCTTGATGGCATACGTCCTTTAACCTCTTTGGAACGAAGTATGATACAAACATTTCCTGAAGATTTTAATTTTGATGGAACAAAAACGAATATTGAACAAATGATAGGCAATGCGGTCCCTGTCAATTTGGGTTGTTACATTGCTGACGCAATCCTCAGATATTCTGGCGAACATAGAAATCTTAAAAGTACGCACAAAAAGCCTGTTGATTGTCAGAATTTATTTTAAAGATACAATGTAATAGCCCTAATATTTTATGATAAAGAAAGTAATCCCAAGAAGCAGAAAATCAGACTGTCTGCTTCTTGGGCATTTATTTTCGGAGTACATCTTTTTCCCATATTTTTTATTTTCCCTCAAATCCGCAACTTTCGAGGTTAAAGAGATATTGCCAGCAAAAGAAGGAATCTATTGAATCCAAAGAAGCCAAACATAGGTTATAGACTCTTTTATGATACAAAATCCCCTTACCCCATAAAGCGACTTGAGGCAATACGCATATTATTCCACAAAGGAATCATGCTTGTCCAAAGTCTGTTTGGAACAGATTGGCATAAGCATAAATTCCTGTGTAAATGTTCAGCACATGCTGGCGTGATGTCTTAATCCATTTTGCAGGAACAGAAATAAATTTGAAGACAAAGGTCTTGATACGACTATTTCTGCGCAAGCCAAACTTCTTAGTGTCCAGTCTCTGCATGATAGTCTTGTAGAAGTTTCTTATGAGAGCAGTCATAAGCAAGAAAACAGCATTCTGCGCCATGAATGACTTTGGCAGGCGATTCCAACCAAATCCGTTGTTCATGTCATCGAAGATGCGTTCCTTTCCACCACGGAGATTGTAGAATTCCACGATGTCCCTTACACTTGACTCATATTCATTGGTCAAAATACACCTGTAAGTGTATTCTCCTTCCCAAATGTCAAGGTCGCCATCCATACGCCTCTGTCTCTGTATAACAAGACGATATGGCTTTCCCTTCCATTTCTCAACAAGGATGGAATTCAGTTCAAACTCGATACCGTTGATTTCCTCTTTCTTCCAGTCTGTCAATGCCAACATTGAGTCGTAGAGGGAAGAACATCTGTTGGCACGGATATAGAAATGCCTGCAATGTGCCTCCACCATACCTACGATTTCCTCTGAGCATGAACCACAATCCATACGAGCACGAGATATGCTTATTCCAGAAGACTCCAGCCTCTTGAAAATTATCTCGAGTGTATCCTTCTGGTTGAAACGCACATTGGTGTTGCCATCCCTGTTCTCGATGCCAACGATCATGTCGTCAATGGCAGCAATACCAGGACCATATCCAAGGAACTTCTTATAAGTAGGTTTAGCATCATATTTTTCTGTTTCAATAAACTGATGGTCGAAATCAAAGTCGTATTCTTGATAGGCTTTCAGCTCGCCTGTTGCAAGTAAGGCATTTCTGATTTTATTAGTACTTTTGCCATGTCATTCAGAATTTTGTTTGTTTTTAAATGCAGCACTAAGATATGTGAAATTTCTGACATGGCAAAATCCTGGATAACTTTTCGTTGTACAGGTGCTTATAAAAATATTAAATTATAGTGTTGCGGAATTTAGGATACTATAAAATAATTTTGAACACCTACTTAAGCAGTGCTCTGTTAAAAGACCGGATGTAGCCATGAAATGGCAATCCTTAGGTTTGTTGAGTGCAATCCTTAGGTTAGTTGAGTGCAATCCTTAGGCTTTTGAGTGCAATCCTTAGGTTTGTTAATTGTCATCGTTAGGTATGATGAATGAAGCTGCATTGCCCAAAATGCGTCTCTTGTTTTGGGCACTCGATGCCCAAGGCTTGTTTACCCGATGCCCAAGTGCTTGGTCACTCGATGCCCAAGGCTTGGTCACTCGATGCCCAAGGCTTGGTCATTCGATGCCCAAGGCTTGGTCATTCAATGCCCAAGGCTTGGTCATTCAATGCCAGTGTGCTGATTCCTCTGGGTCTGCTTCTTGTTTATTTATGAATATTGTGCATGAATAATGCTATTCCGATGCTATTCCGATGCTATTCTGATGCTATTCTGATGCTTTATGACGCTTCTGTGACGCTTCTGTGGTGCTTTATGACGCTTCTGTGATGCTTTTATGATACTTCTCTGATACTTTTATGATACTTTTTCGCCAAATTTTAGAAAAGTATCATTGCAGACAATAAACTGTATATCACAAAGATAAACACGGTAAATATGCCTGTAATGATACTTTGACACTTTTTTGACGAAAAAATATTTATACGTGCGCACGCGCGTAAGGCCTGTTTTGAACCCGAATAAGGCCTGTTGATGTCAACTCAGGGTTGGTGCAATGGTAAGCGGCTCCGCGTTTATACCTTGCATAATCAAAAAAAGCAGTAACAGCATTTCTTTGATAGCTGTTACTG
>CAKQRW010000022.1 GCA_934271655.1 uncultured Bacteroidaceae bacterium | reverse complement strand
CCATTTCTGTCAAGCAGATGCAGTGATTCATAAAAACGAAAAGGCAATGCTCTTCGACAGCGTCACACCATTTCTGTCAAGCAGATGCTCGTGATTGCTTTTGTAATAGTAGGCGTTCATGCGCCTCTCGTCATCTCTCGGCTACAGCAGCTTGTTGATATTGTCCTCCAGGCTTCCCTTCATGAAGTCGCTTCTCAGTACTATCTCATTGTCGCGGTTCACAAGAAAGAATGTGGGCAATGTGCTCACGCCGTATACGTTAGTGGCTGAACCGTCAGTCTCATGCACACACACCCATGGAAGCTTGTCACACGAGTATTTCCAGAAATGGATGTCATCGTCGAGCGAGATCTGGTAAATCTCAAATCCCCTTCCGCTATATTTCTCATAGAGCGAGCGCATCATCCTGATACGCTCCGCCGATTCCTTGGCCCCGTAAATGGTGAAGTCTATCATGACCACCTTTCCTTTTAGGTCGCGTATGCTCCTTATTTTGCTGTTCACGTCGGGCAGGCTGATGTCTATTATGCCGGTTTCCGAAATCTTGCTGTTGTCCACTTCCACCACCTTTTGCGTAGGGGCGGCCGTGTTGTCCATGCCCTTGATGGCCATGTTGCACAGCTGCTGTGTGCGTGGCGCGTCATGATAGGCAGCATCCCACGCTGTGGCTACAGCCGCATACCTCTTCACGTCGTTGCGGTCGGCAAGCGGGTCAAACAGTTTGAATGTTCCTCTTGCGTCAGTAAGGTTCTGGCACACGGCGTAGTATGCCGCAGCCGATCCAGGCGACTTGTATATGTAGTTGCTGGTGAGCGTCTCCTTGTAACTTCTGATGATACTCTCCACACTGTCCGCCATGTCGCCTGGCAGCAAGTCGTAGTTGGTCTCCGTCTTCACCAGCTGCGCTTGCACCTTTTGCTGCATCAGGCTGATTTCCTTTATTCTCTTGCTGTCCTCGTTGCCTTCAATCTCATATTCGCTCTCCATCCGCGGCAGCTTGGCCTTGATGGTGATGGTCTCTGTAGAGTCTGCGCAGAAGTTGATGACATGATGGCCTGAATATACCACATAAAACTCAGGGCTTCCGCTTGGAGCCGTAGCCTTGAGCGCAAACTTGCCGCTCCCGTCGAGCTTTGCCGAGTCGACATTCTCTATGCCTTCCAATGAGCAGTGCGCCAAATAAAGCATCGAGTCGGCGGCCTGTTCTATGCAGCCTTCCACCGTGAGCTTAGGGGTGTTGTCGCATGCTGACAGTGTCAGCGCCGCACCTATAAATATAGCAATGTTTTTTTTCATGATAATAGTGCTTTTGAGTGCAAAGTTATGTATTTCTGCGTAAAAATGAGCCTATCAGAGCAAATTTTTAGTGATACATGGCGTGAGTGTGTGCAAAAATGAGTATCTTTGTATGTTTTTTCGTGTGTACATCAAACACGCACAGTATTTTTATTCAATATATTTTTTAAGATGAACGTAATAACAAAGAAGGTCTCATTGCCTGATGGAAGGGAAATCAGCATTGAGACAGGTAAGCTCGCCAAGCAAGCCGATGGTTCTGTGATGCTCCGCATGGGAGACACTATGCTCCTGGCCACTGTTTGTGCAGCGAAAGATGCAGTGCCGGGAACAGACTTCATGCCACTCCAGGTGGAGTATCGTGAGAAGTACGCAGCCAACGGCCGCTTCCCTGGAGGCTTCACAAAGCGTGAGGGCAAGGCAAGTGACGAGGAAATCCTTACAT
This sequence comes from uncultured Bacteroidaceae bacterium, assembly GCA_934271655.1. Lineage (GTDB taxonomy): Bacteria > Bacteroidota > Bacteroidia > Bacteroidales > Bacteroidaceae > Minthosoma. Next base: position 49,202 of record CAKQRW010000022.1, on the reverse strand, counting down.
GCCGCCTTGTAGACCGTGCGCTCCGCCCATTGTTCCCATCAAACTATCATGCAGAGGTTTATGTGAATGTGATTGTCTTCTCTGCTGATGGTATAGATATGCCAGACGCTCTCGCAGGATTCGCAGCCAGCGCTGCGCTCGCTGCCTCAGACATACCATTCGATGGCCCTATCTCAGAGGTTCGTGTGGCTCGCATAGATGGCAAGTTTGTCATCAACCCGACATTTGAGCAGCTCAAGTCGGCTGATATGGACCTCATGGTAGGTGCCACAGAAGAGAACATCATGATGGTTGAGGGCGAGATGAAGGAAGTGCAGGAGTCTGACCTGCTCGAGGCTCTCAAGGCAGCGCATGAGGCTATCAAGCCACAGTGCCGCATACAGAAAGAGCTCATGAAGGAACTTGGCACAGATGTCAAGCGCGAATACTGCCACGAGGTGAACGATGATGAGTTGAAGGCAGACGTGCAGGCCAAGTGCTACCAGCCAGCATACGATGTGACTAAGCAGGCACTTGAGAAGCATGCCCGCGCAGAAGCATTCGAGAAGATACGTGAGGACTACAAGGAGGCATACGCTGCTGCTCATGCTGACATGAGCGAGGACGAACTGGAGGAGAAGTATGCGCTTGTAGACCGCTACTACCACGATGTGGAGCGTGACGCTATGCGTCGCTGCATCCTCGATGAGGGCACACGTCTCGATGGTCGTCACACTACCGACATCCGTCCTATCTGGTGCGAGGTGTCTCCGCTGCCTGGACCTCACGGCTCAGCTATCTTCACTCGTGGTGAGACACAGGCTCTCGCTACATGTACACTCGGTACCAAGCTTGACGAGAAGCTTGTCGACGGTGTGCTGGAGCGCTACTACATGAAGTTCCTCCTTCACTACAACTTCCCTCCATTCTCAACAGGCGAGGCTAAGGCTCAGCGTGGCGTAGGCCGCCGCGAGATTGGACACGGACACCTTGCATGGCGTGGTATCAAGGGACAGATTCCAGAGGATTATCCATACACTGTTCGTGTCGTTTCAGACGTGCTTGAGTCAAACGGCTCATCATCAATGGCCACTACTTGCGCAGGCACTCTCGCTCTCATGGACGCTGGTGTGCCTATCAAAAACCCTGTAGCCGGCATAGCTATGGGACTTATCAAGAACCCGGGCGAGGACAAGTACGCTATCCTCTCTGACATCCTTGGTGACGAGGACCACCTCGGCGATATGGACTTCAAGACAACAGGCACAAAGAACGGCCTTACTGCCACACAGATGGATATCAAGTGTGATGGCCTCTCATATGAGATTCTTGAGAAGGCGCTCATGCAGGCTAAGGCTGGCCGCGAGCACATCATGGGCGAGATGATGAAGACCATCTCTGAACCACGTCCTGAGCTCAAGCCACATGTGCCACGCATCGTGCAGATCACTATCCCTAAGGAGTTCATCGGAGCTGTCATCGGCCCTGGTGGCAAGGTCATCCAGCAGATGCAGGAAGACACTCAGACTACCATCACCATTGACGAGGAAGACGGAGTGGGCAAGGTGCAGATCTCTGCTCCTGGCAAGGATGCCATCGATGCGGCTCTCGCAAAGATTAAGGCTATCGTTGCTATCCCAGAAGTCGGTGAGGTGTACCACGGTACAGTTCGTTCCGTCATGCCATACGGCTGCTTCGTAGAGTTCCTTCCTGGCAAGGACGGTCTGCTCCATATCTCAGAGATAGACTGGAAGCGTCTGGAGACTGTAGAGGAAGCTGGCATCAAGGAGGGCGACCCAATCGATGTCAAGCTCATCGACATAGACCAGAAGACTGGCAAGTTTAAGCTCTCGCGCCGCGTGCTCATCGAGAAGCCTGCCGACTATGTGGAGCGTCCACAGCGTGAGCGCCGTCCACGTCCTGAGCGTGGCGAGCGTCCTGAGCGTGGTGAGCGCCGTCCACGTCGCGACGACCGCCGTCATGACTCTGCGCCTAAGTCAGAGGAAAGCAATGGCAACGACTTCAAGTCGGCACTCGATGATTTGCTGAAGTAATAGCCGCTGCATGTGTTCCAGTATGGCTGCCTGGCGCTAAAGAAGGGCTGTAGGCTCTTGCGAAACTAAGGAAGTATCAAAATGGGACACATATTATATACATAATGGTACACATATTATATATATAAGCATATATACATTATATATAATAGTTACATAGAAGAACGACAATGAGTCATGCTTGGCTCATTGTCGTTTTTTATTTTGTCTTAGCCGACACGCGCTGTCACTTTTGAATGCCAATACAGGCATTGTGCCGAAAATATACGGAGAGTGCAACATAGGCTTTCAAGTCATTTCGTGACAAATCATTCCGTTGTTATGGGGTGACATAAAGCTTAGACTCCAGAGCCTTTTGTGGCTTTTATACCATGTCAATTATTTTATCTCTCTGAAATATTGGCTATATATTTATTTTGTTGTATATTTGCGCAGGATAAGAAGCATATATGACCAAGAACAGGGTGAGCATGTTCTACTGTATAGACCTCATCTTTATCGTGAAAATGAAACAAAACAAATTCTAATTAACTGACTTAAAATTATGAAGAAACATTACTTATTGGCGGCTGCAGTGCTGAGTGCTGGATGGGTGAGTGCCCAGACAGACATGACCAGCATGATAGCCAATCCGAGTTTCGAGACTAACGGCCTGAAAGGCTGGACTAATGATGGCATGGCCGCTCAGGGCAACGACGCTTTTGCCCTGAAGAAAGGAAGTGTCTATGCGGAGAAATGGACAGGAAGCGGTGGAGTGGGCAATGCCAGTCTTACACAGACGCTGTCTGCGTTGCCAGCGGGCACGTATACAGTGACAGCTGCAGCGCAGAACGTCCAGCAGAAAGCGCTGACAGATGTACAGACTGGTGTGTATCTTGTGGCCAACGACGCAAAATCATCTGTCAACGCGGCTGGCGAGTACTCAGTGTCGACTACCATCGCAGACGGCAGCCTAAGCTTGGGACTTGTGCTCAAAGGTGCCACAGGCAACTATGTGTGCGTTGACGACTTCCGACTCACTCTGGAGAATCCTGCCGCTGAGACCTATGCGGCCATACACGAGGCTTTGCGGAAGTTGGTCGATGAAGCCAACTCTGTGGACCAGAAGAATGGAACGAAGGAACAGCAGGAGCTTGACGAGGCTCGCACCGCTGTAGAGAATCTTATGTCACAAGACACGACAGAAGGTGTGACGGATGCTGTGCTGCGCCTCAAGGCTGCCATCTATGACTATCGCCTCTCGGTAGCCTCACCCGACGCGGATGTGGACATGACTGATAACATAGCCAATCCTAACTTTGAGGACGGAGGATCTGATGGATGGACTAATGAGGGTATGTCAGCCCAGGGCAACACAGCTTTCAGCAAGAAAAGCGGCAGCACATACATGGAAGCATGGACAGGCGCAGGCGGCTCAATAGGCAACCGCACGCTCAGCCAGCAAGTGGATTTGCCTAACGGCAAATATGTGCTCACGGCCGCAGCCCAGTGCATCCAGCAGGGAAGCGGTGACAAGGCTTCTAAAGGAGCGTATCTCTTTGCAGATGAATATGAGAAGGAAGTGGGCAAGTCTGCCAGCTACAGCTTGGAGTTTGTTGTTATAGAAAACCAGGTGACTCTGGGCTTCAAGACACGCAATGCCGATGGCAACTGGGTGGCTGTTGACAACTTCAAGCTGAAGTACCAGGGACGTTCGGAGGAGATGCTGATGGAGGCGCTGAGACACAGATGCGAGTCGGTTGAGCCTCTTGCGGCAAAGCACATGAATGCAGCCACGCTGTCTCAGCTGCAGAAGACTTTGGCAGACGCAAAAGCTCTCACAGACACAAATGGCATAGCAGAAGTGGCCAAGGCCCTGAGAGAGTGGGGCGAGGCGGCTGAGACGAGTGCCTCTGCTTATGCCTCGCTGGCGGATATGCTGGCAAAGGCCAACAGTTACGGGCTGGAAGGACAGGGCACGGAAGAGTTCAGCGCCGCTGTGGCCAAGGCACAGCAGGAGTATGATGAGGCAAGCCTCACGGAGGATGGCGTGGCAGAGGCTGTGGATGAACTGGACAATGCCATACTCAGATACCGCGTGGCCAATGCCACAGGTGAGGTACCTGAGGTGACCACCGTGCAGTATGTGGCACGCGGCGCTACGGGAGCGCTCGGACGCAGCATCGTCAAGGGAAAGAACATAAAGGAAAAGGGCTTCTGCTGGTCTACCGACCCAGAGCCTACGGTGCTCGACAACCGCACCACATTTAGCTATGACATCAACGGACCGATGTATCTGATGCAGCCCCTTGAGCCTGCGACAGTCTATTATGTGAGGGCGTACGCCATGACAGAAGACTATGCTGTGGGCTATGGCGAGGTGCGCAAGGTGATAACACTGCCTATGGGCACCAGCACCTATTCCTACAATAATGGAGGTCCGGCTGACGCCAATGTGCGTATCAACAATGCGCTTGCCGACTGCATACGCTATTACAACAACTGGTCGTGCACGACCAACTTCAATATATCATGCTCTTATGGCAGCGGAACGCCGACAGCCGACTGTGGCTATGGCGGCGGCATGCGCGTGGGGCCAAACGCAAGCTACCAGCGCACAGGCACCATACTGCACGAGTCCAACCACGGTGTGGGTGTGGGCACATCAAGCCGCTGGTGGGACACCAGCCTTCATGATGGTAACTGGAAGGGATGGCGCGCCAACAGCCTGCTGCAATTCATTGAGAACAACAGTTCGTCAAAGATGGCTGGTGACAGTATGCACATGTGGCCTTATGGCATCAATGGAGCGCATGAGGACAGCGGCTGGCCAATGCTGTACATAGCTAATGTGATGATCACACAGGCTCTGCACGAGGACGGACTCGTTCCTCCCGGACATGGCGGCTGCAAGCCAGCGTATGTGTTTGAGCAGGATGACAATGTGAAGTATTATATAACTAATGAGAATGCCAACTATGGCTCTGCCACAGCCTATCTCACAGAGAGTGCCAACGGCACGCTCTCGTGGAGCGCACCAGAAGAGGGTGTGGCTGGTGACGATGCTTACGCTTGGTATACCACGTTCGACCCTAAGCGCCAGCTGTACACTATACGTAATGCCAAGTCGGGACGTTACTTCAGCTATGGCAGCAACATCAAGACTGTAAACAAGGCAGCTCCGGCTACCAGCGAGTATTTCCATCTAATGGTAGGACGTGACGAGAAAGTGCTTGGATCGAAAAGCACAGGTGTGAAGACACACAGCTATTGGATCATGGCAGGCAACGATGTGTTCACGCCTCTGGCTCTCACGGCACAGAGCAATGGCAAGACATCGTCCACAAGCTTCGACATCTCTGATGCGGCTTCTGCCCAGCGCTGGTTTATCCTCACGGAGGATGAGATGGCGCAGATAGCCAGCAGCACAATAGATCTCAACTGCGAGAAGCTCCTTTCTTATGTCAAGGAGGGAAAGAACATGGCCAAGGTGGAACACTCTGACTTGAAAGAGAATGCGACTGCCGACTTCGAGAGCCTCTTGTCGCTCTATGAGACGAGCGCGCCATCCATGACTGATGCCGATGAGCTGGCCAACGCTCTTGAGAATGTGAAGACTGGCATGGATGCTTTCCTCAATGGCACTAAACTGGCGGATGAGGCTCATCCATACGACCTGACATTCATGGTCACCGACCCTGCCATGAGCAATCCTGATGTTTGGGGTGTGGCTCCTACCGTAAGTTACAACTGCTCGGAGTTCTACCAGAATACGTTCTCTATGACTCAGAAACTCTTGGACATGCCAAGCGGAAAGTACAGTGCTCATGTACAGGCTTTTCAGCGTCCAGGCTCATATACAGATGTCTACAACAAGTTTAGCGCAGGAACTCTGACCACTACTGCCAAGATGAGCATTGTAGGAGTAGTGCCTGTCAAGAGCATAATGGACGATGCCGTGACTACTAAGGTAGGCACAGGCGCGGAGCAGCATGTGGGCCAATACTATATACCAGACAATATGCAGGCTGCTGATGCTTATTTCCGCAAAGGACTATATGACAACGAATTGCGCTTTGACATGGAAAAGCGTGGCGACATGACCGTCAGGTTCTTCAACAATACAGTTGTTGATAAAGATTGGACTATCTTCCGCAACTTCCGCCTCTATCATCTTGGTGGCGTAGAAAGCACCGACACAGCTGTAGATGGAGTCAATGCGGCAGGTAGTGACACAGAGCATTCTGTATACACCATCCAGGGAGTGAAGGTGGATGGCACGGTTGATTCTCTGCAGCCAGGTATGTACATAATAGATGGAAAAACTGTTTACAAGAAGTAGGCAGTCAGCAAGATAAATCTAAACAATGAGGGTGCGCCAAAAGCGAAAAGACTTTTGGCGCACCCTTTTTCTTCTTTCGTATGGAGCAGGTACTAATCATTATTCATATGAAAGGTGCTTACATAGACATTCATAAAATACTCTTGAGCACCTGCTTATAAGCATCTGCTTATTGGATGGCATGTTGCCATGCAGGGAAACTTCCTTCAAACAAGCCTCCTGAACTCTGTAGGTGTCTTGCCAGTCTGTGTCTTGAAGAAGCGGACGAAATGCTGTGGATATTCAAAGCCGAGCCTCTGGCTCACGCTTGCCACGCTGAGCGTCTCGTCGTTGAGCAGTTCTATGGCAGCGCGCATCATGCGGTTGCTGATGAATTCCTTGGCTGTGTGTCCTGTCTCAGTCTTCACCAGTTCACCGAAATACTTTGGAGAGTAGCAGCACTTGTCAGCGAAGTAGGCCACGGTGGGCAGTCCCTCGTCCTCAGCCTTCTCATGCAGGTACTGGTCGAGGAGCGAGGCGAATTTCTTCACCACAGAGTGGTTGATCTCCTCGCGTGTGATAAACTGGCGGTCGTAGAAGCGCAGGCAGTAGTTGAGCAGCAGCTCTATGTTGCTCACTATAAGCTCGCGCGAGTGCTTGTCGATGGAGCGGTTCAGCTCCTGCTGTATCATCGAGAGCACATCGCGGAAGATGTCTATCTCTCCTGTGGAGAGGTGCAGTGCCTCGCTGGAAGTGTAGTCAAAGAACTCGTATCGGCTCATGTTGCGTCCCAGGGATGTGCGGTTGAGCAGATCCGGATGGAACACCAGAGCGGTCCACTTGGGAAACGACACGCCAGGGACAGGCTCCACGTGTATGGTCTGTCCAGGCGCAAAGCTTGTCACAGTCATCTCGTCGAAGTCGTACTCCGTGCGTCCGTATGACAGTTTGCAACCCTTGTTCTCTTTCAGAAACAGGGCGTAGACACCATAGTGGAGAAGAGCCTCCTCCACAGGATTCTCATGTTCGTAATGCGCCACGCTCACCAGCGGATGCAGTGTCGCAAAGCCGTGCATATCGTTGAAATCCTGCACGGTATTGATGAAAGTCTCTTTCATTTCCCTAAGATGCTGTGGTTTTGTCTGCTGTCAGTCTGCTGTGGCAGTCGAGACGTCATTTGTTCATTTCCCTAATATGCTGATGATGTCCTCAGCTATCTGCTCGTCAAGCAGCCGGTTGTCAGCCAGCAACTGGTGCAGGTCAAAACGGTCGTAGAGGTCCTTCTTGACTCCGCCCACAAGCACTTTCATGTCTGATGTGCCATAGTAGGCAGCGATGCGCTCGCCGAAGCCGCCGTCCTTGCTGCCGTCTTCCAGTGTCACCACAAGCTTGTGCTTGTCTTTGAGTGCGTCGAGTGCTTCTGTGTCCACACCGTTCAGGTAGCGCGGGTTGATGAGGGTGGCGTTGATGCCGCTGCCTGCAAGCAGCCGCACCACATTCTCTCCCTTCTGGAAGAACGAGCCTGCGGCAATGATAGCCACCTCCGAGCCGCTGTGCACAGTCTGGTACTTGGGCTCATAGCCGTACTCAGTGTCTACGGTCTCCTGCGTGTGCACCACTCCGTTGCTTGGCACTCGTATAGCTATAGGCTTCTTGTCTTGTGCTATAGCCCAGCGCAGCATGGCGAAATATTCCTCACAGGAAGTCGGAGCCAAGTAGATGAGGCCTGGAATGCTGCATAGCATAGGTATGTCAAAAAGACAGATGTGCGTGATGTCGTTCATGGATGCTGTGCCGCCCCACATCACGTTGATGACAGCAGGGTTGGAGTTGATGCACAGGTCTTGCGCTATCTGGTCGTATGTGCGCTGTATGAATGTGCTGTACACAGTCCACACAGGGTGCAGTCCTCCCTTGGCCATGCCTGATATCATAGCCACAGCCTGCTCCTCAGCTATGCCCATGTCTATGTGCTGCTTGCCGGCCTCCTTGCGCTTTTGCGGAGAGAATCCAGCTGCTGCCGGTGTGCCTGCGGTCACGGCGATGAGTGTCTTGTCCTTCTTCATCTCGGCGAGCATCCAGTCTGAGTAGAGTTGTTCGTAGCTCTCGCGAGGCTCGGATGCAGGGCGGCTGCCGTCTGCCACATTGAATGGCATGCCCCAGTGCCAGGCCTCCTTGTCGGCCACAGCTGGCGCGAAGCCGTGTCCCTTCTCTGTGTGTATATGAACAACTGTGGGCTTGTCTGTGTCTTTCACGCTCTTGAACACCTCAATAAGCTTCTCTATATCGTTGCCTTCTTCCAGATACTTATACTCGAAGCCCCATGCCTTAAACCAGTTGTGCTCACATTTGCCGTTGCTTTCTCGCAGGGCACGCAGGTTCTTGTATATTCCTCCATGGTTCTCGGCTATTGACATCTCATTGTCGTTCACCACTATGATGATGCCAGTGCCCAGTTCGGAAGCCTCGTCGAGACCTTCAAAAGCCTCGCCGCCAGAGAGCGAACCATCGCCGATGATGGCTATGATGTTCTCTTTTGTGCCTTTGATGTCGCGCGCTTTCTGCAGTCCTGTGGCGAGGCTCACAGATGTGGATGTGTGTCCCACTTCAAAGTTGTCATACACAGGGCTCTCTGCTGGAGATGAGTAGCCAGAGATGGCGTTCATCTCGTCCACGTTGCCCAAAAAGCCTGCGGCGCGTCCTGTCAGCACCTTGTGAGGATAGCATTGGTGGCTCACATCAAATACAAGCTTGTCTTCGGGAGCGTTGAACACATAGTGGAGCGCCACCGTGGCCTCTACAAATCCGAGGTTAGGTCCCACATGTCCTCCATGCTTGCTCACGCGGTTCAGCACCGCCTTTCGTGTCTCATCGGCCACTACATTGAGGGCCTCGATGTCCAGATTCTTCAAGTCGGCAGGCGACTGTATCTTTTCTATATACATTATTTATTATGTGTTAGGAATGGTGTGTGAAATATCAAGCGCAAAGTTACGTGTTTTGAAGTCTTGTGGCGCTACCACAATGTCGGCATATATTACCGCAAATGCTTGTCATGATGTGAATGGCGGTGCCGCAGCCAGCGAATCCTCTTCTTTCTCTATAGCTTCCGCCACAGCTGGCGCAGCCTGTATCTGGCTCCATCCCCTGCGGCTGAGCCGCCACAGAAAGGCTGAGCCTCTCCAGCACAGTTCGATGCACATGGCTATCCATACACCGTGCAGGCCCATGCTTGGAGCAAGTGCCAATGAGAGAGTGAGCCTCACCAGCCATATGCTGCCCAGATTCATGAGGCTTGGCACCATGGTCTTGCCTGAGCCTACGAAGACGCCGTATGCCACTATGCTGGCAGCGAACATCGGTTCGGCCCAAGCCTCTATGCGGAGTATCTCTGTGCCAAGCTCCACCACCTCAGTGTCTGCTGTGATGAGACTCATCATCTCTGGCGCAAAGACAGCCATGAGCACTCCCATGACAGCCATGATGGCCATGCCCAGTCCCACGGATATCCAGGCGAAACTGCGCATCAGGTCCTTGCGTCTTGCGCCGAGGCTCTGTCCCACCAGCGTGGTGGCTGCCTCGGATATGCCGTAGCCTGGCATGTAGCAAAGGCTCTCTATGTTGATGCCAAAAGTGTTGGCAGCTATGGCCACTGGGCCGAGCGGCGCTATGATGCCTGTGATGGCTATCTGAGCCCCGCACATCACTCCGCGTTCCAGGCTGATGGGGAAGCCTATCTTGGCTGCCTTGGCTATGGTGTCGCGGCGCGGCAGGTATCTTGCTGTCCAGCGCGCGCATGCTGTGGATGCTTCATCGAGCGAGAAGCGCAGCAGTCGGTCTTTCTTCACGAGGGCGCGCAGCATCAGGGTGACGGTGATGGCGTAGGCGAGGAAGGTGCCGTAGGCAGCTCCTGCTGTGCCCATGTCGAGTGTGAAGATAAAGAGATAGTTGAAGGCTATGTCGAGCAGGCACATCAGGGCGTTGAGCAAGCTGGGCACTTTCACGTTGCCGCTGCATCTCAGGCTGCCTGCCGCCAGCACGTTGAGCTCAAGCACGGGCAGAGCCATAGCCACTATTGTGAAATATTCCGATGCTCCCTCCTGTATCGAACTTTCAGCTCCCAGCATAGCCGGTAGCCATGGAGCTATGCTGATGCCTATGATGGCAAGCGCTGTGCTGAAAACCAGTCCGGCTGTGATGCCCTGTCTCACTATATTGCGCGCGCCTGCCAGGTCGTCGGCTCCCACCTTGTGGGCCACCTGCACGGAGAAGCCTGAAGCGAAGGCTGTGCACAGTCCGCCAAAAAGCCATATGGTAGTAGAAACAAGTCCTACCATGGCCGACTCCTCTGTGCCGAGGTGTCCGAGCATGGCGGCGTCTATTATCTGCATCGCTACGGAGGATATTTGAGCTATCATGGCGGGCAGGCTGAGCAGCATGGTCAGCCGTACCTTTTCTCCCATGGTCATGTTTCTCGCTCCCTTCCTCACAAGCGTGAGCAGCTCGTCTTTTGTTAGATTCATGCTTTGTGCTTTGTCATGTGCCATACACATGGCACATGTGTGTTTTTGTCACAAAGGTAGGATGATTTTTTGAGAATCGCAAATATTGTGATGCCTTTTCTTCAGGAAGTAGCTCCGAGATGCGCATGCTGGTCTATGGGGGATGACCATGTGCGGAACCATGAGACCTCTGCACTTGATTGGCGGAGTGGCTTAGGAAGAGTATGGGGGCTGAGGAAGGGACGTTAATGGCTGCTGCTCCTCCCGCCTTTTCATTTATTGCTGTCTGCTAAATGTCTTGCTTCATAATATATATTATAGTGAGGATTATAAGCAGGTGCTCAAAATTATTTTGTTGTATAGAGAGCTGTTGCTGAAAAATACGCCAGATTCGACTGTGTCGAATTAACGGCATTGGCTATTCATGGGACTCCGTCAATGGAGTGCGCTTACATGAACACTAAAGAAAAAGCTTCGTTGGGTGCTAAAGAAGTGCTTCTTTAGATAGGCCTTCTATAACGTGAGAATAAATGCGACGCTATGTGTTCTGACAATTCTGATTTCTTTTTTCGTAAGGGTCTTGTAGTTGTTCTTTGCCATTATTGTAATCATGCGCTAACCAGTGCTTTGCATACTTTTAATCTATGTCTTACACATAGTTTTCCTATGCTTTGCGCATCGTTATCCTATGGATTATGAGCAGCTATCCTATGCTTTGCGCATCGTTATCCTATGGGTTTTGAATAGCCATACTATCAGTTGTTATTGCTGTCCGCTAAATGTTTCAGGCCGAAACAAAATTAGGGATGGATTCTTCGTTTGGAATACTGTCCTTTTAGTTACCTGTGTTTTTGCAAAATATAAATCCTGTAGCTATGAATAGAGGTACACATTTTAATGGGCAGCAATATTCTTCAATGCATTTTTGGGCGCTTGGCGAAGGGCTGTTTTTATTAGGTTGTCATGTCGTACGACATGAGGTGCTATGAACGTACGACATGAGGTGCTATAGTCGTACGACATGAGGGTGCATAGTCGTACGACATGACATCTGACGTTGTCTTGCCTGTCTTTCTTATGCTTTTTTTCTGTATCAAAATGAATGTGCGGTGAACGGTTGTGGTTGTGCGGTGAATAAGTATGAATATTTCTGAACGTTGTCCCATGTAGTCTCATTTCAGAAAAAAACAAAAATATCGGGATCGAATAGACTTCGTCCCGATATTTCTGATGAGTGGTGTAGCCTTGGAAATATTATGAAGGCTGTGTTGATGGTTCATCATAAAGATGTGTGGGAAGTTGTAATTCCCTGTTCTGCCAGACTGCGAAAAGTGGCGCAGCAAGCGGCAACATTATTTTTCAGAGCCTGTCTGAAGATATTTTTCTACAGTTGTCTCTATGGCCTCGCCGCGGAGGTTGCGCTTGAGAATAGTTCCGTCTGGGCCAAATAGGATAATCTGCGGAATGCCAGAGATGCCGTATGCGTCGCTGCCGGCTTTCTGTGCGTTCATGATTTGCGGATAAGTGATCTTCATCTCGCCTATGGCTCTCTGTGTGTCTTCGGGCTTGTCCCATGTGGCAACACCGATGACGTCAAACTTGTCGCCTTTGAATTTCTCATACACCTTGATGAGGTTAGGGATTTCTCCGCGGCATGGACCGCACCAGCTTGCCCAGAAGTCCACGAGGACATATTTGCCCTTGCCGACATAGTCTGAGAGTTTGCTCACCTTGCCGTTGTACTCAGCCTCGAAGTCCTTGAACATCTTGCCCTCTGCTGTGGCGAGCTCAGCGTTCCATCCAGCCTTAGCCGCTATGATTGACTTATCGTTTTTGAAGTATTCGTCTGAGTCGACAAACTTTATTACTTCGTCGATAGGCATCACTTGTCCGAGGACAGCGCAGATGATGTATGAGCCAGCCTCGTTCTTGTTCTCCTTGATGAAGTCGAGAGCCATCTGCTTGATGACCTGGTCTGAAGCGTCGCTTTCAGGAAGAGCTTGAAGCTTCTCGTAGAAAGGCTCGAGTTTTGCTTGTATCTCGCTTTGAGTCAAGGCCTTTGCAGGTTTGGGATCTTGGGCGCAGCTTGATGCTGTGATCATAGCTGTGGCTGCGAGCATGAATAGGAATTTTTTCATAGTCTTGTTGGTTGTTGTTGTTTGTTGAAATATAATGCTTTAGTATTGTCATGATGAAGAGAAAGCAACTGCACCAGGCGGGTGCCTGGCGGAATGGAAACGTGTGTCTGCCTTTTTGTAAGCCAGCAACCTTTGTTCTTCTCCAGCTTTCTTCTTCTTCCGAAGTTTACTTTCCTCCTGCAGGCAGGTTCTTCAGCCAGAAGTCTGCCATGGTCTTGTAGAGATGCATGGTAGTGCCTTCGCGCTCGTTGATGCTGTGTGTGCGCATGGGGTAGGATATCTGGTAGAAAATCTTGCCTGCCTTGATGAGCTGGTTGGTAAGCATCTCGCAACTCTGGTAGTGCACGTTGTCATCGCCTGTGCCGTGGATGAGCAGGAGGTTGCCCTTTAGCCCGTCCACATAGCTGATAGGGGATCCCTTGCGGTATCCTTCGGGATTGTTCTGCGGTGTGTTCATGTAGCGCTCCTGGTAGATGGTGTCGTAGAGGCGCTGGTCTGAGACGAAGGCGATGGCTATGCCTGTCTTGAAGACATCTGGGTAACGGAACATGCAGTTGAGTGTCTGGCTGCCGCCGCCGCTCCATCCTGTGATGCCTATGCGCTCTGTGTCGATAAATGGAAACTGCCTTGCCATGTCGATGATGCCCTGCGCCTGGTCTTGGCTGGCGAAGGTGCCCACCTCGCCGTAGATGCATTTGCGCCATTCTCTGCCTCGTGGTGCAGCTGCGCCCCTGTTTTCTATGCTTACGACTATATAGCCGAGCTGGGCAAGATACTGGTGCCACATGTTGTTGGACCACACGTCCTGTACGGTGGAGCTGGCAGGCTCGCCATACACGTCTACGATGACAGGATATTTCTTCGTGGAGTCAAAGTTGGCAGGCTTGAGCATCCATGCATCGAGCATGAGGTTGCCAGACTTGACTTTCACAAACTCCTTTGTGTTCAGTCCGAGAGAGTTCCAGCGTTTTTGCTGCTCGGTGTTGTCCAGTATGGCGCGCGCGCTTTTGCCTGTGTTCATATTGAGCATTTCTGCCTTTGGCATGGTCTTGGCATTGCTGAAACCGTGTATGGCCCATGCGCATGTGGGAGACATGTCGTAGGTGTGCTGCCCTTCCATGCCAGCCTCGCTCACACGCTCACACTTGCCGTTGCCGAATAGTTTGGCGCGGTATAGGTAGCGCTGTGTGGCGTTGTCGGGAGAGGCTGTGAAATAGACATAGCCTGTCTTCTCGTTCATTCCGGCTATGCTGATGACATCGAAATTGCCTTTTGTGATGAGTGCGGCATGTTTGCCGTCGGCAGACACCCTGTACAGATGGCGCCATCCGTCACGTTCGCTGGTCCATGTGAAGAACTTGTTGCCGCGCAGCCATCTCACATTGTCGTTGGTTTCCACCCAGGCCTCGTCCTTGTCTTCGAAGATTTGCTTCAGACCGTCGTCTTGCCCGATGGTGGCTGTCCACACCTTGTTGGTGTTTTGCTCGCGGTTCATCTGCTGGATGAATAGAGTGTTGGAGCCAGGGATGAACGACATGCGCGGCAGATAGTTGCCGCGAGGGTCGCCTGGGATGGGCAGCCATGTGGTCTCTCCTCCATCGGCGCTCACGTATCCTATCTTCACGCTGCTGTTTATAGTGCCGGCCTTAGGGTAGGGGAAGCGCTTGACGCTGGGGTAGATGCTGTCTATGTTGTTGATGATGTCAAACCATCCTGTGCCGCTCGTGTTGCTTTGCCAGTAAGCTATGTGCTTGCTGTCGCCGCTCCAGCGGAAGCCGTCGCGGCAGTCGAACTCCTCTTCGTAGACCCAGTCGAAGGTGCCGTTGACGATGGTGTCGCAGCCGTTTTCCGTTACGGCTTTACGTGTGCCGGAGTTGAGATCCTCCACGTATATGTTGTTCTTGCTCACGTATGCCACCTTGCTGGCATCGGGCGAGAACTTGGCGAACATGAGGCTGCTGGCTGCCAGGCCCTTGCCTATCTGCTGGAGTTTTCCGTTGCTGAGGTTGAGTACCCAGTAGTCTCCGCGCGTGTTGTATCGCCACACCTTGCGGCTGTTGGTGTAGAGCAGGGCCTTCTGCTTGTCGTCGCTGAGGGTGTATGACTCAACGTTGACCCATTGCTGTCCTGACTGGCCGGTCATGAGCATGTCTGCCGGGATGAGCACTTTCCTGCTGCCGTCTTTTGCCGAGTAGGCCACAATCTCAGGCGCTCCGCTGGCTGTGTGCTCTATCTGTGTGTAATGTTCTCCGTCGTCCATCCATTCCACCTGGCGCGCGAAGCTGGCGTGCGCGCCGCTCAGGGCCTCTGGTAGTGACAGAGTGGCTTGCGCCTGAACTGTTGTGCTTGCTGTTGCCAGCATGCACGTGGCGGCTATTGCAAATGTTGTCTTTTTCATTGTCGAGAATGTTTGTGTGTGCCCGTTCGCCATCCTGTGGCGAACGGGCGAGATGCTTTGGGGTAAGCGCACTTGCCTTATTCTGCCTTGAACTGTTTCTGCGCCTCGTCGTAGGCGTATCCCTGTGCTTTCAGCGTGCCCTTCACTTCGTCCATGTCGCGTCCGAAGCTGTTGCACAGGTCTTCGAGCGAGTCGTATTCCCCGTCGCGCAGCAGCATGTTGACGCTGCTGAGGAGCATGAAGGGGTCTTGTGGTAGATAATCCATCTTGGTGTTGCTAATATCTTTTATATTATTGTGTTGAATACTGTATGCGAAGTTAGTCAGAAAAAATTAGTTGGGCAAGCATTTAACATAAAAAAACGTGCGGAGGCATTAGGAGCTCTCCGCACGAGTTGAAAAAGTCTTTCAGCAAGAAAGAATGGCAGCAGAGCAAGTGCTACTTGTGATATTTCTTGCCGTTCTTGATGATGATTCCATGGTAGGCGCTGTTGACAGGCAAGCCCATGAGGTTGACTGCGCGCTCCGGTCTCTTGTCGCTGTCTTTAGTTGTCTCCACGTCTTGTATGTCAGTATTGAGCGTGCAGACGAATTCCAGTTTGTCCACATTGCAGTTGGCGCCAGCTATGTTTAGCCTCAGAGTGTGTATGCCCTCTGTGAGCGTGCTGCTGATGGCGGCCGATACGGTCTTGTAGTTTTCCCATGTGTTGTCGCCTGTCTTTGGCACGTTTATGCGGCAAAGTGTCTTTTGCTTTCCGTCCACCATGTCTGCAAGGCTGATGGCTCCGCCTGAGGTGCCTGAAGACACTGTGGCCAAGCACTTGTACTTGCCTGTGGTGGTGATGTTGACCGTGTACTCAAGCCATTCGCCCTTGGCTGTGTAGCCTATGGCGTAGCCTCCGTTGCCTCTGACGATGTCCACGCCTCCGTTGTCTGTGCGGTAAGAGGCATTGCCTTCGTCCTTGTCGTCGGAGTCGTGGAAGGTGAATGCTTCCTCACCGCTGTCGAAGTCTTCGGCCTCGATGATGCCTGGCAGGTCTGTGATGCCTTTGAACGGTGTGCGCAAGGGTGTGACCGTGAGGGCGTATGCCTCTATGCCCGACTGCCTTCCGTTGATGTCTGTGGCTATGGCCGTGATGGTGTGCTCGCCTTTTTCCTTTGGCACATATGCGGCTTGGTAAGGAGCTGCGTAGATGGTCTTGTAGAGGATGCCGTCGGCATAGAACTTGACCTCTTTGATGTCGACGTCAGACTCGATGCTGGCTGTGAGCGTGGTTTTTGTGTTGACCATGCCTGTGTGGGCATCGGCTGCCAGCGCTATGTGTATGTCCTCGTTGAGGTCTACGCGCTTGAAGGTTATCTTGTCGAGATTGGCGGCATACTGTCCATGGCTGCCTGTGATGGAGAAGCGCAAGGTCTGCAGGCCTGCTTCGAGAGGGAGGAGCAGGCGTCCGTGTGCTGTCTTGTATGTAGACCGGCTGCCTGTCTTGGCGAGCGGTTGCTTGCTGTCTGTCAGCATGGTCTGCTCAAGAGGGGTGCTGAGCGAGAGGTTGAAGGTGGCTCCGTCGTCTGGAGCGGAGTAGTAGATGTCGTATGAGTAGAGGCCGGCTTCTTTCACGTTGACGGTATATTCCATCCATTCTCCTGCTTCTGTCCAGCCTACGCCGTAGCCTGATGAGCACTTGATCACGTCTATGCCACCTGTGTCGCTGCGGTATGACGAGGCGTCGCCTTGCTTCAGGCTGTTGTTGTCGTGGAAGGCGATGCCGTCGGCTCCGGAGTCGAAATTCTCAAACTGCATCACGCCTGGCAATGATGCAGGCGTGTTCTTGTATGGAGCGCGTGGCTTACATACGTTGATGGACGAGTAGCGTGTCCATGTCTGTCCGTCGGTGGTTGTCACCACGGCCTTGAGCTCTTGTGTGCCAAGCGTGGTGGGAGTGTACGTGGCGGCATACTCGTTGTTGCTGCCCTCTGTCATGGAGGCTATGAGTACGCCTTTGGCGTAGAGCTCGACTTTCTCGATGGTCTTTGTCTTCATGCGAGCGCGTACCGTGATGGTGTTTTCTGTACCTCGCTCGAAGTTGAGCGATGCTGGCTTGATGTAGACAGATGCCTCCTTTGTCATGCCGGGAAATGGGCTTTTGGCGTTCTTGGCTTTGTCGCTCTTCATGTATTCGCGCAGCCATGTCATGGCTGGACGATCCTGGCCGTCTCTGATGATGCCAGAATTGCCGTTTGTGGTCCATGTGCGTCCGTAGATGTATCCCCATAAGGTGACTCCAGCCACGTAGTCAGCCTCCCACATGTAGGGTATTTGTTCCTTGTACCGCTGCAGCTGCAGGTTGTCATCGTCGGTGCCTATGTCGTACTCTGTGCTGTACATGGGCATCTTCAGCGCATTCTGTATCTGTGTCATGGACTGCTTGAACTTGCTGAAGTCGCAGTCTGTGAGGTCATGGCTCTGGCAGCCGTAGGCATCGACAGGTGCCCCGGCGTTGCGCAGGGTCTTGACCAGGTCTATGTACTGGTCTGTGTTCCATTGGAAGGTGTTGAAGTCGTTGTATATGAGTATGGCGTCTGGCCATCGCTCATAGGCCAGTTCGAAGGCTTTGATGATCCAGTCGTAGCCTGTGTTGCCTGTGCCGCCAAGTGCCTCTATGAAGTATTGGGTGCCAGCCTGGTGGCCTGCGACGGCTTCATTTACCACGTCGATGAGCTGTAGGTCGGGGTAGTGCTTCTTCACTTCGTCCATCCATTGCACTATCTCCTTGTAGCGTTGCTCTGGTGTCTGTTTTTCCAGCCACGAGGGATATTGTGAACCCCATACGAGCGCATGAAACTTGAATGGAAACTGGTGACTCTTGGCGTAGTTGCGGGCGTTGTCGGAACCTCCCCAGTTGAAGCTGTTGTTGTTGCCCTCTATTGAAGCCCATTTCGATTCGTTCTCGCAGGTTATCTGGTTCCATAGAGTGTGGTATTTCTCGTTGCCAAAGTCCACATTGTATGATGTGGTGATGTTGCCGAGAAACTTGTCTTTGTTGGCCGACAGTTGTGCTGTGGCCGTGTTTGCGCACATCGAGGCTGCGAATGCCAATGTCATGACATGCCTCATTTTAGGTGTGAAGATGTAATTCATGTAATAGGAATGATGATTGTGTTAGTATTCTGAAAAAGGAATGTATCTGAATATGTGAGTGTAAAGATATGGCTATTTTGTCAAAGGGCAAAGTAAAAGCAAAAAAAAATGCTGAAGGCGTTTATTATTGCTTGATGTTGGTGATATTTGATGGAGTTTTGCTAACTTTGCACTGGATTTGACTAAGAGGCGCGGTGAATGCCGCATGTCGGGTTTGGCCAAGGAATTTATGGCTGGCTTCAAGCGCAGTCTGGCATGAATGATATAAATAGGATATTAAAAAGTATAATACAATTAGACAAGTTATGATTGAAACAGGACTTACACATACGAGTGAGACAGTTGTTGACTACAAGAATACGGCCATAGCGGTGGGGTCGGGCGACATGCCTGTGTTTGCCACGCCTGCTATGATGGCTCTGATGGAGAATGCCGCCATGATGGCTGTGGCTGATGAGCTGCCAGAGGGATGCACGACTGTGGGCGGACATATTGTGTCATCGCACATCCGTCCTACAAAGGTCGGTGATACTGTTCGCGCTGTGGCTGAGGTCACAAAGGTGGAGGGTAAGAAAATCTTCTTTAAGGTGAAGGCCTATGCCGGCGAGGATATGATCGGCGAGGGTGACCACCTCCGCTTTGTGGTTGACAAGGAGAAGTTTCTGTCTCGCTTGTAGCATGTAGGATGTGCGGACTGATGTCTCATGCCATGGATGTTGCGTGTATTTAATCATGTGTAATAATACAGCATGTAAATAATCATGTATGATAAATATGTGTGGCATATTGTGGCGCTATGTATGAAGCCAGGTGTGATGCCTGTGGCAGAATGCTAATAAAATGATTGTCAAGTCTGTGCTATATGGCATTGTGGCGTGGAAAGATACTTTTCGCTCCCTATGATGAAATAGATAAGTAGTAAGGTAAGAAGAACAATGACAAGCGAAAATATTGTAAGGCAGGCCGCAGAGGAGTATAAGGCTAAGCATGGATATGAGAGCATGCACCTTGAGGCTGCCATGTTTGATATGGATGGCGTGCTTTTCGACTCCATGCGCAATCATGCCCGTTCGTGGCATGAGACGATGGCGCACTTCGGAATGGACCTGCCGGAATGGGAAGCTTATATGCATGAGGGACGCACGGGCGCTGGCACTATCAACATAGTGTCGAGGCGTGAGCGCGGGCATGAGGCTTCGGAAGATGAGATAGAGCGTATCTATGCTTACAAGAGCGACCTCTTCAATAAGTGTCCTAAGGCGGAGCGCATGCCTGGGGCTTATGAGTTGTTGCTGAAGGTGAAGGAATGTGGCGTGGTGCCAATGGTGGTGACGGGCAGCGGACAGAAGACACTGCTGGAGAGGCTGAACAAGAACTTTCCAGACATTTTCCGTCAGGATCTGATGGTCACAGCCTTTGACGTGAAGTATGGCAAGCCAAATCCTGAGCCTTACCTGATGGGAATGGAGAAATACAGGGCTTTTGTGAAAGAAGGCCATGAGGGGGTGTCTGCGGCATCGGCGGATATGTTGGCTCCCAACAATTTCATAGTGGTGGAGAATGCTCCGCTGGGTGTGCAGGCAGGTGTGGCAGCAGGCGTGTTCACAATAGCTGTGAACACGGGACCGCTGCCAGATAGCGCTCTGCTTGGTGAGGGAGCCAATCTCTTGTTTCATTCCATGCGGGAGTTTTGTGACTCTTGGGAAATGGTCAGGGACGCTCTGCTCTGATGATGCCGTTGATGATGCGCCCGTCGCAATGGCGCCGTGCGGAATAGAAGCGGTCATAGTTGGCATAGGTGTCAATTCCTGCAACAGTTATGTTGTGTGGGTTGACACCTTTTTTAGTGAGTTGCAGTCTGTTGCATTCCCATAGGTCTATGTGCCAGCGGCTTTCTTCTGGGTCGCGCATGCCTGGATAGCGTCGCGCAAGTTCTTCCATGGGGAAATTGGCCTCTGCAAACTGTTTGTACACTTCATCGCCTACCTCGAAGCTGTCTATCCCGATGCCAGGCCCGATGATGGCGTGCAGGTCTTCGGCCTTGGTGCCGTAGACTGAATGTAGCTTGTCGATATTTGCTTCTACTATGCGTTGCAGAGTGCCTTTCCATCCGGCATGGACGGCAGACACCACGTGGGTGACGTCATCCCATAGGAGAACAGGTATGCAGTCGGCTGTCTTCACGCAGACACACACTTCGGGCATGTCGGTAGACAGAGCGTCAGCTCCGTCTGTTATGATGGCTTGCTCGAGTGGCGACAGATGTGTGAAATGCTCGTCAATAATGACTGTGCGTGTGCCGTGCACTTGATGATTGGGCATGTACAGGTTGGGAATCTGTACAGAAACACCGCCATCTCTTGTGGTTGAGAAGGCGGTGATGTGTGATGGAGTGTTGTATATCAGCATTGTGTATATGCTATTATATGACGTGTGTGCTGTTATATAAATGTATTATATGACGTGTAGCTATTATATAAATGATGTGGGCTGTAGTATGAGACGTGCGCCTCTATGGCAATCAGTCTTCGTACTCGAAGTCTTCCAGGTCTTCGATGTCCTCATCGTCGAGATACTCGATGTCGTCATCATCTGTAGCAGTCTCGTCACCCCAGCCCTCGTCGTCATCATCCTGGATGCTGTCCATGTAGGCGAATGTCTTCGGAGCGTGGATGATGGACTCCTGCGTGTTGATAGCCGCAATCTTGTTGCTTTCGCTGTTCATCTCTTTCCAAAGCACATCTTTCAGCTCTTGCAAGCCAATCTGCGCCACAGAACTGATGAAGACTACAGGTATGTCATCTGGAAGTCCCTCGCGGAGCATGTCTTTCAGCTCATCATCTTGACCCAGAAGGTCGCACTTGGTGATGGCAAGCACACGTCCCTTGCTCAGAAGGTCGGGGTTGAATTGCTCAAGCTCGTTGAGCAGCACGTCATACTCGTGGCGTATGTCTTCGGCATCGGCTGGCACCATGAAGAGCAGCAAGGAGTTGCGCTCGATGTGCCGTAGAAAACGTAGGCCCAGGCCTCGTCCCTCGCTTGCTCCCTCGATGATGCCAGGGATGTCGGCTATGACGAACGACTGTCCGCCACGGTAGGGAACGATGCCGAGTGATGGCTCCAGTGTGGTGAATGGGTAATTGTCTATCTTCGGCTTGGCAGATGATATGGCGTTGACAAGTGTAGATTTGCCGGCATTGGGGAAACCTACCAGTCCCACGTCTGCGAGGAGTTTGAGCTCAAGAATGACTGTGCGCTCCTGCATGGGCTCGCCTGGCTGTGCATAGCGCGGAGCCTTGTTGGTTGGCGTGGCAAAATTGAAGTTGCCAAGTCCGCCGCGTCCGCCGTGCAAGAGGATTACCTCTTGGCCGTGCTCTGTCACGTCGCAGATGAACTCGCCTGTCTCAGCATCATAGACTGCTGTGCCGCATGGCACTTCGATGTAGCTGTTGGCTCCCTGCTTGCCGGTAGACTTGCACTTTGAGCCATTGCCTCCGTGCTCTGCCTGTATATGACGGTCGTAGCGCAGGTGCAGGAGAGTCCAGTAGTTGCGGTTGCCGCACAGTATGACGTGTCCGCCTCGTCCGCCGTTGCCGCCGTCAGGTCCTCCTTTTGGAAGGTATTTGGCCCTGTGCATGTGCGTCGAGCCACGTCCGCCTCGTCCGGAGCGGCAATAGATCTTTACGTAGTCAATGAAATTTGAATCTGCCATTAAAGGATTGTTTAAGGCAGGAAGTGTCGCATGGACGCTTCCTGCCATTTTTTGTTTGTTTTATTATGATATGTATATGTCAGGTGTCCATTGAGGAAGTGAATAGCAAGGCACTCTCTAATAGGCAAGGGGCTTGCTATGCGTTTCTTATGAACAACGGGCTCGCCTGGCTTATGTGCTTGTCAGGCGTTCTTCTCAATAGCTGCGAAGATTTCAGAGAGCATGGTCTCCTTTGAGCCTTTCCATGTGAAAGTGTTGCGGATGCCCTCCTTCTCAAACCAGTCTGCGAGAGGAGCTGTCTGGTTGTGGTACACCTCGAAGCGCTTCTTGATTGTCTCCTCGTTGTCGTCTGCGCGGCCCTGCTCCTTGGCGCGGTTGAGAAGGCGTGCCATGAGTACGTCCTCGCCTACTACGAGTTCAATCATCATGCCCATGTCGTCGCCACGCTCTGCGAGCATCTTCTTCAGAGCCTCTGCCTGTGCGATGGTGCGTGGGAAGCCGTCGAAGATGACACCCTTGCCCTTTGGCTGCTCATCATATGTCTTTGCGAGAATGTCAATCATCAGTTCATCTGGGATGAGCTGTCCGTTGTCAATATATCCTTTGGCTATCTTGCCGAGTTCTGTTCCGTTCTTGATTTCGTTGCGGAGCACGTCGCCTGTTGAGATGTGTCCCATGCCATACTTTGCGACAATCTCGTCGCTGTAAGTGCCCTTGCCTGAGCCTGGGGCACCAAAGATAATGATATTCTTCATCTTTTGTTTTTTTGTATTATTATGTTTATGTTGTTCTCTTCTGCTGTATTTATATTGTTGCGCTTGCAGTATTTTATGTTGTTGTCTTTTAGCGCTTGCTAATGTTGTCTTTTGTGCTTTGGGAAGCTGGGGGTGATGCTGCGCTGTATGGTGTTCTGCTGGCGCATTCTGGAGTGTTGTCCCTATTGTCCTGTACAACAGGTAATCAGTCCTTTACTCTGTCACCACATAGATGTCCTTGAGGTTGCGTCCCAGCTCATCGTAGTCCAGGCCGTAGCCTACGATGAAATCGTTTGGAATCTCCATGGCACAGTATTTGACATCAATGTCTACAGTCCTTTTGTTGGGCTTTGATAGAAGGGTGGCTATCTCTACCGTGTTGGCGCCCTTTGACTTGATGTATGGGATGGTCTGGCTCATGGTGGTGCCTGTGTCGACTATATCCTCTACTACGATGATGTCTCTGCCAGAGATGTCTTCCTTGAGACCTATAAGCTCTTTCACTTTGCCTGTGGAATTCATGCCGCTATAGGATGAATACTTGACGAACTGTATCTCATGCTCAAATGTGAGGTGGCGGACAAGGTCGGCTGCGAAGATGAAGGCTCCGTTGAGGGTGCCAAGGAGCAGGGGGCACTTGCCGGCGTAGTCTGCGTTGAGTCTTTCTGCAAGTGCAGATACTTTCTCCTCTATCTGTTCGGCTGTGAGGTAGAGCTTGAACTGTTTGTCTTTTATGGTTACCATAGTGTTCTGTCTGTTGCGTAGTGTGAAGTGTTGCTTCTTGTAGAAGTGAAATTACTTGCAAAGGTACACAAAAAACTGCATTTAGATGATAAAATAGTGAACAATAGCATAAAAAAGCCCTTGAGTGACGCTAAAAATTGGATTTTTATGGGATTTTTGATATCTATTCATTACTTTTGCAAACGAAAGTACAGGATGACATCTTTAATACTATTGCAATATGAAGATATTTTCAGCGGTTCAGTTGAAGAAGGCTGATGCCTACACTATAGAGAAGGATTCTATAACATCGACAGATTTGATGGAGAGGGCTGCTAAGGCTGTGGCTGATGAAGTGTGCTATAGATGGTCAAGCGTGAAGAACGTGAAGATCTTTGCTGGGCCTGGCAACAATGGAGGAGATGCTTTGGCGGTGGCTCGCCTTTTGTATGCTGAGGGATATAATGTGTATGTTTATCTGTTCAACATATCTGGCAATCTGTCGCCAGACTGCGAGATAAACAAGGCGCGGCTGATAGAAGTAAAGGAAAAGGGATGTGACAGTCAGATGTGTGGAGATGTGCTGGAGTTTGTGGAGATTCTGTCGCAGTTCACCCCGCCTCATTTGGATAAGGAGGATCTGGTCATAGACGGTCTCTTTGGCACAGGGCTCACGCGCCCGCTCAATGGTGGATTCGCTTCGGTGGTGAAGTATATCAATGCGTCGCCGGCTATGGTGGTGTCTATTGACGTGCCATCGGGACTCATGACAGAGGACAACACGTATAACGTGATGAACCACATCATCCATGCTGACGTGACGCTCACATTCCAGTTTCCTAAGCTGGCATTCTTCTTCCCTGAGCACGAACAGATAGTTGGCGACTGGAAGGTGATGAATATTGGCGTGAGACACTCTGAGGCTGACGACATGTCAACGCCTTACCATCTGACAGAGGCTGACGAACTGCGGCCGCTGCTGCGTAAGCGCTTGCGTTTCACGCATAAGGGCATGGCTGGGCATGCTTTGCTCGTGGCTGGAAAGAGGGGCATGGCTGGCGCAGCCATACTGAGTGCCATGGCATGCATGAGAAGCGGTGCCGGAAAGTTGACCGTGCACACGCCTGAGTGCAACGTGCAGGTGTTGCAGACATCTGTGCCTGAGGCCATCCTTGACATTGACGTTGACCCTGACTGCTTCAGCCAGTCTTTTGACAACAGCGACTATGATGCCATGGCTATAGGTCCTGGCATAGGCACGTCTGCGTATACGGTACAGGCTTTCATTGAGCAGGTGCGCATGGCCAAATGCCCGTCGGTGGTGGATGCCGACGCGCTTAATATTCTGGGCTCGCATCGCGGATGGATTTCTCAGTTGCCGCGCCGCACTATTCTCACGCCTCACAAGAAGGAGCTGTTTGGGCTTATTAGTTCCACACGAAACTCTTACGATGAGTTGGAACATACGCGTGATCTTGCGATGCGCCAGCAAATATATATAGTCATCAAGGGCGCCTTTTCTGCTGTGGTCACTCCAGAGGGCTATGTCTACTTCAATCCTACGGGCAATCCTGGCATGGCAACGGCAGGCTCAGGCGATGTGCTGACAGGCATCATTCTGTCTCTCCTGGCTCAGAGCTACCAGCCAGAGGCTGCTGTGCGGCTTGGCGTGTACTTGCATGGACTGGCTGGCGACTTAGCAGCAGAGAAACTTGGATATGAGGGTGTGATGGCAAGGGACATAGTGGAACATGTGCCTGCCGCATTCATGAAACTGAGATCGGATGACGAGGAATGAGTGATGAGGAAAATGAGTGATGAGTTGATGACGAGGAATGAATTATAGATGAAAATAAAGACTGATGAATAAAAGAAGTATAATGAGTTTATTGTCTGCCATGGCTTTTGCTGTGTCCATGGGACAGACACAGGTTACAGAGTTTAATCCTGGCATAGTTGCCAATGGTGTCAACTACATGCTTCCGAAGACGCAGCTGCGTGTGGATGTGACGGCTATGAAGGTTGTCTACACTCCAGGCGAGTACGCGAAATATGCAGAGCGCTATCTGCACATGGGCAATGTGCCTACGGAGAAGACGAGCGCATGCCAAATCACAGAATTGAAAGTGATGCAAGAAGGTGTGCCTGACACATCGAAGGCTTTTACCGTGAAGATGAAGGACAAGACAGTGGCTCCTATGGCACAGCTGTCGGATGACGGCATATTGCTGGCGGTCAACACTACGGTAGAGGACAAGAGTGGTGCGGTGGCGTTGCCTGCTGCAACCAACCATAAGCTGGACGCGCGCCAGTATCTTACCGAAGATATTCTTTCCTCCACTTCGGTGTCGAAGAGAGCAGAGCTTACAGCCCAGGAGATTCTCGACATACGTGAAAGCAAGAATGCTATCAAGCGAGGTCAGGTGGAATCTATGCCAAAGGATGGCGCATCATTGAAGATTGTGCTTGACGAGCTGGATCATCAGGAGCAGGCTCTCACACAGCTTTTTGCAGGTTGTGCAGACACGGTGTGGATGTCTCGCTCGTATACATTTGTCCCAGATAATGATATTGACCGCAGCGTGTTCTTCCGGTTCTCAAGAAAACTGGGATTTGTCGATTCTGATGATTTGGCTGGCTCTCCATATTATATGACTGTGAAGGATCTCCACACGGTGGCTCTTCCTTCTGCTGCGGAAAAGTCTAAGCGAAAGATTTCTGGTCTCGTGTATAACATGCCAAGCATGGCCTCTGTAAAGATTGAAAACATGGAGGGAACTGTGTATGAGAAACAGTTGCCTTTTGCGCAAATGGGTACTGTGGACACGCTCAGTCCTACTTTGTTTAATAAAGGGGCGAACACGAAACTTGTTCTCAATCCTGCTACAGGAGGCATCATGCATCTGGAACAGTAAAAGAAAAACAGAAGTCGCGGCGGCAGGACTCCTTTTAGTGTAGAGCGTGAAAAACTTGCACTATCAGTCCTTGTCCGTTGGCGTAGATAAATAATGAATGTGACAGATGACGCTATTATACTAGTCAATATTATATACTAATCACATAAAAACTTTATTATACTAATCATTATTACTAATCACATAAAAACTTTATTATACTAATCATTATTACTAATCACTTAAAGACTTTATCATTATGAAAAAGTATCTTGCAGAGATGGTCGGAACGATGGTTCTGACTCTGCTTGGCTGCGGAGCAGCCGTGTCTCTTAATTGTGGCGTTGATACAGCGTCCGTAGTAGGAACAGCATTCGCCTTTGGATTGGCAGTGGTGGCAATGGCTTACACCATAGGTGGTGTGTCAGGATGCCACATCAATCCAGCCATCACGCTTGGCTGCCTCCTGTCAAAGCGCATTGGCGGAAAGGATGCTGTGATGTACATGATATTCCAGTTTATTGGAGCGCTTGTAGGATCTGCCATCCTCTATGCCTTGACGACAAATGACATGGTTGCTGCTGGAGGAACTACTACAGGTGCTAACAGTACTGGCGATCATGGAGTGGTGGTAGGGCTCATAGTGGAGACTGTGCTCACATTCATCTTTGTGCTTGTGGTGCTTGGAGCTACAGACGCTAAGAAGGGAGCTGGCAATTTTGCCGGACTGGCCATAGGCCTCTCGCTTGTTCTCATTCATCTCGTAGGTATCCACTATACTGGCACATCTGTCAATCCTGCGCGTTCTTTCGGACCTGCGCTCTTTGAGGGTGGACAGGCTCTTAGCGACCTGTGGGTGTTCTTTGTCGGTCCGTTTGCCGGTGCAGTCATAGCCGCTGGAACATGGAAAATCATTGGCGAGGAGAAAGCTTGATCATGTAAAGGTAATAGGGAAGTGGGTGGCTTTGCCATACGGAGCATACCGACGTGGTGCATGGCTTGTTTTAAAACGCTATGGTGACATGGCCATTTTATATTTGATATGCAAGTCGTTGTCACAAAGCAAACTATGTTGATATATAATGACGCATTCCCCTATATAAACAAAAAGAAAGTAGATAAAATTAGATTAGATACAAAATGCCGCACTCTCTTCTACAAAGAAAGGAGTGCGGCGTTTTATTACAGAAAAGCCATTACCCATTTTGGGGCGTTTTTAAGCTATGCTTATATTATATATTAGTATATTTCCTCTTGTCTGTTGTCTTTGTTGAAAGAGGCTTCCTGCTGTTCGGTCTCTTGTCTGTCACCTTTGTTGAAAGAGGCTTCCTGCTGTCCGGTCTCTTGTCTGTCGCCTTCGTTGAAAGAGGCTTCCTGCTGCTCAGCCTCTTGTCTGTCGCCATCGTTTGTGTCGACGTGTTCCAGAGCAGGGGCGTTTGTTTCTTCCGTATATGTGTCATGCTCCTGTGGCATGTCTTCACCTGTTGGATATTCATCCACTTGAAGGTCTTCTTTTACAGGAACGTTTCCTTCTTGTTTAGTGTCTCCTTCGGTATATTCAGGAACATTCTTGTCTGTCTCTTGTTCCGTTGCTATAGTTTCCAAAAACTGGTATTCGAAATTTGCGCTTTTAGCAGAAGGAAACTGCGAGCGTGGGTCAACATCGGAACGGCTCTTGAGGTGGTCTATTAGTCGGTTGTAGGCGTCCATAGCGCTATTGGCTATCTGCCTTACGGTAAATGTGGTGTCTACATACTGGCATTTGCCGCTATGTGGCATGGTAATGACACGCTTGAACTTGAGGCTGGTCAGCCACCATCCTTTCTTCTCTGCGTTGAGAGCGTCCATGATGGTCTTCTTGCGTTCTGAAATAGAAGGTGTGTCCTCATTCTTTTGTGCGCGTCGCATGGCCTCCTCTTCCTTGAATTGCTCCAAGGTCTCAGCTTCCGTCTTAAGGAAAAGGACATAGTTGGAGTATGTCACTTTCAGACGAAAGGGGTAGAGGTTTGACGATTTGATGAATGTGTTGATGCGGTTTCTTGCGCTGTTCTCCAACCTTATCTCAGGAATGGTGGCTAAGAAATCCAGGGCTTCATCGGCTGTTTTTACTACAGCCTCATTGCTGAAATATCTGACGTATAAATTCATCTGTATCTTGTTGTTTGCAATTTGACATGCAAAGTTAGCCTTTTTTTGTATATTGTCAAAATATTACACGTGAAAATGAG
This sequence comes from uncultured Bacteroidaceae bacterium, assembly GCA_934271655.1. Lineage (GTDB taxonomy): Bacteria > Bacteroidota > Bacteroidia > Bacteroidales > Bacteroidaceae > Minthosoma. Next base: position 20,381 of record CAKQRW010000022.1, on the reverse strand, counting down.
CCTATTGGACAATGAAAGGCATCACGATGCTATTGTATGTTTTCTATGTGCGTGCTTCTTATCTTCCATTCCTGTGGATAGAGATTGTTGGCTCTGTTGCCTATGTTGTTGGCGAATCCGAGTGGATGGCCTTGGTAGGTCAGGAGCACATATCCTATAGGTGTGTCGCTTGGCAGTGAAAGGGCTTCTGTGCGCAGGTATGCTATTGCTTGCGTGCAGTCGAGTTCCACCTGTGGAAAGGCCGAACGCTTGAGGCTTGTGCTGAGTGCAAGTGAATGGCTTGGCTGCAGTTTTTTGCCTTTTGGTCTGGCCAGTTCTATTCCTGCATGAACAATGCGCAGACTTTCCTGTGCCTTCTTCAGAAGATTTTTGTGTATAGAGGGGAAGGCATGGTAGGTGCCGTTGTGCTCATATATTTCATAGTCAGAGCCTTCCTCAAGCCAGTCTTTCAGTTCCTGTGGTGTCTTGTCCTTTGAGGATATTTTCCTTTCCTTGCTTTTCTTTCTTATGCTATTGCCTTGTGGACCGCTTTCGCATTCATCATCTTTTTTCTTCAGGATGCTCACAAAAAAGCCTTCTCCTTTGACAATGTGCGGGAAGAAATGCGTGTTCGTTTCTGTCAGATGCCAATCTTTGTCTGGGTGGCATGAGAGTATCTCCGCACCGAGGTGGTCTGCGATCCATTTCGCATTTTCCTCATCTTCGTGCGGGTTGTATGTGCATGTGCTGTAGATGAGCAGTCCGCCTGGCTTCAGCGCATGCCATATATCGCTTGTGATGTCTTTCTGTGTCTTGCTGCATGCAACCACGTTGGATGGGCTCCATTCGTTGATGGAGTTGTGGTCTTTGCGGAACATGCCCTCGCCCGAACATGGGGCATCACAGATGATCATATCAAAGGTCTCGTCGAAGGATGCGAAATCTTCAGCATAGTTGTTGGTAACGATGCAGTTTGGGTTTCCCCATTTGACGATGTTTTCAGCCAGTATGTTTGCACGCTGTCGTATGGCTTCATTGGCTACAAGTATGGATCCTTTGGGCAGAAGTGATAGGGCAAGTGTGGACTTGCCGCCGGGTGCTGCGCATAAGTCAAGTGCAGTGATGGGGGAGTGGACGTCTTGGGCTGGGGGCGTTTCTTGCTCACCGATGTTTCCGCTTAGGTATTGTGATATGATGTGCCAAACGAACATGGATGAGGCTTCCTGCACGTAGTAGCATCCAGCGTGGAGCAGCGGGTCGAAAGTGAATTGAGGGCGCTCTGCAAGGTAAAAGCCCATGTCACACCATGGAACTCTTGTGGCTTTCATTCTCTTCACAATGTCTTTTCTTTCATCAGCTGTCATCTTGGATGGATTGAGGCGCATGCTGACAGGTGGTGTGGTGTCAAGAGCTGCTGCCAGCCTGTCGTATTCGTCTTTGCCCATATAGGCTATCATGGAGTCTGCAAACTCTTGTGGTAGATTCATTTCTTTGAATTATGGTGTTTGTTTCTTTTTTTACTTTTTATAGACTGGGAACAATATCGTGGCTGCCTATGTGAAGTGTGCATCCATTTGCAATTTATTGTTGCTCGCTCATTTGCTAAACATGGCAGCTTGTTCATTTGTTACCATTTCTTATCAGGTCTACAAAAGCATATCGGTAGGCATGCTTTTCATCTGTGTCGTGCTCTTCTCTCATCACTTCAGTCCACTGTTCAGCATCTATACTTGGGAAGAATGTATCTGCTTCGGCAGGAGTGTCGTGGATGCATGTGAGGCACAATTTGTCTGCGATAGGTAGAGCCTCTTTATATACAGAGGCGCCTCCTATGATGAAAACATCGCCGTCGCATGTTTGAAGCGCTTCAGACAGGTTGTTGTATAGGTCTGCTCCTGGAAAATCCTCTGGCTTTCCTGTTTTTGACAGTACAATGTTACGTCTATTGGGTAGAGCTCCTTTGGGCAGACTCTCGAAAGTGCGCCTGCCCATGATGATGGTATTTCCTGTTGTCAGGGCTTTGAATCGTTTGAGGTCGTTAGGAAGCCAATATATCAGCTTGTTGTTGTTGCCTATGGCATTGTTTTCTGCAATGGCTACTATTATTGAGATCATTTATTGTTACAGGGTCTTGAAGAGATGCGCTTTAGGGATGGATATTGGCTGGCAATAGGTGTATAGCTTCTATAATCTTATAGTCTCTATGGCCCAAGTAGATGCTCTCGGAAGTTTTTTGCTCTATAGCTTCTATAATCTTATAGTCTCTATAGCTTCTACAGTCTTTATAGCTTCTACATTATATCTATATCCTCTATTGTTTCTACAGCCTCTATTCCCGTTCCTTCGTTTTCTCTCTGATTAAACACTTACGGTCGCTTTGATGTGTGGATGAGGGTCGTAACCTGTCAGTTCAAAATCCTCATATTTGAAGTCGAATATATTTTTAACTTCTGGATTTATGAGCATCTTAGGCAGTGGACGAGGCTCTCTTGTCAGTTGGAGTTTAGCCTGCTCTATATGGTCAAGATAGAGGTGCGTGTCACCTGTAGTATAGACGAAATCGCCTGGCTCAAGGTCGCATACCTGAGCGACCATCATTGTCAGCAAGGCGTATGATGCTATATTGAATGGCACTCCAAGAAAAGTGTCAGCGCTGCGCTGGTAGAGTTGGCAACTCAGTTTGCCGTTGGCCACATAAAACTGGAACAGTATATGGCATGGGGGAAGGTTCATGTTGTTGATGTCTGCCACGTTCCATGCCGACACAATCAGGCGACGTGAGTTGGGATTGTTCTTTATCTGTTCTATCACTTCGCTTATCTGGTCGATGTGGCCTCCATTATAGTCAGGCCAGCTTCTCCACTGGTATCCGTAAATGTGTCCGAGATTGCCATCTTCGTCAGCCCATTCATTCCATATCCTTACTCCGTTTTCCTGAAGCCATCTTGCGTTGGTATCGCCACGGAGAAACCATAGAAGTTCGTAGATGATAGATTTGAGATGAAGTTTTTTTGTTGTGAGCAAAGGAAAGCCTTCTTGAAGATTGAAGCGCATCTGGTTGCCAAACACAGAGATGGTGCCTGTGCCAGTGCGATCGCCTTTTTCAACTCCCTCGTCCAGTATGCGCTGAAGTAAGTTCAGATATTGTTTCATTGGTGTAGAGTTCTTTTAAATTCTTTATTCTTTTGAGAACAACTAAAAAATGAGCGGCCGCATGTGCAGTCGCTCATTTTTTATAATATGTGCTATGTGTTACTGCTGTTTGTTGGCAGAATACATGATTTTAAGTGCGTAAGACTTACGCAGCACCTGCTTCACGTCTGTTATGATACCCATTGGAGTGTGGTGGTCACACTTCAGAGAGATTGTGTAGAAAGGCTTGTCTGCTTCAGGCAATTCACCGCGGTCTTCTGTGATGAAGTCCTTGATTTCTGGAGCCTCTGCATATCTGTCGTTGAGCTGTATGCGGTAACCTGTACCGAACTGTGACTTCAATGCGTCTGTAGGCTGACCAATGTAGATAAATGAAGTGCATGACTTGCGAGCCAGTTTCTCGAGCTGTGTACCAACAGGCTTGTCAAACTTAACCTTCAGTGTCACCTCACGCATGGTTGTTACCATCATGAAGAAGAACAGGATGGTGAAGATCAAGTCTGGGAGAGATGAGGTGTTCATCTCTGGCATTTCTCTGCCACCGTTTTTATTGAATCTGCTCATTAGTGTTGTCCTCCATATTTCTTTGGTTCTGCCTCAGAAATCTTCTGTGGGTAAACCTCACGGATTGCCTTCTGCTGGTCTGCTGTCAGGAACTCGTACTTGAAGCCGAACTCCTGCTTTGCCAACTCGTTGCGAAGCTCGTTGTAGGCTGCCACGAGAGCGTCCTGTACAGCGAAGTATACTCCGTAGTCTGTTCCGCGGTCTGTCTGCACAGAGATGACATGGTTCTCAGTCACCATCATGGTCTTGCCGAGTCCCTTAATCTTCTTTGGCTTCAATTCCGGCAGGTTTGGCTTGTTGTCTGCGTTCTTGATAAACTCTTTAGCTCTCTCCTTCACGTCATCAAGAGAAGCGTAGTCGTCACCTATCATCACGTAGTTGTCCTTGTTGATACGGATGTTGAGGATGTTACGTTCCTTGACCTTGATTTCGTTGTTCAACTGGTCATCCTCTGGTGGCTTAGGCAGGGTACGTCCAAGACCCTGGTCTGTGTCCATAGAGGTTGTCACAAGGAAGAAGATGAGCAACATGAATGAGATGTCCGCTGTTGAACTGGTGTTCAGTCCCGGCATTTTTCTTTTCTTTCCCATAATTTTGCTCCGAGTTAAAGATTATTTACTTCTTGTTGGCAGTTGCCATGCTGAATACAGTAGCAATGACTGTGGCGATGATGAGCACTGCTATTGAAACAATAGAGGCATCAGTCATGATGATGTCTGTTGGGTTGTTCCAGTCCTTGTTGTTGATGATGAGGACCTCGTTCATGTTGGCAGCGCCGATGCCGATGCCAATGACGAGCGATACGATGAATGTGCCCCATGCCAAAAGACCAGTCTTGGCGATAAGGCCAGTCTCTTCATGCCTTGACTTGTTGCTGCCGTTGATGAAGCCGTAGATGACAGCGCCTACTGTTACTACTGCTGCTGCTACGATGAGGATGCCAGTCCAGATGAGAAGAAGGTCTGTCAACTGTGGGTCCACAATTGTAGGCTTCTCCTCGTAAGGAGTGTCGTATCCTACGAGCGCGAAGAGCGCTACCACCACGATGGTGATGCCGATGAGTGCCCAAAGAGTTATCTTTGAGATTTTCTCTACACCAGCCTGAGCGCTTGCTAATATTTTATTCTCCATTTCTTATTCTCCTTTTAATGTTTGATAATTAGTTGATGACTCTTTCTCTTTAATATAAAGATGTAGTTCACCTAATTACTTGTTGCAGTGCTTAGCAACGATGTCAAGGAGGGAAATTGTTGAGTCTTCCATCTTAGCAGTGAGTCCTTCGATCTCTGCGAGGATGTAGTTGTAGAATACCTGAAGGATAAGGGCAACGACGATACCGAAGATAGTTGTCAAGAGGGCCACCTTCATACCGCCTGCAACGACTGTAGGAGAAATGTCACCTGCTGCCTGGATGTCATCGAATGCCTGTACCATACCAATCACTGTACCGAGGAATCCGAGAGATGGAGCCATACCGATGAAGAGTGTGATCCATGAGCAACCGCTCTCAAGCTTAGAAGCCTGCACTGCACCGTAAGCCACAACTGACTTCTCCACTGCGTCAGCGCCATCGTTCAGACGGAGAAGACCCTGATAGTAGATAGAAGCGATAGGACCGCGAGTGTTGCGTGCGATTTCCTTTGCGCCCTCGATGTTGCCGTTCTTCACAGCTTCCTCAATCTCGTCGATGAACTTGACTGTGTTGATCTTAGAGAGTGCGAGGTAGATGATACGCTCGATGCAGAATGCGAGACCAAGAACGAGTGCGATAGCAACGATGGCCATGAAGCCTGCGTCACCCTCGATAAACTTAGTCTTCAGAGTCTTGTACATGCCTGTCTCCACGGGCTCGCTGTCAGCTGGAGCTTCTGCTGCCTCGTCTGTTGAGTCTGCTGCAGGGGCTGCTGCTGAGTCAACGGCTGCTGAATCCACCTGTTCAGTTGCTGCAGAGTCGGCTGCCTCATCCTGGGCTGAAATTGACTGTGTCATACCAAATGTAAACACACCCATCAATGCAATGATTGCAAATACTTTTTTCATTGTGTTGAAAATTTTAAGATTAATAAATTATTTATTCTTTTGTTTTATCTGATGTTTATAAGTTATACATGTTGTGTGTAAAAACTTCCTTCAGCCGCTGCCGTTCGGGCTTGTGGCGTTTGGTTGAAAGCGGAGAGAGGGGGATTCGAACCCCCGAAACGCTTTTGACGTTTACACGCTTTCCAGGCGTGCCTCTTCAGCCACTCGAGCATCTCTCCTTTGTGGCTCATCTTTGCAGCTGCCACTCTTAATGTACGAAAAATGTGATAAGCGGTGGCACTTATCCCATAATTCGTGACAAAAATAATGATTTTTTTCTTACCAAGTAAATTAAATGAAAAGAAACTTTTATTTTTATGTGAAAAAAGATGCTTTGGGGAATACTTTCATTGCGTTTTCAGTCGTTTGGTGTACAATGTCATCAAAATTACAGCCAAAAACGCAAGCAAGTGTTTCCGCTATATTTTTCACAAATGCACTCTCGTTCCTTTGCCCTCTGTGTGGCACCGGAGCCATGTATGGTGAGTCTGTTTCGAGCACTATCCGTGAGAGCGGGATGGCATTCTTGACTGTCTCACGCAATGTGGATTTCTTGAAGGTGAGCACGCCTCCGATGCCGAGCATGAATCCGGGGAAGGAGAGCATTTCCCTTGCCTCATCTTCTGTACCCGTGAAGCAGTGGAACACACCTTTGAGTCCGCTTTCTCTGTGGCGCTCCATCACATCCATCGTCTCCTTGTGAGCGTTGCGTGTGTGCAGCATCAGCGGCAAGTCATATTTTTCTGCTAATGCTATCTGCGCTTCCAGTGCCTCTATCTGCTCTGCTTTGTGTGTGGCGTCCCAATAGAGGTCCAGTCCTATCTCGCCTATGGCTATGATGGGTGCATGCGCCTGTCCGCAACTTTCAGTTTTTTCCTGTTCCATCTTCAAGGCTTCGGACAGCGTCTGTTCCATCTTCTCTATGGCTTTGTGCCAGTCCTCGTCCATTATGTTCTCTGGGTGAAGCCCAATCATGGGATAGAGAAAGCCAGGGTGCTTGTCGCACACGCTGAGCAGGTGGGGCGTATCAGCCATGCAGATGCCAGGAACGAAAATCTTCTTCACTCCTGCTTCCTTGGCCCGGATGATGGTTTCCTCCAAGTCTTCGGAAAACTCAGCTCCGTCTATATGTGAATGTGTGTCAATCATCATTGAAGAAATTTGTTGCGGCGTTATGTATTCACCGTCGTGTCTGTTGCGGTCTTGTCAGAATTTTCTGTGGGTTCGTCAGTATTTGTTGCGGTCTCTTCAGTCTTTTCTGTGGTCTCTTCAGTCTTTTCTGTGGTCTCTTCAGTATTTGTTGCGGTCTCTTCAGTCTTTTCTGTGGCCTCTTCAGTATTTTCTGCCCATCATCATGTCGGCAAACCTTTTGAGTTCAGCCTTTTTCCTGTCATCCACCTTCACCTTCTTGAGGCTCTCAAGTGCAGCGGCAAAAAGGCTCTCTATCTTTTGGTTGACAAGCGATGGTATGTCAAGCTCATTATATATAGTAGTCACGGCAGCTATCTTGTCGGCGGCATCGCATGCCTCGGCCTTTATCCACCTGTCCAGTTCCTTCTTCTTGGCATTGTCAGCAAGTTTGTATGCCGAGATGAGAAGCATTGTCTTCTTGTTGTCTACGATGTCCGCTCCCAGTTTCTTTTTGAACTGCCTTGTGTCGCCGTATACATCGAGCATGTCGTCTTGCAACTGGAAGGCCAGTCCCATCTTCTCTCCGAAGTCGTAGAGTCTGTCAGCGTCTTCTTGGTCAGCGCCTGCCAGCATGGCTCCAATCTTCACGGCATATCCGAGCAGGAGCGATGTCTTCAGACGTATCATTTCCATGTATTCCTCTTCTGTCACGTCGTCCCGCTTCTCGAAGTCCATGTCGTACTGCTGACCCTCGCACACACCTTCAGTAGCGTCAATGAATGCTTTCATGGCGGCGTTGCTGGCAAGACCCTGATTGAAGAGCTTGTAAGCCATGACCAGCATGGTGTCTCCAGAAAGGATGGCTGTGTTCTCATCCCATTTCTTGTGTACGGTAGGGTTGCCGCGCCTCATGTCGCTTTTGTCCATGAGATCATCATGCAGCAATGTGAAATTGTGGTAAACCTCTAGGCCTATGGCGTTGTTCATGATGGATTCCACATTCTCCTTGTAGAGGTTGTATGCCATGAGCATGAGTGTTGGTCTCACGCGCTTGCCGCCTATCGAGAGTATGTAGCGTATGGGATCGTAGAGGTTTTGTGGCTCGCTGTTGTATTGTATTTCGCAGACAGCCTTGTTTACCATCTCGATGATTTGTTCTATTGTGTGCATGGTGCTTCTGTGTGTTTTGTGGAACGCGTGCTTTTGTCTGGTGTATTTCTGGGCATGTGTCCAAGATTATTTGATGTAGAAAGTGGAATTGGTTGGTCTGCTTGTCAATGAAAGCCTACTTGTTGAATGGCGCTTTATTAAAATTGCCGCACAAAAATTCTTTGTGCGGCAATTTTAATATCTTGTTTATTTATCCGAGACGGAATGTTACAGGCAGTGTGAAGCGTACACGTACAGGTTTGCCACGTTGCTTGCCTGGAGTCCATTTAGGCATGGATGTCACCACGCGCATGGCTTCCTTGTCAAGAGAAGGGTCGACAGAACGCAACACCTTCGGGTCTACGATAGAACCATCCTTGTTTACCACAAACTGCACCAGCACACGGCCCTGAATGCCGTTGTCCTGAGCCACAGCAGGATATTTCAGGTTCTTGTAGAGGTAGTCCATCAGGGCTTTCTCGCCTCCAGGGAATGAAGGGTTCTGCTCTACCACCTCAAAGATCTGGCCTTCGTCGCTGCCTTCCTGCACTGGAGCTGGAGGGCCTGCCATGACAGGACCTGAGACAGGTGCTGTTGGGCCGCTTATGGCCTGGTCTGTAGACTCTGAAGTCTCAATCTTCTCCTCAACGATTTCAGTCTCGTTGTCTACGATGTCGAGAATCTCAGCGACCTGAGGAGCATCAGCTGGTGGAGGCGGAGCCGCTGTAAAGATTGGCTGCGTAATTGGGATGACCTCCTCCTCTGAAACGAATGATGTGGTGGCGTACACTACATCTGTCTCCTCGTAGGTTCGAGTGGTGAACTCAAAGCATGCAAACATGACAGACAGTGCCACGATGTATCCGATGAGCAAACCCGTGCCTTTCTCGCCTTCGAGATCCGCTTTCTTCGATTTTTTTACTTCCATAGATTATATTTATTTTTTAGTTATTATCGTCTTAGATAGCCTCCTGCGTGACATTGTTTGACGGCGACACGCCGACAGTGTCCGTAGTTTGTGGCAAAAGTAATACTTTTTTTTTAAATCAGATGTTATTGTCAGCGTTTTTTTTCATTTGGCAATGAATTTTTATGCTTTTCTTGTCCGATATATGGCCTTTTGCAACAAGTGTGTTATTTTGAGTCGAGCAAATCCTTTGTGTGTGTCAGAATGCTTTGTCCGATTTTCATTCCCTTGTTCCCTTTGCTGGCCCCGTTCTCCAGAGTCTTTTCCATCAGTTCCTCGTTGGTCAGCGCGTCGGGGTCGCTCTCGTCCTGGTCTTCTTCCATGAACATGGTGATGTTTTTGCGTATGTTGTTTGAGTATTTGACGATGACTCCTTTCATGCCGCCGTTTCGGCGAAACTCGTCAAGGGCTCTCTGCCTTTTGATTTGGCGCAGCCTGTCTCCTCTCTTTCTTCTTGCGTTCCATCGCTTGATCGACCTGTATGCCACGGCAGAAAGCCTGCGGAGCCTTTTCAGAGTGGTGCGCATGTGCATGATGCCCTGTATTGTCGCCTTTGTGCCGATCACTATGCCGATGGCTGTGGCCTTGAGGGCTATCTTCAGTCCCTTGCCAGCATACACCAGTCCTGTCAGAGCGCATCTTGCTGCCTTCTTTCCAGCCAGCACGCATAGTGCTCCAGTCTTGCGCATGGCCATCTTCACCCATGCTATTACCTTGGCTTTCTTCTCTTGCGTGTCGTTGTCGTTCCACCAGGCGTTGAGCCTGGCCAGTCCTTTTTCTGTTGTGCGGATGCACCAGAGTATGCCTTTCACCAATCTCCTGATGAGCCAGATGATAAATCTCCACACAAGTACAAGCATAAGGCGGCAAAGCTCGTGCGCCAGCTGCGACGCGCTCCTGCCGTTGTACTCATGCGATGCGTTATGTCTGTCCTCCTCAGTCATGTGTTGAATCCTCCTTAACTCGATATGTTCTTTTTTGTGTGCGAAGATAGCACAAAAATATTATATCCCAATGTTTTTTTCGTGAAAAAAAAGTGAAAACTAATATGCTTGAGTGCTTATCTGCGTGTTTGTCACATTCTGTCTGGCAGGCCGCCTCATTCATGCATCATCAGCAGCACTGCTATTGTGATGAACAGGATGCCTGCGCAAGCGTTGAGCCACTGTTGGAAACGCTCGAAACTGCTGCTGAACTTTTCAGCTTTGTTCACGGCTTTTTTCATGATCCATGCTATTGCTATCACTGGTATGCTTGCGGAGAGTCCGAACACCAGCGGCACAAGTGCTCCCATCTGGCTCGATACGCTTAGTGGTATCATCATGCCGAAGTAGAAGATGGCGCTTTCCGGGCAGAAAGCCAATGCCAAAGACATGCCTAATATCAAAGACCCGAGCGGGCCGTTTCTCTTTATGATGCGCCTGCTGTTGTGACAGTCGTCGTGTTTGTGGACATGATGATGGATGCCTCTGTAGAGAAGGAACGCTCCGATGGCGATGAGCACGTAGGGCACCGCCTCCTCAGCCTTCGACAGTATGCTTTGCAGTCCTTCCACATTCTTTCCTCCGCCTATCAGGCACATGGTCACCCATCCGAGTATTGTGTAGGTCACGGTGCGGCCCAATGCGTAGACGATGCCTTCGCTGAGTCCTTTGCCGCTTCTGTACTCATATGCTAACGCTGATGTGCTGATGGCCAGCTGGCAGGGATTGAGGGCTACCAGCAGTCCAAGTACAAATGCAGCCAGCAGAGGTAGGTCTGCTGACTGCATGATGTTGTTTAGTGTGTTTGATATGTCTGTTATCATTATTTATGTGTCGTCCTTTTGTTTTGCAGTTGCTTATGTGCCTTATCGCTTCTTTTGCTGCACAAGAGCTGTATGATTGCTTGTGTATAGCCTCATGCACAAACAACGCCTTCACTATCTTTTCCTTAACTGCACAAGAGCAGTATGATTACCTGTGCCGTGATGATGCGCAGGAACATAGACAGCGGATATACTGTGGAGTAGCCCACGGAAGGGATGCCGTTGTTAGCGTTTGTGGTGCTGAAAGCCAGGGCTGGCGGGTCGGTTGTGGCGCCGCTTATGATACCCATCAGGAGGAAGTAGTTCATCTTCCACTTGATGCGGGCAAACACGCCCATGACGATGAGCGGAATCACGGTTATGAGGAATCCTATCCAGACGTAGTGTATGCCGCCGTTGAGCACCGTGTCGACGAAGTTGCCTCCTGCCTTGATGCCAACACTTGCGAGGAAGAGCACGAGACCGATGTCTCTAATCATCAGCGAGGCTGAGTTGGTGGTGTATGCCACAAGCTTGAACTTATAGCCGAATCGGCCGAGCAGTATGGCTATGACCAGCGGACCGCCAGCGAGACCCAGTTTCACAGGCATCGACATGCCTGGTATGCTGATAGGGAGCATGCCGAAGAGAATGCCCACAAAGATGCCCACAAAGAGCGTGAGCAAGTTTGGCTTGTCCAGTTGCTGTTTCTTGTCGCCGATTTTGTTGGCGAAGCGGTCTACTGCATCCTCAGGGCCCACCACTGTCAGTATGTCGCCTACTTGAAGGATGACGCTCGGGTTGGCGAACAGCTCGATGCCTGAACGGTACAGTCGTGTGACATTCACTCCATACATTGAGCTTGGGTGCAGATGTCCCAGAGTCTTTCCGTTCACCTCCTCTTTTGTCACAGTCATTTTCTTAGACGCCATCGGCACGTCCTGCTCGTCCCATTCTACGGTGACCTCAGGGCCTATGAAGGCTATAATAGCAGCCGCATCCTCCTCGGCGCACACTACATAGAGCTTGTCGTCCACGTTGAGCAGCGTCTCTTTGTTTGGCACCACCACATGTCCCTCATGCAGCATTCGCGAGCACACGAAGTCTCTTCCTATGAAGCCTCTTACTTGCAAGATAGACTTGCCAGAGATGGCGGGGTTGAAAACCTTGACGGTCATGAGGTGCGGCTTCACAGCCTCTTTGTTGTTCTTCTTGTTGAAATGCTCCACCTCCTTCTCGAAGTTTATCTTGAAGATGTAGCGGAGGGCTATGATGCTGCCTATGATGCCCACCACAGCAAGAGGGTAGGCGCATGCATATCCGTTAGCGATGACAGGAATGCCTCCCTCGAACGGATGCACCTGGTTGATCTGCTCCAGAGCGGCGTTGGCTGCACCAAGGCCAGGAGTGTTGGTGATGGCGCCGCACAGTGTGCCCACCATCATCGGCAGGTCGTTCACCGCTGGTATGAAATTGCGCAGGCTGTAGTATAGCACAAGCATCACGGTGATGTTCAGCAGCACGATGCCTGCCGCCACGCCGTTAGCCTTCAGACCTCCCTGCTTCAGAGATGTGAAGAATGACGGTCCCACCTGCAGTCCGATACTGAAGACAAAGAGTATGAGTCCGAAATCCTGTATGAAGTTGATGACATCCGTGTTTTCTGTGATGTGGCCTCGCATCAGCAGGTCTCCCGCCAATATGCCCACAAACAGAATCCAAGTAACGCCCAGTGTCACTCCGGCAATCTTAATCTTGTTGCCCAAGAACACTCCAAGAGATATGACCATGGCGTAGAGGATGACAGTGTGAGCCACTCCACCGCCAGTCATGAACAGTTGATATAGCCATTCCATAAATAAGAGGTAGAATCAATGTTAGGTTGTTTTAAATATTAAGTTGTTTGGGTGTTTATCTGAAAACCGTGCAAAGTTATCATTTTTTTTCGATATTAACGTTTTTTACGACGAAATTCTCAATAAAGCTCTCAAATAAATCTGCATGCGATGCTTTTATGCTCAGATTCTCAAAGCGGAAGTTGCTAAGGTGGTACTGGTCTTCCCTTTGCTTCACGTTGAAGAACGTGTTGCAGTCAAACTTGATATTTCTCATGGTTATGTGGTCTGAGTATGACATAGGCACGGTCTCTCTGCCCTTCAGGTCGTAGAACTGTGTCCAAGGGGCCACAAGGATGAAATTCTTGCCATCGCCGTCGATGTCCTCTACGGTGACATACTCGTAGAGCTGTGGGGTGTCGGGCCGCATCTTCAGCCAGAGCAGGTTGGTAGCCTCCGTCACTTTGATGCGCCTCAGTATGATGTTGCGGTCGTGCACAGACTCGCTGCCCAGTGTGAGGCAACCGTGACAAAATCCGTATTCGCAGTCCTCAATGATGATGTTGCTGTTGGCTCCGTCGCCCTTCATCTCTGGATACTTGTCCATGTCCACGCCCGCATATTCTGTCTTCCAGTGGTCTGCATAAGGGCCTTTGCCTCCCTTGATGGCCACCGCGTCATCGTTCACGCTCATGTAGCAATGCTTCACCAGCACGTTTTTCACTACGTCGAGGTCGATGGCGTCTGTGCTTGGAGCCTTGACAGGAGCGGCTGGCGAGGTGATGCGCAGTCTCAGCAGTTTCACGTTCTCGCTGTTATATATATGTGTGGTCCAGAAGGCAGAGTTCTGCAGTTTCACACCGTCAATCTGCACATTCTTGCAGTTGCTCACATACACAAGCCTTGGTCGTTGCTCGTCTTTGTTGGTGCACCTGGGGTTCCAGCTCCGTCGCTCCCAGAAATGTTTCCAGTATGTAAGTCCGTTGCCGTCTATGGTGCCTTTGCCAGTAATGGTGAAGCCGTCCAGGTTGTCTGCGTTGATGAGGGCAGAGTAATAGAGGCATGTCTCCCCCTCCATGCGTGTCTTCATGATAGGGTAGTCGCTCGGGTCATTGCTGCCCATCAGCACTCCGCCGTCCATCACGTGCAGGTGCACTCCCTGCCTGAAAAATATGGCGCCTGTCATGTATGTCCCTTCTGGCACCACCACCACGCCGCCGCCTTCGCTTGCCGCATGGTCAATGAGCGCCTGCAGCTCTTTGGTGTGCGTTCTTCCGTCGTTTAGCACGCCGTAGTCGGTGACCTTGTACATCTTTCCCAACTTCGAGACAGTCACGGTGTCGCTGTTGCCAAACCACTCTGAGATGGGGGTGCCGTCTGGCCACAGCTCGGCCTTGGCTTTGTGCTTAGCGAAAGATGGCATGCACAACATTGTGCATGCCATCAGTGTTAATAGTATTTTTTTCATGCTCTTCTCTTACTTGACAAAGATCTTTTTGCTTGTTCCGTCGCTATACTTGATGATGTTCATGCCGCTCTGTGTCTGTGAGGCCTTGACACCGCTTGCGTTGTATATGCCGGTCACGGTCTTGCCGTCTGATGTGGCTTCGTTCACCTTGATGCAACCTATGCCTGTGGCTATGGCGGCGTCTTTGTACTTGCCTATCTCATCTTCGCTGATGATGATCCACTGCTGTTCTGCCGCTGCTGTCTTGAAGTTCAGGCTCTCCTGCGCCACCTGGCCGTAATGGGTCAGATTGCTGAAGTTCTTTGCCCTCATGGCCTTGCATCCGTTAGCGTTCCACACGAACCAGTAGCCGTGGGTGGTGATGGTGGCATTGCCTGCGCCTACAGTCACGTCGGTGCGGTCAGGTATGAGCTGGAACAGCTCTGTGGCGCTTGGCTTCGATGTGGTCTTCATGCTGATAGATGAGGCTGTAGCGTTGTGCGTGAGATACTTGTCGCTCGCAGCGTTGCGGAAAGCATAGCAACCGCTGGCTGGCTGATACTCGATATACCAGGCCGCATCGTCGGTGATAGCATCGTCGGTGATGAATGGCTTCCATCCAGCCGACCTGCTGTCACGCTGGTAGATGAGTCCATCACCGAGGCCTCCGTCTTGGCTCTTGTTCATCAGGTAGTATTTCTTTCCTGGAATGTACATGCATGTGTACGCCGGGATGCCTGAGCTGTAGGAATATGTAGGGCAGAGGCCGTCCTCGCACATGGCCTCTATCATCATGGCGTTGCAGCGGTAGAGTATCTGGCTGTTGTCGTCCTCATGCGCTCCGTTGATGCCGTAGTTGATGAGTGTGTTGGTGCGTCCGTTCAGGTTCGACACCCATGAGTGTGTGCCATCTCCCACTACCTGCACCTCCTTTGAGTTCTCTATGAACTGGGCCAGGTCGTTGGCGCGGCGTCCGAACCAACTCCAGTTGTGAAGTTCAGAATAGTCGTATGAGCCTATCTCTGCCATGCCATAGGATATTTTGCGGGTGCCCACTCCCACACCGTGAGCGAACTCATGCTGCACGGTGCCTGTGCGCTGGTAAGAGGACGATTGGCTGATGCGCATGTATCCGCCGTAAGAGCAGTCGGCAGTGCCGCTTCCTGCTCCTGCTCCGTAGACATAGTGGGCCGACAGGTTGAATCCCTTGATGGCCGAGCAGTCGTTGTAGTTCTGTATGCCGTTGCTTACAGCCTGCACTATTCTGGCGTTCTGCTCATCAGAGCCCTCTTTGCCGTAAGTCCATGTGCATGAGGGCTTGGGAAGAGTTGATATGAACTTAGGTTCGCCGTATGCCACCACGTTGTCTTTTGTGATCACATATGGGCGCACCCAGTAAGTGGTCTGTGGTTCCAGAGGCTCTATGACGTATATAGCGCCTTCGTGCGACCAGTAGTAAGTCGATTTGCTGTCAAAGACAGTAGGCTCGGCGTTGGTCGTGGAATAGCAGTAGCCTTTTTCCTTTATGATGCTTCCATTGCTTGTGATGGTGGAGCGTCCGAGGGCGAATGTGGAGCCGATGGCGATATAGTCGCTGCCTGTCACCGTCGGCACTTTGCCTGTGGCGTTGGCATACAGCTCTCTCAGCTCCTGCTCCTCCTCTGCGTATTTGGCCTCGTCGTCAGCTTGCGCTCCCTCATACGCGTCGCCATTGCGGAAGAGCTGGAAGTGGTCTATGCAGGCATAGTTGCCAGAGGCGTTTTTCAGTCTGAACCCGATGGTGATGTCACCGTGCAGGTGCGTGAAGTCCAATGAGTACTCGCCCTGTGTGGTGACAGCTGCTGTAGAGTCGCCGGCGAAGATCTCTGCGCCTGTCTGCGCTTTGTCTGGCGAGTCCTGCTGTATGTTTTGTGCGATGGCCTTAAGAGTGTACTTGCCCTGTGGCAGACGGAGTATCTGCTGTGTCAGAGAGCCTGTGCCTACATTTGAGCCCTTGCTTGTCCACTTCTCCACGTAGACACCTCCGCTCTTTGGAAAAGACGCGTTGTTCTGCATCTGCATGCCGGTGTTTTTCCAGTATGTGAGATAGTTTACCTCAAAGTCAGCGTTCTTGATGTATTTGGCTGTCACGTCCTCTTGTGCAAACGATGTCAGGGCGCATGCCGCAAGCAGGGTGCCAGCTGTGATAGTCTTGATCATGTTAGTTTATGTTTTTAGTCAGTTGGATTCATTGAAGTTACTTTGCGTGAGTCGTGCCGTATGTCATTATAGCTCACGTCTGTTCACGCCCAAGGCTCGCCATAGCATCCTTTCAGAATGTGGTGCTGCATGTGGAGCCTTCTTGCAAGTGTAGAAGCTGGAGCTATAGCGTGATGGCGCTTTCCAGAGCCAGTGTCATCATCTCCTTGAACGAGTTCTGCCTCTCCTCGGCAGTCAGTTCGGTGTGGTCGACAAACGAGTCGCTGATGGTCAGCAGGCATGCCGCGCGCTTGCCCAGCATGTTGGCGTTGTGGAAGAGCGCAAAACTCTCCATCTCCACGCAGTCAGAGCCTGTCCTCTCAGCTATGTCTTTCCATGTGCCCTGCGACGGGTCGCTGTAGAACACATCGCTCGAGTGCACCACGCTCAGCTTGCAGCTGATGCCCATCTCCTTCGCCTTGGCCATGATGGCGCTGTTGAGTTCGGAGCTTGGCTCTATGTGTGTGTCTTCGCATCCTCCCTGCACCTTGGCAAATGACGATTCGCTCACGGCTGTCTTTGCCAGCGTCACGTCCATCACCTTCAGCCAGTCTTTGTAGCTGCCGGCCGACCCTATGCGTATGATGTTCTCCACGCCATACTCGCTAAAGAGCTCGTATGAGTAGATGCCGATGCTTGGCATGCCCATTCCGCTTGCCATCACCGACACAGGCTTTCCTTTGTAGTGTCCTGTGTATCCGAGCACGTTGCGTACGGATGTCACCAGTTTGGGTGACTCAAGAAAGTTTTCCGCTATGTATTTAGCTCTCAGAGGGTCGCCTGGCATGAGCACTGTCTTTGCGAAGTCGCCCTTGGAGGCTGAGATGTGTGGTGTTGCCATAAATGAGTATTATCAGGTTGATTGATGGATGTCTGTTGTTCTTTTTAGCGCAGCCTCCATTTGAGGGACTGTTATCTAACAGGTTGCAAATATACGGAAATATTTCAGCGGATGCAAGAGAAGGTGCTGATTTTTGATATTTGAGTTTGTTCTTTTTAACATCGGCGACGTGTCGTCGTGATGGTCTGCAGATGTAAGCGTCTCCGCTTTTGTGCTTTCCGCTGCCCTCGAAAGTTATTGACTTCGTGCCATTTTTCTTTAAGCATAGAACTTATGTCGTCAGCCCAAAAATATTGTGAGAAGGTTCGGGAATCGTTCGGGATGCACTTGGGGCACAATTCCAAGGAAGTTCTGCTCTCAAAAAAACGAAAAGACGCGCATAGCGTATGCGCGTCTTTCAATGGTGGCATTTCACACGAATCAGTTGCCGCATTTGATAGTGTGGGAAGGCTGTCTGTGCTGATGCCTTGCAGGTGTCACACGAACCAGTTACCGTATTCTGTCCAGCTTGAAGTTGGTGGCAGAGAACCATGCCGCCGTACATGTCTTTCCTGTAAAGGAAGGTACGGTGCTCACGCCATAATGTATGGTCTGGGTGTGTGAGATGACGATATTGTCAATGGTCATTACAGTCCAGCCGTAAGACAGGCAAGGCAGTTGGCCTGACAGTCCAGTGCTGCCGTGCAAAATGTAAATGGAGTCGTTTCTGGCTGTAAGGCCGTCAGCTTCTTCTCCGTCGGTAGCCTCGATGTCATCATTCTTGTCGCCGCGGTCGGGCACTTCGGCCAGCCGCTTGAAAGCAACAGGTGCTGTCTCTTTTCCTGTTGTAGCTGCTGCGCCTTCATCGCTGCAAGCGTAAATGAACACGCCTGAGCCTTTCTTGGCGCATCTTGCTATGGCTGTGAGGCGGTAGACCCCAGACTCCACTTTCTCGGTCTTCTCCGCTTGGTAGAGCAGCGGGCCGTCGCTCCATTCGTCGTGCGCGGCATCCAGATACCTCACCTCTGTCTCGCCTGTGAAGTATTGTCCTGCATAGGTGCATCTATCGTCTTGGTTGTTCTCGGCACGCAGCAGCTTCCATCCGCCTTCCTTGAAGAAGTCATAGTCTTCTTGCGTGTAAAACTGCGTCCCGTCGAGTTTGTGGGCATCAAGCCATTTCTGGTATTCAGTCTCTCTGCGCTTGTCCAAGTAGTCGTCAAACTGGGCTGTCTTGACGGACGATACCACGATGAGGACTATGCTCAGCAGCCACATCAGCACCAAGCTCACTCGCTGGTAGAATCCCATCTGCGAAATCTTGCCAAGCATGTTGAGCAGACAATGCAGAGAGCAGTAGGCAGGGATGAACAGGAATGCCAGGATGCTTATAGCCAATATGTAGACGTATTGTGGATAGATGTCGTAAAACTCCAGGACTGTGTGGTCTATATTCGACATGATAATGCTGGGGTCGCATGCTATGACTACGCCTGTGATGATGAGGAGTAGTAACGGTATGAACAGCAGAATGCCTAGAGCGATGAAAAACAGCGAAAACATCTTTCCTATGATTTTGGCAAACTGCACAAGGCATCCGTTTGCGTCATTGTTCCCGTTCTTTTGTGTAGGGTCGTTGATGCCGTTGGCGTAGTCGGACACTTCAGAGGATAGTGTCTGCGGATTGATTTCTTTCCCTTTCATTCGCAGACGGTCTTCTGGCGTGACGGCTACTGGAGCAAGTATGGCTACTATTGCATACAGTATGATAGGTGTCAACTTTATGGCATAGAAGAAATCCAGGGTGAATCCCCATGTCATGTTAAAGTTGCAGCAAGTCAGGATAATGAAGGCCAGTCGCCATATCAGCACATCGCCGCCAAAGAAGTTGGAGCATCCGCTCAGCACGCCAGCGAGAAACTTGTGGTTGGTGTCTCTGTAAAATTTCTTTCCTTTCAGACCGCTCCACCACCTGGAGAAGGCCGACGTGGTGCTTGCAGAGTCTGTCTCGGCATGCTGGCTGCTTTCGTGGCTTTCGCTGTTCTGGAAGCTATTGGCTTTGTCCCTGTCTTCGTCTGAGGCAATGTCTTTAAGTTCGCCGATGCGCTTGATGATGTCCTGGACATGGTCGATAGTGATGGCCACTGTGCCGTTGGCCTTGATCTCGTCAAGCAACTCAGCCACGCGCTCCTCTATGTCGGTCGATATTTCTTCACCGCTTTCTTGGTGGCGAAAGTAGTTGCGCAGAGTCTCAATGTAGTGCTGGAGCAGTTCGTAAGCATCCTCGTCTATGTTATACAGACGGTTGCACATGTTTATCTGAATGTTTTTTTTCATAGGAATGTTGGTTGTGTTTTGGGGAAACAGGCATGGCCCGTTTGTGCTGGAAATGCTGTGCCCTGATTATAGGTATGAAGCCATGTCGGTAGCCTTTTCTCCTCAGAGTAAGCTGTCCTTTCCCTTCAGGTTGTTTACTGTGTTATCTATCTCGCTCCATGCGCAGTCAAGCTGTTTCAGAGCTTCACGTCCCTCGTCTGTAAGCGTATAATACTTTCGTGGAGGGCCCTGTGTGCTTTCTTGCCATTCGTAGCTGAGAGCGCCTGCGTTCTTCAGACGGGTGAGAAGGGGGTAAAGCGTGCCTTCCACCACAAGCAGATTGGCTTCCTTGAGCCTCTTGATTATGTCGGATGTGTAGTAGGGCTTTTCGCTTAGCAACAGCATGATGCAGTACTCAAGCATGCCCTTTCTCATCTGCGATTTGACGTTGTCTACATTCATAGTTCACAAGTTTAGTACTATTTTATAATGCAAATGTATGCATTATTTGGATACTTTGCAATACATAGAACTGTATAATATGCTTTTGCTGTGAAAATAGACTATCTTTGAATAATAAATATGAAATAAAAGCCTTTTCTGGCATAGGGCGATGGCGCATCATTATTTCATAATAGTAGGAGAATGCCGCTCCCATATAATAGGGAAGTCCCGTATAAGCAGCTCCTTCACATAGCCAAAGGCAGTGCCATGAGCTATAATGACGGGGATATACGATAGGAGGTGCCCTGCAGGTTTCAAGCAGCTTGTGGTGTCAGGCTACATAAAAGAAAGGGGATATACGATAGGAGGTGCCCTGCAGGTTTCAAGCAGCTTGTGGTGCCGTAAGCATCCGAAAATAGCCGACTTGTATATTACAAAAAAACTCGCAAGTGTTCACTTGCGAGTTTTTTTGTAAT
>CAKQRW010000021.1 GCA_934271655.1 uncultured Bacteroidaceae bacterium | reverse complement strand
GTTGGGATACCCGGACTCGAACCAGGAAAAACAGGACCAGAATCTGTTGTGTTACCATTACACCATATCCCAATTTTTATTTCAGCAATCCGTAACAAACACCCCTTGTTCCGAATTGCGATGCAAAGGTACGGCTTTTTTTTCAACCAGCAAAATTCTTCCCGCTTTTTTTTCACACAAGCGATGTTTTTTTTCATTCATGGCCCCGAAGAAATAATAAATCCGTAAATTTGTGGCCAGAAACAATTATAAAGAATGGACAGACTTATATTTATTAGCAATGACGACGGTTATGCCGCAGAAGGCATCAACCAGCTGGCAGAGATGATGAGAAAGTATGGCGACGTGTTTGTGGTGGCCCCCGACAGTGGACGCAGCGGCGCAAGCATGAGCATCAGCAGCCACTCGCCAGTGAGAAACACACTTATCACACAGGAAGCTGGCACAGCCACACGCGGCAGCCTGACCGTATGGGCCTGCACAGGCACACCCAACGACTGCACCAAGATGGCATTTGAGGTGCTGCTGCCACGCCGTCCCGACCTTGTGCTCGGAGGCATCAACCACGGAGACAACTGCGCTGTCAACGCCCACTACTCCGGCACCGTGTCCATAGCCATGGAAGGCTGCATCAAGCGCGTGCCGTCCATAGCCTTCTCAAGCGGCAAGACTGACAGCCAGGCCGACTTCTCCTACATGAAGGAGTGCATATGCCACATCGTGGAAGCCACGCTGAGAGACGGACTGCCAACAGGCGTGTGCCTCAACGTCAACGTGGCCGATGTGGAGAAGGTGAAAGGCATCAGGGTATGCCGCATGGGCATGGGCGAATGGCACGAGGAGTGGCAGGAGCGCAAACATCCCAGAGGAGGCAAGTACTACTGGATAGCCGGCTACTACGCGCCTTACGACCCGACAGAGGAAGACACAGACACATGGGCCTTCGAGCATGGCTACGCTGCTGTTGTGCCAATGCAGCTCGACATGACCGCCTACTCATCTCTCGACAGCATAACGGCATCCATAGGCCAATGAGCCGCATCTCCTGTTTTCTGGCTCATTAAATATACAGCCAATGACAACTGACCAATGGCATATGGCTCATTAAATATACAGCCAATGACAACTGACCAATGGCATATGGCTCATTAAATATACAGCCAATGACAGCTGCCCAATGGCATATGGCTCATTAAATATACAGCCAATAACGACTGTCTCAATGGCTTATGGCATCATACTAAAGACACATACATACTCACCCTGACCAATGAAATACTACATCATAGCAGGAGAAGCCTCTGGCGACCTGCACGCCTCCAACCTCATGAGGGCACTGCTGCAGGAGGACAGCGAGAGCGAGTTCCGATTCTACGGAGGCGACAAAATGGCAGCCGTGGGAGGCACGATGGTGAAGCACTACCGCGAACTGGCCTACATGGGCCTTGTGCCCGTGCTCATGCACCTGCCTGCCATCCTGCGCAACATGGCACACTGCAAGGCCGACATAGCCCAATGGCATCCCGATGTGGTCATCCTCGTGGACTATCCTGGCTTCAACCTCAGCATAGCGGAGTATGTGCACAAGCACCGCATCTGCAAGGTGTTCTACTATATCAGCCCAAAGATATGGGCATGGAAAGAGCATCGCATACGCAACATACGGCGCGACGTGGACGAACTCTTCTCCATCCTTCCCTTCGAGGTGAAATGGTTTGCCGAACGCCACTTCCCCATACACTATGTGGGCAACCCATGCGTGGATGCCGTGGCTGAGGCCGTGAAGCAACTTCCCTCCGTGGAACGCAAACGGCAGATAGCCATCCTGGCAGGCAGCCGCAAGCAGGAGATACGCGACAACCTCGGCATCATGCTGCAGGCCGCCTCCACCTTCAGCGGCTATCGGCTGGTGATAGCAGGAGCTCCAGGCATCGATCCAAGCTACTACAGCAGGTTCTTGCCTGAGGGCACAGACGTGGACATACGCTTCGGCGAGACATACACCATACTGCGCGAGTCAGCCGCCGCACTTGTCACCTCAGGCACAGCCACACTGGAGACAGCCATCCTCGGCACGCCCCAGGTGGTGTGCTACTATATAGCCGCTGGACGGATAGTCAACTGGCTCAGAAAGAGGTTTCTGAAAGTGAAATACATATCCCTGGTCAATCTGGTGGCCGACGCTCCTGTGGTGGAGGAACTGGTGGCCGATCGCATGAACGCCGACAATGTGGCCAAATGCCTCGCAGCCATACTGCCTGGAGGACTTGAGAGACAGCGGATGCTCGACGGCTACAGGCGCATGAACGACACACTCGGAGGACCAGGAGCAAGCTCCAGAGCCGCCAAGGCCATGATACAGATTCTCACCAAGAAATTAGATAGGACACAATATATAAAACAATTGAGCCGGAAGCCTGTGCGCTAAGACGCGGCAGACTTCCGGCTAAAACGAATCACGGTTCCGAGGAATGTTGCTGAAACAGATTACAGCACAGAGGAATGTTGCTGAAACAAACCGCAGCACCACGGAACATCGCCAAAATAAATCACAGCATTATGGAATACAAAAGAATACACACCAAGGAAGAGATAGACGAACTCGCCAGCTGGTTCGAGCAGCGCAAGTTTGACCAAGACATCGACCTCGGCAGCGGACTGCACATCGTAGAATTAGACAAGACACTGGAGCAACTCATCCACCTTTCAAAAAACAACTACGATAATCCCGTGTTCTCCGGACCGATAACCATGCTCTACCGCATCAAGGACGAGCTTATCAAGCAGGGAAAGATCCTGGAGGAATAGCATTCCGCCACTTCCCCTGCGCCAGAGACAAAGCTGCACACATGCGTCTCGTATATTCGCTTATCATTCCTGTCGGGGCCCCGCGCCAGAGACAAAGCTGCACACATGCGCCCTACAGAGCAGCGGCATCCAGCTACTCTCCCATACACTCGTCCACCCTATTGGTCAGGTCAATATAGTCCTGCACCGACAGCTGTTCCGGACGGTTAGTGAAGAGAGGATCAGCCAGCATAGGCGAGTCCTTGCCCAGAATCTGCTTCATGCCATTGCGCATCATCTTGCGGCGCATGGTGAAGACAGTCTTGACGATGCGTCGGAACAGACGCTCGTCACATCCCAGCCCATCCCTGCCGTTGCGCGTCATGCGTATCACGGCACTCTTCACCTTGGGAGGCGGATTGAACACATTCTCATCGACCGTGAAGAGATACTCCACGTCATACCACGCCTGCACCAGCACACTCAGCACGCCATAAGCCTTCGTGCCAGGCTTGGCCGCCATGCGCTCTGCCACCTCCTTCTGTATCATGCCTGTACAGCAGGGAATGAGCCCGCGGTTGTCCACTACCTTGAAGAAAATCTGCGACGATATGTTGTAGGGATAATTGCCCGTGAGCACAAACGGACGTCCGCCAAACACCTCGCCCAGGTCCATCTTCAGGAAGTCACCCTCTATGATGTTGTCGCCCAGCTGCGGGAAATGCTCATGCAGATAAGGCACTGAGTCGAAATCTATCTCCACCACCTTAAACTCACGCTCCTTGGGGATGATGTATTGGGTGAGGACACCCATGCCCGGTCCCACTTCCAGCACCGGGATGCCCGGACAGGCATCGACCGTGTCTGCAATGCGGTGTGCCACATTGAGGTCGGTAAGAAAGTGCTGCCCGAGAAATTTCTTTGGTTTTACACTGTTCACTAAGAAAAAATCTGTTTATTATAGATTACAAATATGAATAATTTCGTACCTTTGCCTTTAAGAAGGCCGCCACATGCCAGACACAGGGCTGCATGAGGCAACGGCCTGCGCCCACGGATATGCAGCTGCGGCACATGAAGGCTGCGGCACATGGAGCTAAAGGCCGTATGGCGGCTGCGGCGCTCCCGAAGAGCAACGCGCCATGCCAGCGGTCCATCTGAATGCAAAGATACAACTTTTTTGATGAACGACAATAGAAACACTAAAAATATGAGCCTAAAGAAGGCTGGCAATATCGCGCTGCCCTTTCTGCTGGGCGGAGCCATACTGTGGTGGATGTACCGCAACACCGACTTCACCGAGATAGAGCACACGGTGATGCACGACATGGACTGGGGCTGGATGCTCTTCTCCCTCATCTTCGGAGTCACCGCCCAGCTCTTCAGAGGCATCAGGTGGACACAGATGCTCTCGCCAATAGGAGAGCGCCCCCGCATGAGCACATGCATCCACGCCGTGTTCATATCCTACGCATCAAGCCTCATCATACCGCGCAGCGGCGAACTGGCGCGGTGCGGTGTGCTGGCACGCTACGACGGCACGTCATTCCTCAAGTCGCTCGGCACCGTGGTGACAGAGCGCATCATCGACTCGGCTCTGATACTCATCATCACCGCCATCGTCATCCTCTCGCAGATGCCTGTCTTCACCACCTTCTTCAGCCAGACAGGCGTGAGCCTCAGCGCATGGCTGCACGAGTTCACCATCACGGGCTACATCGTCACAGCCGTATGCCTTGCAGCCACCGTGGCGCTGCTGTGCATCATCGTGCGCAGACTGGCGTTCATGACACGCTTGAAGGAGATGATAGACAAGGTGAGGGAAGGAGTCACGTCGCTGCGAGGCGTGAGGAACAAATGGCTCTTCACTGCCTTCACACTGGCCATCTGGATCAGCTACTTCCTCCACTACTGGATCACCTTCCAGTGCTTCGGCTTCACAGAGCACCTCAGCTTCTCCGCTGCCATCGTCAGCTTCATCGTAGGAAGCATATCAGTCATTGTGCCCACACCCAACGGGGCCGGAGCATGGCACCTGGCCGTGAAGACCATACTGGTGCTCTACGGAGTGGCCGGCACCGACGCTGTCACCTTTGCGCTCATAGTACACACCATACAGACAGCCCTCGTGCCCGTGCTGGGAGCCTTCTCACTCGTGGCCCTGAGCGCGCGCACTCCGGCATCTGCCAAGAAGCAGGAGCAGCAATAACACGTAAAATAACTTTAAAAACATATATATTATGAATCCGATTGAAGAATTATCTCCTAAGCATGTGTGGAAGAGCTTCTATGCCCTCACACAGATTCCGCGTCCATCTGGCCACACAGAGAAGGTGGCGCAGTTCCTGGTAGACTTTGCCAAGAAGAACGGCGCCGAGGCGCGCATAGACGAGGCAGGCAACGTCATCATGACCAAGGGAGCCACCCCTGGCTACGAAGACCGCGAGACAACGGTCATCCAGGCCCACATGGACATGGTGCCGCAGAAGACCAAGGACTGCCAGCACAACTTCGAGACTGACCCTCTCGACGTGTACATCGACAACGGATGGGTGACAGCGCGCAACACCACTCTCGGAGCCGACGACGGCATGGGCGTAGCTGTGGCCATGGCCATCATCGAGGACACCACTGTGGAGCACGGCCCTATAGAGGTGCTCATCACACGCGACGAGGAGACAGGCCTCTACGGAGCCTTCGGACTGAAGGCCGGCGAGCTCACCGCCAAGTATATGCTCAACCTCGACTCTGAGGAGGAGGGCGAAATCACCATCGGATGCGCCGGAGGCGTGGACATCGTGTGCCGCATGAAATATCAGGAACTCAATGTAGACCCAGCCAATATGCTCTGCTACAACATCGTCATCAAGGGACTGCTCGGAGGACACTCTGGCATCGAGATACACAAGGGCAGGGCCAACGCCAACAAGCTCATGGCACGCACACTCTTCGCCACCGTCAACACAGGCACCGCATGGCTGTGCAGCTGGCACGGAGGCAACATGCGCAACGCCATACCACGCGAGTGCGAGGCTACCGTGCTCGTGCCAGCCCAGGAGAAGGAAGCCTTCCTCGCCATGATAGACAAGTGCAAGGCCACATTCCTCGACGAGTACAAGGACGTGGAGACAGATGCCTTCAAGTTCTTTGTGGAGGAGGTGCAGGACCTGCCAGCAAAGGCTATGCCTGAGGACGTGCAGGAGAACGTCATCAACGCTGTCATGGCAGCGCACGACGGAGTGCTGCGCTACACACCATCGCTTCCCGACCTCGTGGAGACATCATGCAACCTCGCCATCATCAATGTAGGCGACGGAGAGGCAGAAGTCATCAGCCTGGCGCGCTCGTCACAGGACAGCATGAAGCAGTATCTCGTCAACCGCTACGTGGCATGCTTCTCTATGGCTGGCATGGAGGTGAAGGCCGAGGGCGGATACAGCGGATGGCAGCCTAATCCAAAGAGCCCGCTCGTCATCATGATGTCCGACATCTACAACAGCCTCTACGGCAAGCGCCCGGCTGTGGGAGCATGCCACGCCGGACTGGAGTGCGGCATCATCGGCGTGAACTATCCCGACATGGACATGGCAAGCTACGGCCCTACCATAGCCCATCCTCACACACCCGACGAGGCCTGCAACATCGAGTCGGTGGAGAAGTTCTACAACTTCACACTGGAGGTGCTGAAGAACATCCCAAAGAAAGCATGACCTCACCAGACTTTTTCCACACGAGACCATGGCACTGAACAAGAACAAGGACCTCAAGACATTCTACAGCATCGGTGAGGTGGCGAGCATGATGAATGTGACGGAGACACTGCTCCGCTACTGGGAGAAGGAGTTTCCCAACATCTGCCCGAAGAAGGTGGGACGAGGCGTGAGGCAATACACCAAGGCTGACATCGAGCAGGTGAGAATGGTCTACCACCTCGTCAAGGAGCGCGGAATGACTCTGCAGGGAGCACGCGACACGCTCAAACGCAACAAGGGCGGTGAGATGAACCGCAAGGTGGAGATCATCGACCGCCTCAAGGCCATACGCTCTGAACTGCAAGAAATAAGCCAGCACCTCAACGGCATAGTGTGAAAGCACATGCTATAGAGCAGAGAGCCTTGGGCATAACTGATAAAGAAAAGCGTCCGGCTTCGCCACATGATGGCAAAGCCGGACGCTTTGTTTTTATAGTTTTCTATAGCATTATAGCATCTATTGCATTATAGCTTCTATAGCATTATAGCATCTATAGCTCCTATAACCATCTGATTGAAGCCATGCATGCGCTCGTTCTATAGCATTATAGCATCTATAGCTCCTATAACCATCTGATTGAAGCCATGCATGCGCTCGTTCTATAGCATTATAGCATCTATAGCTCCTATAACCTCTACTCCAGGCTATACTCCACGGTGTTCACCACCCTCACTCTCTTTATGTAAGGCGTGTTACTGTCTCTGTCCTCAATAGAGAATTGTCCCTGCTGCGCGCTCCTTATCTTGCCTATATGGCTGTCTGAGTCGTCAGCAAACTTCTGCGCTGTCACCCTCGCGTTCTTAGTGGCCTCCTCCACCATCTCAGGCTTTATCTTAGTCAGCCCGGTGAACTCATACACCACGCTGCCATCGCCATACTCCTCACCGACAATGGCCACACCCTGCTTCATCAGCTCCGACTGGCGACGCATAAGGCTGCGCACCTTGTCCACATCCCTCGATGTCACAGTGATGACACTCGTAGCCTTGTAGCGGTAGTTCATGATGTCATTGCCATAGTTGTCTGCCTGGCGGTCCACTATGACAGGCGGGTTGACACTCACATCCTCCGCCTTCACACCTGCCTTGGCCAGAAACGACTTCACTATGCCGTTCTTCTGCTCCAGCAGGTCGTACATGGCCGCAGGGTCGTTGCCCAGCTCCTTATACCTCAGCGACCACGTCACCTTGTCGGCCTTCACCTCCCTCTCAGAGAGTCCCTTGACCACTACCGTACGGTCCATGTCCTTGAAAGCCACAATGCCGCTCCTGAGCGTAAAGCCCAGAGCCACCACAGCCACACCAATGATGGCTGACGGAATCAATGACTGCACATTCTTCATAACCTGTGTCTTGCTTTAAAAGGTTGTTCATTATCAAGCCTCAACCCATATACAAGCAGGTACTCACAACTGCTTTTTTGAGGGAGCTTCCCTCTTGGGCATTCCCAAACAATTCCGAGCTACTGCTTATCAAGATTCACGCTTGTAGGCCGCAAATATAAGGCTATGTGCGCACACTGCCAAATAAAGAAAACATTTTTTATCTTTATTGTACATTTTACACGATTGTCACAAGAGAGGCAGTGTCATGCAAAGTGCGGGTGTCACTATTGTACAATCTTTCCCAACAACTTAAAACCAGGTGCGTCTGTGCCGCATAGTCATGCGAAGCCCTGCCATCACCTGCCCACCATGTCCCTCAGATACGCGTCGAGGCGTCCGCGGTAGCTGTCGCCCACAGGAATCTCCTTGCCTGTGTCGAGCAAGACACACCGCTTGCCCACCTCGGCTATGTGGCGCAGGCTGATGATGTACGACTTGTGCACACGCATGAAGCCCCTCGGCTCCAGCTGCTCCTCCATCCTCTTCAGGGCATAGAGCACCACCACAGGATGGGCAGGAGCCTGCAGGTGCACACGCAGATACTCCGACATGCCCTCCACATACACGATGTCTGACACAGGCACACGCACCACCTTGTAGTCTACCTTGAGAAACAGCGCATCATCGTCAGCACCACGTGATTCAGACGCAACGGCCGACTGTGCCGCCTCTGCCGCGCGCATCAGCTCATATCGCCGCCTCACCTTGTCGGCTGCCCTCATCACATCGCCCATGCCGAATGGCTTGAGCAGATAGTCCACCGCATCCACCTTGTAGCCGTCAATGGCATACTCCATATAGGCTGTGGTGAACACCACCATGGGCGGCGACTGCAGCGAGCGCACAAAGTCGAGTCCGTTGAGGTCGGGCATGTTGATGTCCACAAACAGCACATCCACCCTCAGCCTCTCCAGCACGCCAGCCGCCTCCACGGCACTCTGGCAACTGCCAGTCAACTCGAAATACGGCACCTTGCCGAGATACATGGTCAGTTGCCTCAAGGCCAGTGGCTCGTCGTCTATCGCAAGACATCTTATCTTCACGTCGTTCATAGCATTCATTATTCAATATCGTCTGTTAATCATATCATTATAAGACATTTCAAGAAACCATCCATAAAGCATGTCACTCAAAAAAATGCACATACACTCTCTTCCACCGTTACCTCACCGCAGCTACAGGCAACACCAGCCGCACACTGTAACACTCTGCGCCAGCCTCCACCTGCATGCTGTAGCGTCTGCCATAGATAAGCTGCAACCTGCGCACAGCGTTCTCCAGCCCCACTCCGCCATGATGGTCCTCAGAGGATGGCTTGACACTGTTGCTGCACACAAACTCCAGTTTTTCCGCCTCAGCGTCCACCCTCACGCCCACGTCAATGAACGAGTCCTTCTGATAGCTCACGCCATGCTTGAAGGCATTCTCCACAAACGTGGCAAAGAGCAGCGACGGCACCTGCACGTTAGGCGCTGTCTCGGGAAAAGAGACCGATATGCGCACCCTGTCTGTGTAACGTATGCGCATCAGGTCGATGTAGTGGTTAAGAAACTCCAGTTCCTTGGGCAGCGGAGCCATGGAGCTGTTGCCCTCATAGAGCACGTAGCGCATCAGCTTCGAGAGCACCTCTATAGTGCGCTTGGCCTCCTCTGGGTCGATGTCGACAAGCGCATGTATGTTGTTGAGCGTGTTCATGAAGAAGTGTGGATTGATCTGGTACTTCAGATACTTCAGCTGGTTGTTCAGGTTCTCCCTCTCCAGTTCCTTCATGCGTTTGCGGTCGTCCATCGACTTGAAGAAATATTTCGTTCCGACATTAAGACCCAGCAGCAGCGTGGCTATGATGACAGCCACCGTGTCGGGACCGCCCAGAGCTTGCCGTGGCTCGCCGCCGCCATGTCCGTCATCACGCCTTGGCGGCTCAGGTCTGAACGCAGCGTCTGTCCCATGCTCTGGAGGCGGCAGCGGTCTGGCTTCCATGCCATCGGGCATGCCATGTCCAGTACGTCTGCCATACATCATCTCCTCGCCGTGGTGTCTGTCCTCGCCATCATGCGGCCAGGCTTGCCGCTCCTCATGCTGGAGAAAGGCGAAAGCAACAAGCAGCGCCGCTACCGACATGCCATAGAGCAAGCGCCTGCCACGGTAGACGAGCTGGGGAGCCAGCACGAAATTGTGCACAGCAAACAGCACCAGAAACATGGCCAGCAGTCCCCATGTCTCCTCCACCCTCTTCCAGGAAAAGCTCTCCGCGGCAGGATGGCCTGCCACAGAGAGCGTCATGTAATGCACGCTGAGATATTCATTAAGTATCGGAGCCATGAAGAGCACGAGCCAGAGGACAGCATAAAGGGTCAGCTCCACCTTCTTCTGCCCATCAGCCATGGGAGAGAGGCATCCCCTCAATGTACGGCTCACCACGGGCGGCCTCCTCCGCCACCGCTTGTGCTGCCCGTCAGAGCAGCTGTGACTGTCGTCGACGACGAGCCGCTGGTCACGGTGTAGCTGCTGCCCGATGTCAGTCCGGCGCATGTGATGAGCACAGAGCTGCTGCCTCCCTGGCCACCGCCAGGATTGAAGCCTCCACCGCCAGGATTGAAGCCTCCACCGCCAGGATTGAAGCCTCCACCGCCAGGGCCAAAGCCAGCCTTGCCGCCGAATCCTCCAGATGAGGACGAAGAGTAGTTTGACGGCACCGTGAACGTGGCCAGCGTCGTGTCACCGCTTTTCAGCGTCACCTCGTTGCCGGCAGTCACCGACATAGAGGCTGAGACATACGGCTGCGTGCTCGCTGATGTGCTCGGCACAGAGTTGCCGCCGCCCACAGCCAGCAGGGTGCCGCCTGTGAAGATGACGGAATAGCGCTCTTCCTCATTGGCGTCGATGCCGCACTCTGGCGATGATGTGCCGAAAGCCCTTACCACACCGCCGCTGATGTACATGTTGCCGTTGGAGTCGATGCCGTCATTGCCCGACGACACGGCCGTGATGTCACCACCCTTGAGATACATGTGGCTGCCCGAGTTGATGGCGTCGTCAGTAGCCGACACCGTCACCGTGCCGCCGCTGATGGTCAGCACGGCCTTGCTCTCTATGCCCTCCGACTCCCTGCCGGTGGTGGTCACATTGACCTCGCCGCCATTGATGGCCAGGTCGCCAATAGCCTTTATGCCCTTAGACGACGCGCTGGTCACCGTCACGTTCACCGTGCCTCCGTCAATGGTCAGCGCTCCTGTATCCTCCTCATCACGGTCTGTATCGTCCTTGTACTCCACCTGTATGCCGTCATCGCCCACACCTGATATGTTCAGCTCACCGCTCTCCATCAGGAAATACTGGTTGCAGTTGATGCCGTCCTTCACGGCCGACAGCACATTGACCGTGCAGTTCTTCATCTCCACATACTCCTTGGAATGGATGGCATGGGCAGCCAGGCCATACACGTTGAGCGTGCCCTTGCCCTTCAGCTCCAGATGTCCCTTGCAGGCTATGCATCCCTTCTGCTCGCCCTGTCCGGCATCCTTGAGCGTGTTCACCGTCTCCTTCTTCACGCTGAGGTCTATGCGCTTGCCGTCCAGCAGGCTGATGGCGGCTCCCGATGTATTGGTGAGCGTCAGCCCAGCCAGTTCAACAGTGGCCTTATAGGAGCCTGTGAGCGAGAACTCGCCGTCGTCCGACGATCCTGCAAGCCTGTAGGTTATCTCGCCGCAGGTACTGTCGTCCACATCGTCACTCTGCGTCAGGGCCACATGGGCTCCCGACACCGACACCGTGACATACTGCGCCACATTGCCTGCCACCGACACCGTGGCGGCAGAGCCGCTGTAGCTCACTGCCACCGTGCCGTCTTCCACCGTGCTGTCGTCCACATACATGCGGCTCACCTCGCCAGTCTGGAAAGTCCTGCCCATAACGGTGAGTGTCTCTCCGTCCTGGTATGTCATCTCGCCCGTCTGCGAGGCCGGGAAGGCGTAGTCCACGTTGCCCGACACCACATGGAGCGTCTGCGCGCCCGCCTGCACCGATGCCCAGGCACACATTATCATTGCTGCTGTGATATGCTTTTTCATAGTTCTTTCTGCTTTTTTCCTTCCGATGCCTCACATCCCCCCTAGGAGCAACCACATGCCGCCGCGGCGCGCCGGCATGCCATGACATCTCCACGAAGGCTATTTCACCATTATCTTATATGTCTTCTCCTTGCTCTTCACCACATACACGCCACTCGGCGCTCCCTTGGTGAAGTCGCCCAAGTCGGTGTAGGCTCCGAGGCTTACACCCGACACTGTGTACACATGCTTTTCCTCCTGGCCCAAACCAGCCTCAGCCGGCTCCACCCCCGTGGTGGCCGACTGCGAGAAATACATGCTCTTCAGCTCCGCCACGCTTATCTCGCAACTCTGCGAGCCGCTGCTGACGACCAGCTTGCCGTCTGAGAACATCATCTCGGCCGACTCCGCCTCGACCGTCACCGCCGTGCCGTCTGTCTTCTGGAAGACAAGATACGGATAGGTGTCGGCCTTCACTGCCGCCATGGCCATAAGCCACGCGCAGGACATCATCATGATTCTCTTTCTCATATCCTTCTTGCGTTTGTTAGTTCGTTCGCTTGACAGCCAGCGCTTACGGCGCACATGCCGACCGGCAGACTGCATGTGCTGTCTGACTGGCAGCCAACACTTTCATTGTCACGCTGCAAAGGTACGCACATATTTCCACACGCACAACATTATTTCAACAAACAGACGTTTTTCTTCAACGAAAACGGCAGCACAGGACCCACACTACAACTCGTGACACAGGCGCTGCGTCCAATGCACACTGCATTTTGACGGAATGCGGTTGCGCCCGCAAAGCATTCTGAAACTTTTTTCACACTTTTTTCACATTTCTCTTTGCTGTATAACAAATTATGCTTACATTTGCACCGTAATCAAACGGCAAGCCAAAACCCATCGAATGAACCGTTTTTCCAATGCCGCAAGAGCACACACGCATCGACCATCAGCGAGACTGTGACGGATGCCTGAGGAAAACTATTTTCCGAACCGTTCATTTTTTATTATCCACAACAGACTCCGATGAAAGCGAAAAAGAAACACATACCCTCATCATACCAGCGCATATCACACTCAGCGATACGCACATGGGCTACACAGCTGCACTGACACCCTCGCGGTCGTGTCCGCACACACCTGCACACCAGCAGCAAGCACACGGCTATCATTCCTGTTTACACTCTCTTTACAGCGTCTGCCGCCACACAGCCACAGAGAGCCATACGCAAGTCTTTTTCCACAAACTTCATAATCCGTAAGAGCTGCTATGGAAAACCTGACACCACACAGCTTATCTCCTTCGGCACAAGAGGAAAAACCTTCTCTTGAGGATATGTTTGTGGACGATACACTCAACTGCATTGGCGAAGCACTCAATAATTTTTCGCAATTCTTCAAGAAAAAAACAGCTCACTACAAAAACAAGGCTGAACGCAGCGAAAAGCTGTTCTTACAGATGCGGGACGAGAACATGCGTCTGACGGAGGAGAACTCATGCCTGAAGAATGAGAACTCACGTCTGACAGAGGAAAACTCACGTCTGGCAAAGGAAAACTCACGTCAGGCCGAAGAGAAAATGAAAGCCGACAACAGAATACGCGAACTGGAGGAGCAGCTCGCCAAGGCTGCAAGCAGACGGCACAAACGAGGCGAGAAGAAGGTTGTCATCACCTTCCGCCAGCTGCTGCAGATAGACGAGAGCGAGAAGGACGACTATCTGCGCCGCCTCCATGCGCGCATCGACGGCCAAGGCGGCAAGGATGTGGCTATGGTGCTGCTCAAGGCCAAGGAGATGAAACTGATAGCCAAGATGCCTACAGAGAAGGAGTTCTGCACCGAGTTTCACCTTAACGGCTCATGGAAAGCCATAGCATACTACCTCAATCCCAACTGCCAGCAGGTATGCGACATATCAGCCGTAGTGATATAGGAGAGCGCCGCATGCCTCACGCCACCGCATGAGCGGCCAGCTGCATCGCTTTCATCCTTTTGCCTTCTTTTGCATTTTTCATCCCTTTTTCGCCATCTCAAATTTTCCTAAAGCCTGATAGCTCTCACGGCATCCCTTTCGCCTAACTTTGTGGCACTTAAACTTATCACGACAAGAAAGGAGCCACATCATGACTATCCAGCAACTGAGGCAACCAGCCATACAGTTTTACCACCACCCCATCACCACCACCTTCAGCCGCGAGGCGCTGAGCCTTGAGGATGTCTTCCTCCGCGTGGCGACCAACCGCTACATGGACGTCACGGCAGAGCTGCGCTCGCTCGCCACGCCCAAGGAGCGCCGCGACTTCAAGGCAAAGAGACTCGACTTCGTGTGCTTCAGCGGACTCTTCAGCCATCGCCGCGACGATGGACTGACACGCCACTCAAGCCTTCTCTGCCTCGACTTCGACCATCTCGGCCCACGACTGCCAGAGGCGCGCGCCCTGCTCGCAGACGATCCCTGCCTCGAGACGGAGCTGCTCTTCACCAGTCCTTCGGGCGACGGCCTGAAATGGGTGGTGGAGATAGACCTGCAGCGCGCCACACACCGCACTTGGTTCAGAGCCATACAGGAGTACGCCCGTCGCACCTATGGCCTGGAGGCCGACGCCAACTGCGCCAACGAGAGCCGCGGCTGCCTGCTCTGCCACGACCCAATGGCCTATGTCAATCCTCTCGTGTGCCCTTACTGACAGAAGGGGCTATGGCTGGCATGCACATGCCAGCCTTCTTTTTCCTGCGCCTTTCCACCTTCCGCTTTTGATTTATTTTGAAAACTTCAGCCTTCTTTTTCCTGCCGAAACTATCAAAAGGAAATATTGTGGAAAAGCGTCATTCCCCTACTAACTTTGCGGCACGAAAACATCAAACGGCACCATGCTTATGAACAAAGACACATTCGACCCCATCCACTGGGCCAGCCTCAACCAAGGCGCAAGTGGAGCAGAGCAGCAACGCTGCACAACCATGACTCACAGCAATGCCACAACGGCACCATCTTCCCCCAGCCCTGCCACCCTCAGCGAGGTGACAGACCTGGTGCGGGCCATCACCAGCCGCGGCATCAACATCACCGAGAGCTATGCCGACTGGCGCAACATGGGCTTCGCCCTCGCCAACGCACTGGGCGAGGCTGGGCGCGGCCTCTACCACGAACTGAGCCAGATGAGCGGCAAATACAAGGCGGCAGAGTGCGACAAACAGTACAGCTGTTGTCTGCGCGGACGCGGCAGCGGCATCACTATAGCCTCGCTCTTCCACGCCGCCAAACAGGCTGGAGTGGACCTGAAAGAATTGGCCAGAGAGCACAGAGAAGGCTGCCGCACAGAAGTCACAAACTCTGTACAAAGTGACAAAAGTGACAAAAGTGACAAAGGGACAAAGGGACAAAATATAGCAAAAAGCAACAAAATAAGTAATTTAGACAAATTAGACAAGGATTTGTCACTTGTCACTTTGTCACTTCTGTCACTTTCGCACGACAAGACCTTCTGTGACAAGATATCGCGCGAAGACTGGCCCGCCATACTGCATCCTGTCCTTGACAGCCAGAGTGACACTGCCAGCCAGGACAAGATGATGCTCACCACGCTCAACATCATCTCCGGACTCCTGCCCAGCTCGCTCTACGGCATATACGACCGCCGCCGCGTCTACGCTCCACTCTACAACATCATCTACGGCAGCTTCGCCACACGCAAGGGCGATGTGGAGGCGTGCCGCCGTCTGGCAGAGCCTGTCAAGAACGAGATGCGACGCGCCTATGAGGCGGAAAAGACAGAATATGAGAAGCAGATGGCGGTGTGGGAGAGCATGCCCAAGGCATCGAGAGGCGCACCTCCAGCCGAGCCTGTGTTCCGCACACCCTTTGTGGCAGCCAACAGCTCTGCCTCTGCCGTCTACCGCGGCCTTGAAGCCAACGGCGGGTGGGGCATCATGTTCGAGACCGAGGCCGACTCGCTGACAGGCATGCTCTCCAAATCGGAGTATGGCGACTACAGCGACCTGCTGCGCAAGGCTCATCACCACGAGACATGCTCCATGACACGAGTGAGCGACAAGCTGCACATTGAGCTGGACAGCCCGCGCCTGTCGGTCCTGCTCACCTGCACAGGCTCACAGATTCCGCTGCTGCTGCCAGCCTCCAACGTGGCCAACGGACTTGCCTCACGTTTTCTCTTCTATGAGCTGCCTCACATAGAGACACGCTTCCGCAACATCTTCGAGGGCTGCAGCCAGCCCATCGACGACATCTTCAGCCAGCTGGGCGAGCAGGTGCTCACACTGCGCCACGCCCTGGAGGAACGCAAGAGCCGTCCGCTGCAGTTCATACTGTCAAGAGAACAGCAGGAGGAGTTTGTCAGCACGTTCGACGAGGTGCTGAAGGAGCAGTTCGGCATGCTGGGCGACGGCATACAGGGCTTCATCTTCCGCCTGGCGCTGGAGTGCTTCCGCTACGCCATGGTGCTCACCGCACTGCGGCGACTCTCGGAGCGTTATGGCAGCTGCGAGGACATCTTTGATGACAACGAGCAGGCGCTGGCGTGCGACCTGCGCGATTTCAGCACTGCCATGACCATCGTCAACTGCCTGGTCAACCACACGGGGCGCGTATACTCCGTGATAGGCAACGCAGAGAAGGATCCATTTGCCTGTTTCCCAGAGCAACCCACCGCCGAACTGAGGAAATTCTACGATGCGCTGCCCGACAACGCGGAGTTTGTGACAGCCGACGCTCTCGCTGTGTCAGACAGCATGAATTTGTGCGCACGTACTGGAAAACGGTATATAGGCGACCTCATCAGCAAATATCAACTGCTTGAGCGCATCAGACACGGCGTGTACCGCAAGACCACGCACAGCCAGAGCTGAGCGCCACAACATTCTGCCGACAGTGAGCCTGCCATGCTGACCCTATGACTTTTTGAGTGCAATCCATAGGTTTGCGATGCCTTATCCTAAGGATAGCGCGCTGACAGACCAACGGCCAGCAAGCATCCACAGCAGGAAGCATCTCATCCGCTGTCTGGCAAACCACGATTTTTTTTTCAAACCATCATAATATCAGAAAGGAGACACCGCTATGTATGACACACCACTACGCGCCTACAGCAAGTCAGAGCTCGCCATGCTCTATTTTCCCAAAGCCAGCACGCCCCACTCGG
Source organism: uncultured Bacteroidaceae bacterium (assembly GCA_934271655.1). GTDB lineage: Bacteria > Bacteroidota > Bacteroidia > Bacteroidales > Bacteroidaceae > Minthosoma. The sequence continues at coordinate 34,455 of CAKQRW010000021.1, read as the reverse complement.
CCGTGAACATGCTCATGCTATGGATCAATCGCTGCCAGCCGCTCATGGAGAGCCTGTCGCGCTATGGCTACCGCAAGAACGACAAGATGCTATCACGCCGCCATGTGCAGCTCATATTCGAGTTTATAGGAGAACCATAAGCTATAGAGGCTATAGAGACAAAGAAGCTATAGAACCCTATAGACTGCAAAAACTAAAACAACAAAACTAATTAGGCTATAGAGACAAAGAAGCTATAGAACCCTATAGACTCTATAATAAAAGAAGAGGCCTCCCGGCAGCCGCTTGGCTGCCGGGAGGCACTCTTTCTTCATCTAAATATATATATATAATCGGTCTCATTTCGCCACAATACAGTGCAGCACTGCGCTACTTGCACAGACGGCAGTCCTCACACTTGTCCAGTTCGCCACGGAATCGCTTCTCCACCTTCACATAAAGTTTCTGGCGCAGAGGCTCAAACTTCACCTGGTCGATGACCTGGCCCATGAACGCGTTCTTGAGCAGCATGCGCGCCTCCTCCTCTGGAATGCCACGCTGCCGCATGTAGAAGAGCGACGCCTCGTCCATGACACCCACAGTAGAGCCGTGGGCACACTTCACGTCGTCGGCATATATCTCCAGCATGGGCTGGGTGTACATGCGCGCGTCGGCGCTGGCACACAGATTGGCATTGGTCTCTTGCGAGACAGTCTTCTGCGCTCCCTGCTCCACGAGAATCTTTCCTGCGAAAGCGCCCACAGCCTTGTCGTCCACCACATACTTGTACAGCTCGTTAGACTGGCATCCTGGCACACGGTGGTCTATCAGCGTGTTGTTGTCGATGCGCTGGCTGCCCGAACCGATGGCGCATCCGTTGAGCGTCACCTCAGAGTTCTCGCCCATGAGGCGCACGTCGCACAGGTTGCGCGTCTGTCCGTTGAAGAGCGTGATGCTGTTGTGCTTGACCGAGCAGTCGCGCCCCACCTGCATGTAGACATTGGAGAAGCGGCTGCACAGCGGTGTGGTCTCCTCCAGCTCGTAGAGGTCGAGACGCGAGTTGTCGCGGCAGATGACCTCGATGACCTGTGTGGAGAGGAAGCGCTGCTTGTCGGCTGCATGGTCGTTGATGACGATGGTAGCCTCTGAGCCTTGCTCCATGACGATGAGCAGGCGGCGGTTCATCATGGTGGCAGCCTGGCCTCGCAGCCAGTGGTCTACGACGACAGGCTCCTCCACCCTGGTGTTTTTCGGCACATGCACCAGCAGCGCCTCGTGAGCCAGAGCCGTGTTGAGCGCCGTGATGGCGTCAGTCATGTCGGCCACGCTGGCATAGAGGCTTGCCACCTCAGCGCTGGCGTCCTTGAGGCTGGACACACGCGGCGAGGGCTTGATGGATAGCGGCGAGAGCGACACGCCATAGTTGGGCGCAAAGGCCGCGTCCACGTCAGTGTACTTATACCTCTCCACCTTGCGCGATGGGAAGCCCATAGCCTTGAAGGACTCGAAGGCCTTGTCCCTGACGGCGTTCATGGCGGGGCAGCTCTTCGACTTGATGAGACTGGCGGCCTCGCCATAGAGTTCTATGTATTGCTGTTCACTTTTCATGCAGTCTCCTTTCACGCGAGTTCTTCCTTAATCCAGTCGAAGCCGTTGTCCTCTATCTTCTGTGCCAGTTCGGGGCCGCCAGTCTTGACGATGCGTCCGCCGATGAGCACATGCACCACATCAGGCTTGATGTAGTCGAGCAGGCGCTGGTAGTGGGTGATGACCATGGCGCTGGTCTCTGGCTTGCGCAGCTTGTTGAATCCCTCTGCCACGATGCGCAGAGCATCGACATCGAGTCCGGAGTCGGTCTCGTCGAGGATGCAGAATGTGGGTTCGAGCATGGCCATCTGGAATATCTCGTTGCGCTTTTTCTCGCCTCCCGAGAAGCCCTCGTTGACGGAGCGGTTCATCAGCTTCTGGTCTATCTCCACCAGCTTGCGCTTCTCTCTCATGAGCTTGAGGAAGTCGGTCGACTTGAGCGGCTCCTCTCCGAGAGCGTGGCGACGTGCGTTGACGGCCGCCCTCATGAAGTTGGTCATGCTCACGCCCGGTATCTCTATTGGCGCCTGGAAAGACATGAAGATGCCCTCGTGCGCCCTCTCCTCTGTCTTCATGGCGAGAAGGTCCTTGCCATTGAATGTGATGGAGCCTTCAGTCACCTCGTATGCGGGGTTGCCCACGATGACATTGGAGAGTGTGGACTTGCCCGCTCCGTTTGTTCCCATCAAGGCGTGTATCTCTCCGTCATTGATGGTGAGGTCTATGCCCTTGAGTATCTCTTTGCCACCCACGGTGGCGTGTAAGTTTCTTATCTCTAACATAATCTGATAAGTGGAAAGTTCAAAGTGTATGTGTTATCCCACGGTGCCTTCGAGCGAGACGGAGAGGAGTTTCTGCGCCTCGACGGCAAACTCCATAGGCAGCTTGTTGATGACCTCCTTGGCGTAGCCGTTGACGATAAGGCCCACGGCCTCCTCGGTGGATATGCCTCGCTGGTTGCAGTAGAGGAGCTGCTCCTCGTTGATTTTTGAGGTGGTAGCCTCATGCTCCACGGTAGCCGTGTTGTTGTGTATGTCCATGTAGGGGAAGGTGTGCGCTCCGCAGAGGCTGCCCAGCAGGAGCGAGTCGCACGATGAGTAGTTGCGCGCTCCGTCGGCGTTCTTTCCCACTCTCACCAGTCCGCGGTATGAGTTTTGCGACCTTCCTGCGGATATGCCCTTAGAGATGATGGTCGACTTGGTGTTTTTTCCTAAGTGTATCATCTTGGTGCCCGTGTCGGCCTCCTGGCGGTTGTTGGTCACAGCCACGGAGTAGAACTCGGCCTGGCTGTTGTCGCCACGCAGCACGCACGACGGGTATTTCCATGTGATGGCCGATCCTGTCTCCACCTGTGTCCATGACAACTTGGAGTTGACGCCTCTCAGGTCGCCTCGCTTGGTCACGAGGTTGAGCACGCCTCCGCGTCCCTCGGCATCGCCTGGATACCAGTTCTGCACTGTGGAGTACTTCACCTCGGCATTGTCCATCACCACTATCTCCACGATGGCGGCGTGAAGCTGGTTCTCGTCGCGCATTGGGGCTGTGCATCCCTCCAGATAAGAGACGTACGACCCCTCGTCGCACACTATCAGCGTGCGCTCAAACTGTCCTGTGTTGCGTGCGTTGATGCGGAAATATGTGGAGAGCTCCATGGGGCACCGCGTGTTCTTGGGTATGTAGACGAACGAGCCGTCGCTGAAGACGGCGCTGTTGAGCGCGGCGTAGAAGTTGTCCCTTGGAGGCACCACAGAGCCGAGATACTTCCTCACCAGATCGGGATATTGCCTGACAGCCTCGCTGATGGAGCAGAAGATGACGCCCTTCTCCGAGAGCTTCTCCTTGAAGGTGGTCTTCACCGACACGGAGTCCATGACGGCGTCGACAGCTGTGCCCGACAGCGCGAGCCTCTCCTCGAGCGGTATGCCCAGCTTGTCGAATGTCTTCATCAGCTCGGGGTCGATGTCGTCCACGCTCTTGGGGCCGCCGTCAGCCTTGGCTGTGGGGTCGGCGTAGTATGAGATGGCCTGGTAGTCCACCTCAGGCAGGTGCACATGTCCCCATGTGGGCTGCTGCTGTGTCTGCCAGTAGCGGAAGGCATCGAGCCTGAACTGCAGCAGCCACTCTGGCTCGCCTTTCTTCTGCGAGATGAGTCGCACCACATCCTCGTTGAGCCCCTTATCTATTATCTCTGTGTGGATGTCGGTGGTGAATCCGAACTCGTATTTCTTCTCCGCCACCTTTCTGACAAACTCGTTTGGCCCGGCGCCAGAATCGACAGCCGGCCCGTTCATTGGCTCACTCTTAGATTCACTCATTGTATAATATAAAAATATGTACAGGCGCGCGCATCATGCCGATGGTCGCGCCTGCTTGAAAATAATCATTACTTGTGTGTGGGGGCAGGACATGCCTGACACGCTCACGCACGGCATGCGTCACATGTTGCTGTTCACCTTGTCCATCACGGCCGACTTCAGTCCGTACATGGGCTTGGCACCGCCAGCCACCTCGGCTGAGTCGGTGACGATGACGAAGTCGGGCAGCACGGGGCCTGTGACGTGCTTCACGGCATAGAACATGCCGGAGCGTTCCTCAAGCTTGTCTGGCTGGAAGCCAGCGCTGCTGCCCATGAAGTCGTAGAGATTGAGCATCACACTGAGGAAGAGGCCGTAGCACACCAGTCCGATGGCCGCGCCTCCCAGCCTGTTGAGCAGCGAGAGGTGGAGTGTCTTGAAGACCCGCGTGAGCCACGAGGCCAGCACTCCCAGCACAGCCGGGACGATGACCACTATGAGCACGAACGCCACGAGGCGCCCGAATCCCTCGCCTGCTCCGGTGTGCTCGGAGAGAGACTCACCGAACGATCCGTAGAGCGAGGCGGCTATGATGAGCCCGAGTATGACACCTGCGCTCTGCGCCACTTGCTTGAAAGCTCCCTGGCAGAAGCCAGACACGGCTCCTGCCAGAAGAACTACATATATTAAGGTATCCATCAAGATGAAATGCTATGTTTACAGTTTTGTCTTGACCTCCACCTCGGTGTATGTCTCCAGCACGTCGCCCTCGCGTATGTCGTTGAAGTTGACGATGGAGATACCGCACTCGAAGTCGCGTCCCACTTCCTTGACATCGTCCTTGAAGCGCTTCAGGGCAAGAATCTCGCCTGTGTGCACCACGATGCCGTCGCGGACCACGCGCACCTTGTCCGAGCGGTGCACCTTGCCCTCTGTGACCCAGCATCCGGCCACTGTGCCGACCTTGGTGATCTTGTAGACCTGCCGCACGTCGACCTGTGCAGTGACTTCCTCCTTGATGGTAGGTGCAAGCATGCCCTCCATGGCATCCTTGACCTCCTCTATGGCGTCGTAGATGATGGAGTAGAGACGTATGTCCACTCCGTACTGCTCTGCCAGCCTGCGCGCCGCTGCTGACGGACGCACCTGGAAGCCGATGATGATGACATTCTCTGAGGCGTGAGCCAGCTCCACATCGTTCTCGCTGATCTGTCCCACGGCCTTGTGTATGACATTGACCTGTATCTTCTCTGTAGAGAGCTTGATGAGCGAGTCGGAGAGGGCCTCGATAGATCCGTCGACATCTCCCTTGACCACGAGGTTGAGCTCCTTGAAGTCGCCGAGGGCTATGCGTCGGCCCAGCTCGTCGAGTGTGAGTCGAGTCTGCGTGCGCAGTCCCTGCTCGCGCTTCAGCTGCTCGCGCTTGTTGCATATCTCTCGTGCCTCCTGCTCAGTGTCCATCACATGGAATGTGTCGCCCGCTGTAGGCGCTCCGTTGAATCCGAGGATGACGGCTGGCTCGGCAGGCAGGGCCTGCTGTATGCGCTGTCCGCGCTCGTTGAACATGGCCTTGATGCGTCCGAAGTTGGTGCCGGCAAGCACTATGTCGCCCTGGCGCAGTGTGCCGTTCTGCACGAGCACTGTAGCCACGTATCCGCGTCCCTTGTCGAGTGTCGACTCGATGACAGAACCTGTGGCCTTGCGGTTAGGGTTGGCCTTGAGGTCGAGCATCTCTGCCTCAAGCAGCACCTTCTCCATCAGCTCATCGACACCGATGCCCTTCTTGGCACTGATGTCCTGGCTCTGGTACTTGCCGCCCCACTCCTCGACGAGGAGATTCATGGCTGCGAGCTGCTCCTTGATGCGGTCAGGGTTGGCCGCTGGCTTGTCTATCTTGTTGATGGCGAAGACCATTGGCACGCCAGCTGCCTGTGCGTGGGCGATGGCCTCCTTGGTCTGAGGCATCACGTCGTCGTCGGCTGCCACGATGATGATGGCAATGTCGGTGACCTGCGCGCCTCTGGCACGCATGGCTGTGAAGGCCTCGTGTCCTGGGGTGTCGAGGAAGGTGATGCGGCGGCCGTCCTTCAACTTCACGTTGTAGGCTCCGATGTGCTGGGTGATGCCGCCTGCCTCTCCGGCGATGACGTTGGTCTTGCGTATGTAGTCGAGGAGCGATGTCTTTCCGTGGTCCACGTGTCCCATCACTGTGATGATAGGAGCGCGGCGCACGAGGTCCTCCTCCTTGTCGGCCTCTTCCTCTATGGCGTTGGACACTTCCTCAGAGACATACTGTGTGGTGAAGCCGAACTCCTCTGCCACGATGTTGATGGTCTCGGCGTCGAGGCGCTGGTTGATGCTCACCATCATGCCGATGGACATACATGTGCCGATGACCTTTGTCACAGGCACATCCATCATGGTGGCCAGCTCGTTGGCTGTGACGAACTCGGTCAGCTTGAGTACCTTGCTCTCTGCGTTCTCAGCCTTCGACTCCTCCACCATGCGCTCGTGTATGGCGTTGCGCTTGTCCTTGCGGTATTTCACGCCTTTCTTCTCCTGCTTGGCTGTGAGGCGTGCGAGTGTCTCCTTTACCTGCTTTGCCACTTCCTCTTCTGAGAGCTCCTGTGGCTTGACTGGCTGCTTTTTCTTGTTCTTCTTGCCCTGTCCTGGCTGGTTGGGCCTGCCCTTTGGCTGGCCGGCGTTCTGCTGCATGCCGCCTGGCTTGCCTCCGTTGCCGTTCTGCTTCTTTGGCTGACCTGGCTGGCCGTTGTTCTGCTTCACGGCAGCGTCGATGTCCACCTTGTTGTTGCTGATGCGGTTTCTCTTCTTCTTCTGGCCATTGGCTGCGTTCTGGCCGCTGGCCGCATTCTGGCCGCTGCCCTGCTGGCGCTCCTTGCGGCGCTCTGCCTTGCTCTTGCGGTCGGGACGTGTCTTGCTGTTAAGGCTGGAGAGGTCGATGAATCCCACCTGCTTGAACTGCACGCCTGCCTCGGCTGGTGCGCTGAGGTGGTAGATGCCCTTCTCGTCTTTCTCCAGGCGGTCGGCTGGTGTCTGCTTGTCCTTGTGCTGCTCTTGCTTGGGCTCGCTGCTGGCCGCTGGTGCGGCTGGCTCTGGTGCGGCCTCTGGAGCTGGAGCGGCTTTGACAGCTGGAGCTGGAGCCTTCTCGGCTGCTGGAGCCTGTGGCTTGCTGTCAGCAGGAGCCGCTACTGTGGCCGCAGCAGGTGCCTTGGCCTCGGCCGGCTGTGTCATTACGGGCTTATTCTGGTCGTTGATGTGTCCGACAATCTTCAGCCCTGGCTTTTTCCTTTCCTCGCGCTGGGCCTGCTGGCGTTCTTTCTTTTCCTGGTGCTCCTTTTCCTTCTGTGTCTGGATCTTCTGCTTTGTCTCAGCGTTCTGCTTCATGTCCTCTCCAAACTCATTCTTGAGCATGGAGAATTGCTCGTCCGTGATTTTTGCGTTGGCTGTGACATCTTCCAATGCCGCGCCTTTCTTTCTGAGGAACTCAGCCACGGTGTTGAGTCCCACATTAAGTTCCTTTAATGCTTTATTTAGTCTTACTGCCATATTTTCGTCAAATGTCAATTGTCTTGTGGTTCGTTAGATGTTTGCTCCTCCTCGGTTGGCTGCTCGGCCTCGGCTGGCTGCTCTACTGGCTGCTCTGCCTCAGCAGGCTGGTCGGCTGGCTGTCCGGCCTCGGCTGGCTGTCCGGAAGCTGCCTGCGATTCCATGCCTTCAAACTCGGCGCGGAGTATGTTGAGCACATCATCTACCGTAGACTCCTCAAGGTCGGCCTTCTCCACCAGCATGGCTCTTGGAGCGTCGAGCACGCTCTTGGCTGTGTCGAGTCCTGCGCCCTTGATGGCCTCAATGATCCATGGCTCTATCTCGTCCTTGAACTCATCGAGGTAGATGTCCTCTTCCTCTGGCTCATCACCGTCAATCTCTCTGAACACGTCAATGGTGTAGCCTGTGAGCATGCTCGCCAGCTTGATGTTGTCGCCGTTCTTTCCGATGGCGAGGCTCACCTGGTCGGGCTGCAGGTAGACATTGGCTTTCTTCTTCTCCTCGTCGAGCTCGATGGACGAGATGACAGCTGGGCTGAGCGCGCGCTGGATGAAAAGCTTCTGGTTCTGTGTGAAGAGTATCACGTCGATGTTCTCGTTGTGGAGTTCCTTGACGATGCCGTGTATGCGGCTTCCCTTCACGCCCACGCATGCTCCCACAGCGTCGATGCGCTCGTTGAAGCTCTCGACTGCTATCTTGGCACGCTGGCCAGGCACGCGCGCCACCTTACGTATGACAACGATGCCGTCGCTTATCTCTGGCACTTCATGCTCGATGAGGCGCTGGAGAAATTCCGGTGCTGTGCGCGAGAGGATGATCTTAGGGTTGTTGTTGAGGTTGTCCACGCGAGCCACCACTGCTCTGGCAGCCTCGCCCTTGCGGAAGAAGTCGCCTGGTATCTGCTCGTTCTTTGGCAGGAGAAGCTCGTTGCCCTCGTCATCGAGAAGGAGCATCTCGCGTTTCCATATCTGATAGACCTCGCCGCTGACGATGGTGCCTACCTTGTCGATGTATTTGTTGTAGAGGTTGTCGTGCTCCAGGTCAAGGATTTTGCTTGCCATGGTCTGGCGCAGTGTGAGGATGGCGCGGCGGCCGAACTTGGCGAACTCGACCTTCTCGCTCACTTCCTCTCCCACCTCGTAGTCTTTGGCTATCTTGCGAGCGTCTGTCAGCGATATCTCCGCGTTCTCGTTCTTCACGCTGCCGTCTTCCACCACCACGCGGTTGCGGTATATCTCGAAGTCGCCCTTGTCGGGGTTGACGATGACGTCAAAGTTCTCGTCTGAGCCGTATGTCCTCTGCAGCACGCTGCGGAAGCTGTCCTCAATCACGCTGACGAGAGTGGTCCTGTCAATGTTTTTTGTCTCCTTGAAGTCCTTGAATGTATCAATCAAGTTAACCTGTTCTGCTACTTCTTTCTTTGCCATTGTATGTTTAATGTTATTCGTTTGTTCTGTTTTTCCGGGCAGGAAGGATGCGATGTCCGCCCAGGCGTTGTCGCTTACTTGAAATCTATGATGTTCTTCACCCACTTCACGTCGTCGTATCCGAAAGGCTTCTCTACCTCCACCATCTGCGGACGCTTCTTGCCTTCCAGGCGCTGCTTCTCTGTCACCACGACCACAAAGCCATTCTCGTCGGCCGACTTCATGTAGCCCTCCAGCTTCTTGCCATCGGCCGTGAGCAGCTCCACGTCATAGCCCACAGAGTTGACATACTGCTGAAGCACCTTGAAGGGCTGGCCTATGCCGGCCGAGCCGACTTCCAGCTCAAAGTCTTCCTCGTCCCTGTTGAGATGCTCCTCAATGAACTTGCTGAGCTCGCAGCAGTCGTCTATCCACACGCCGTCCTTGTGGTCTATCTCCACTGTGATCTTGTTCTGGTCGTCGACAGAGGCATCCACGAGGAAATATTCCTTGCCAGCAAGCCATTCATTTGCCAAATCTCTAACTTTGTTCTTGTCAATCATAGATAATGCTTTTATATGTGTGTATTTATCAAACAAACGAGGGAACTTGTTCAGTCCCCTCGCGCTTTCACAATGCAAAGTTACCACTTTTATTTATATGTGCCATGTTTTTATCGGAAAAAATGGCCCGGGGGCGCATATTTCATGAAAAAAGGGCTTTTTACAGCGTCTTTTTCAAGCAGCAGCATAGTGGGTGACGTGTCTCACGCCACAGCTGCCACCTACAATGCTGTGAGAAACAGCTGCCACAGACGGCGAAGCTGTGCGGTGAAGCCGCCACGCCTACTGCTGGCGAGACCGTGCGGTAAGACACCACACCTACTACAAGTGCGGCTTTCATTGAAAAAAGCGGAGCGTTCGTTGAAAACATTTGCCGCTGCTGGCACGAAGCATTACCTTTGCGGAAAATCGCTACACATATAAACATCGCAACGCAAACATCGCAACACAAACATCGCAACACATACAAACATTATACACACAAACACACTAAATTGCTAAAAGACTATGAGAAAAAATGAAATATACTGGAGGCAAACCATTTTTTTCACCGCAGCTACGGATGTTAAGAAAATTATTCATAACTTTGTGGCTGTTTGCTAACACTATAAAAATGTAACCTCACTAACTAATATAATCATGCATGATACAGACAAAGAGATAGAGCGACTGCTTGGCGACATGCCCCCCATCACATTGGAGCAGATGGCCGACATCAGGCTGATGAACAGACTCGACACGAAGTATGTAGCTTCAAAAGAGCAGCTTGTGCAACTGCTGCACCTGGTCAGGGACGAGTATTATGTGCAGGAGACGCTCGGCAGACGAATTATACCGTATCTGACCACTTACTACGACACGGCCGATCACTTCCTATACATGATGCACCACAACGGGCGCGCGCGCCGCATGAAGGTGAGAGTGCGCACCTATGTGGCCAGCCAACTCACGTTTCTGGAGGTGAAGAACAAGAACAACCACGCACGAACGAAGAAAAAGCGCATAGAAGTGCCATCGCAAGACAACTTCCGCGATACGGAGGGGGCGCACGAACTGGTGCAGAGCAAGACAGGACTGAGCCTTGACAGCCTGTCGCCCGTAGTGAGAAACAACTTCAACAGGGTAACGCTTGTCAACAAGGGCAAGACGGAGCGGCTCACCATCGACTTCGACATCAGTTTCCACAACTGCGAGAACAGCCACGACCACGGCACAGACCGCCTTGTGGTCATAGAGCTGAAGCGAGACGGCAACGTATTCTCGCCAGTGTGCAACATGCTGCGCGACATACATGTGCATCCTACGGGTTTCTCAAAATGCTGCATCGGAATGGCTCTCACCGACAATAAGCTGAAGCAGAACAACTTCAAGCCAAAACTCAGACATCTGGAGAAGGTGAACGGACGCAGATTCATTGACCATGAGCTGTAGCCCCGCACACCGCAGCCGCGCCACCGCAAAGATGAATGGCGGCTGGCACGGCTCTAACACAGGACTGAACCGTAATGACAAACTGTCACAACAAACAGGACAGAACCGCAAAAAATATACAACCGACATAAAACAAACTAAACCAACCCCAACAAGAGAACAATGGACACAATAAACGATTTTCTAACAGTGCTGTCAAGCGACACATGCCGTCTGCTTGACCTTTTCCTGCGACTCATCATCAACACCTCGTTCACCATCATCATCGCACGATGCTTCTACTTCCCCAAGGCAAGGCGCAGAGACTTCTTCTTCACCTACATCCTCCTGGGCTTCTGCATCTTCATGCTCATACACCTCATGGGCGACGCCAAGATAAAGACTGGCATAGCGATGGGACTCTTCGCCATCTTCTGCATCATGCGCTACCGCACGGAGTCGGTGCCCATCAGAGAGATGACCTACCTCTTCCTCATCATCTCGCTCTCAGCCATCAACGGACTGGCATGGACGGCCGACATCAGCCCAAAGCAGCCTGAATTCATGGGGCCGCTCATGACAAGCATGGGCGAGCTGCTGCTCACAGACGCCATCTTTGTGGCTGGTGTGTGGATTGCCGAGGCTAACAGGCTCGTCAAGAGCCTCTCGTCAAAATACATCAAGTATGACAAGATTGACCTCATACGTCCCGACAGGCGCGCGGAGCTGATCGATGACCTGAAGCAGCGCACAGGACTCAACATCACCAACGTGTCTATTGGCTCCATCGACTTTCTCAAGGACATGGCTCTCATCAAAATATACTACAATACTGACGAGGCCGACGAGACAGCGCAGAAGATGCCGAAGGAATACGAATGAGACAGAAGGCTTGGCTACTGCCATGATTCAGGCAGAGCATGCGCCCATCGGACGCTAAAGCCATAAAATAACACACAACAAACTATATACTATGGTCATAAAGAAAAGAACATACATACTGCTCGCAGCCGCCATATGCGCCATAAACGCTATGGCACAGTCGGATGACTTCGGCATGGACTTCAGTCTCTCGGCAGAGAAGAAGCTGAACAAGACTTTTGGCATCAGCGTCGAGGCAGAGGCGCGCACACAAGACAACACCAGCAAGATGGACCGCTGGTCGGCCGGGGCATCCATAGACGCCAAGCTCTACGAGGGCACCACATTCAGCGTCAAAGCTTTCGCTGGATGGGAATACATGTGGACACACAAGCTCGGCGAGAAGAAAGACAAGTATGACACCTACACAAGCATGACTCCGGAAGGCGAGGTGACAGTATCGGAATATGAGGGATACAACGAGACACTGCCCTACTGGCGTGACCGGCATCGCACCAGTCTCGGAGCCTCCGCATCGTTCAAGCCCAACAAGCGGTGGACTTTCCGGCTCAAGGAGACGGTGCAGTACTCGCACTACGCCAAGGCTACGGCCACCAAGAACAAGTTCCGCCTCAACGATGACGGCGACCCGTACATGAAGTCGAGCGAAAGCGACACAAAGAGGCCTAAGGACAGGACCATACTGCGCTCCAAGCTTGAGACAGAGTACAACATAAGACATTGCCCGCTCAATCCCTATGTCTCGGCTGAGTATGGCTGCGGACTCGACTACACGGCCAGCAAGTGGAAATTCACCGCAGGCACAGACTACAAGATTAACAAGAAGAACAGTCTCACAGCTTTCTACCGCTACCAGACAGAGGATGACGATGAAGATCCCAACGGACACATCATCGGCATAGGCTACAAGATAAAGCTATGAGACAAACAAATGCACAAATACATTAGATAAACAAATGCGCAACTACATGAAAAAGAGCATCACGACAAAGGGTGTGGCGGCAGCCGCCATGCTCCTGGCCAGCGCAACAGCACAGGCCGATGACTTCAACCTCTATTATGAAGCGGCAGGCACGGCAACTACGGCCAAGGTGGAGGCTGTCTCCAGCCTCGACAAGATAATCTTTGAAAACGGCAGCATAAAGGTGTGCAAGACTGACGGCACTTCTGCCACGCTCAGCCAAGCAAGCGTCTCGCGCCTTTTCTTCTCCACGGAAAAGACGGTGACCGCTGTCAACGGCGTGGAAAGCGACAGCGCTGAGAACGGCAAGGAGAGCAACACCGTGCGTGACCTCACAGGTCGCACAGTAGGCACCAACGGCAGCACCACGGGCCTCTCACAAGGAGTGTACATCATCAACGGCAAGAAAATCATTGTGAAATAATAAATTCTCCACCATGCGAAGATTCCTATTCACATCCATACTCGCCGCAGCATCAACAGCTGCAGCCATGGCGCAGACCATATACATCTGCAAAGACGGCTCCTACACCGCGCAGGAGATAACAGACGGACTGGACATCAGCCTCGACCAAGGCATAGACTCTGTAACGTTCCACAGGCCCGTGATAGAGAAGACTGTGAGCATAGCCTACAATGGCAGCACAGCCCAAGTGACCATACCATCCTCTGTGGACGGCGTGACATGCACGAGCGGCAGCAGCTCCGATGTGGCGCTGGACATCACCAACACCAGCGATGAGATAGTCTTTGACGTGACAGGCTCGACCACCGACGGTTCTCTCACCATCAGCGGCAACTACAAACTCACCATCCGTCTGAACGGAGTGAGCATCACGTCAAGCAAGACTGCCGCAATCAACATAGCGTGCGGCAAGCGCATAGCCATCGTCATGGCCGACGGATCAACCAACACACTGGTCGACGCAGCCAGCGGACAGCAGAAGGCGTGCCTCTACACGAAGGGACATATTGAGCTGTCGGGAGCCGGCACACTCAATGTCACGGGCAACGCCAACCACGCCATAGCCTCAAAGGAATATTTCCAGGTGAAGCGCAGCGTCAAGGCCATAAACATCCTCAAGGCTGCCAATGATGCCATACATGCCGGGCAGTACATACAGGTCAACGGCGGAGAGATAAACATCACTGGCACAACGACCAACGACGCGCTGCAGGCTGAATACAAGCTTGATGACAATGGCAACATCATACAGGACGAGGAGAACACGGGTGCCATCGTGGTGAAAGGCGGCACTTTCAACATAGACCTCAACAATGCGGAGGATGCCAAGGGACTCAAGGCTGAGGGCAACATAGTCATCAGCGGAGGCATATTCGCCATCAATGCCTGCAGCAACGGCTCACGTGGCATGCAGACCGACGCCAACATGTCTATCAGCCAGGCCGACGCTGCCACCTCTATCGTCATCAACGCCAAGGGAGGCAAGTGCACCGTGGCAGAAGACGCTGCCGACCCTCACAAGTGCATGGGAATGAAGATTGACGGCGACCTTACAGTCAACGATGCCGCCATCGAGGTATACAACACCGGCAAGAAGGCTAAGGGCATCAAGGTGAAAGGCACATGCACCATCAACGGCGCTGTGAAAGGCAGCGGCACTATCAATGAAGGCAACATAAAGGCTACTATAGACAACAACTGACCTTACGGCAAGGCTGCTTCTTTTGAGAAAGAATGACTTTGCAACATGGTTGCAGTTTTTCCTCCGTAACTTTGCTGCGTAAAACAAAAACAAGCAAGTTATGGAAAAAGGAAAAGACGACCCTGCCAGCGCAAAGAATGCGGCACAGCATGAACATTGCCACAGCGATGGCCACGGACACCATCATTGCGGCTGCCATGACCATGAGGAAGGCAGTCACGGACACCATCATTGCGGCTGCCATGACCATGAGGAAGGCAGTCACGGACACCATCATTGCGGTTGCCATGACCATGAGGAAGGCAGTCACGGACATCATCATTGCGGCTGCCATGACCATGAGGAAGGCAGTCAGAAAGGCAAAATATGGCTCATAGCCATCACAGCCATCATGCTAGCAGGAGCAGCTGCGGCAGAGAAGACACTCAGCCTCGACACATGGCAACTCCTGCTCATCTATCTCGTGCCATATCTCCTTATAGGACACGAGACACTGAAGGAAGCCGCAGAGGGAGTGAGCCACGGTGACATGTTCAACGAGGACTTCCTCATGTCCATCGCCACCATCGGAGCCTTGTGCATCGGATTTCTGCCAGGAGCGGACAATGAGTTTGCTGAGGCGGTGTTCGTGATGCTGTTCTTCCAGATAGGCGAACTCTTTGAGGGCTATGCGGAAAACCGTAGCCGCGAGAGCATATCGCATCTGATGGACATACGTCCCGATGTGGCACACGTGGAGCGCGGTGACGCTACAGAAGCAGTGGCACCAAGCGAAGTCACACCAGGAGAAACCATAATCATCAAGCCTGGCGAGAAGGTGCCGCTCGACGGACTGGTCATAGATGGAGCATCGGAACTCAACACCATGGCGCTGACAGGCGAGAGCGCGCCAAAAGCGCTGGCGGCTGGCGACAGCATCCTCTCAGGGTGCATCAACATCAGCGGCGTGCTGCGCGTGCGCACCACACGCAGTTTCGGCGAGAGCACCGTATCGCAGATCATAAGGCTTGTGGAGAGCGCTGACGAGCACAAGTCGAGGAGCGAGTCGTTCATCACCAGGTTTGCCCGTGTCTACACCCCGATAGTGGTGTTCATGGCACTGGCACTGGCCCTTATACCACCACTTGTCCTGGCAGGCAACTTCACAGCCCTCTTTCCCGTATGGCTCAACCGCGCTCTCATCTTCCTCGTCGTATCCTGCCCCTGCGCGCTGGTCATCAGCGTGCCACTCACCTTCTTTGGCGGCATAGGCGGAGCCTCGCGCCATGGCATCCTGATAAAAGGCAGCGACTGCATGGACACACTTGCCAACTTGGGCACTGTGGTATTTGACAAGACAGGCACGCTCACGCATGGAGAGTTTGAGGTGAAGGCAGTACATCCCAACCAAATCAGCGAAAGAGACCTGCTGCATCTCGCTGCCCATGTGGAGAGCCTCACCACCCATCCTGTGGGCGCCGCCCTCCGCAACGCCTTCCCCGACGCTGCATGCGACGGCTGCAACGTTACAGAGGTGGAGGAGATAGCGGGCCAAGGACTGCGCGCCAGAGTGGACGGCAAGACCGTGTGGGCTGGCAATGCCCGACTGATGGACAGCATAGGCGTGGAGTGGAGTGGCTGCGACGTGGCAGGCACCATCATCCATGTGGCGGTAGACGGCTCTTATGCTGGACATATCGTTGTGGGCGACAAGATAAAGAGTGACAGCCGCAGGGCCATCAGCCGCCTCAGGGCAATGGGCGTGAACAAGACTGTGATGCTTACTGGCGACAGCAAGGCAGTGGGAGCCGACGTGGCCAGCAAACTGGACATCGATGAGTTTCACGCCGAACTGCTGCCGGCAGACAAGGTGGCCCACGTGGAGCGACTGCTCAGAGAGAAGCCCAAGGGACAAAGCCTCGCCTTCGTTGGTGACGGCATCAACGACGCGCCAGTGCTGAAGCGTGCCGACATAGGCATAGCCATGGGAGGCATGGGCAGCGACGCCGCCATAGAGGCCTCAGACGTGGTCTTGATGAACGACCAGCCTAGCAAGATAGCTACAGCCGTGGCTGTGGCAAGGCGCACCATAAGGATAGCAAGCCAGAACGTGTGGTTCGCCATCGGGGTCAAGGTGGCCATACTGCTGCTCGCTGCCGCCGGACTTGGTGCCATGTGGATGGCTGTCTTTGCCGATGTGGGCGTGACGGTGCTGGCCGTGCTCAACGCCATGAGAGCTCTCTGCTTCAAAGAGAAGCCGTAGAAGCCCCGTAGTCTATAAGCCATAAAAGCTTAATTTGGTGTCATATATTATTTTGGAATATCAAAATATTTATGAGCACCTACTATTTTACGTATTTAGGGAAAACAAAAAAACATGAACAACAGAATCTTAAGGCGGTTGCTATGCATGGCAGCCGCCCTGCTCTTTTGCCTGCATTCGAGCGCTGTGCTGAAGGAAAGAGACCTCAGCTCCACATTGTCTGTGCTATGCGCCGAGCTGGAGACAGCCTTCCAGGAACAAAAGCAGAACATGGCCCGCTACGCGGCCTACAACGAAGCGCAGCACAAGGAAATGATATCGCTCATGCAGCGGTCGGACCAGATAGCCCTGATGCTCTACTCGCAGAAGCAGGACTTCACCTTCGACATGACCTACGCCTGCCATGAGGCCACGGAAATGTACCGCGAATTCAGCAAGCGGCGCATGCCTTACGATAAGATAAAGAGCAAGATGGACTCCGAGATACTGCGCTACCAGTACCTCATAGAGACTCTGAGCAACATACCGCCATCGCTCAATAAGAAAAAGGATGGCAATGACGGGAAAAAGGCCCCGAAGTATATCACTGATATGCACGGCAAGCAGAGGCAGTTGCCATTCATGCTCGACAAGCACGGGCAGGCAGACCGCCGCGCCTGTCTCGACTACGCCACAGCGCTGTGCCGCAACATCACCAATATGCGCACCTCTGTGGAGAAGGACAACGAGCACTACAAGCAAGTGTCGGCAAAACTGAAGAAGGTGAACGACTATGCACTAAAGAAATATAAGGACATACAGCACAGCATCTTCATCAACGGAGACCAGAACTATATCGAGATACTCAAGTCGATGCCATTGGCATACCGCATGGCCAAGGCCGATGTGAGCGAGAAATACGACACGGAGAAAGTAAAGACATCAAGTGGCAAGGAGCGCGCCGTGCACTCGCAATGGCGCGGCCCCATCGTCATGGGACTGTCGATATTCGTGATCTTCTACATTATCGTGGCAGCCCTGCTCAGCAACGTGCTGGTGCGCTGGCTGGTGCCAAAGAAGTTCCGCACGGAAGAGTTCATGAAGAAGAAGGTGTGCCTCATCCTCTTCGTGGCCATGCTCATCTTCGCCGTGTCCATCATGGTGGCGCGCACGTTCATGTACCACAATTTCTTCCTCATGGCCTCACGCCTGCTCATCGAGTACTCGTGGCTGCTCTGCGCCATTTTCTTCTCACTGCTCGTGCGTCTGCCGGGCGACCAGATAAAGAGCGGATTCCGCATCTACACTCCGGTGATGCTGATGTCGTTCATCGTCATCACCTTCCGCATCATCTTTATCCCTAACAACCTGGTGAGCCTCATCTTCCCTCCCATATTGCTTGTGTTCACGCTGTGGCAGTGGAACGTCATCACACGCCACAACGACAACATACCCCGCTCCGACATCTTCTACACATGGGTGTCGCTGCTTCTCATGGCTGTCTCCACATGCTGCGCACTCTACGGCTACGTGCTGCTGTCGGTGCAGGTGCTGATATGGTGGATGTTCCAGTTGAGCTGCATACAGACTATCACTTGCGTCTACGACCTGCTGGGCGAGTATGAGAAGCGCAAGCTGTCGCACAAGATACACTCTGAGGCTGACGCCAAGAGCGCCAAGAAGGGATCGCTCATCAGCATCATCACCGTGAGCCACGACAAACACATCAACGTGACATGGTTCTACGACTTCGTATACATGGCTCTGGTGCCTGTCATCAGCGTCTTCACCGTGCTCATCTCCATATGGTGGGCAGCCAACGTGTTTGACCTGACCGACACGGTGTGGTGGCTTTTCAGCTACAATTTCCTCAATGTGCAGGATGTGGTGCAGCTGTCTATCGTCAAGCTCGTGATGGTCATCTCGCAGTTCTTCGTCTTCCGCTACCTCAACTACCTGATAAGGGCGCTCTACCACAAGTATCACAAGTCGAAGGTGATTGTCAACGGCAAGCCCAACTTCACGCTTGCCAACAACATCATAGCCATATGCTGCTGGGGACTCTACATCATCATCTCCATCCGCATCCTCAAGATACCTTCTACAGCCATCTCTGTCATCTCGGCCGGACTCGCCACAGGTGTCGGCTTCGCCATGAAGGACCTGCTGGAGAACTTCTTCTACGGCATCTCATTGATGACTGGACGCGTGAGAGTGGGCGACTACATAGAGTGTGACGGCATTAGGGGCAAAGTGGACAGTATCACCTACCAAAGCACGCAGGTGCTTACGGCCGACGGCTGCATCATTGCGTTCCTCAACAGCTCGCTCTTCAGCAAGAACTTCAAGAACATCACAAAAAACCACTCCTACGAGATGGTGAAGGTGCCAGTAGGCGTGGCCTACGGGGCCAACGTCGATGAGGTGCGTAAGATGCTCATAGACGCTGTGAAGGGACTGGAGCGCAAGACGGCCGACGGGCGCGATGTCATCGACCCGAAGCGCCCTGTAGGCGTGGTGTTTGACGACTTCGGCGACAACTCGGTCAATCTATTCGTCACATACTGGGTTCTCGTGGAAGAGAAGTTCGGAATGACAGGCGAGGTGAAGGAGGCTATATACAACACCCTCAACGAGCATCACATAGAGATTCCTTACCCACAGCGAGACATACATATCATCCAGGGATAAAGATAATTGCAGGACAAAGTTGCAAGTAGCATTTATGCACATAAACTGCAAGTAGCATTTATACACAATCGAGTAGGAGGAAAACGAAGTAGTTTTCTTCCTACTTTCGTTTTCCGATCTCTCACACCACCGTACATGCGGTTCCGTATACGGAGGTTCCTATTTTGGGTGCCGTTCGAGATACTCGCCCATCAAAGTGGCATACCCTGCCCTACACAGGCTGTCATTGGTGTTTTGCTTTTTTAGGCGTTATTTTCTTGCAAAATACTATTCATCACGTCCGCAAGACCTCCTCGGATAAGGGCATTGTCTTTCCATCTTATGCCTGCTTCATTTACACCAGCCATTCCGAATAGCTATTGGACTTTGGTTTGTCTTGCAATCTCATCCATGGTCAAATGCCTTGTATGAAGTTTCTGTTCGTCAGGTCAGATGTTTGCCGCCAGCTTCTTTCAGATTTCACCTCACGATGAACACCCTTGACTTTGGCTATGCAATTCCCGATATTAGGGCTTACTCGGGACTTGCACCCGTTAGACAATGCTCATGCCGAGCATACAAGAAAAGTTTCCCAGACTCTCCTTTTGAGAGTTTGGGAAACTTTTTTCTATTCTTGCCACATCGGCATTCTTATCCATTCATTTGCTTCGAGCATTTCTAATCATGCTCAGGAAGTCGGCCTCGACTATTCTCAGCTCACCCTTCACCTTCTCGCTGCCTGGAGTCTTGTAGAGGTCCAGCTCTGTGGCCGCTCCACCTGCCAATTCTGTTATCTGTCCGAAGGCATCCTTATCGGCCGAGGCTCCAGTCTGCCTTATGGTGTATGTCCTGGCCTTCACAGGATTGGTGATGAAAAGCGAGATGTAGCCGAGCGACTTTTCCGTGTTGCCCTTCCACACCACCTTGCCGTCGGCCAGTACCTCTATAGGATATGAGCGCTGTCTCCAGCCGGTCAGCTTGAGGCTTATCTCGTCTACGGCTGTCGGCTCAGCGAGTGTGTAGGCTATCCATGCAGTGGAGAGTCTGCCGTCGTTGCGCCATTCGGTCAGTTCATTGTCGTCGCACGATGTGCGGGCAGTCTCCGTGTTGGCTCCAGCCTCCACCCTCTCGATGCGCGCGGACACTTTCTTCTCTGTAAAAGAAGGTGTGGACGGGGTCTCTCCGCGAACCAGACAGCATGGCGGCTCAGGCTGGTCGCCAGGCTCAGAGCGCCAGCATATCTCGGCATCGGGCATCCCATTGGCCTTCGCTACAAGACGTATGTCGCCTGGACGCGTGGTGGATCGTACCAATACACGCCCCACTCCAGCCTCCACTGGCACCATAGATGCAAGCACGTAGTTGTCGCCGTCGGGACTCTTGCCTATGCCTCCGCGCCACTCAGCCTCTCCGCTCAGTGTCCACCGCACGAAGCGGTTGTCGAGCGGGCACCGTCGACCCTGACTGTCAACGACCTCCACCTGCACGATGGCCAAGTCGGCTCCGTCGGCTTTCATTCCGCCAACAGGATTCTGCATGAGCGTGAGCTTCAGGCTGTGAGGTTCACCAGCCGTAGCATGCGCTGCCTCCGACTCGCGTGTGACTCCATCGGCAGCGTAGCCCACGGCCCTGATCCCGCCTTTCTCCCACTTCACGTTGTGGAACGTGTGAAGGAAGGAATATTCAGCCTTGTCGCTCCGCCCTACGCTCTTGCCGTTGACAAACAGCTCCACTACAGGCGATGTACTGACCACGTGCACGTCTTTTACCGTACCGTCTTGATAGTTCCAGTGGCCAATGATATGTGACGCACTGTGCTGTATATCCACCCATGAGCCCCACATGACCTGATGGGCGTAGAATGCGTCTTTCTCTATCCTCATGGCATCCACCACGCCACTGGTGCGGTAGTTCATCTCGCTGCGTCCGTGGGTGTTGGTATCGGAAAAGACTATCTTCACTCCACCTGAGCTGACTCGCCTGCCCATGCCCGGGCGCACCACAAAGTAGTCGTGCCAACGACGCACCATCTCTATGGCAAGGTCATCTTGGTTGCGGTTGTACTCGCTGGCATCAGCCCGGCGGTAGAGCGGTCCGGCGCCCTGCTGGTGGTAAGGATAGGAAACATTGTCCCAGTACATGCGGTAGCCCTC
The DNA here is from genome assembly GCA_934271655.1 of uncultured Bacteroidaceae bacterium. Classification (GTDB taxonomy): domain Bacteria; phylum Bacteroidota; class Bacteroidia; order Bacteroidales; family Bacteroidaceae; genus Minthosoma. Next base: position 13,095 of record CAKQRW010000021.1, on the reverse strand, counting down.
GTCGCGGCAGTATTCCATGGCCCACATCGGCTTGGCTCCAGACTTGTTGATGTAGAGCATCTCGCCGCCATACTCAGCCTCATCGACATTGAGCATCTCCCTTGAGCCTATGGCGCGTCCTCCATGCGGGTCGTACTTGTCGCGCAAGGCCCTCATCTCCTCCATGTGCTGCCGAGATATGGCCTTGTTGCCGCATTCGTAGAAGATGATGGAGGGATTGTTGCGGTTGTAGATGATGGCGTCGCGCATCAGTTCGGCGCGCTGCCGCCAGTGGCGTCCCGTCACATCTTTCTCTGCATCGCCAGCCGGCATAGCCTGCATGAGGCCCACTCGGTCGCACGACTCCACATCCTGTTTGGAAGGAGTGACATGCATCCATCTCACCAGGTTGCCTCCCGAGCGCACCATCAGCCCATTGCTGTAGTCAGACATCCAGGCTGGCACATCTGTGCCCACCGACGGCCATTCGTTGCTTGTGCGCTGCGCATAGCCATGCACCATGATGCAGCGGTCGTTGAGCAGCATCTTGCCCTGTCCGAAGTATGTCTTGCGGAAGCCTGTGCGCAGCCTCACAGGAGCCTCATCGCTGACACCATCGCCCGTGAGCGATGTCATGACAGTGTAGAGATAGCCGTAGCCCCATGACCAGAAATGTACATTGGAGAGAGTCCTTGAGGCATCGAGCGTGATGGTGTCGCCGGGCATGGCCTGATGCGGCTTGCCGCTGAAGCCAGCCACCTTTCTGCCATCGATGTCGAAGATTTCCACTCTAAGGGCCACCTTCCTCGGCACGGAAGAACTGTTGATGACCTGCGACTCCACATGCGCCGTGACATGCCTGCGTCCTATGTCGTAGTCTGTGCCATAGACATACACGCCTGTAGTGCCCAGATTGCTGTAGAGCGGCAGTGTCTGATAGACATCGCCAACGACGTGCAGCTTGACGTTTTTCGGAAGTCCGCCCATGTTCATATTGAAATTCTTGTTGTTCCACTGAAACGAGCATGGCTCCAGCGTGTTGTTGGGCAGGCTATTGCCATCCTTAACGGCCACATCATCCGGTCCTGGCTCCACACCACGTTCCTTATATGCCCAGCTGTTGTCGGTGAGCACCTCAATGTGGTTCTCCTCTCCATACCTTATATAAGGCGTCAATTCGAAACCGAAAGCCATCACGCCGTTCTGGTGCAGTCCCACATGATGACCATTGAGCCACACCTCGGCTGCCTGGCGCGCTCCCTCAAACTCGATGAACACATGCTTGCCACGCCACGTCTCAGGTGCGGCAAACGTCTTTGTGTAGCGGCATGTGTCGTCGGGCAGGCTGGCTATCCCCACGCGGAAAGCCTCGTCTTCGTTCCATGCCCGCGGCAGTGTGACAGCCTTCACTTCGCCTGGATGCAGTCTGGAACTGGCAGGATAATGCAGTTGCCAGCCACGGTTGAAATTGATGTCTCTCTGTGCATGCGCTGACAAGGCGCAGAGCAGCGAGAGGAGTGCTATGGCGTGTATTTTCATCGTCTTATAATCTTTTTCTTGTTAGTGATGTATATTCCTTCAGTTGGTGTGACGGCCTTCGTTCCACTGAGAGTGAACATGTCAGTGCCGTTGCCGACCGCTTCTGGAGTGCAGACTGCGTCTGGCACAGGTTTGATGGTTATTATGCCCTTGCTTGCAAGACTGGATGTGTCCCATTCATAGCCAGGCTTGGGCTGGGCCGGCAACACAGTGACAGGGCCTGTCACCGTACGCTTGCCTGTGCCTCTGATGACGGCAAACTCCGCTCCGTCGGGGATGTCAGTGCCTGCGGCCGAGCTCATGTCTATAACGAGGTTCCTCAGCAGAGCTGTGCCGTTGACAGTGGGAGCATCGCACAAGATGGCAGAACCTGCGACCTTGTAGCTGATGGCAAGTCGAGCTATCTGCCATGTGCCAGTGCCGAGTGTGCCGGTGCCTGTGAGCGTGCCTATGGTGTGGGTGTAGCTGACCTCATCGCCCTTGCCAGGTTTGTATCCTGCCGCGTGCGCTCCCTCGTCGAGTTTGAGTGTGGCTTTGGAGAGGTTCATGGCCTGGACGAAGCGGCAGTTGGCCGATGCCACCTCATACACGCCCTCAAACTTGCTGGCATTAGTGTACACGTCGCCTCTCACATAAGGAAAACTTACCTTGAACGTTCCCTTGCCCACCAGCGCACCCTTGATGGCACAGCGGCTTCCTGCACGGAAGGTGAGCATCTTTCCCTCATCGATATCGATGGTGTTCTGGAATATAGGAGCAGATGACGAAGAGTTGGAGTCGAACATGTTCAATGTAGCATTGCCGGTCACATGTATTGTTGACGTTGCTATGCCGAAGGTGGTGTTGTAGGCTCCCATTGCGAGAGTGCCAGCCTGGAGAATGGTGCTTCTCCATGTGTTGGCCCCTCCACGTGTGATGTTCAGTTGTCCCGCACCTGTCTTGCGCAGCACTCCACTACCCTTTACGAGTCCCTTGAGCGATGTGGTGCCCGATGTCACCTGTATGGTAGCTGTGTCGTTAAGCGTCAGTCCACGGTCGGTGGCAGTATTGGCGTTGCTGATGATGAGCGTGGCCTTCCCTATCTGGAAATAGTCCGCAGCGGCAGGCGCGGCTCCAATAGACGATGGTGTGCAAGCCTCGGCCAGTTCCTTGACGGTGACTGTGCCTGAGTTGATGATAGTCTTGCCTGTGTAGTTGCTCTTGGTGGTGTTGAATGTCACCTTTCCTGCGCCAGACACTATCACGTCGCCCTCGCCAGAAATGCCTCCTTCGCCGCTGAGTGTGACAGACTTCTCGTCATTCTTGAATGTGACAGAAGCCACAGGCATCAGCTCGTCCACGACGATGGCAGTGCGTGTGCAGTCATCGCCGATGACCACTCCGTCGCCAGCCACGAATGTGGAAGACTGGCCGCCAAGCAAGAAGTTCTCCGCCTTGTAGTCCCATGAGCTGCTGGCCATTCCTGTCCATACCACACCGTTGGTTGCGTCACGCTGCTCTTTCACCACCAGACATATGGCGCCGTCCTTGTCCACTATGCTGCAAGCTTTGCCTGTAAGTCCGCGCACACTGAAACGCGACAACAGGCCAACAAATGTCCCAGTGTGCTCTATGAGCCTGTATTCCCCGCTCTTGATGTCAGAGGCGTTGATGGTGAAGATGACAGGCTGGGTGACCGTGAGGTTGCCATTGACCTTCACGCAATCGCCCCGGTCTGCATCCAGCTCGATGTATGTCTTTCTGTTCAGGTTCAGGTTGCCAAGCACACTGATGCAGCCATTGGGCATGATGCGACCACCCTCATAGTTGAGCGCTCCCTCCAGAAGAATGCTGCCCACCGAGCCATTGCCAGCCAGAGTGCCTCGTGCCCTGATATCTACCGTGCCGCTGATGCTGCCATTGAGCAGCAGCGTGCCCTCCGAGATGACGGTGCGTCCGGTAGTGGTGCAGTCACCATTGAGAGCCAGTGTGCCCTGCTGCGACTTCCATAGTGCGGCCTCGCCCTCCAGAGAGTTGATGGTGATGGTCTGCCCCTTCACAGGCATCACATATATGTTCTTCATGCCCTTGCGCGGAGTGACAGTGGCCTGTCCGTCGCTGATGCCGAACACGTCTGTGCTCTCGTCAGCCACCATGACTGGCGGCAGCTGCGGACGAGGCATGTCGTAGCCGAGATAGAATCCAGGGTTGGGACTTTGGTAATATCCGCGTGTGGTGCAGTCGCCGCGGTAGTGCGGGTCTTGCTGCAAGCAGTAGATGTTGTTGACCGATGTGGGCAGGTCGGTGGTGAGTCCCACGATGCCCTGGCACACACCGTCCACTTCCCTGATGACGACCAGTTCCTCGCGCCAGTCGCCTATGATGTCACCCCAGAACTTGGCCCGCTTGCCATAGCTGGTCTTCAGCTGATAGCCCGAGTCCTTAGCAGGTTGAACGATGCGTCCGCCGCCGTAGTCCTGTATGTAGAAGTTGTAGTGCGAGTCTGATGTTTGCAATATTTCCCTGTCCAGATTGCCGTCCCACCATATGCCCTCCGTTGGATATGTGTTGGTGAGTCCCTCTATCCTGTTGCCCTTGGCGTCGTAGACACCGTCCATCGTGGACCACATTTCCCAGCCGAGATGGTTTTTGTCCACATCCATGCACTCTCCTCGTCCCACATCGCCCACGGCAGACAAGTACCATTTCTTTATTGGCTCGCCCGTTGCGGCATCGTAGAGAATCTGCCCGAGCATGTCGGGCGCATACTGCTGTATGGCAAAGCACTCCAGTCCTGGACGCTCAGGGTCAATGTCGCTGATGCGGTGTCGGTCGCCATGGGCTATGCCCGAGTTGTATAGCGTGGAGCCGTCCTGATCCATGGCGTATGCTCCTGAGAGCATCTCGTCACATCCGTCGCCATCGACATCGGCTATGCGTATCTGGTGGAAGATGGATCCTCCTGGCTTCTCGCTGAAGAGCAGCTTCCACTCGCCCCCGTCATAGGCGAAAGCCACGTTGCGGTAATAGTGTGTGGAGCCGTCGGCCGAGCGCGTGTGCCATTCGCCAACAATGGCAGGATGCACTCCGTCGTGGTAGAAGATGCCGACATGACCCTCGTGCTTGTTGTACTCGTCGCCCATGAGCGCAGCCTTGTTGGTGCGGTTGTACGCCTCGTCATAAGCAAACTCAGCCGTGGCCTTCTCCGCACCTGTCATTCCGTCGATGACGGTCATGTAGCGCGGAGGATTCCTCTGGCTCTGCGTGTCATAGTCGGTGATGCCGTCGCCATCGCTGTCGGGCGTGTCCTTGTGCAGCAGATATTCTCCCCATGTGCCTGCCTGGCTGTCCCAGAGGCGTGTGCCGTCTGATGTCTGCACGATGAGCTCGCCCTTGCCGTCGCAGTCGATGTCGTAGGCGCAAAGGTTGTCGTTCTGGCCATCGCACGGCTTCTCGTTCACCCCGAGGTCCACGTTCCAGAGGAAGGTGCCGTCGGCCAGGTAGCCCTCTATGTAGTGGTTGCGCGAGCCGTCCACAGGGATGCGGTCCACCACATAGTCGTACTCACCGTCACCGTCAAGGTCGCATGGCCACACAAACTTTGTGGTGTACCGCTTCTTGTCGAGCGGCGACTTGTCGAAGTGTATCTCCATGAAGATATTTCTCTGCAGTTGGTTTCTGAAGAGAAACGGCTGGCTGGGATTACTCTCCTCGTCGCCGTCTATGAGACTCACAGCCACATAGCTTCCCACTGGCACCTTGGAGATGGAGGTGGAATAGTTGGTGTTCGCCAATGGTGATGGGTTGAGCAGCGTGAAGGGTCCCTCCTTCGCCTTCGACACATATATATTATACTTGCAGTCCTCTGGCTCTTGCGCCAGCCTTCTCCACGTCAGCATGACGCTGGAACCGTTCTGCACAGCCACCACTCCACGTCCGAGCGGCTGCACCTTTCTCTGCGCCTGTGTGGCGACAGCACCTGCCGAGAGCAGCAGGGCCACTGTTAATAGTTTCTTTAGCATAGGTTAAGTGTATGTGTTGGTTAATACTCATGCATACTGGTTGATACTCATGCGCCCTGATTGATACTCATGCGCCCTGGTTGATACTCATGCATACTGGTTAAATACCTGCGTACATACTGGTTGATACTCATGCATGCGCTGGTTGATACTTTTATTCTTTTATGGCGCAAATTTAAGGACAATAACTGTTTTTCATGAGGCTTCATGTACATTTATCATGGATTTTTGTACACAAACACGTATGCGTGCATGCTAAAAGCACGTTTTTGCTTGGCCTGTTCGCTGATAATGGCTAATTTTGTGGAAAAGAAAAAAGGAGAGACCGGCATGCGGAGACGAGCACATGACATCTGGCGCAAGCGCAGGAAAGCCTGTGACAAGCCATATCGTCTGGAATCATTTTGCTATATATATTAAAGAATACGACATATATAATATATAAAGCACATAATATATAAAGCACACAACATATAATACACAAAGAATGCAACGAATGGATATAGCAACCCATATGAGCAGGCATGACTTAGCCGCGCGAATTGTCTGCATGCTGTGCACGGCATTGGCAACACTGGTGTGCGCCATGAGCGCGCGTGCTGCCACCGAGTTTACCATAGAGCAACTGACAACGGCCGACGGACTTGCCAACAACACGGTGCGGGCCATAGCGAGAGACGCGAGCGGCCGCATGTGGTTTGCCACGTCAAACGGCGTGAGCCTTTATGACGGAAAGACGTTCACCAACCTACGTCCGTCTCGCGAATGCCATACACTGGGGCTGGCCGACCGCAGGGCGAGAAACTTCTGGGAGGACAAGACAGACCGCCGCATGTGGATTGAGACCATGGGCGGCTACAGCTGCTATGACATGGCGCACGGCCACTTCATTTCCTATGCAGATAAAGAGATGCGTCTGGCACAAATGAACATGCCAAACCAAAGGACAGCGCGCGACACACGGGGACGCACATGGAGGGTGACGAGCACGGACGGACTGTACGTGACGCTGGCCAACGGGCACACGGAACACTACACCACCACGTCAAAGGGCAACACATTGCCCACCAACGCACTCAAATGCGTATACATTGATGATGAAGGAACGGTGTGGATCGGCACAGACAATCTGGGCGTGTCACGCATCACTGTCACTCAAAATGAGGGTGCTGGCTATGTCATGAACGGAGAGAACATCAGGATGATGTCAAGACTCAGGTCGGGCATAGTGGCTGTGGCAAACAGGTCTGGCTCGGTGTGGCTGTGGGACAGCCGACTGGAAAAGGCGCTGGGCCATGAGCGGCACAAAGACAACACATACTGCATGACGGAGAGCGGCAAGGGGAGCATGTGGCGTGGAAGCAAAGGCGGAGGAGCCTTTGTGGATGGCCGTCATGTGGACGAGGTGGAGCATAATGAGGTCTACTCCATATACGCAGAGTCTGACACATGCGTGTGGATAGGCACATTCGGCGACGGACTCATCCTCTATGACCCAGCAAGCCGCACGGTGAGACACCGTCTGCTCGGAAACAGCTACGGCAACAAGCGCATACGACACATCATCGCAGACGGCAACGGGCACGTATGGGTGGCCACAAGCGACGGCGTGTACGCCTTCCTGTTGTCAGCGTCAGCGCCTCCGCGCCTGTCAGTGAGACTCTGTGTGGCCAATGGCAAGCTTGTCTCAGATGAGGTGCGCACCATCTTTGCCGACACGAAAGGCAGAGTGTTCATAGCCGAATCGGGCGAGGGATTTGCCGTGTGGAACAAGGGACACTTGGACCACTACACCATGGCCGACAGCCTGGCCAATGACATGGTGCAGTGTTTTGTGGAAGACAGGCAGGGCTTTGTGTGGATGTCCACCGAGTTTGGCATCTCACGGTTCAATCCTGCCACAAAAAAGATAAGGAGCTATTTCTTCTCAAAAAACATGCTCAGCAATGTGTTCAACGAGAACAGCGGAGCACTACTGGCCGACGGCCGCATAGCTTTCGGAAGCAGCAATGGCGTGGCGCTCATATCGCCATCTGCCTATAACGCAGATGAGAATGCCCATGGCGTTGACGCCAAAGACATTCTCATCAACGGACAGAGTGTGCGCAGAGACACTGGGCATGCCAGCCAGACATGGCTGAGATCGCCCTGGGCCAGAGCCGGCATGGCCTTGGCTTTCCTGCTGGGAGCATGCGCGCTGACCATGGCATGGAACAGAGACCGGAGGCTTCATCGGGCCATCCACTCTCTAAGCGCTAAAAAGGATGAGCTTGCAGCAGAGAAGCAGGCACTGTCGGTGGAGAAGAGCGCGCTGGCCGAGGAGAAGGACAGGCTGGAGCGCGACATACACATAGAGCGCGATGCCTGCACGAGCGCAGACGACCTTGCCTTCATTGACAGCGTGGAGCGTGTGGCGGACAGCCAGCTCTCCAACCCAAGCTTCAGCGCGGACGACTTCGCCAGCATGATGGGGATGGGCCGCACGGCTTTCTTCAAGAAGATGAAGGAACTGACGGGTTATTCTCCATCAGTGTATGTGAGGCAGCGGCGCTTGCACAGGGCAGCCCGCCTATTGGCCACCACGGCCCTGCCTGTATCTGAGATAGCCTCGATGACAGGCATAAGCGACCCGCTGTATTTCTCACGGGTGTTCAAGACCGAATACAAGTGCACACCAACAGAATGGCGCAAGCAGGGCACAGGCGGCTGACCACATTTCAGGCACAGTGTCTATGCTACTTTTTCTTTTTCTCCTTCAGTGCCTTGCTGCTAAAGATGCTATTAAATCTGTTATCAATGGCTACTTTTTCTTTTTCTCCTTCAGTGCCTTGCAGCATTTCTCCGCACGCAGCATTACCTCTGCGTAGCGGCGGCCCAGCTCGCGGTAGCCAGCGGCCGTGAAGTGGAGCTTGTCAAAGTTGCCTGGACAGCCAAGGGAAGGCACTACAAAAGCTGTGGGAATGGAGAGAGGCATGGTGGCCACAACGCTGTTGTGGAGCCAGCAACATCCACCGTCCTGCTGCGACAGTGTCTCGCCGACAAGCAGCGGACAGTCTTCTGCCTGCAGCCCAAGGTCGCTGAGCATGCGTCCGTACACAAGCTTAACCCTCTCTGGCCAGTCGCGCTGGCCGTTGTCTGTGCATCCCTGATGGAGCAGTATGCCCTTTATGACTCCCACTTTCTGCGCCTCTTTGGCCAGAGAGATGAGTCGCTGATAGGGGTGGTTGTCGTAAGCCTTGCAGAAGTTCTGCAGCCAGTCGGGCGACTTGGCTATATAGGCCTGGGCCTTGTCTTCATCGAAAAGGTCTATTGAACATCCGCCAATGGCCACGTTGATGACCCCGATGGTCACATTGTCTGGAGTGCGCTCCACCATCGTGCGGCCAAAATAGTCGGCAGGAGTGAGTCCTGTGTGCTCGCGGCACAACGGCGGCACAGCCACATACCACTTGCCCCTCTTCCTGCCAGTGTTCTGGTAGTCCACGGCGGCCATCATCTTGAAACGCGAGCTGATGCCCTCCAAGTCTTGCGGTTCTATGCGTGCATTGCCTTCCATGTTCGACTGTCCGAAACAAAGGTAGATGTGGAAATTCTTGTCAAACTTCCGAGGCTGTTCCGTCTCTCCGGCCGCATTGCTGCCATCGTTGTAGTTGAGCACCGCATTCTTTTCGTAGAAGCTGCTCACGTCGCCTTTCTTGCCATTCTGGGCACATACCGCGCCTGCCATAAGTGCCAAGGCTACTGTAAGGATTGCTACTTTCATTGTCTTTGTGTGTTTTAAGTTGTAAAAAAGGAATGATTAAGTTTGTTTGTTTAAATGCGCGTCCTTCCACGACGCATGGCCAGCGTCTGTCACCCGACACAGAAGAACACACATGTAAAGTTATAGCAAAAATACGTATCAATCAAGAAAAAGGGCGCATAAAATAAAAAAAAGCCGCAACATGACTCGGCATGAGCTATTATTTTATAACTTTGTGCTATTTTTACGGCTCATAAAGAGTATACTGACGAGTACGCCGGCTTGCCAACTGAAGGCACTTGGCCTGCCGCCTAGCGGCAAGCTGTCAGGCCACACTGCTATAGAAACCGCACAATAAAGATAAGTATAACATAACTAAGGGAACGACACATGACAATATGCTACATTGTTGCGATGGTGGCTGAAGCCCAGCCATTCATCGAGAGATATGGAATAAAAGAAGTGAAGGATTTTTTCGCTCCGCTGCCCTGCATGCTCTATGAGGGCGAGGTGGACGGCAGCCGCCTATGCGTGGTGCTCAATGGCCGCCAGAACGGCAGCGACCTTGTGGGCTGTGAGGCAGCATCTGTGGCCACGCTTGCGGCCGTGCAGCGTCTCAATCCCGACCTCGTGGTCAACTCTGGCACATGTGGAGCCTTCAAGAGCGACGGTGCAGGCATAGCCGACGTGTACATCGGCAACGGGGTGATGTTTCACGACCGCCGTGTGCCTGGCGATGACAACTGGGGCACACAGAGCCTGGGCAACTACCCAGTGTGGCAGGGCAGCCAACAGCTGGCAGCAGCCTTAGGCTTCAAGCAAGGCAAGGTGACCACTGGCTCCTCGCTCGACATGCAGCCATGCGACCTGGAGGTCATCAAGAAGCATGGCGGACAGCTCAAGGACATGGAGGGCGCTGCCATAGGCTTCGTATGCTCGCTGCTAGGCAAGCCTGTGCTATACGTGAAGTCTGTCACTGACCTGTGTGACGGGGGAGCTGAGACATACGAGGAGTTCTCGCGCAATCTGGGCAAAGCTTGCCTTGCGCTCCGCGAGGCCAACGAACGTGTAATCGGATACCTCACCCAAGGGCATGCCACAGAGTAGCCAACGCACACGCGGGCATGCCGCTTTGGCGTGAAGGCAAGAAATCACAGAAGGGGGAAAGCATTACAATTGAACATGCTTTCCCCCTTCTGATTCTTTTTAAGCAGGCGTGCCATGCTTTTCCTATGGATTCTGCATGATTATCCTATGGATTTTGCATGATTATCCTATGGTTCCTGCATGCCTATCCTATGGATTCTGCATGCCTATCCTATGGTTCCTGCATAATTATCCTATGGATTTTGCATGATTATCCTATGGTTCCTGCATGCCTATCCTATGGCACATGGCACACACATGTCCACTGCCATGTTCCCCGCAAGCCGGACTCATATCCCGACAGAACCTTTTTCTCTACTATCGCCAGCCGCTACACTTTCTCTATATAAGTCATAATCACGTTCACAGCCTCATCCTCAGTCATATCCGCCACGTTGAGCACCAAATCGTAGTTGCGCGTGTCGTATCGGCTGGTGCCCGAGAAATTCTTGGTGTATATCTCACGTTGCTTGTCCACCTCATCGATTGTCTTTCTAGCCTCTGCCTCCGACACTCCATGCCTTCTCATAAAGCGCTTCACGCGATTCTCCAGCGGACTCTGTATGAGAATTCTCAGCGTGTTGGGCTCGTGGCGGAACACATAGAAGCCAGAACGTCCAGCTATGACGCATGAGTCTTCCGCAGCCAGTTCCCTCAAAAATTCTGACTCCACACGAAAGATGTTCTCTGACGTGGGCTCTGACAAGCCGCGCCGCACAGGCTTGTCTATCAGATAGCGTCCCGCGCTCGCCATAGTCAGGTCGTCGAACAGGCTGCGTTTCTTAGCCTTTGCCTTCTCCAGCTCATCGACAGAAAGGTTGAATTTGGCTGTGAGTTTCCTCACCAGCACTTTGTCATAAAAGTTCACTCCCAAGCGTCCGGCCAGCCTTTCGCCAATGGTGCGGCCGCCTGAACCTATCTCCTTGTTGATGGTGATGATAAATTTTTTAGTAAGATCCATGGTCTTTTTCTATTTTTCCGGGGAATGCATTCCTCTGGTTACACATTCTCTTTCTCATTGCAAATATACCTTCTTTTGACGGATTTCCAAAACTATAAGTGTCAAAAAAGAGAATATTACCTCAGATTTTTTAGTAAGCAATGGATTGCACTGACTGTAAAACATATATTTTTCCAATGCACATGCCACTGGCTTGCACACCTGTGAAGACTGACTACACGTGCATAAGCCAGCGCTTTACACTGTTTATCGCTATGAATAGCGCAGAAAATCCAGCAACGTATGAAATGGCAGAACCGCTGAAGCCAGACTGCGTAACTTTGCACTCGTAAACCAAAGAGGCTTACACGGCAAGAAGGCTGACGCGAGAAACCCATGCCTGACGGCCGGCATCTACAAACCATTTAATCTCTTTACATTATGATTAAGTACATTGTAAAGCAGTTCGTCAATGAGACGATAGCTGCGGCAAACGGAAAGTGGTACGCTTTCCCAGTGGTGGACAGCACATGGGACCTCAACAAGCTGGCTGAGCACATGGCGACACACAACTCAGGATTCTCCAAGGCCATGTGTCTGGGAGTGATGACAGCCATGGTGGGATGCATCAAGGAGCAGCTCCTGGACGGGAAGAACGTGAAGATTGACGACCTTGCAATCTTCTCTGTGGGAATCCACAACAAGAAGGGAGCTGAGACTGCCGAGGCGTTCAGCACAAGCAACAACATCGCTGGCGTGAAGCTGCGCGCACGCTCCACTGGCGACCTGAGCAGCGCCAACCTCAACCTGGCAGCTTCACTGAAGAAGGTTTCCACCGTTATTGCAGGACCAGGCTCCAACACTGGAAACGACACGACGGGCGGCACTTCAAGCGGAGGCAGCACTCCATCTGAGGGAGACAGCACTCCATCTGAGGGAGATGTCACTCCTCCTGCCGGCAACGACGGTGACGACGATTGAGCTGAGGCGGGACCAGGTGCGCGCATACGCACCGGTCCTGCCGTTTTTTTCACTTCATGATTGACGGCACCCACTCCACTCACCAATCAAGTTCACACATGAAAAGAAAAAGATTCATAACCATATCCGTCACACTGGCATACGCCTATGTATGCATGTTGACGATAACACCACATCAGCCTATGAGACATATTTCTTTCATCATAATACATTGCAGCGCGGTGCGCCCCTTCCAGACATCATCAGCAGCCCAGATAGACCAGTGGCACAAGCAGAGGGGATGGAAGGGCATTGGCTACCACTACGTGGTGCGCCGCGACGGATCCATTGAAAGGGGCAGGCCTGAGGCGCAGACTGGCGCTCACTGTCAGGGACACAACGCCCACTCCATCGGCGTATGCTACGAGGGCGGACTCGACATGCAGGGCAAGCCAAGCGACACCCGCACCACAGAGCAGCGCAAGGCTATGCTGAGACTGCTCACAGACCTGAAACAGCGATATCCTAAGGCCATCATCGTGGGGCACAACATGTTCAGCACTAAGGCATGCCCTTGTTTCCTGCCCGAGGAGGAATACAAGGAGATGAACCAGAAGTAGAGTAAGACGCAAGGCTTGAATATTTTTGAGATCGTAGCATAAATAAAAAAGATGAGCCAGAAGTAGAGTAAGACGCAAGGATGGCACTTGGATGGTAAGCATCCGAAAATAGCCGACTTGTATATTACAAAAAAACTCGCAAGTGTTCACTTGCGAGTTTTTTTGTAA
>CAKQRW010000020.1 GCA_934271655.1 uncultured Bacteroidaceae bacterium | reverse complement strand
TTTGATTTTAAAATTATGGTGCAAAGGTACAAACTTAGGGAGGATGTTACAAGGTATAAACGCGGAGCCGCTTACGTATAAACGTGTAGCCGCTTACATTTATGATACTTCTATGACACTTCTATGATACTTTTTTGCCTTTTTTTATAAAAGTATCATTGCTGATAAGAGTCTGTGCACTATATAGATATGACTGAGAAATGTGCATAGTATGATACTTTGACACTTTTTTGTGCGAAAAACATTTATACGTGTGTGCGTGAAAGCTATGAATAAAAATAGGCACAACCCAAACACGTGCATTCCTAAGACGGAAATAGCCTTTCCGTGGTAAGAATGCACAAACTTGAGTTATGCCTTTGGATATGCGGTTTTTGCGCTTCTGCTTATCTGTGCTTGTTGGCCTCAGCAAGATTGATCTGTGTGGTCACGCTGCTGAGAAGCTTCTCCATGATGATAGGCTTGTTGATGAAGTCGTTGGCTCCAAGCTGGAAGCCCTTGGAGATGTCCTGTTCAGAGTTGAGGGCTGAAAGGATGATGATGGGCAGGTCTTTAGTCTCGTCGTCAGCTCTAAGGCGTCGGATTACTTCAAACCCATCGATGCCTGGCATCATGAGGTCGAGAAGCAGAAGGTCTGGCTTCTTTTGTGCTATGGCGTCAAGGGCTGCCTGGCCGCCATTGGCTGTGCGTATCTCAAAAGTGTATTGTGACAACATCTTCTTGATGAGGAGGATGTTCAATGGGACATCGTCTACTACGAGTACTGACAAGCTGTCGACGTCGATTCCCGGTGCTATGAGATTGTTCATACTGCTATGTTTTGTTTGTTATGTTTTCTTCTTATATAATATATGTCATGCGATGCTTTGCTGTGGGGCGGGGCATCAGAATATAGACTTGTCTATCTCGCCTGTCGATGCTACGGGGTCGTAGTCGGCAGAGTCGTCAGGTGTGACGGCTATGTAGTTCATCTCCTTGACGAAGTCGTCGATGGTGGTGTGGTTGCCCTGCAGCTTTTGGTAGGTGTAGCATATCTTCTCTCCAGGCTTCAGTATGGCCACAGCCGCACGTATGGTCTCTGACATCATGACCTGGAAGTTGATGATGCCTTCTTCGGTCTCGCCAGTGTGGTCGCGTATGACCACGCCGATGTAGGTGATGTTGTTGGCGGCAGACACCTTGTTGTTGGGGAAGTACATGCATGCGAGCTCAATGGTCTCGGGGCGTATGGGTTGTGTCTCGTCGTTCTCTCCGAGAATCCACATCTTGCCCACAAGCAGGTCGCCATGGATATTGTTGTTGAACTTCTGCTCGGCAAGCAGACGGATGCGGTTGACAAATCTGTTGTACTCAATGTAGTTGTCGTAAAACTCTGTGTATACCGTGAATCCGATGCTTGGTGATATGATAGACTGCTTGCCCTCGGCTGTTATCTCGTAGATGTTGATGTCTTGGCTTATCAGCTCGTCGGCGTCGTGCATCTCATGGCAGCTGGTGCAGAGTGTCTTTGTCTTAGGCTCGATAAATGTGTTGCCGCAAGTGGAGCAGGTGTGTATGATGGCAGGACGGTCGTAGTCCATGCCCACGTGCTGCAGTATCTTGTGGCACTTGGGGCAGCGGAGCTGTCCGCCGAAGTTGTATGTATGCTCCGGACTGACGTTGCCGCAGCGGAAATGGTGTATGACCTCTTCTGCCTGTATGGCCGACTGGCCGCACTTCGGGCATGTCTGCAGGTAGAGCAGGTGCGAGTGGAGGCAAGTGGGGCAGAGGTATACCCTGTTGACGAATTTGGCTGTGCGGAAGAGTCCTTTCTCTGTCATGGACTGCATGAACACAAAATATTCGCTCAGTTGGTAGTGTCCCAGACGGTAGAAAAGGTCGAAGATGGGGATGACGTAGCCTGTAGAGGCTGACACGTCAAGCTTCGGCTCCATCACGGTCTTCTTGCGTGAGATGAGGTAGCGCACCAGACGGATGAAGAATTGGTTGGATGAGAGTATGGGGTCTTCCTGAGCCTTCAGTCCGATGGCTTCGTTGTACGCGATGATTTCTTCAATCCGGGTCATGACCTCCATGCTGTTCCAGTCGTCAGCGTATCCGTCAATGATGTCGTCGTAGTTGCCCATCTTTCCTTTCAGCGAGCTAGACACGAAGAGCGGCTTGTAGCAGCACTTGTTGGATGTCACAGGGTTTATTCCTGTGAGTATGGTCTTTGTCTCCTCTGCCGAGTTGTTGACAATAAAGACAACGTCGAAGAGGTATTCTGGAAAGTCGGGACTTTCGTCAAGCGCGAATGGGCTGTCGAGCACCAGCACTCGGCGTTCGCCGTCATTGTTTTGGATTGTAATCATAGTCGTTTCGCAAGTTGTGAATGCATTGTCTGTATGCTTCTTCCTGTTTGTAAGGCTCCCAGAAGGAGAGGGTGTCTCTGCCAGGGGTGTCGCCTTGTGTCAAAAAGGTTGCATTTCTACATGCAAATTTATAGTTTTTTTTCCGAACAATAAATCTTTTGCCTTCTTTTTCTAAAAAAAAGAGATTTAAAGTGTGGAGTGGAGGCTCTTTTTGGCGTGTTCAGTCTAGATAGCCGGCTTTTTGCAGTTCTTTTGCGGCTGTGTCGCATTCGTCCCACCACTCTTGTCCGAATCGGCGGATGAGCGGTTCTTTGAGAAATTTGTATACAGGCAGTTGCAATTTCTTGCCGAGCTTGAAAGCCGGCTTGCATATGTCCCACTTGTGCACGTTGACTGCCACCATGCCGCCTACATTAGAAAGTCGCACAGGGTAAAGGGCGCATGAGATGGGCTTCTGCCATTTGGTCTTGCCGTTGCGGTAGGCCGAGTCGATGGCGCATAAGGCGCATTCGTGTTCGCAGCCTTCTATGTTTCCGCGCTTGACGAAGACGCAGTCTTTGCCTTCGATGATTTGGGTGACGAGGTCACCGTCACGGTCTGGATAGACTACGCCTTCCTTTTCTATTTGCTGGCGTGCCTGTTCGGTGAGGTCGTCCCAGACTGTATCTGCCGCTTCTTCCAGAAGGGCCACCTCATCGATGTCTACAGGCGCTCCGGCGTCGCCCTCGATGCAGCATGCTCCGTGGCATTTTTCAAGGTTGCAGCAGAACATTACCTTGAAGAGGTCGAGTGAAACGAGTGTTCCAAGTATTTCAATCATTTGGGAAATATTTCATTATGGTGTGTGTGGTCTGTGTGAGTGGGTGAGATGCGTGTCAAGGCTAATGCTGGGTGCTTGCGCCTCTGGCATCTGTCAGTGGCAGATGGCATGTGCCAGCAGGCGACACTTGTCTTCGTCTGCCTTCAGCTGTTCGGCCAACTCGCTTACTGAGCTGAACTCTTTCTCGCGCCGCAGCCGTTGGACAAACTCCACTTGCAGCTGTTGGCCGTAGAGGTCGCCGTCGTAGTCGAGGATGTGTACTTCGAGACTTCGGTTGCTGCCGTTGTGCATGGTGGGGCGTGTGCCGATGTTCATCATTCCAGTGAGGGTGCGGCCTGCTAAGTCCACTCTCACGAGGTAGACGCCGTCGGCTGGTATGAGTTTGCCTGGGTCTGCCTTGATGTTGGCCGTGGGGAATCCGATTTTCCTCCCGTTCTGGAATCCTCTCACCACATCTCCCTGCAGCGTGTATCTGTATCCTAAGGCAGCGTTGGCTCCTTGTATGTCTCCGGCAGCCAGGCATTCACGTATGGCGGTGGAGGAAATCTTCTGCCCGTTGTTCCATTCGTCGCAGCTTATTACCTCGATGCCAAGTTCCTCGCCGTATCGCCTGCATGCCTCGAAACCGCACCGGTCGTGGCCAAAATGGTTGTCGTATCCCGTAAGGAGCACCTTGGTGTGCAGGTCTGTGAGCAGCACCGATTGCATGAATTGCTTTGCGCTCATGGCCGCCAGCGCCTTGGTGAAGGTGAGCAGCGCCACTTTGTCCACTCCTGTGCCAAGCAGCTTGCTGGCTTTCTCTTCTGTCGTGGACAGCATCTGAGGCTGGTACTCTGGGTGCAGCACTTGCAGAGGGTGGTTGGAGAAGGATACGGCCACAGTGTCCAGCATACGCTCATGTCCCAGCTTGACAAGTTGGGCGATGACGTGCTGGTGGCCCAAGTGCACACCGTCGAATGACCCTATTGTTGCCACGCATGGCCTTGTTGCAGAATCTTTACCTATAACAATCATTTGTAACCATATTCATTTCTAATGAAGTGCAAAGTTACGACTTTATCTTCAAAACATCACAATATATGCTGCGCAACTTTTTCCATCTCTGTTTTTTTCTATGAAAACATGGCATGGAGCACCTCTATGGATTTGAGCTCGGGAAAACTGGGCATGTGCAGGCGGTAGTAGTCGTTGAGGACATGGAGAGTGCGCATGCGCTCCGTTTGGCTGAGGCGCACGATGTGCATGGTGGCATAGGACAGGCGGAAGAGGGTGGGGAGGGCGTGGGCTTCATCGCCTGTGAGCACATTGCTGTGATAGGGCCGGGAGGGGACGTAGCATCCTGCTTGCAGGTCGAAGTATGGCGTTTCTTTCTCCAGATTCGGATATATGCCCACGAAGCGGCTGAGATGCATGAGGAACACCAGGTGGAAGTTGGCTATGGAGCGAGGGTCGGCAGTGGCGTCGAGCCACATGAGCGATGACTCGATGTATCTGTATAGTGGCATGTTGACCTTCTCCTCCCGTAGTGCAGCGCTGAGAAACTCTGCGAGAAAAAGCGCTATGGCCGACTTGACTGGTGATATGGTAAGATTGCTGTAGCAATAGTAAGACCTCACTTCTTGCGGGCGCGGCAAGCGCGATGATCCTTGGCGGATGTCGGCTGTGAACTCTACCATGGACAGCGGGTGCCAGAAGGTCGATGTGCGCACGTTGCGCTTGGCGCGTGCCACTGTTGTCATGAACGAGCATCGCCCATGGCTCTCGGTGAAAAGGTCGGCTATAAGAGATGAGTCGCCATACTTTACGGTTCGGATGACTATGCCTTTTATTGTTTTATTCATAGTGCAAAATTAGAATATTTTATCGAGAAGAAAGACTTGGAAGGCTTTTTTTTAGATATGGAGCAAAAAAAACAAGAAAAAGTTTTGGCAGTAAAGGAAAAGTTCGTACCTTTGCACTCGCAAAACAGAACAACACCTGTTTCGCTAACGGAAATATTCCAAAGGCTGGCCCATTCGTCTATCGGTTAGGACGAGAGATTTTCATTCTCTAAAGAGCAGTTCGACTCTGCTATGGGCTACCATCAAGAAGAGAGGGTTGAGTCGAAAGGGTCAACCCTTCTTTTTTGACAGGAGAAGGGTGCGAGGTCATAGGCCATACCACATCGAACTCCGCAATTGATTCATTAACCAATTAAAAAACAAACAAAGAAATGGCACATCACAAGTCATGTCTTAAGCGCATCCGTCAGAACGAGAAGCGCAGACTCCACAACCGTTACTACGCAAAGACTATGCGTAACTACCTCCGCGACCTCCGCAACACAACAGACAAGGCTGAGGCTCAGGCAATGTTCCCAAAGCTCCAGAAGATGCTCGACAAGCTTGCTAAGCAGAACATCATTCACTGGAAGAAGGCTGCGAACCTCAAGTCTGGTACAGCTAAGCTGATTGCAAAGCTCGCGTGATAGCATAAGGCGCAAGCAAGCGAATGCTGCATGCTTGCATGCAGTCATGGCAAAAATCTATTCAATAGATACGAAGGGATGGAATCCGTCAGGATTCTGTCCCTTTGTCGTTATGGCACCTTGTGGCGGTAGGCTAGGGGGATGGCGTGGCGCGAGAGGTGGACTGCCCGCATGTGCGTGTCTCTGTGGTAAGTGGGTGGCATGACTATTTGTATATTGGGCATATTGTTTATGCATTGTACATGCTTCGTCTTGTATATTTGGCATGTTGTTTATATATTTGACAAACCCTGTCTTGAGAAAGTTTTTTCCCCTTCTGCATGAAGAATCTGTGCGGGCATAGTGGCTGATAAACAGATGGAAAAGATGGCCGAGATGGGGCGTGGCAAATATGAAAGTGGATTACTTTTTTATTGTAAAATAATTTTGAGCACCTGCTTTATCATGCCCTTTGGCATATAGAACTATGTAATAGTTCTGTTTTACTCTGACGAAACCAAAACTTTGTGCTTTTATTTCCACATCTCAAAAAAAAATCGTAACTTTGTAACGTAATAAGAGTATAAAGAAATGGACGAAACAATAAAGAATGAACAAAACTATTCTGCCAGTAACATCCAGGTCCTTGAGGGCTTGGAGGCTGTCAGAAAAAGGCCTGCGATGTATATCGGAGACATCAGCGAGAAAGGCCTTCACCACCTTGTGTATGAGACGGTCGACAACTCTATAGACGAGGCACTGGCTGGATATTGCACCCATATAGAGGTCACTATCAACGAGGACAACTCCATCACGGTGCAGGACGACGGACGCGGTATCCCTGTCGACATGCATGAGAAAGAGCACAGAAGCGCCCTTGAGGTGGTGATGACAGTGCTCCATGCCGGAGGTAAGTTTGACAAGGGCTCCTACAAGGTGTCTGGTGGACTTCATGGAGTGGGTGTCAGCTGTGTGAATGCCCTCTCCACACACATGAAGTCGCAGGTGTTCCGCGACGGAAAGATATATCAGCAGGAGTATGAGTGCGGCAAACCGCTTTATGACGTGAAGGTCGTCGGTACGACAGATCTCCGCGGTACACGCCAGCAGTTTTGGCCAGACAAGTCCATCTTTGTCACGACCACATATAAGTACGACATACTGGCCAACCGCATGCGTGAGCTTGCCTACCTCAATGCGGGCATCAAGATAACGCTCCGTGACATGCGTCTTGACAAGAACGCTGAGGTGGGAATAGATGGAGTGAGAGAAGAGGTGTTCCATAGCGAGGGAGGCTTGAGGGATTTTGTCCGTTACATAGACTCTACACGCACATGCCTTTTTGACGATGTCATCTATCTCAACACAGAGAAGCAGAACACACCTATCGAGGTGGCCATAATGTACAACACTTCTTACAGCGAGAATATACACTCGTATGTGAACAACATCAACACCATAGAGGGAGGAACGCATCTTCAGGGATTCCGCACAGCTCTCACACGAGTGCTGAAGAAATATGCCGATGACACAAAGGTGACTGAAAAGCTGGAGAAGCAGAAGATCGAAATCAGCGGAGAGGACTTCCGTGAGGGACTTACCGCTGTCATCAGCGTGAAGGTGGCAGAGCCGCAGTTTGAGGGCCAGACAAAGACCAAGCTTGGCAACAATGAGGTAGCTGGAGCTGTGCAGCAGGCTGTAGGCGAGGCACTCACATACTATCTGGAGGAGCATCCGAAGGAAGCCAAGATGATAATCGACAAGGTGGTCATTGCTGCTGAGGCTCGTGTGGCTGCACGTGCGGCACGTGAGAAGGTGCAGCGTAAGAACCCGATGACTGGAGGTGGTTTGCCAGGCAAACTGGCCGACTGCTCGGACAAGGATGCGGCCAACTGCGAGATGTTCATAGTCGAGGGAGATTCCGCCGGTGGTTCAGCCAAGCAGGGCCGTGACCGCCATTTCCAGGCCATCCTTCCGATCCGAGGCAAGATATTTAATGTGGAGCGTGTCAAGTGGCACCAGGCATTTGAGCATGAGGAAGTGAACAATATTTTCCAGGCTCTTGGGGTAAAGTTCGGACTTAATCCAGAGGACCAGAAAGAGGCCAGCTACGATAAACTGCGTTATTACAAGACCATCATTATGACCGATGCCGATGTCGATGGCTCACACATCGACACACTTCTCATGACGCTTTTCTTCCGCTATCTGCCTCAGCTCATACGCGACGGACGTCTCTACATAGCTACTCCGCCATTGTACAAGTGCACAAAGGGAAAGGTGAGCGAGTATTGCTATGATGAGGAGGCTCTCCAACGCTTTATTGACACATACGGTGACGGCCAGGAGGATAAGATAAAGGTGCAGAGATACAAAGGTCTTGGTGAGATGAACCCTGAGCAACTCTGGGAGACGACCATGAACCCTGCCACCCGTCTGCTTAAGCAGGTGACTATCAACGATGCTGCCGAGGCCGATTACACTTTCTCCATGCTTATGGGTGAGGATGTGGCACCACGCCGCGAGTTTATAGAACGTAATGCCACATATGCTAATATTGACGCATAAACTGATGAATGGTTGGCCTGTAAGTGTATTGTCATTGGGCAATGGAGGCGAGACCATTATAGGAAAGGCTATTATATATTATAGTAAAGGCTATTATATATAGTAAAGCGTATTAGACAGGTGCTCAAAGTCATTTTACAATATAAAACGACTTTGAGCACCTGCTTAATTTTTTTTGATAAGGCCATATAATGGTGGCAGCTGTATGGGTAAGTAGGTGCTCAAAAAGTAAGAACGCATCGCATTTGTTCTCATGTTGTAGAAGGCATTACCTATAGAAGCTTTCCTTGTACCCTAACGAAGCGCTTCTTTAGCACTCAACGAAGCGCTTCTTTAGAGTTTGTGTAAGCACTCCATTGACTGAGCCTCCCATGATAGCCAATGCTGTAAATGTGAAGCGGTCGGAATCTGGCATGTTTTTTCAGTAATAGTCCTTTGTATTATAGATAATTCTGAACACCTACTTATAATATGAAAAGAGGACTTCAGCCATGTGCGGCTGAAGCCCTCTTTCATATGTTCGTCGTAATGTGTCCGTATGTAGTGAAGAGGATAAGGTAGCAGGTGGCTGAAAAGTCGCTTGTGTCATGTTCTTTTCCTCATAGAGACTACATTGTATTCTATTACTTGAAGTTGATTGTCATGCCAGGATCAATGTTGTTGTTGCGGTTGTTTCCTATGTCTGTAAGCTGCTTCATGGTCTCCTTTGTGCGCTTGTAGGTAGGAGATGTCTCAACCATGCTTATCACATCCTCGTTGTCGAGGTCCTCCTCGCGGAATATGTAGCTGTATAGCGGTCGGCGGATGGTGCTGTGGTTGTTGTCAGGACCATAGATGGTTTCGCGTCTATGCGCTCTCTCGGCCTCTGCCTCAGCTTTCTCCACCTCACGTTGCTGCTGCTCTTTGTCGCGTGCTATGATGCGTGAGTTCATCTCGTCAGAGTCGATGTCCTCCACACCGAAACCTGTGGCGAGGATGGTTATCTTCACTTGGTCTGTGAGTGTAGGGTCAATAGAGAGTCCCCACTTGGTCTCCACGTCGTCACGCTTGATCTTGGACATGAACTCGTGCACTTCATTCATCTCGTCCATCATGAGTGCGTTGTTGCCATCGCCCTTCTCGTCGGGGAAAGAGATGCGGAGCAGGATCTTGTTGGCGCGGTAAATGTCGTTGTTGTTGAGCAACGGTGAGTTGAGTGCATCCTCGATGCCCTTTGTCACACGTCCTTCGCCAGAGCCGAAGCCAGTGCTCATGATAGCTACACCGCCATCCTTCAGCACGGTGCTGACATCGTTGAAGTCGAGGTTGATGATGCCGTGCATGGTGATGATTTCCGCTATAGAGCGAGCCGCGTTGCACAGGGTGTCGTCAGCCTTGGCAAAAGCCTTGATGACGGTGAAGTCTTGGTAGATCTCTCTCAGGCGTTCGTTGTTGATGACCAAGAGCGCATCCACGTTCTTGCTCATCTCCTCCACGCCGTCCAGTGCCTGGTCTATTTTCTTGTTGCCTTCCCAACGGAAAGGAATGGTTACGATGCCCACTGTGAGAATGCCCATATCCTTGGCAGTCTTGGCGATGAGCGGAGCTGCGCCTGTGCCTGTGCCGCCTCCCATGCCTGCTGTGATGAAAGCCATCTTGGTGCCATCAGAGAGCATGTTCTTGATTTCGTCGATAGACTCCTCTGTGGCTGCGCGAGCTTTCTCTGGCTTGTTGCCGGCTCCGAGTCCCTCCTTGCCCAGCTGTATCTTTGTGGGCACAGGGGAGTCTTGCAGGGCTTTGTTGTCTGTATTGGTCACTACGAATGTGACATCATGTATGCCCTCGCTGTACATATGGTTGACGGCATTGCCGCCGCCACCGCCTACACCGATGACCTTTATTATGCTTGTTGTGCCTTGTTGGAAGTTGAAGACACCGATATCGTCGTTCTCTGCCATAGTTCAAATGTAGTGTGTTGTTTTGTATGAAAATGAACTCTTGTTTCTTTGCTCTGAAAAAGTGTGTTTGCCAGATACAGCAGCTGTCCTATGACAGCGCTTTTACTTGCTGTCTTCGCTGACAATGTCGCTCAGTCCCTTTACTAACCTGCCCCAAATGCTGTTTTCCTTGTTGGCCTTGTTGACAAGTGCGATGAGTCGGTCTACTTCTTGTTTCAGTTTTTCCGCAAGCTCTGCGCCTTCCCTGAGGCTTTGCTTGAATTTGTCCTTGCCCTCCAGCGCATTGGCAGCATTAGTGTATTCGTCACCCAATGCTCTGTCGAGTATTTTCAGAGACAGGTCTTTAGCCTTCTGCCTTACCTTCTTGTCTGTGCCGTAGTTCTGCAGTTCTGTTATCTGCTTCTGCACTTCATCGTAAGCTGCTCGTATGCCGTTCTTCACCTTGTCGAAAGCCATGGCATCGTTTGCCTCAGCGTCAGCTTCCTCCTGTCGCCTTTGCCTCTCCGCCTCCTTGGCCTGCTGGTCGAGCATGGCCTGTGTGTTGTCGAGTCCTTCACCGCCGCAAGGCATTGTTCCAGCCAGCAGGAGCGAAAGAATAGATGTGTTCTCTGCTTTTTCGAGTACGAAGGATGCAGTGTCAGGTGTCCGCTCTATAGATTGATTCACCTTGTTGGCCAGGCGCACCTTGTCAATCTTGGTGCTCTTGGTGAAGGCATTCACAATATTCTTCATGTTGCTTCCGCCGCCAGTGATGACCAGTCCAGCGAGAAGTTTGCCGCTGTAGTCTGAATTGATTATCTGGTTGTTCACGTTGGCTATTATCTCTCCCATGCGAGCCTCGATGACATTCTTCAGGAGTGACACCTCGAATGTCCTGCCATCTGTGGTAGTGTATGTCTGAGCCTCTGCATCCTCGCTCCTGTCAAGGTCTTGACATGCGTCGCCGTATTTCAGCTTTATGGCTTCAGTCTCAGCCTCGTCGATAGAGAGTGTGGCCAGGTCCTTGTTGATGTTGTTGCTTCCAAGCGGTATAGTGACAAGATACCTCACGATATTGTTCTTGTAGACTACCAGTGTTGTAGTGTCAGCACCGAGGTCAACCAAAGCGCATCCCGAACGTTTCTCCGCGTCGGTGAGCACGTTGTTGGCCAGTTGCAATGGCGCTATGAGCTGTTCGGCAATCTCCATGTTAGCGTTGGCGAAAACGGTCTCCACATTAGTCCTCAGCTTGGTCTTGGCGATGATGTTGAGAAATTCGCCCTCTACATTTGTTCCCATCACGCCTACAGGGGTATCGGATATGGAGTTGGAATCGACGATGAACTCCTGTGGGAAGTTGTCCATCACTTCATACTCGCTATATGGAATTTCCTGGCTTTCCTGACTGATAGCGTCAATCAGCTCGTTGCTTATGAAGCTTTGCGTCAGCAGGTTGCGTTTGATGATGCTCTTGTAAGAGCGCATAGACTGTCCGCCTATGCCCACATATGCACGAGATATTTTTGTGTTGAGCGTAGATTCCAGCTTCTTGATGATATTGTTGACGCTCTGGTACGTCTTCTCTATGTTGTACACAGCTCCGCGCTTGATGCAGCCAGCTGTGTCATCCTCCGCGTAGGCGAGGATGCGCATAGTACCATCCTTCTTCTGTCCTGCCACACCTTTTATCTTAGATGAGGCAAGCTCTATAGCAACAATAAAGTCTTTGTCCGAAGTAGTCATATATATATATTCTGTTTTATCTTTTTATATGGTGTATAGTCTCAACCGAGCTGTCATATTTTGTGTGCGAAGCCCCGTGGTCTCCTGCTTTGGAAGGACTTGCCTTCTTCAGAGTGATGCAGGTGCGCTGGCTTGCTTATTTCCTTTTAGTGCAGATAATCTGGTTCTCATACTCGAGGTTGACTTTCGCGTATTTATTCCATCCTACTGTACTCATCGCTTTGTTGTAGAAAATCCTCAGGTTATGGAGTTTTTTCTCAAAGTTGTTAATAGTGCCGAGATACACCACATGGTCGCCAACACGAGGGATGATTTCTATGACTCTGTCCCTTTTCCTTCCCCTCGACACATAAATCTGTTCTATCTGGTCGTTCCAGAACTCGTCAGTCTGCAGGAACTTGGCCATTTCAACTAGTTCCTTGCTTGCGTAGGCCTCGTCCACATCTCCAGACGCCACCACCAGGTTGGACACATATCCTCTGTTGTGAATCACATGTCCCTGCGCGTCAACGAAGAATCCTTCCTTTCCGTCTGGCAGGACATAAATGATAGGTATTCTCTGTTCCACCTTTATGCACACCTTGCCGTTGGCCGCTTTGTAACAATCCACTTTGGATATGTACTCTTTTGTCCTGATGAGATCCTCAATCCTCTTTGTGCTCACATTCTTCATCAGCATGCCTTTGGGGTAGATGTGCGCCTCCTTAAGTATGGTCTCCAGCTCAGGCTTGTCGACAAAAGCCGATTCTGTGTCGGATGATTCCACGATTATCTCAACAGAGTTGCACATCTCGTTCTCGTCAGGCTCGGAGAGAAAGAAAGCGCTGTAAACTACGTATGCTGCCAACGCGGTGGTCAGCAGCGATACGAGTGTTACCCTTATGATTTTGCCTACTTTCATAGTGTTTCTTTACAATTCTGTTGTTGCAAGTGTATTGACGTTGTCAATGTCTGCTATTTGTGGAATGGCCTAAGCCTTCTCTCGCAGTATCTCAGTTATCTGAGGCACATAGTTCTCTATGTCGCCAGCACCCAAGGATATGAGCACGTCGAAGTCAGCTTTTCGCGCCACTTCTGGTATGTCCTCCTTGCTTATCAGGTGCTTCTCCATCCCTGGCCTCAGGTTGTCGTATATCAGCTTGCTTGTCACGCCAGGTATAGGCAGCTCACGTGCGGGGTAGATGTCGCAGAGGTACACGGCATCGAGGCCTGAGAGGGCGGCTGCAAACTCCTTATAGAAGTCGCGTGTGCGTGTGTAGAGATGTGGCTGGAATATAGCTGCAATCTTCTTGTCGGCATACAGTTCCCTTATGGACTTGACGCTTGCTTCTATCTCGTTGGGATGATGGGCATAGTCGCTGAGGAAGACCATCTTGTCTGTCTTTACCTTGAAGTCGAACCTGCGGTCCACGCCGCTGAAGCTTCTCATGCCGCTTCTTAGCTCTTCCTCATTGACGCCATTAAGGATGGCGAGTGCCATGGCGGCTATTCCGTTCTCGATGTTGATGCTCACAGGCACTCCCAGCTGTATGTCTTTCACCACTCCGCCAGGATGTACGAAGTCGAATATTATCTCTCCGTGGCCTATTCTGATGTTCTCCGCATGGAAGTCACCCTCATTGCGTGAGTACTCATATACCTTCACTCCTTCCTGCACGTCAGCCTTCATCTCTAGGCCCTTGTGTATGATGAGCGCGCCGCCTGGCTTGATCAGCGTGGTGTATTTCCTGAAGCTCTCGAGGTAGGCCTCCTTGGTGCCGTAGATGTCGAGATGGTCAGGGTCTGTAGCAGTGATGACAGTCATGTATGGTCTCAGCCAATGGAAAGAGCGGTCAAACTCATCGGCTTCTATCACCACATACTCGCTATCAGACAAGATATAGTTTGTTCCGTAGTTCTTGGAGATGCCGCCGAGAAAGGCGTTGCAGTCCACATGGCTCTCATGCAGCAGGTGGGCCGCCATGGTTGATGTGGTCGTCTTCCCGTGTGTGCCAGCTACGCACAGACCTTTGTGCGAGACTGTCAGCACGCCAAGCACTTGCGCTCTCTTCTGTACGGTGAAGCCTTCCTTCTGGAAGAACACCAGCTCCTTGTGGTCGGCCGGTATGGCAGGAGTGTACACCACCAGGGTGCTGTCCTTCTGCTTGAAGCAGCTGTCAATAGCGTCCACATTCTCCTCGTAGTGGATCTTAGCCCCTTCCTCAATCAGCTTTTCTGTCAGCTCGCTTGGAGTCTTGTCGTATCCGCCCACATTATATCCGTTGGCAAGGAAGAACCTCACCAGCGCGCTCATGCCGATGCCTCCGGCTCCGACAAAATAGACTGACTTTATATCTTTCTGTTCCATCTTGTTTTTATTCTGCCATTATTTTTTGTTTCTGTATTCCATGGCCAGTTTGTACACCTCCTCTGCGATCACGTCGGCAGAGTCCTTAAACGCAAGCTTCTTCACATTCTCGCTCAGAGAGGCTAGCTTCTGTTTGTCGGTGACGACCTTCAGCGCAGTCTCCACCAGACGCTTCCTTGCGTCCTTGTCAGCGATGAAGATTGCAGCGTCTTTTGATGATAGGGCCTGTGCGTTCTTGGTCTGGTGGTCTTCTGCCACATTGGGCGAGGGCACGAGGACGCAGGGCTTGCCCAGCAGGCACAGCTCAGAGATTGAGCTTGCTCCGGCGCGGCTCACCACGAGGTCTGCCGCTGCATATGCGTTGTCCATGCTGCTGATGAAGTCCATCACCTTCAGGTTTGGCACAGCCTCCACCTTGCTCAGTTCCTCTCTTATGCTTGCGCTGTAATATTTGCCTGTTTGCCAGATGAACTGCACGTCGCTGCTGCGTATGTCGTCCAGATGGTCGAGCACGCTCTCATTGACTGTCTTGGCTCCAAGGCTTCCGCCGATGATGAGCACCGTCTTCTTGTTGGGGTCGAGTCCAAAGCTTTCCTTGGCCTGCTCAGGCGTGATGTCATTGTTGAGCAGGTTCTGCCTGACTGGATTTCCTGTCATGATGATCTTGTCAGCGGGGAAGAAGCGTTCCATGCCGCTGTATGCCACGCACACCTTGCGTGCCTTCTTGGCAAGCGACTTGTTGGTCACTCCCGCATAGGAGTTCTGCTCCTGTATCAGACAAGGAATGCCCATGGAGTAGGCTGCGTTGAGTGTAGGTGCGGATGCATAGCCGCCTACGCCTACTGCCACCTGTGGCTGGAACTTGCGTATCACGTCCTTCACCATCCTCTTACTCTTGAGGAAGTCCGCCATGACTCCGATGTTGCGCATGCTCCACAGCGGACGAATGAGACCGCGCACAGGCAGTCCCACTATTTTGTAGCCGGCAGCCGGCACCCTCTGCATCTCCATGCGTCCGTTGGCCCCGACAAACAGTATCTCGGCTTCGGGATGCTGTTTTTTTATAGCGTTGGCTATAGACACGGCAGGAAAGATGTGTCCACCTGTACCTCCGCCACTCACAATCACTCTCAAAGGCTTGTTATCTTCCATTTCTTTTGTTATGAATAATCTTTTTGAACTCTTTATCTTGCAAAAATACAAAAAAATAACGATATTTCAATTAAGTTTCGCCATAAATCGTGCATTTGCCGTTGCAAAACGCCTTGGCGGTATGCTGTTTGCTAAGTAGGCCTCCATGTTTGTTATGGGAGAAAACTGCTCACAGCATGGGCTTGTCGTCGTAGAAATCGCTAGTTTCTCCGTCGGGCACAGCCTGCGTCATAGGCGCTTTCATATCTTTCTTGCTGGCAAAGCGGCTCACGCTGAGTATCATGCCGAAGTAGAAGCTGGTGACAAATATCGATGAGCCTCCCTTGCTGATGAGTGGCAGCGTCTGTCCTGTCACAAAGCCGGGAATCACAGCTACGCCCATGTTCACCATGGCCTGCAGCACTATCATCACGCTTGAGCCAATCACAAGGAATGCTGGAAAGAACGCTGTGCACCTCTGCGCTATCCTGACGCACCTTATCAACAGTACAAAGTAGAGAAAAGGCACGAATATCATCCCGAATATGCCCAATTCCTCAATGATGATGGCATAGATGAAGTCAGACTCGGCATGCTGAAGGAAGTCTCGCTGTATGGAGTTGCCTGGTCCGCGTCCAATGACGTTTGAATTGGCAATGGCTATGTAGGCATAAGTCTTCTGCGAGTTCTTGTCGTCCAGCTTCTTTTGCTTGTCAGTCTTCTGTACTTTGTATGTGCTGCTGTCTTCATGTCCAGCCATTCGCATGACGCGGTGCTTCACGGTGGTGAGTCTCTTCGTCATGAAGTTGGAGTTGAGTGCCTCGTCTGGCATGACCAATGACACAGCCAACAATAATCCGGCCAGGGCTATGACCGCTCCGGTAGTCTTGAGCATGTAGTCCTTGGGGATATGGCCCACCCACATCATGATGAATATCACCAGACCGAGCATTAGGCTTGTGGACACATTGTCAGAGAAGATGAGTCCGCAGATGATGGCGGTTGGGATGATTATTAACCAGTAAGCCAGCGAGCGTTTCCCTTTGAATGCTCCCACGGTCTTCACCTTGATGCCATTCACCACGTCTATTCTCTCTGCCTGTGTCTTGGCGAGAACCATGGCTGTGTATATAATCAGCGACACCTTGGCAATCTCGGAAGGCTGTATGGTGATAAAGCCCAGATTGATCCATCTGTGCGTACCGTTCAGCTCGCTGCCCAGTCCAAGTACTGATGTGTATGTAAGCAGAATCAAAGACAAAGGCATCAAAAAGAAAGGAAAAATCATGAACCATTTGCATCCAATGCGGAGTACTATGACGATAATCAGCAGGCCGCCAAGCAAGCAGCAGGCCTGTCCCAGCATTGGTTCCCAATGCGATCCGCCAGAGAAAGTCAGGCGGCTCGAGGCGCTGTACACCTCCACCAGGGAGATCATGCATAGGAAAAAATATACCATCCATACGGCCCGGTCTCCTTTGAAAAGTTTGCCGCCAAAGATGCTACTTGTTACCTTCCAAAAAGTGCTCATCGGTTATCAAGTGGATTTGAAACGTCGTAAATTACAGATTCTTAACACACTCCTTGAACTGCTCGCCACGGTCCTCCATATTCTTGAAGAGGTCGAAGCTTGCGCAGCAAGGGCTGAGCAGCACGGTGCTGCCTGGCTTTGCCATCTTGACACATTCATCCACGCAGTCTTTCATGCATTTCACGTCTGCGATAGGTATGCCAAAGCTGTCGAAGGCAGCGTGCAGCTTGCTGTTGTCCACACCGAGGAAGACCAGTCCGATGCATTTTTCCCTCACGAGGTCAAATATCTCAGAATAGTCGTTACCTTTGTCCTTGCCTCCGAGTATGAGCACTGTAGGTGTGGTCATGCTGTCGAGCGCATACCAGCAGGCGTTCACGTTGGTGGCCTTCGAGTCGTTGATGAACTCCACGCCTCTCACTCTTCCTGCTTTTTCCAGTCTGTGCTCCACACCGGCAAATGTCTTCAGTCCCTCGCGTATTTTCTCGTTGCTCACGCCAGCCAGGTCGGCTGTGATACCGGCAGCGAGAGAGTTATAGAGGTTGTGCTTGCCTCTCAGCGCCAGTTCCTCCTGCTCCATGTTGAATGGAGTAGGGCCTTCTATCACGTACTCGTTGTCCTCCACATAACCGATGCACGCTTTCTCCTTGAACTCGCTGAATGGGCACATCTTTGCCTTGATGTTGTATTTCTCCAGTTCCCTTTTCACAATAGGGTCGTCGTTCCAGAACACAAAGGCGTCGTTCTCAGTCTGGTTCTGTATGATGCGCATCTTGGCATCCACATAGTTCTGCATCTTGAAGTCGTAGCGGTCCAGGTGGTCTGGCGTGATATTCATCAGCACGGCTATGTCAGCCTTGAAGTCATACATGTTGTCCAGCTGGAAACTGCTCAGCTCTATGACATAGTACTCAAAGCTTTCCTCCGCCACCTGCAGAGCCAGGCTTCTGCCTATGTTGCCAGCCAGTCCCACGTTATATCCGGCATTCTTCAGTATGTGGTATATGAGCGAGGTCGTTGTTGTCTTGCCGTTGCTGCCGGTGATGCATATCATCTTAGCGTTGGTGTAGCGTCCGGCAAACTCTATCTCAGAGATTATGGGTATGCTCTTCTTCTTGAGCTTCTGTATCATAGGGGCGTTCTCTGGGATACCAGGACTCTTGATGACCTCATCTGCGTTGAGAATGAGTTCCTCTGTATGCTGTCCCTCTTCCCACACTATCTCGTGCTTGTTGAGCTGCTCCTTATACTTGTCCTTTATCTTAGACATGTCGCTTACAAACACGTCATATCCTTTTGCCTTGGCAAGAACAGCGGCTCCTGCTCCGCTCTCGCCAGCTCCCAATACAACAATTCTTTTCATCTTATCTTTAATGTTATTATAGTTATAGCAGCGAGCAAGATAGTGACGATCCAGAATCTTGTCGTTATCATTGATTCAAACAATAGTCCCTTCGGGCGCTTGATGAGATATTTCACGCCATCCTCCATCTTGTGGCGGTAGTGGTCATGGAATGGGGCGCGCTTGAACACTCTCCATTTCTCGCCCCTGGCGTTGCCTCTCTTGGCGTAGGCCACCTGGAGTATCACAGAGAGGCTCTCCATAAGGAAGATGCCGCAGAGGATGGGCAGAAGCAGTTCCTTGTGTATGATGATGGCTGTCACCGCAATCACTCCACCGATGGCGAGGCTGCCGGTATCGCCCATGAACACCTTGGCAGGATAGGCGTTGTACCATAGAAATCCCACCAGCGCGCCCACGAAGGCGCACAGGAAGACCACCGTTTCCTCCGATCCGGGTATATACATCACATTCAGGTAACTGGCGAATTGTATGTGTCCGCTCACGTATGCCAGAATGCCAAGTGTCACCCCTATTATGGCTGAGTTGCCAGCGCACATGCCGTCCATGCCGTCGTTGAGGTTGGCCCCGTTGCTCACGGCCGCGATGACAAACGTGGTGACAAGCACGAACAGTATCCATCCGCCGGCCCTCTTAGCCTTTCCGCTGAGGAACAATCCCGCAACCTCGTAATAGTCGATGTTGTTGCTCTTTACGAAAGGCAGGGTAGTCACCGTGCTCTTTCTTGCCTCGCTCTTGTGGTACACCTCGACCTTCTCGCCTATCTCTCTCTCCACATTCTCTCTTACCACAGCTTCAGGGCTTAGCCACAGAGTCAGTCCCACGCACACGCCGAAGGCCAGCTGCGAGAGCATCTTCCATCGCGGAGCCATTCCGTCTTTGTTTCCGCCCAGCTTTATCTTATCGTCGATGAAGCCGATGAGTCCGAAGAAAGAGATGGTGGCGATGAGCAGCAGCATGTACACGTTGCTCAGTTTGCCAAGCAGGAGGGCGGGTATAAGCACAGCGGCCACGATTACCACTCCCCCCATCGATGGCACGCCTTTCTTCATCACCCCGTAAGGGTCTATAGAAGCGTCTCTCGCAACCTCTATATGGTTGCGCTTGCGCATGAACTTTATGAAATATTCGCCTGCCACCATTGATATCACAAGTGACAGTATCAATGCTGCCAATGAGCGGAATGACACATAGCTGAACATGCCTGCGCCTGGGATGTCGAGCTGGTCCAAGTATTTAAAGAAGTTATATAACACGTGTTCTGTTTTATTAGATGATGTAAAGTTGCTTTGTCTGTCACTTTTACAATCAGATGATGTAAAGTTGCTATGTTTGTCGCCAGCAGTCTGCCCTTGAGCCTCATGCTTTCGTCGCCCTATGTCCTTGGGTGGCCGTAGCTATGCTTTATGCAGTCCTGTCTTCCGCGCTATGTCAGAAGCATGCCCTCACCTCTTCCTTGTCGTCGAAGTGGTGCTTCACGCCTTTCACGTCCTGATAGTCCTCATGCCCTTTTCCTGCGATGAGAATGACATCGCCTGGCTTGGCCATCATGCATGCAGCCTTTATGGCCTGGCGGCGGTCTACGATGCTGATGGTCTTCTTCATGTCATCCTCGTTGAGTCCGGCCAGCATGTCGTTGATGATGTCTTGCGGTTCCTCAAATCGTGGGTTGTCGCTCGTGATGATGACCCTGTCGCTCTGTCTTGCAGCTTCCTTGGCCATGAGCGGGCGCTTGCCCTTGTCTCTGTTGCCTCCAGCCCCGCATACTGTGATGACCTCGCCCTTTCCCTCAAGCACAGCATGGATGGCGTTGAGCACATTCTCCAGTGCGTCGGGAGTGTGGGCATAGTCGACGATGGCTGTGTAGCCCGATGGCGAGCGCAATGCCTCAAAGCGTCCGCTTACAGGCTTCATGGCGCTGAGGGCCACAAGAGCCTCGTGCTCGTTCACGCCGAGCATGACAGCCGCTCCGTAGACAGCAAGGAGGTTGCTCACGTTGAACTTGCCGATGAACTGCACTCCGACCTCCTGTCCGTTTATCTCCAGATACATTCCCTCAAAATGGCATTCTATAATCTTAGCCTTGAAGTCGGCCGAGCTCTGCACAGAGTAAGTCTTCACCTTGGCCTTCGTGTTCTGCACCATCACCATGCCGTTCTTGTCGTCAGCGTTGGTGATGGCAAATGCCGTAGCTGGCAGGTTGTCAAAGAAAAGTTTCTTTGCCTTTATGTAGTTCTCAAAAGTCTTATGGTAATCGAGATGGTCGCGAGTGATGTTGGTGAAGAGACCACCTACAAACCTCAGGCCGCCTATGCGATTCTGTACGATGCTGTGGCTGCTCACTTCCATAAAGGCATACTCACAGCCTTTCTCGGCCATCTCGGCGAGAAGTGCGTTGAGTGTGATAGGGTCTGGCGTGGTGTGGTCTGTCGGAATCTTCTCGTCATCTATGTAGTTTGCCACGGTAGAAAGGAGTCCCACCTTGTATCCCAGATGGCGGAACATCTCATAGAGCACCGTGGCTATTGTTGTCTTGCCGTTGGTTCCAGTCACGCCCACCAGCTTCAACTTGCTTGTAGGGTCGCCATAGAACGTGGTAGCGATTTCTCCGGTCACCTGTTCTGTGTTGCTCACCTTTACGTATGTAACTCCCTCGGCGATGCTCTCAGGCATCTCCTCGCACAGCACAGCCACAGCGCCTTTCTCCACAGCCTTGCCTATGTAGTTGTGTCCGTCGGCAGCCGTGCCTCTCACAGCTATGAACAGATAGCCATTGTCCACTCGGCGTGAGTCAATCTGCACGCCGCAGATGTCGCAATCCAAATTGCCCTTGACCTCTATGGTGTCAAGTCCGCTTACCAGATTTTTCAGTTTCATACGTATCCTTTTGTGTTTAGATCGTTTGTGTATTCTTTTTTGTTGGCGCGCAGCCATCGTGGCGCCTTGCTTCCTTCTTCACGTAGCCATGCTTCTTTCTTCATGTAGCCTTGTTCCCTTTTGCATGTATTGCCTGAGGCATGGCCTATTTGAGCTGGAGCTTCACAGTCAGTCCCTTAACCACTTGGCTTCCCGCCTTTGCGCTTTGGCTCACCACGCGTCCCTTGCCACGCATCCTCACCTTCATGCCTTTCGATGTGAGAGCGTAGACAGCGTCTCTTGCACCCATGCCTGTCACGTCGGGCACCTTGTACTTGCTTTCAGAGGCTGGCTCAAACTTCACGTCCTTATCTTCGTCCGTTGCCTTTCCCCACTCGTATCCTTGTCCGCCATGGTAGCGCACTCCCAGATTGTCGAGCACCGCTCTGGCTGCCAGTACGTCGCCATTCTTCACGTCCGGCACATATGTGGCCGTGGAGTCCTTAGCGAGGTTGAGGTTGGTGGTTACGTTCTTGGAGTATATCCTTTGCGCTATCTTAGAGAAGACGACACCGGCCTGGCTGCCTCCGCTCGCCACATAATAAGCGTGCCTGATGGCCACTATGCATGTGTATTTGGGAGCTTCAGAGGGGTAGTATCCGCAGAAGCTGACGAGGTGCTCCCTCTTGCCTCCTCGGTAGCCGCCTGCACTTGCCACCTGTGCCGTGCCTGTCTTGCCGCTCACGTGGAAATATGGGTTGCCGGCCCTCTTGCCAAGACCCGCCTTGTCGTTGACCACTCGGTAAAGTATGTCCTGCATGTCTTTCAGAGTCTGCGGCTTGCATATCTGCGGCTTGATCACTTCCACAGGAAACTCCTCCACCATCTCGCCATGTCGGGAGATGCCTTTGGCAAAGCGCGGGCGCACCATCTTGCCTCCATTCGCTATGGCATTATAGAATGCGCATGTGCTTATTGGCGGTATCTGCGTTTCGTAGCCTATGGACATCCATGCCAGGGCTGTCTTAGACCAGTTCTCCTTGTTAGGGGTGCGTATCACGGGGTCTGCCGCGCCTTTGAACGGGATGCCGAGCGGTGTGCCTATTCCTACTCGCTTCAGTCCCTCTACAAACTTTCCCGGCTGGTTGTGGTAGTGCTCGTCGATGAGTCGGCTCACGCCGATGTTGCTTGACACCATCAGCACCTCAGGTACCGTCAGCATGCCGTAGCCGCCACGCGCCCAGTTGTGGTCTTTCATGTAGGCACCGTACATGTTGTATATACCGCCGCCAGTCTCTATGTGAGTCTTTGGCGTGATGTAGCCATCGTCTATGGCAACCATGATAGACGCGGTCTTGAAGGTGGAGCCTGGCTCCATCAGAGCGGCGAGCGCATAGTTGCGCGCCTCGTAGTAGTTGCCGTCATCATAGCGCATGAGGTTCACTATAGCTTTCACGTCGCCTGTCTTCACCTCCATGAGCACGACCACTCCCATGTCTGCCTCAAGCTCATAGAGCTTCTCCCTCAGGGCGCTCTCGCATATGTCCTGCATGCTCACATCGATGGTGCTCACCAGGTCGTAGCCGTCCACAGGCTCTTTGTCTATGATAGACAGGTATTTGGAAAGCACCCTCTTGTTGTGTTGCCGTCCGGCTTCTCCTCTCAGCAGACTGTCGTAGGCCAGTTCCAGTCCCGACTGCGCAGAGTCCTTGGCTCCGAACATCTCGCCTAATGTGCGTTTGGCCAGCGAGCCGAAGGGCTTCTTCCTGTTGTTGCGTGTCGTGATGTTCAGGCCACTTGTATAGCGGCTTTTGCTTTTGAACATTGGCAGCTTCATCAGTTGGTTGAACTGTATGTAGTCGAGCACGGTGCGTGGCGTGAGGTCCCAGTAGCGTTTGCGCTCATGCAGTCCCTTCAGCAGCCTCTCCTTGTATTCCTCCTTTGTGTACATGGGGCATATTTCTGCCAGTCCCTCGCATATGGTGTCTATTGGCGTGATCCACATTGAGTCTTTCTTGTGGAGCTGCTTGGGGTCGTACACCTTGATTATTTTACCGTCGGCTCCGAGTGAGTCGGCCAGTCTGTCCACGCCAGAGAGGAAGTCGATGTACACCTTGTAGTCTGGCAGGCTGCTTGCCATCAGCTGGCCGTCGGAGCTCAGTATGTTGCCTCGTGTGGCAGGCATGGGCACCGTGTCGCCGACGCTCACGTTGCCTATCTCTTTCCATTCCTCGCTTTTCACCGTGGCATTGTAGAGTGCGAGCGCTATTATGACAATCATAAAGAGTCCAGCTGCACACACGATGATTCCCACGCTGAACTGTATGTATTTGTTATCAAACTTCATGGTTTGCTGTTATTCAGATTTCTTGTTGTTGTCATGTGCTGAGGCAGCCTTGTCCTTGCTCTCCGTCTCTTCCTCAGCCTCGCTCTCCTTCTTCTCCTCAGCCTTGTTCTCGGTCTCGTCGTGGTTATCCTCCTCCTCGCCGCTTACGGGTATGGGAGCCTCACCGATGACCACTTCACGTGTCTCTGTCGGAGCGGCTTCCTCCTCCTCGTCGTCTTCGTTCATCTTGATGAGAAATGGCGGAGTCACAGAGTTGTGGAGTAGGCTGTCCTTGGTGTGTCGCAGCCTTTCCTCTACGTTAGACTGCCTTATCAGGTTCATCAGTTCGCTCGACTGTGTGAGCACGTTATACTTTACGTTCTGCAGTTCTGTGCGCAGGCTGTCGATCATTATGGTGTCCTGCTGGCTGTCATATCTGTTGCCTGTGTAAAAAATCATGAGAAGGACGCAGAAGATGACAAAGACCACCTGGTGTATGATGAACTTGCTCATCAGGAAGTCTCCGCCGATGATGGACTTGATGGAGAATTCTCCTGAATCCTCGTCTTCGTTCTCATTGGCAAACTTGCGCACGGCTTCGATGGCTTGGCGCGCTTCAGCCTCGTCCTTGTTCGGCTGCTCGGCTCCGTTGTTCATGCAGCCGTCGCTGTCAGTATGCTGGTCCTCAGCAGCCTGATGTCCGTCTATGTTGCCTGTATCCTTCGTCATCTTATTATATGTGTTATGTAATTTAATAATGTGTAGCGCATTGCGTTCTGTCTCATGCGTCCTCCGCTATCCTCAGATCTTTTCAGCAATCCTCAGTTTGGCGCTTCGGCTTCTTGGGTTGCGAGCCTGTTCCTCGTCGCTTGGCACGATGACCTGCCTGTTGACCAGGCGGAACGGTGTGTTGACCTTTCCGAAGAAGTCCTTGTCTTCCTTGCCCTCCACATTGCCCGTCTTCATCAGATTCTTCACGATGCGGTCTTCAAGCGAGTGGTATGTTATGACGACCAGCCGTCCTCCAGGGCGCAGCATCTCTGTGGCGCTTCTCAGCATCTCCTTCAGGGCATCCATCTCGTGGTTGACCTCGATGCGCAGGGCCTGGAAGAGCTTAGCCATGTCCTTCTTCTCTCGTTCGTTCCTGAAGAAGGACTTTGATACGTCCATTAGGTCTTCCACAGTCTCTATAGGCCTCTCCTGCCGTGCCTTGACAATGGCTGCCGCTATCTTGCGGCTCTGCTTCAGTTCGCCGTAGAGGTATAGCACGTCCGCCAGCCGCTCCTCCTCGTATGTGTTCACCACGTCGGCGGCAGTCATGCCGGCCCTCTGGTTCATCCTCATGTCGAGCGCTCCATCAAAGCGGAAGGAGAATCCTCGTGCTGCGTCGTCGAAGTGGTGCGAGCTCACGCCAAGGTCGGCGAGCAGCCCGTCTATCTGGTCCACGCCGTAATAGCGGAGAAAGTTTTTGAGGAAGCGGAAATTGCTCCTGACAAACGTGAAGCGCCCTGTGTCAAAGCCTTCGGCGTTCCTTTCTGCATCGGCATCCTGGTCGAAGCTATACAGGTGTCCGTCCTTGTCGAGACGTGAGTAGATCTCTCGGCTGTGTCCGCCTCCGCCAAATGTCACGTCGACGAAGTTGCCTCCTTTGCCAATGTTGAGGCCGTCAACGCTCTCTGTCAAGAGCACTGGTATGTGGTATACTGTTTCTTCCGCCATTGGTATGTGTGTTTATTGTTCGTTATAGTTGTTTGTAACCGTTGCAGCCTGTCCAAATTTCATCTCTATGTCATCGCCCAAATCATGCTCTTGAGCCATCATTGCGTCGTAGCCCTGCCTGCTCCATATCTCGATGCGGTCTACCATGGCGAGGAAGCGCACGTCTGTGTTGATGTCGGCATATTGCAGCTTGCCTTTAGATATGAGCAGACGGCCTTGACTGTCCAGCTCTATCTGTTCGGCGTCAGCCACAAACTGTCTGAGCATCATCTGGTCTTTGCGGTTCCAGGGATTCAGCTGGCTTCTCAGGCTCTCCAGTTGCTTGTCCCACACTTCCATGGGGTATAGCACCAGGCATTTCTGAAACACGTCACGGCGCAGCACAAGCGTCTGTTCGCCCCCGGTCATGAGGACGCGCCTGAATGCTGCAGGAAGGAATACCCTTCCCTTGGCATCGGTCTTAGCTGTGTAATCGCCTATGAATCGCATACTTATTGTTCGGCTCTTTTGCGTCGTTGAATTAAGTGATTTCTTCTGTACAGTTATTGAAAATTTGTGCAAATATACGGATTTTCCCCACAATCCCCCACTTTTATGCTGATTATTTTCAAAAAAGTTATCAACAGTACTGTTAGTGCGTTGCTAAGACTCTGAAAATGCGCACTATAATGTGTTGTGTATGTGGTGGGGGAAAGTGTGTTGCAATCCCCGATTTTACAATGCCAGCCTATATGCGTACAATATATATACAAAATTCTCAATGTTTTTCCCTTCCATATGAGCTGATGCCTCCATGTCTTTTCACTATCTCATCATCCAGTAGTGGTGG
Organism: uncultured Bacteroidaceae bacterium; assembly: GCA_934271655.1. Classification (GTDB taxonomy): domain Bacteria; phylum Bacteroidota; class Bacteroidia; order Bacteroidales; family Bacteroidaceae; genus Minthosoma. The sequence continues at coordinate 26,148 of CAKQRW010000020.1, read as the reverse complement.
CGGGCGTGGTAGGGTCTGAGACCGTTGTTTAGTCATCAGTCTAGTGCTGTCTTGCCGCTGGCCTCAAAGGTTCTTGCATTTGCGCCATGTCTTTAACACACAAGACCTCTTGTGACGGCAAAGGAATGTCATGATGACGGTTGTGAGAAGTTTTAGTATCTGCTCAGTGTCCGTTTAGTATTCGTTTTGGATTTGCTTGATGGCCAAGAAGGGTATAGCATACATGAAATGACAGGCATGATGACGGCGTAAACACTATGCCGAGAAATGCTCGCGACCATCGTAAATGGACTAAAGAGCCAAAATCAGCAAAGCCAGAATGGACACATGCAGATGCCGCAGAGCCGCTTGGCTCCATGTGAAAACATGAGTCAAGACAATAGCAAAGCATGCGATAGAGAAACTTTTTTCCGATGAAGTGACGTTTTTTCTTCTTGAAAGTTTCTCAGTTAGAAAAAAAATCGTTTACTTTGCCATGGTGAACAATCTAAGTCGGATGTAAAGCGAAGAAAAACCAAATACAAAACAAGGGGAAATAAAATACAAAACAATAATAATCAGAATATTTCTTATGAAAAAGAACATTGTAACCTTGGCCGTCCTCGTGGCTGCCTTTATTGTAGCCCTTCCATCACAGGCTCAGGTCAAGTTTGGTGTGAAGGCCGGACTAAACGTCAACTCAGTAAGCCTGAAGGGAGACTTGAAGAACAATCTCTCAGCCGACAACCGCACAGGCTTCTTTGCGGGTCTCACAGCCGATGTCACTATACCTTTGGCTGGACTTGGGGCAGACATCTCCCTCCTCTACGACAACAAGGTGGTGGGTCTCTCAGACAAGGCCACAGATGGCGAGTTGCTGGAGTCTAACAAGACACTTCACTATGTGGACCTTCCTATCAACGTGAAATACACCATCGGCTTCAGCAGTCTTGCCAGCGTCTATCTTGCCACAGGACCTCAGTTCTCATGGAATGTGGGCGACAGAAAATGGAAACTCAGCACCCTTGACGACGGATGGGAACTGAAGAAGTCGGAGTTCTCATGGAATGTAGGAGCAGGAGCCACAGTCCTCAAGCATGTGCGCGTGGGCTACAACTACAACATAGGCATAGGCAACACAGCAGAGACAAACGTGATGAATGTTGCCAACAAGGCTTTCAAGAACAAGCTGAAAAACAATACCCACCAGATATCCCTTACATACTTGTTCTGATAGGGAGAAGCGGCGGGCAGGCGCCCGTGCCGTTCGAGCTCTCAATAAAAAAGACAACATCCTTTGAAATACGCAGATATTATTCTACCAATAGCGTTCGACAGCTTCACGTATCTTGTGCCAGAGACGATGGTCCAGCAAGTTATGCGAGGCTGTCGTGTCGTTGTGCCGCTTGGGAAAAACAAGATACATACAGGTGTGGTGCTCACCGTACACGACCGCTGCCCTGAAGGGGTGGAGGTGAAAGCCATCATGGAGGTGCTCGACAGCGCCCCTGTGGTCAACGAGACGCAGTTCCGCTTCTGGCAATGGATGGCGCAGTATTACATGTGTCCGCTTGGCGATGTCATGAGATGCGCCATGCCTGCCGCCATGAAGCCGCAGGATAAAGCCGCGCTGAAGGAAAAAAACAGAAAGAGGCAGGCTGCGGCTCCTGTGGTGGCAGCCTGCGAACTTCTGTCGCTCAACACCCTCAACCCCTACCAGGCCAAGGCGATGGAGGATGTAGAGCAGTCGTTTGTGGAGAAAGACATCACACTCCTTCATGGAGTCACCTCGTCGGGTAAGACGGAGATATATATCCATCTGATAGACAAATATATCAAGATGGGCAAGCAGGTGCTGTATCTCCTGCCAGAGATAGCCCTGACCACACAGATTATGGAGCGTCTCCGCCATTTCTTTGGTGACGACATGGGCGTGTACCATTCCAAGTTCAGCGATGCGCAGAGGCTGGAAGTGTACAAGCGCCAGCTGTCCTCCATGCCCTACAAGCTTGTGCTCAGCGCCCGTTCCGGACTCTTCCTGCCATTCAGCAATCTCGGATTGGTCATAGTGGACGAGGAGCATGAGCAGAGTTATAAGCAGCAGGATCCGGCTCCGCGCTACAATGGGCGCAACGCCGCCATCATGCTTGGCCACATGACAGGCGCCAAGACCCTGCTCGGCACAGCCACGCCAAGCTTCGAGGTCTATCATCTTGCCCGCAAGGGCAAGTATGGCTATGTGCAGCTCACCCAGCGTCACAGAGATATGCAGCTCCCCACCGTCGAGGTGGTCGACATCAAGGAGGCCAAGCGCAAAAAGCAGATGAAGGGGCCCTTCTCTCCGCGCCTCATCGAGGTCATCAGCGAAGCCCTCGCGCGCCAGGAGCAGGTCATACTGTTTCAGAACAGACGAGGCTTCTCAAGCTTCATAGAGTGCAAGACATGCGGATGGGTGCCCCGTTGTCCGCATTGCGATGTGACGCTCACGCTTCACAAGAAGCAGGGCACGCTGGTATGCCACTATTGCGGGCACACTGTCCGCATTCCCGACAAATGTCCCGCATGCGAGGAGACGCACTTCACCGATGTGGGCATCGGCACGGAGAAGGTGGAGGAGAATATCTCCAAGCTCTTTCCTGAGGCCAAGACCCTGCGCATGGATCTCGACACCGCCACCACGCGCAAGCGCTATGAGGAGATCATCAACGCCTTTGCCCATCATGACGCAGACATACTCATAGGCACGCAGATGGTGACTAAGGGACTTGATTTCGACAATGTGTCGGTGGTCGGCATTCTCAATGCCGACACCATGCTCAACATCCCCGACTTCCGCAGTTATGAGCATGCTTTCCAGACCCTGAACCAGGTGGCAGGCAGGGCAGGGCGCAGCCAGGGCAGGGGACTGGTCATCTTGCAGACACGCTCGGCCGACAGCCCCATCATCGCACACATCACCCACAACGATTACTGGCACATGTTTTACGAGCAGATGCTGGAGCGCCAGATGTTCCATTATCCCCCCTTCTACCGCCTGATATACGTGTACATGAAGCATCGGGATGACAAGCTCCTGGACCATCTGGCCGACGACATGGGCAACCGCCTCCGCGCCGTCTTTGGTGAAAGGGTGCTCGGCCCTGACCGCCCGCCTGTGGCACGGGTGCAGTCTCTCTACATACGCAAGATGATGATAAAGATAGAGCTGGACGCTTCTGTGCCTCAGGTACGCACGGCTCTTACGGCCATACAGCAGCAGATGCTCGCCACGGCTGCCGGACGCAACCTCTACATTTACTATGATGTGGACCCTATATAGTCTCTATAGTTTCTATAGCCTTCTTGTTGGAAATGTCTGACGAGAATCCCTATAGCCTCTATAGTTTCTATAGCCTCAATATTATAATTAACTAAAACCAACTATGCTAACTAAACAAACACGTCACTCCTTTATGCGCATGGCTCTTATGGCCATTGCGCTGTTTCTTGCCTTTCCTGCCTCGGCAATTCTGAAAGCAGACACAGAGTATTTCATCTGGCTCAACATCTACGAGAAGCTTCTCGGCAGCAATGCCGATGGCACAGCACCAGCCCTTTCAGCCTACGGCATCAATGCTGCCCATGACAGCTACATCTTCGTCGCGGAGTCGTCGGGCAAGGACGGCTATGTGCTCCTGCGCCAGAAAAGCTCAGGCAAGTATCTCGCAGCCAGTGGCTCCAATGGCTATTCCATAGTCTTTGAAACAGCCAAGAAGACAGAAGACCGCTTCTGCTGGAAGATGGACGAAGGCACCTATGTCTACCTCACCAACAAGAAAAACAGCAAGTATGTGGGCGTGGACGGAGCGGCCAAGGGCAACGCATATGTGTCGGTCTACTACGACAAGCCCAAGGGAAGCCACTCACAGATGACAGCCATTCCTGCCATCGGCGACTCATGGAACTCGGCCAGATGGGCTTATGCCTCTGCAGAATACACCAATGCACAGGGCGTCAGAGAAATAGACTACTGCCAACTCAAGGATATGGCCATAGACCGTTCCGATGCTATTGACATACACATTACATGCAACGACACACCTATGCAGGGCACGGCTACCGTCAATCTCGGTAGTGAGGACACATGGCTCATCTTCGATAATGTGACGCCATCGCAGGTTGCTTCGTCATACATGCGGTATGTCACGGTAAAGGGAAAAGCCGCCCAAAGCAATGTCAACTGCCGGCTGGCCATCTTCCTCAACGGCACAGCACTCATCCCTCTGCCTGAGACAGTGATGGCATGCAGCGGCACCGACGGAGACTTTACCCTCGGAGTGGCCAACCATTCCGACCTCGCCTCGCAGAGCAACACGATGACATCTTTCGTCTTGAAGCGAGGACACATGGCCACGCTTGCCACAGGCCGCAGCGGATCGGGCTACAGCCGCGTGTATGTGGCTGACCATACCGACCTGCATGTCACGCTGCCGAAGGCTCTGACCAAGCGCGTCTCTTCCGTCAACGTGAAGCGCTGGCAGTATCTCTCCAAGAAAGGATGGGCCGACACTAAGGGAGCCAGCCATGGCGGCGACCTGAGAGCCTCATGGTACTGGTCATGGGGAGCTGGCTACAGCTCATCGCAGAACATGGAGTATGTGCCTTGCCGCCAGCACCGCTACTGGCCAAGCGCTGGCGAGGTCAACAGCAGGACTGCTTCTGCCTCTCTGTCGCTCAATGAGCCTGAGCATGCAGAGCAGCATACAAGCGACAAGTGCTCATGCGGCGGCACCATCAACGAGTGGACGGCATGTACCGTCACTCCCGACTTCCTTGCGGGCGGAGGACGCATAGGTTCTCCACAGCCCACAGACTTCAGTTATCTCACCAACTATTTCGGGCATGTAGATGACATGGCCTACCGCTGCGACTTCGCTGTCACTCATGCCTATTGGGATATCGGTGGACGCAGCGAGACCGACTATGCCAACTGGTTTGCCTCGCAATGCAAAAGCATCTACAGCAACACGGGCCGACCGGTGTGGCTGACCGAGATGGAGATTGGCTCCTCATGGGGCGAAAGCTGGGACAAGTACAGCGACAAGTATGGCACATACCGCAAGTACCTTCAAGTGTTGCTGCAGAAGCTGGAGGAGTGTGACTATGTGGAGCGGTACGCCATCTACTCCTACGACAACTACTGGGCGTGGATGTATTATAAAGATGGAGGCATCACACCTGCAGGCCAGGTGTATCGCGACCACCGCTCCACCTTCGCCTATCATGCCAATGCCACAAAGGAACCTGTGTGGTGGGCACCTGGAGTGAAAGAGCCTACGCTCGAATATAAGGTGAATGGTACGGACAACACTCTGGAGTTTACTATAGGCAATCCTAATGGTGATGCCACAGACCACCTGGTCATCCAGCGCAAGACAGATGGCGGCTGGACTGACATATATACTTTCGACAAGAGGCCAGAGATGGACAGCAAATCATTCACGGTGTCTGTCACCCTGGACGATTACGACCGCGAGACAGACGTGTTCCGTGTGAAGGCATACACCATTTATGGCGGCGAGGCTTCAAGCATGGAGTCGGACGCGGGATACATCGTCAATCCTGGCGTGTATGCCACCAGCAAGTCTGCCGTGGATGGCTGGATATGCGTACGCAACGCAGCCAACGGTTTCACGAAGGCCGATTCGGGCGACACCTATTTTGAGGTGTGGGGACCCACAGCCTCTGCCATCGACTTCAATTATTACCAGGACATAGGGGGGCTGCCTGATGGAGTGTACCGCCTGTCTGCTGCATGCTTCAACTCGGCCAATGGCGAGGCAGGTGCCTCTGTGAATGGCAATATGGGTCTGTACGCTGTGGCAGGAGGCTCGCTCTTCTTCTCTCCTGTGACAAAGGACAGCGAGATAGACTACAGCAACCGCACGGTAGTGGACTCTATCTTGGTGTCTGACGGCAAGATGCGCGTCGGCATACGCAACATAGGCAAGATGGGAGGCCGATGGGCAGGAGCCGATGACTTCAAGCTGGAGTATCTTGGCGAGGTGGATGATGTGGCCCAGGGACAGAGTGAAGCTCTCTTGCGGAAGGCTGATGATGCTCTTGCCGCTCGTCTGCCTTGGGTTGATGAGGCTGACGGCACCAGAGACGCTTCTGGCCTTATAGCCAACGCTGGCAGCAGCCGTGGCACGGCCGACATGTGGAAGGTGGAGAATGTAGAGGTGAAGAGTGGCGAGGCCGCCGACGGCGATGCTTCCAACAAGTATTTTGACTTTTGGAAGAACGCAGCTTACTCATCGTCTGTGACACAGTCTCTTGGCGTGGTGCCTGAGGGTGAGTACACACTCAGCGCGCTCGTCAGGGCTACAGCAGGCGTTGTCGTCTCGCTGCAGGCTACGGTCACAGGTGCTGATGGCACAGCGGACCATACTGTGACGTTGGCTGGTGTGGGCAACACTTCGCCCGACGGAAGCCAGTACAAGAACGGATGGATGAGGCTTGCTACCGAACCTTTCCAGCTGAAGCGCGGTGACCAACTCGAGATAAAGGCTTTTGTCAATCCTTCCGAGACAGCGTGGTGGAGCGTCGATGACTTTGCTCTCACGTATAAGAGAGAGTCTGTGCCTACTGGCGTGGATGCTATTGGAACTGGCAAGACTGTCAAGACTGCCAATGGCAAATATGTCGAGGGCCGAAAGGTCGTTGTTGTGAAGAACGGCGTCAAGACGGGCGTGTCTGGTCTGAGTGTCAGGTAGTCTTGCGCATGCCACTGGTATGGCGCCGATGCGCAGCTACTTATGTCGCTTTCATTTATTATATGTCGCTTTTATATAAGAAGCTATTATATGTCGCATTCATTATAAGTGGCATGCACGTTTGAGAGTGGCTTACTTCGGTCCAATAAAATAATCGTGACCACCTATTTATGATACGAAGTGGCGTGCTGAAAGTTGCAAGGCTTTTGGTGCGCCACTTCTTCATTTTCATAGCTGTGCTCAGCCTAAACAGAAATATCCTTGCCTGAAGATTGAAAATCAAGAAAAGGCATGTTATTATGAGTTTCGGACCATGAATAAAAAATAATTTGCCATAAATGGCATATTTTTTTTATTTCATACACCTTATGTGGATTATTTTTTGTTTATTTGCAATCGAAAACGTTACTAACTGAAAATGTATGCATAAGGCTACATGTTTGGCTCCTTGCCTTGCATCTTCAATTAGAGAATGATACATATCACCTGAAGAAAATCAATACAGAAAGTCAGTAAACATTTTTTATTAACATTATCTATCAATTAAATTCTTTAGTCTATGAGAAAAATTACATCTTTTTTCTTGTCGATGGTGATGGCGGCGGCTTTGCCAACGTATGCTGCCAATCCTGCCTCAGACGACCAGCCCAATGAGGACGATGTCAAAGGCACATGGTTCGACATCTCGGCAAATGGACAATGTACTATACCGCTTCCTGCGGATACCAAGTACATATGCACATTTGCTGGTCAGTGGGGCGCAATCACTCCATCTGTAGCTGATTTCGATCCCGAAACGGACGAAAAAGTCTTCATCAAGTTTGCGGAGGCTCTTACCTGCAACTTCAATATGCCTTGGAAAAACTCTGAGGACCAGCAGAAGTGGGGCTTTGGCATAGACTGTATAGGCAAGACTGAGGTCTCTATCGATGTGGATCAGGTTATAAAGGGCTTCAGCATCCAGAATGTTCAGCCAAGCGACCAGCCGCAGCCTTCCTTCACTATCACAGAAGGTTATGTCTTGAAGAAGAGCGGTGAAGAGGTGGCCATCGGACCATGGACTGCTGGCTGGAATACTTCCGTCACCGCTGACGCCAAGATAAAGAGTGGGCAGGCCACAATCAAAGGACAGTGGTCTGGCATAAACGTAAGCAATGATATCATCGGCATGGATGGTCCTAAGAAGCTCCGCATCTACACTAACTCGGACATCACGGACTTCCCTATACAATGGTGCATCAAAAAAGCTGATGATACTGACGCATGGCCTCCAGTGGGCAAGGTCAATGCCAACTATGCGGAGACTGTCATCAAGGACAACATAAAGTCTATCTACCTTCAGTACACAGGCCAAGAGCCTGGCACAATAGACATCAAAGCCATCACTTGGGAAAAGCTCGCCACTTATGGCGTGACTGTCGCAGAAGGCATAGAGAACGGTATGGTGACAGTAGCTGCGTCAGAGGGATATGAGGGCGAGAATATCTCCTTCACTGTGACTCCGGCTGAGGGCTATAAGGTTGAGTCTGTAGACCTGAATGTTGACAACAGTGTCCTTCCATGCATTCCTGCCGAAAATGGCGTGTATTCATTCATCATGCCAGCAGGCGATGTGACCATCAATGCCACATTTGCGGAAGATGTTATTGCTCCAACATCATATGTTGTGTCAGTTGCAGAGGACATAGAGAACGGTACAGTGACTGTTGACCCAGCAGAGGCTGCAGAGGGAGAAACGGTCACAATCACCGCCACACCAGCAGATGGATACAAGCTTGAGTCTGTCTCAGTAAAGAATGGTGAGGATGATGTGGAGGTCGCAGAGGACAACACATTCACCATGCCAGCAGGCAATGTGACTGTCAGCGCCACGTTTGTCACAGCCGGTGATCCTGTGATGCCTGCCGAGCCAGCAGAGGTAGAGATAGCTGCGGGCGACTATGTCATCTACAATGTCGCAACAGGCAAGTACCTGGGCGGAGCGAATGCTTGGGGCACGCAGGCTTCCCTCCTTGACCATGCTACAATCTTCACAGTGGCAAAACTGGAGGACGGCACTTACACCCTCGATTCACACACATACAACAATGCGACAAACCACTTCCTTGGCGACGGCGCTTACATCGATTCTCCAGCGGCAGGCTTCAAGTTCTACTGCGCAACAGGAGAGCTATCTGCAGACAAGGTGGTTATCGCTCTTGACAAGGATAACGCATTCGGAGCTCCAGCCGAGGGTAATATTGTGGCTACAGGCCTTGCCTGGACGGACAAAAACGCAGAATGGGAGCTCGTCTCAGTAGACGATCTCGTGTCTGCCCTTGAGAAGGATCTTTATGATGATGCTACTTTCCTCCTGAAGAACGCTTCTATATCCCGCAACCTCTACAATGCTAAATTCGAGAAGGCCTGGGAAGGTGATGAGTTTGCAGTTGGCGGCGCCAACGAGAACATGAACGCTGAGAAATGGGGCGGCAACTCAGAGGTGTTTGACGTGCATCAGACTATCAGCATCCCTAACGGCACTTACGCTGTTACAGCTCAGGGCTTCTACCGTTATAACAATACAACAGGCAACACTAATGATGTGGCTATCGCTGCTCATGCTGACGGCACAGAGAAGATCTACTCATTCCTCTACGCAAACGACAAGGAAGTGGCTCTGAAGTCAATCGCAGACGACGAGGCTGCTGCCGCTCTTGAAAGTCTCCCATTCTCGCAGACAGACGCTTCTGCCGCATTTGGCAAGGGACTTTACAACAACAAGCTTGAAGTAGAGGTCACTGACGGCACCCTGACTATCGGCATCAAGAAGACTCAGCACATCGGCACAGACTGGACTATTTGGGACAATTTCACTATCACAAAGATAGAGAAGCAGCCAACTCCAGAAATCGCAGCCACTGTAGAGAACGCGGCTCTTGCTGTAGCTGATGATGAGGCTATCAGCGAGGAGGACGGCACATTCAAGGTGGCATTCACTTACAATGCCACAGTGCCTGAGACAGCCCAGATGGCAAGCGGCGAGCTCGCTTACACTGTGACAGCCGAGGGCAAGGAGCCAATCACTGGCACAACAGATTTTGACGTTGACTCAGAGTCTCGCAACATCTATGTCAAGGGACTTGACTACGACACAGAGTACACCCTCACAGTCAACTCAATCAAGATAGCAGACATGGATCTTGAGACCTTCGAGTCTAAGGACATCTACGCAAAGACTTATGAAGACGGCGAGCTTGCTTGCACATTCAAGACAAACGCCAAGGCTGAAGAGCCAGAAGAGAACCTCGTTGAGATAGCTCAGACAGACGACACCAATCTCCCATCAGAAGGCTTTACCTACAGAGCGCAGAAGACAGAGGGCGAGGGCTATACAGAGTACACCTTCGGAGGCAACATATGCGTTGCGTTCAAGATGCTGAATGTTGATGTCCGCGGTTGTGACAAGATCATCATCAAGTTTGCAGAACCAACTCCTGCTAACCTCAAGGCATCTTTCGCCGCAGCTGACTCTCAGGACAACTTTGATGTAGAGGAAGGCACAACAGAGCTTGTCATGGATCTGACAGACTCACGATGCAATGTAGTGGATGGCCACATAGGTCAGATATGCCTCCTCACAATCTTCGGTGCTGATGGCACTAAGGCTAAGGTAGCAGGTGTTTACAAGCACGTAGTTGACACTTCTGTTGATGGCATCGATGCAGTCAAGGCTGCCAACGGCAAGTACATGGAGAACGGCAAGATTGTCATCGTCAAGAATGGCAAGAAGATCTCTGTAGCAGGCTTCGGCATCAAGTGATAAGTTTGCTATAAGCAATAAAAGAAAAATGGGGGCGCGGGACTCGCAAGGGTTCTGCGCCTCCTTTTTTCATTGAGGCAGCGTCTCATAGCGCACAAGTCAAGAATTAAAGCGTAGAGTGGGTGGCATCTCACAGCGCAGGCCTTCAAAAAAGAAAAACAATCCCTTGAATATATGAATTTATAAATAAAAGTAAAAATAATCAGTTCTTTTTATAAAGATGTCATTTTTTTTTAGTTTATTTGCAACTGCTTTACTTAGTTATACAAAGCGTGCGCTGCATAAAGATGAAGTGAAACACTTTTTTATGGCACACACGCTCTTATAATGCTGAGACAGAATGATGCATATTCTATCAGTAAATCGGACGGTGGACAAATAACGAACTATACAAGTATTTATATAGCAATTATTATTAATTTAAAATCTTTTAGTCTATGAGAAAAATTACATCTTTTTTCTTGTCGATGCTGATGGCGATTATTGCCTTGCCTTTGCAGGCGGCGGTAGAGCCTACAATGGTCATTGATCAAGAATTTACAGATTTGGCTTCTCTTGATGGCAAGGCTTTCGCTATTGTCAACAAAGAGACCGGTAAGGCTCTCTATGGATCCAATAACCAGAATCTGGGTTACGGGTCAATGGATGAAGCCTTCAAGGAATCTAACAGCGGCTATTACTTCAAGCTGGAGACTCCTGCTCAGGATGCAGATGATGAGAGCATCGCATCTTATCACCTGCTTCGTCTCATCAATCCTGCTGGCGCAGAGTATAATATCTGGGGAAGCCCGGGATACATCAATTCGCAGCCTGTCACAGGCACCTGCTCCTTCATCCTTGGTCTTGCAAAAGGAAATGGCCAGGACATTAAGAATGGTGCGGTGTTTGACATCCAGTATGTGGAAGGCCGAGGTTTCACTCTGAAGAATATTGCTACAGGAATGTATCTGAATGACAACGCTCCTGCCAAGTATGAGGAACCTGTCTACTGGACATTCTGTACGGTGAAGCCTAATGAGAATGGTGCTGAAGCAACGCCAGAGGAACTGAAGCCTCTTACTGATGAGATAGCTGTAGCAAAGACTCTTGGCGTCGATGTTTCTCAATGGGAAAATAAGACTTTCAAGGCTCTTGAGGTGGAGAATAAAGTGAATGAAGTCAAGGTGGCAGAATACGAAGCCGTGACAAAGAACTATCCTCAGAACGCCGCATCTCTCATTTCTGACTTCTCTCAGTGGGAAGGTGGAATGGTTTCAAACAAGGGACAGCATTGGGATGGAACATCAACATCAACATATTATGAGCAGACTGGAGCCCAGTGGGGACAGGGCAGTTGGACAAACAGCAAGTCCACTACGGTGAAACTGCCAAAGGGCAAGTATGTTATCTATGCTGCAGGTCGTGCTTCAGCAGGCACAGCATGTACTGCATATATCAAGGTGAATGACGTAACAGCCGTATTCCCATCGAAGGGAGACACAGGCTATGGCGTAGCTATAGATGGTACGGCATCATTCGATCCTACAGTTACATATGCGAACAACAATGCAGGCCGTGGATTTGAGTATCGTTATGTGGCATTTGAAGTGACAGAAGATGAGGCTGAGGTTTCCCTCACAGTTGGTGGTGAGGCTACAGCATCTAAGTGCTGGATGAGCGTGACTACTCCAATTCTGGTGACAACAGAAGATAATGCTGCCATTGTTAAGGCTGTGCTTGCTGCCGATATTGAGGCAGCTCAGGCTATTGTTGATGCTAAGGCTGGCGTGGGCGATGGACTCTTCCAAATTTCTACTGAGGCATACAATAATTTCGCAGATGCTGTGGCTTCTGCCAAGCAGATTGTAGAAAAAGCTGATGCCACTGCGGATGAAGTAAAAGAAGCGAAGGCAAAACTTGCAGAGGCTGTAGCTACTTACAAGGCTACTCTTGTCACAGCTCCTGCTGCTGACAAGCAGTACACACTTTCTCTCAAGACTTCTGATGAGAACTCTCCATTCCAGTTGAGCATCACGGCAGATAAGATTTCTATTGAAGAGGTTGGCACTCCTGTATCATTTGTGGCTCAGGATGGTGGCAAGTATGCTCTTGTTAACAGTGACGGCGAGTACGTTAACTACAAAGGCAGCAATATTTGGGACCTCTCTGCCACTGCTGAGGCTTACGGATGGACAATTGCTGCTGTCGATGGCGGCTACACTATCACAGGCAAGAATGGCCTTATGGGTACAAATAGCAACAATGGCAATGCCGCTGGCTCTACTTGCTATGGCAACAAGAATGCAAGCAATGGCAACTACATCTGGACTATCGAAGAGTATGTGGCTCCTGCTCCAAAGCCTGTGCTCGCTACTATCGATGACAATATCGCAGTCGCTCTTCCTGAAGGAACACTTGAGCTTGATGAGGACGGCATGATTACAGCTACCCTCAACGGCAAGGTCTCTCTTGATGAGTCTATAGCCAAGGACGCTTCTATCAACCTCTACTACACTCTTGTGGAAGAGGAAGAAAACGTAACGGATGAACCGGTGATAGAACCAGCGGGAAGAGGCATCGAGCCAGAGAATGAGCCTGATTTCGTAGAGCTTAAAGGCAATGTGGACTCTCAGGAAATCCAGTTCTATGTAGAGGCCGGCAAGAAGTACACTCTTACAGTTGACTCTATCGTAGTATACTGCTATGACGACGAGGTTGGTGACATCATCTCTATAGCAAAGAAAGCCTTCGAGGGTGACGACGCTATCGAGGTGAAGTTTGAGACTAAGGCAGAAGAGCCTAAGCTGGCTGAGATTGGTGACGTCAATGTGATGAAAGTGGATGTCGCTTCTATCAATACAGATGAGGATGGCGAAACTACCGTTGACGTGACTTACCTCTGTGACGTTGAGGTGGTAGAGTCTGTAAAGAACGCCAATGTGCAGGTTGATGTCACATTGACATGTGGCGAGGAGTCTGAAAGCGCATCTTTGGTATTCGATCTTGACGAGCTTGCAGCAAATAATTACTCCGACACGTTCCAGATGCTTGTAGAGTATGGCAAGGGCTATACTCTTACTATAGACAGAATTGCTGTAGGTTACGGCATGAAGGAATGCGAGACAGGATATGAACTTGAGACTATCCTTGCACAGAAGGAGGGCGGCAACTCTACATCCTTCACAACACCAGAGAAGCAGCCAACTCCAGAAATCGCAGCCACTGTAGAGAACGCGGCTCTTGCTGTAGCTGATGATGAGGCTATCAGCGAGGAGGACGGCACATTCAAGGTGGCATTCACTTACAATGCCACAGTGCCTGAGACAGCCCAGATGGCAAGCGGCGAGCTCGCTTACACTGTGACAGCCGAGGGCAAGGAGCCAATCACTGGCACAACAGATTTTGACGTTGACTCAGAGTCTCGCAACATCTATGTCAAGGGACTTGACTACGACACAGAGTACACCCTCACAGTCAACTCAATCAAGATAGCAGACATGGATCTTGAGACCTTCGAGTCTAAGGACATCTACGCAAAGACTTATGAAGACGGCGAGCTTGCTTGCACATTCAAGACTAACGTTAAGGCTCCAACTATCGACATCGCCAAGGAGTTCACAGACATCGAATCTTGCTACAACCAGGCGTTCGCTATTGTGAACAAGGAGACAGGCAAGGTGCTCTATGGCACAAACAACCAGAACCTCGGCTACGACACAGCAGACAAGGCTTTCGTGGAGTCTAACTCAGGTTATTACTTCAAGATAGACAAGGCTTCTGACGAGAAGAACAACCTTCTCCGTCTGCTCACTCCAGCTGGCGCAGAGTACAACATCTGGGGCAACCCAGGCTACCTGAACTCACAAGTTGCCACAGGCAACTGCTCATTCATCCTCGGTCTGAACAACCAGAACGGCCAGGACATCGAGAACGGCGCTGTGTGGGAGATAGAGTATGTTGACGGCAAGGGCTTCACCATGAAGAATGTGGGCACAGGCCTTTACCTCACAAGCAACGACGCTGCCAAGAGCGAGGAGCCAGTCTACTGGACATTCTGCACAATCAACGGCTTCGAGGCTCCAGAGGTGACAACAGGCATCGATGAGATTGACGTTGCCAAGGCTGCCAACGGCAAGTACATGGAGAACGGCAAGATTGTCATCGTCAAGAATGGCAAGAAGATCTCTGTAGCAGGCTTCGGCATCAAGTGATCAGTTTGCTATAAGCAATAAATAAAAAATGGGGGCGCGGGACTCGCAAGGGTTCTGCGCCTCCTTTTTTATTATGATTTTTCTGTGCCTCTTTTTATCATGTCATTATTTTTGCCTAACTTTGTGTGCTTGTATAAACTAATCAATATGACATGTGCATGAATAAGAAATTCTTTTTAAATAAAAATCATGTGAGAATGCAGCTCAGGGTGAGAGTCACGTTGCTGGCATGGATGCTGGCGCTGGCCACATGCTGGTCACAGACTCCGAGGCTATACACCGTGCAGCATGGATTGAACACGTCCAATTTCAAGAGTGTGTGCATCGACTCCAAGGGAATAGTGTGGATGACAGGCACACGGCTGCTGACACGCTTTGACGGAGCCAGCTTCCATGATGTGCCGAGTGTGGACAAGGCAACAGGCAAACCTCTGTTCAGCATTTGCAACGGACTGAAAGAGTGCGGCGATGAGCGGTATCTGGTGTACACCAGCAATGGGCTGTTCATGCTCGACGCTCGCTACAACAAGTTTGAGCGAATCAAGCTCAATGAGGAAGAGGGCCATGTGCATGGCTACTACGTCAACAACGTGTGTGACTACATCAGGCGTGGCCAGGTGTTTGTGACCACTGATGGCTACAGCTGCTATGTGTATGATGTCAGAAAGGGTGCTGTGGACAAGGTGGCTTCTGAAGCTGTCATACAGACGATAGGCTCATCATTCATCTTATGCTCTGCCATAGACAGCCACAAGATGCTGTGGGCAAATACCATAGACAAGAGACTGGCATGCGCCGACTTGCAGAGAATGCAGCGGGTGACACTCCACATCTCGCCAGAGGCAAGCGCTATGCTCTCTTCAGCTTCGATGCAGGACATGCAGGAGTGTGGAGGCAAGATGTATTTCGCCATGTCAAAGGGATTGCTGGCCTACGACCGCGCTACAGGCCGTGTGGATGTGGTGAAGGGATTGGACTGCTCGGTGAAGGCATTGTGCGCAATGCGTGACGGCAGCCTGTATGTGGGCACCGACAGCTATGGCATCTGGGTGCTTAATCCTGAGGATGACACCATGCGTCTCTACCAGAGTCCGTCGGCCCCTGTCAACATGTCGTTGGCTAAGGTGGCGGGCATGGCAGAGGATGCAGACGGCAATCTCATAGTGGAGGTGATGCAGAAGGGTGTGCTGGTGGTGCCTAAGAATAGGGGGCTGTTCAGTCATGTGGCTCTCTCTCCGCAGAATGACGGCTCCAATGTCTCGTGCGTCACATCAATGGCCTTCTCTGCCGATGGAGCGTGCTGGGCAGGAACAGATGGCGGTGGCGTGTTTCGCGTCACGAGAGACGGCTCGGAGAGATACAATGATGGCTTGCGTTCCAGCTTGGTGCAGACGGTGATGGTCGACAAGCATGGCACGGTATGGTGCGGCACGTATGGCGGAGGAGTGCAGATGCTGGTTGGCGGCGTGTGGACATTGGGCGATGGAGCATGGCTGGGCGAGCTTGCCAATGATATGGTGATGCATCTGTGCTATGACGAAGAGGGCGACATCATCTATGTCTCCACTAATGGCGGTGGCATCTATAGGATTGACGTGGCAGCCAGGACACTGGTGGAATGCAACTACAAGACGCTTGCCAACCACTGGCTGGTGAAGAGTTTTCTGGATTCGGAGGGGACTCTGTGGACATGCACGTCCAATAGCGTGAACTACCGCAACATGAAGACAGGCAAGGAAGGCACATTCAAGTACAAGAACCAGGACTTCTTCGAGATGGTGGATGTGCAGCAGATAGGTGACGAGATAGTGCTGGCTGGCAGCGAGGGCGTGTTCTTCCGCAACATGAAGACAGGCAAGACCACCGTGGTGGACAGCAGCTCTGGCTTGCTCTCCAACGATGTGAGGAGCATCGTGGTCACTGGCTCCTACGTGTGGGTGTCTACCATGATGGGGGTGGCATCCATCAATGTCAGTACGCACGAGGTGAAAAACTACACGTCTTTCTCTGGATATTTCATGGGAGAGTTTCATCGCGCCTCCTCGGCACTCTCGCCAGATGGCAGGGTGATGTTTGGCGGCGACAACGGCATGCTCGTCTTCGAACCAGGAGAAGTGGAGAGACGCAATGCCGACGTAGGAACTCTCTTCTTCACTCGGCTGCAGATAGGCTCAAATGAAGTCAACTACTCTCCTGATGGTGACGTGCTCGACGCTTCGGTCATGTATGCCACCCGCATACATCTCAATTCGTCAAACAATTCCTTCGTCATCTCTTTCTGCTCTCCAGAGATGTCCGACCCTGGCCGCATACATTACGACTACATTCTGGAGGGCTACGACAGCCATTGGCACAGAGACGTGGGTGTGGCACAGGCCTCCTACGCCTCGTTGCATGCAGGTGAATACACGTTGAGAGTGAGAGCCTACTATGAGGACTATCCCGACAAGGCCATAGAGAAGAGCATCAGGGTGACTGTAGATGCTCCATGGTTTGCCAGCGTGTGGGCTGTGCTGGTCTATGCGCTCATCGTGCTGCTTGTAGCGTGGATGTTCCGCCGCATGTGGATGGAGCGCAGGTTGCAGAAGCGTGAGATAGAGGAGGCCAGGATGGCCAAGGACATGAGAGACTCCAAGCTGAGGATGTTCACAAGCTTCGCCCATGAGCTGAAGTCACCGCTGATGATGATACAGGCTCCGCTGAAGGGACTGGCTGAGGAGGAGAAAGACGAGAATAGGCTGGAGATATATTCCATCATGCAGCGCAACTGCCAGAAGCTCCTTGACATAGTGAAGCAGATAACGGACATACAGAACATTGATTCCGGACAGTTCCATCTCAAGCTGGAGGAGCATGACTATGTGGCGTATGCCAACCAGGTCTTTGAGCGGTTCAAGGGAGCCGCTGCCGTGAAGAACATCTCCTTTGTGGTGGAGCACCAGGAGCCTGAGATTCCCATGTTCTTTGATGACAGGCATTTTGACAAGGTGATGAACAATATCCTTTCCAATGCCTTCAAGTTCACCCCGGATGGCGGAAAGATAATAGCGCGCAGCGCTGTGTCTGGCGGCAAGGTGGTGCTGTCGTTCTACAACTCAGGCTCACATTTCGATGAAGAGGACATGAAGCATCTCTATGAGCGTTTCTATCGCGGCTCGGCAGGCAACAACGCTTCGGGTTCGGGCATCGGGCTCAACCTTGCCAATGAGCTGGTGAAGCTGCACCACGGCAGGATGGAGGTAAGCAACATTGAGCCTGATGGCGTGGAGTTCCGCCTCACGTTCCCGTTCTGCAACGCAAAGAATGCCGAGATAGATAACAGAGCCACTGTGCTTGTTGTGGACGACGACAACGATGTGGTGGAGTTTGTCAAGTCGCAGCTGGAGAAAGACTGCAATGTGCTTGTGGCCTTCTCTGGCAACCAGGCATGGCAACAGGTGGTGGCAAAGAGGCCCGATGTGGTGGTCACTGACTATAAGATGGCCGATGGCGATGGCATGGAGCTGTGCCAGCGCATCAAGTCAAACCCAGAGAGCGACAGCATCCCGGTGGTCATGCTTACTGGCGAGGGCAATGAGACTCTGCAGCTGCACAGCCTGAACATGCAGGTGGACTATTATCTGGAGAAGCCAGTGAGCATTCAGCTCCTGCGCTCTGCCATAGCACATGTGCTGAAGGTGCGTGAGAATGCCCGCAGGCGCATGAGGCGCATGGACATCGGCGCTGCGGTCGATGTGGCCACAGCGGGCATGCAGTCTGTGAGCGTCATGGAGCGCATCAACGCTTGTGTGAAGGAGCATCTTGGCGATGGTGAATATTCCATACAGCGTCTGGCAGATGATGTGGGAATGTCAAAGAGCCAGTTGTGCCGGAGGATGAAGGATGAGTGCGGCATGACTCCGAATGCCTATGTCAAGTCGTACAGGCTTAAATGCGCGGCCTACATGCTGGCGCACAGCAACAACAATATTAGTGAGGTGATGTATAGCGTGGGCTTCAGCAGCCCGAGCTATTTCGCGGCCTCGTTCAGGGAATACTTCAAGATGTCCCCAAGGGAGTTTATGGCTTACTACAAGGAGACTGAGGATGAGAACTTGCTTGACAAGCTGCTGCAATGACGGGTGTGACTGCGGCGAATGTAAAGAAAGGTCAGGCATAGTAGATTCTGCCTTCCGGATAAGCATTCATTTCCGATGGCACGGCATTAAATAATTTTGAGCACTTACTTATATGCATGGATTTAAGATAGCGGTAATCGACCACAATGTGCTTGCGGCCATGGGCTTGCGCAGGCTGTTGACAGACATCATCCCTATGGCTGATGTGAGTGTCTTCATCTCGTTCGAGGAACTGAGGCGCTCGGGTGAGGAAGGTTTTGTGCATTACTTCGTCTCCTCGCGCATATATTTTGAGTACGCGTCTTTCTTCAGAGAAAGCGGCAAGCGGCCCATAGTGCTTGTCAATGGCGACATGCAGGTGGCTGGCGTGCCTACACTCAATGTATGCCAGCCTGAGAGGTGTCTGGTTAAGTCTATCTTGTCCATACGCCGTCAGGGGCATGGTGAGGCGCTGCCGCCAGCTGGCCGCAGATCTGAGTTGTCTGTCCGTGAGGCGGAGGTGGCTGTGCTCTTGGCCAAGGGATATATAAACAAGGAAATAGCGGACAGGCTCAATATAAGTGTCACCACGGTGATAACCCACCGCCGCAATATCATGGAGAAACTCCACGCACGCTCTTTGGCTGATGTGATTATTTATGCTGTGATGAACGGGCTTGTGGAGGTGGGCGACCTGTAGGTACTCAGCGGTTCATCATGATATTATAGAGCGGTTCATCATGATATTATAGAGTGGTTCATCATGATATTATAGAGTGGTTCATTATGCCTTATTATGTAAAATAAAGAGATGAGACCTGGAGCTGTGCCCCCAGGTCTCATCTCTTCTTATGGCATGGTGTCCGCATCTTCTAAATGTAAGAGGCTGACTGCGTATGTCATCCGCATCCTGCAGATGTTTGGTGCGGAAGTGCATGCGCCTATCGTGTGGCATGTGTGCCATGCCATGTGTCGTATGTCATTTATCATTTGAAGTAGTAGAGGAATGTGGCCAAGCCTTCAAGAGCCTGCTTCTTCTGGCCCTCAATCTCCAGCTTGAACTTGATCTGCGCCTTGCAGATGCCGCGTATGTTGGAGATGTCGTGGAGACTGGCGGTGAGACGCACGCGCTGGCCTGACAGCACAGGCTGGCCGAATCTCATCTGGTCCATGCCGTAGTTGACAAGCATCTTTACGTTGTTGACTTGGATAATCTCCTGCCAGAGATGTGGAAGGAGCGAGAGTGTGAGGTAACCGTGGGCAATGGTAGATTTGTAAGGGCTGTCGGTCTTGGCGCGCTCCGTGTCCACATGTATCCACTGGTGGTCGAGAGTGGCGTCGGCAAAGAGGTTGATGCGTTCTTGTGATACCTCAAGCCATTCGCTTGTGCCAATCTGTTCGCCAAGGTGAGAGGCGAACTCTTCGTAGGAGTTGATGATGAGTTTTTCCATTATGTATGTGCGTGTTAGTATGCGTTGTAGAATAAAATGTTTCCTCTAATCAAAATGCAAAGATATGAATTTTTTTCTTAATTGAGGGGATAAATGCGGAAAAAGCGATACGGCTTGTGCATAATGCGCCCTCTCACGGAGTGAAAGAAGTGAAAAGTAAAGGTGCAGTTGCCATTGGGCAACTGCACCTTTGTCATATTCTCTGAGCCTTCTTGGATACTATAGACTCATTGCGAAGCCTCTTGTTGCCAAGTGCGTCGCAAGGCTTTCCGTTTATTTGTGGTTCATGCTTATTATGTAGTAGCCGAACTGTCCAGCTGAGCAGTCGAGGCTGAAGAGTGATGTCTCAAGCGCTCCGCCTTTTGGAGTGAAGGAAATAATCCATTTATCCAGAGACTCAAGGTCTTCGTCAACAGGAGTCTCATGGCAGTCTCCGTAGTTAGGATGTTCAAACAGAGTCTTGCCAGCGTCAATAGTTATTGTCTGGTTGTCTGCATCGTATGTGCCAGTGAGTGTCTCTTCTCCGCCCATGAGGTTGGTGACTTTCACCTCTGTGCTGCTGCCTTCAACGAAGGCGATGGACACCTCGTAGGAATCGCCGTCTTGGGCAAAGCTCCCGTCATCCTCGTTCATGACGAAGTCTGCAGCGGCATATGTGCCCTCGATAGTGAAGATAGGCGCAACAGGAGTGGTGATAGTTCGTGTCTCATCGCCCAGGATGGTGCCATTGCTGCGTGTCACGATGTAAGAGCGCAGGTAGTAGGTAGTGTTGTCTGCCAGTCCGCTCAGGGTGAATGATGTCGCAGGGTCGATGCCGTCGGCTGCGGCATACTCGCTTGTGGCGAAGTCGGCCGCAGTGGAATACTGCACGCCATACTCCAGTACGTCTGTGGTGTCGCTGACGGTCATAGATGCGTCAGTAGAGCTGAATGTTGTGCCAGACAGGCTCAGAGTAGCCGCAGGCTTCTCTGCCTTGTGCCATCCTGCCTCCACATCTGCCTTGTCGTCCATGGTGTCGTTGCAGCTGCTGAACGCAAAGGTCATGGCAGCGCAGGCGAGTAATGAAAATAAAGTCTTTTTCATATTAGTGTGTTCCTTTATGTCTTGTTAGAGTTTATGGATTCTGGTCTGTCTCGCTGATGTGTGTGTTCTCCTGAAGCTCCTTGCGTGGAATCTGGTATGTCCATTTTGGATCCTGTGCAGGAACGGCGATGTCGTATCCGGCAAGGTGATTGTTGCCGCTGTATGAGCGGTCAATGCCCTTGTTCAGACGCTTGAGGTCGAAGTAGGCAAAGCCCTCGCCCCACAGCTCGATGCGGCGCTGGAGCACCACGTCGTTGACAGATACGCTTGTATTGTTCCAGGCCGGGTCGCGCTTTGCCATGAGTTTCTTCAGCGCTGTGGCAGCCTCTGCGTTCTTGTTCTGGTGTGCGAGTGCCTCAGCCTCGATGAGCACCATCTCTGCTGCGCGCATGTAGACGTAGTCCATGGTCCAGTTGCCGTCGTCGCCAAACTTCTGTGGTGCGTATGGAAGGGATGCTCCGTAGTACTGAGTGTTCTCCTTGCCTTTAGGACCATTGAACCAGTACTGCTTGCGCAGGTCGGTGTCGCTCATCTTGCTGTAGAGTCGGGCGTCGATGAGGCTGGTGTTGAAGCCCAAGCCTGCATAGCCTGGAGCGTTGGCCGATATCATAGAGAAGAACGAGGCGAATGAGGTCTGCGTCTCTGTGTTGTGGTCGAAGCCCCACATCCATTCCTCGTTGCTGATGTCCATGAATCCGTCCTGGAGACCTTTCTCGTCCATGATGGTGAAGCCTGCCTGTGCAGCCTTAGCAGCCTGAGCCGCCTTGTCCCATTGCTGTGTGAGGAGATAGTAGCGTGCCTGGAGTCCAAGTGCCACGTTGAGGCTTATCTCGTTCTTGCTCTGAGGTGTGTAGCCCTGGAGGTCTGCCACAGCCTTTGAGAAGTCGCTCTCTATCTGCTCAAACACTCTCTTTACCGTGTTGCGTCCGAGGGCTGCGTCAATCTCTTCTGGAGTGGCTCCGTCGGAAGACAGAAGTTTCAGCGGCACGCCTGGAGCGTCAAGGTTGAGGGTGTTGTCGGCCTTCACGCAGTTCTGGTAGAGCTGGATGAGGTAGTAGTATGACATGCCGCGCACGGCATATGCCTGGCCTACGAGACCTTTCTCTGTCGTTGTGCTGCCTCCGTCGGGATAGAGGCCGATGATCTCGTTGGCCTTGGATATGAGCGTGTAGAATGTTGCCCAGTTCACACTGGTGCGGCGGTAGTTGTACATGCGGTTGTCGAAGCCGTAGTCGTAGCCGAACCAGTGGAAGGCTGCCATGGCTATGTCTTCCGACATCATGTCTGTGGCGTGAAGCACCGACATGTAGCTGAAGTCATCGTGAGCGTCGGATTCTGTCACGTTGAATTTTACCATGAATGACCACATGCCGTTGAGGAACGCCGTCGGGTCGTTGTTTCCGGCTTCCATAGCAGCGTCCTTGTCAAGGTTCTCGGTATACTCTGTGTCAAGGAAATCGCCGCTGCATGAGGAGAGAGAGGCTATGGCCACCAGTCCCATTCCTATATATTTGCTGATTTTCATATTTGTTTTCTGTATAAGTATGCGATGTTTTGAATCTTATGCCTGTTAGTGCTAACGCTCATCAGAATGTGAGGTTCACGCCGAATGAGTATGTGCTCATGGCTGAGTAGACATAGCCTGTGGTGCCGCTGAATGTCTGGCGCACATCGAGTCCCTTGCGTTTGGAAGAGAACCAGATGTTGTCGCCTGCCAGGTAGACGCGCAGCTTCTCTATGCCCAGAGTCTTGGCGATGTTCTGTGGCAGAGTGTAGCCCAGGGTGATGTTGCGGAGGCTGAAGTATGACGCGTTGGTGAGGAAAAAGTCGCTGTAGGCGTCGATGCTTGCGTCTTGTCCCTGCCAGTAGAGCTTAGGAATGTCGGTGCTGGTGTTGTTTGGAGTCCAGCGCTTGAACATGTCCTTGTGGAAGTTTGTGCCCAGGTCGCCTGCGTTCATCAGGCTTTTGTAGTAGCTGTCAAGCACATGGCCGCCAATCTGGAAGGCTGTCTGGATGGAGAGGTCGAAGCCGTAGGCCTCCACTGTAGTGGAGATGCCGCCTGTGAGGTCTGGTATAGCCGACTTGCCTGTCTGGCGGTAAGATGCCTCTGAAGACTTGTTGACGATGCTGACGGTCTCTGTACCGTCCTCGTTTTTGGTGTACTTGTTGTACTGTGGCAGACCGGTCTTCTCGTCCACGCCGACATACTCGAGCAGGTAGTAGTCGTAGAGCGAGCCGCCCTTCTTTCTCCAGTAGCGTCCTGCCTCGTAGCCGTCAGGATACTCGCTTGCGGGCTTAGAGTCGGGGAGCTTGGTGAGCGAGTTCTTGTAGTGGGTGAGGTTGAGCGCCATGTTCCATCTGATGTCTTTTGTCTTGATGATGTCGCCGTCTGCCTCAAACTCGAAGCCGACATTCTTCATGTCCATCTCGTTGCGGTAGATGAAGGAAGGTGTGCCTTCCGATGCAGCGAGCGGGCTGGCATAAATCATGTCGTTGGTCTTCTTGACGAAGAAGTCGAAACCCACGTTCAGACGGTGGAAGAGAGATGCCTCAAAGCCTGCGTTGAAGTTCTGGCTCTTCTCCCATGTGAGGTCAGGATTGCCGCGCATCACCTTCTCGAAGGCTGACTGGTTGTTTACTCGCTTGACCTCATAGAGGTCGGAGTAGGCCCTCCAGATGGTGCGGCCATAGCTGTCGAGGATGTTGTCGTTGCCCTGGGTGCCGTAGCTTGCCTTCACCTTCAGGTTGTTGATCCACTTGATGTCCTTCATGAATGGCTCTTCCTTCAGGCGCCATGAGCCGCCCACAGCCCAGAAGTTGCCCCAGCGGTTGTCCTTGCTGAACTTTGACGAGCCGTCTCGGCGGATGCTGGCTGTGAAGTAGTAGCGGTCCTTGTAGTCATACTCAGCCTTGGCGAAGAAGCCTTCGAGAGCGTACTCATTGGTGTGGCTCTTCAGGTCCTGGTATGTGGAGGCATTGTTGAACTCGCTGTTGCTTGGGTCAGCAAAGCCTGTCATGTGGCCATAAATGTATTTCTGCTGGTCGTTCTTTGTCTCGTGTCCGAGGAGGACATGCACACCGTGCTCATTGAACTTGTGGTTCCAGTCTATCAGCTGGTTGGCGTTGAGCGCACCGTAGCGCAATTTCTCTTTCTCGTCGCGTCCGCCCACATTGGCAGCGTCACCGCCGATAGGGGTGTTGTAATAGTCATTGTCGGAGTTGAAGAGGTCGTACGCTATGTTGGCTGTAAACCTGAAGTCGTTGAGGAAGTCCCACTGGAAGTAGCCGCGTGTGCTCAGGTTGTCCGATATGTCCTCCACCTTGTTTTCCTTGGCCACAGCCAGAGGGTTCTGTTCAGAGGAATACGGGCGCTGGTTCTCTGTGCCGAAGTCGTAGCGGTCTTTGCCGTTGGCGTCTTTCAGGCGGTTGCCGTCAGCGTCGTACATGTAGATAGGATAGATAGGGGCTATCATCTGTGAGAACATGAAGATGTTCTGGTAATAGCCGTCGGTTGTGCCAAGCTGGTCAACGTCTGCAAATTTCGAGAGGCTGGTGTTGGCATAGGCTATGTTGCCGCCTATCTTCACATGGTCGTTGATTTTCTGGTCGAGCTTCAGGCGGGCTGATATGCGCTCAAACTTTGAGCCTACCATGTAGCCCTCGTCAGAGAGGTAGCCAAGAGAGGCGTATGCCTGGGTGTTCTCGTCGCCGCCCTGCACGTTGACGTTGTACTCCTGTCTCAGGCCGTTCTTGAACGGGTCCTTCGACCACTTGTCGTTCCACTTGCGTGCCTTGGCGTTTGGATTGAGCTTGCCTGTCAGCGGGTCTATTATCTGGTTGTCTGCTATGCCCTTGTAGCAGTTGTATTTCAGGTTCTTGTCGATGAGGTGCTCTGCGGCGTAGGCGTTGGCCTCCGCGTATGACATGGAGCCGAGGAGCGAGTTGCGGTACGACTCATACATCATCTCGTAGTATTCTCCTGGGTCGGTGATGATGTCGTATGTTGGCACGCCGCGTGTGTTGAAGCCCACGCGTCCGTCAAAGCTGATCTTGGTCTTGCCGGCTTTGCTGCCCTTGGTGGTGACCATGATGACGCCGTTTGAGCCGCGCGCTCCGTACATGGAGTTGGCAGCAGCGTCTTTCAGCACTGTGATGCTCTCCACGTCCATGGATGGGATGGAGTTGAGGCTTCCCTCATAAGGCACGCCGTCCACCACGATGAGTGGCTGCTGGCTGCTGGAGATGGAGCCTATGCCTCGTATGATGATCTTGGCGTCTGTACCAGGAGAGCCTGTGGCGGATGATGTCTGCACGCCCGATACTGAGCCTTCAAAGGCCTTGGTAAGGTTGGATACTTGAAGCTTCTCGATGTTCTCGCCCTTGATGGTCGATGCGGCTCCTGTGAAGGATGCCTTCTTCTGCGAGCCGTAAGCCACGACGATGACCTCGTTGATGTCGTTGTCGTTGCTGTGGAGTGTGATGCGCATCTTGTCGCGTGCGCTCACCTGCACTGGTTCCATGCCCACATAGGTGACATTGAGGGTGTTCTTGCCCTTTGGGCATGTGATTGTGAACTTGCCGTTGATGTCTGTGGCTACGCCAATGTTGGTGCCTGCCACTCTGACTGCTGCACCGACTACTGGCTCATTGTCGTCTTGCGACACTACCGTACCAGTGACTTTGGTCTGCGCCATCGCTGCTCCAGTAGTGAGGAGGACTACTGTCCACGAAAAACTATTAACATTTCAAAAAGTAACAATTTGATAGTTACCCATCGAAATTTAGGCAGAG
>CAKQRW010000019.1 GCA_934271655.1 uncultured Bacteroidaceae bacterium | reverse complement strand
GTCGGGCTGCAACTGCATCGGGCTTTTTCAAGCATTTCCATATGCTCATGCAGATACTTCACACAAGTCGGGCTGCAACTGCATCGGGCTTTTTCAAGCATTTCCATATGCTCATGCAGATACTTCACACAAGTCGGGCTGCACATATGCTTATCTTGATGACGACGGTTATACATGAAGGTATGCGTTGTGATGCTCAATCGGATGGTATTGATATACGGGATTCGGCCCGACGTAGCGTGGACGACACTGCATTGCATTATTTGACTTTAATGTTTGTTGGCATCCAGAGAAGTGTACGTAAGTCTGCTGACTGCTAATGTCACGCCATGCATGCATCATGCTAGTGGATTGTAAAGCTTAAAAGTTTAGTAAGACATGTGCACTAAGTCTTCAATAGCCGGCATGACGACTGCTGTTCCACTCAACTTCCTTACTTTCGATAGTCGGCATGACGACTGCTGTTCCGCTCAACTTTTTTACATTACAGACTACTGGCACTGGTACAGACACTTCTGACAAGCTGTTTAATCGGTTCAAATTTAGTCATTTTAAATGAGACACGAAAATATTTTCTTAGGAAAGAGCCTGCATGACACAAAACAAACTTTTCTTTAATTGTTTTTTTCTATTGCACGCTCAAATACCGCGGTTTAAGTCGCAGTTTCCCAAAAGCCGACATAAAAAAAGACCGCACACTCAACGTGTACGGTCTGCAAGATATGATCGTTGGCAAATGAATTACTCTGCGGGTGTCTCTGCTGGAGTCTCAGTAGCCTCTGCTGTCTCTGCTGCCTCTGCCTTTGGAGCAGACTTGCGAGAGCGGCGTGTGCGAGTCTTCTTAACCTCCTCCTTAGCCATGTTCTCGTCGAAATCAACCAACTCGATGAACGCCATTTCAGCATCGTCTGATGAACGGCGACCAAGCTTGATGATACGAGTGTAACCGCCTGGACGGTTAGCAACAGCTGTAGATATAGCACCGAAAAGCTCAGTGATAGCATACTTGTTCTGGAGATAGCTGAAAACAACGCGGCGAGAAGCTGTAGTGTCTTCCTTTGACTTTGTAATCAGTGGCTCTACATACTTGCGAAGAGCCTTTGCCTTTGGCAGTGTTGTAGTGATTCTCTTGTGCATGATGAGAGAGATTGCCATGTTGGCAAGCATCGCAGCACGGTGAGAATGTGTACGGCCAAGGTGATTAAATTTCTTATTATGTCTCATTTTCTTTTAGTCTTTGTCTAATTTATACTTAGAAATATCTGTTCCGAAAGAGAGGTTCAAGTTCTCAAGCAATTCGTCAAGCTCTGTGAGAGACTTTTTACCAAAGTTACGGAATTTGAGCAAGTCTGTCTTGTTATATTGTACAAGGTCGCCAAGCGTCTCTACATCTGCGGCCTTCAAGCAGTTGAGGGCACGTACAGAGAGATTCATGTCGACGAGCTTGGTCTTAAGCAACTGACGCATACGCAATACCTCCTCGTCAAACTCTTCATTACTGTCAAAGTCTGCGTTCTCAAGAGCAATCTTCTCGTCAGAGAACAGCATCAGATGGTAAATCAGAATCTTTGAGGCCTCTTTCAGAGCATCCTTAGGATGGATAGAACCATCGGTAGTGATCTCGAGCACCAACTTCTCATAGTCGGTCTTCTGACCCACACGATAGTTCTCTACTGCGAACTTGACGTTGCGTATTGGAGTATAAATAGAGTCAATGGCTATGTCGTTGATTTCAGTGCAAAACTCACGGTTCTCGTCAGCTGGCACATATCCACGGCCCTTGTTGATATTGAGCTCTATGTCCAATGTTGCCTGAGGATCCAAATGACAAATCACCAAATCCGGATTTAACACTCCAAATCCACTAAGGTACTTTGTGATATCTCCAGCCTTGAACTCGGTTGAATTTTCAATGGAAATTGAGACCTTTTCAGACTCAGTACCATCTGCTATTTGCTTGAATCGAACTTGCTTCAGATTCAAGATAATGTTGGTCACATCTTCCTTGACACCTGGGATAGTTGAGAATTCATGATCCACACCAGCAATACGGATAGTGTTGATGGCATATCCCTCAAGTGAAGAAAGAAGAATGCGGCGGAGAGGATTACCAATGGTAATACCATATCCAGGCTCCAACGGACGGAACTCAAACTTTCCGTGCATGTCGTCAGCCTCCAACATTACTACTTTTTCTGGTTTTTGAAATGCTAATATCGCCATTAGATTATTTATTATTTAGAGTACAACTCGACAATCATCTGCTCCTTGATATTCTCAGGAATGTCAGCACGCTCTGGCATGTGGAGGAACTTACCACCCTTGACATTCTCGTCCCACTCAATCCATGGGTACTTGCTGTGGTTGAAACCAGCAAGAGCAGCTTCGATAACCTCGAGGCTCTTTGCCTTCTCGCGGACAGCGACAACCTGACCAGGCTGTACTGAGAATGATGGAATGTTAACAACCTTGCCGTCAACTGTGATGTGCTTGTGGCTTACAAGCTGACGAGCTGCTGCGCGTGTTGGAGCGATGCCAAGACGGTATACCACATTGTCAAGGCGGCTCTCGAGCAACTGGAGAAGAATCTCACCAGTCACTCCTGACTTTGACTCTGCCTTCTCGAAGAGATTGCGGAACTGGCGCTCAAGCACTCCATAAGTGTACTTTGCCTTCTGCTTCTCTGCAAGCATGAGACCGTACTCAGAAGACTTCTTGCGACGGTTGTTGCCATGCTGGCCTGGAGCATAATTCTTCTTAGACAAAACCTTGTCTGGTCCAAAGATTGCCTCGCCAAAACGACGAGAGATTCTTGATTTTGGTCCAATATATCTAGCCATATCTGTTTCTTTTTATCTTTTATGCCATACAGCTCTCAGCAGCAGCCGCAGAAAGGAAAGATGCGGCATAAACGAGCTCTTTGGCAATTGTGCTGAATGTAATGATTAAACTCTTCTTCTCTTTGGAGGACGACATCCATTGTGTGGCAGTGGAGTGACATCGATGATCTCTGTCACCTCAATACCTGCTGCATGGCAACCGCGAACAGCAGCCTCACGTCCGTTGCCCGGACCCTTGATGTATGCCTTCACCTTGCGGAGACCAAGATCAAACGCAACCTTTGCGCAATCCTGAGCTGCCATCTGAGCTGCATATGGAGTGTTCTTCTTAGAACCACGGAAACCCATCTTGCCGGCTGCTGACCAAGAGATAACATTACCTTCGCTGTTTGCTATTGTAACAATGATATTGTTGAAAGAAGAGTGTACATGAAGCTGGCCTTCAGCGGTAACCTTTACGTTTCTCTTCTTTGCAGAAGTTGTTTTCTTTGCCATATTATTTATTATTTAGTAGCCTTTTTCTTGTTTGCAACTGTTTTCTTCTTACCCTTGCGAGTACGAGCATTGTTCTTTGTGCTCTGACCGCGGACAGGAAGACCGAGACGGTGACGGATGCCACGGTAGCAGCCTATATCCATGAGACGCTTGATGTTAAGCTGAATCTCTGAACGGAGGTCACCCTCTACCTTATATTCAGCAGCGATGATAGAACGAATCTTACCAGCCTGCTCGTCATTCCAGTCCTTTACCTTGATGTCTTTGTCAATGCCAGCCTTCTCAAGGATTTTTGCTGCGCTGCTGCGTCCAATACCAAAAATGTATGTGAGCGCGATTTCGCCTCTCTTATTTTGTGGGAGGTCTACACCTACAATTCTTATTGCCATATCTTACTTTTATTTCTAATTCTTACCATTAGAATTATCCCTGACGCATCTTGTACTTAGGATTCTTCTTGTTAATAACAAACAGACGACCTTTACGTCTTACGATTACGCAATCAGGTGTACGTTTCTTCAGTGATGCTCTTGTTTTCATATTGTGATTTTATTTATATCTGAATACTATTCTGCCCTTTGAAAGGTCGTAAGGTGACATCTCAACTCTTATCTTGTCTCCTGGAAGAATCTTGATGTAGTGCATCCTCATCTTTCCAGAGATATGAGCGATGATCACATGACCGTTCTCGAGCTCTACTCTGAACATTGCGTTAGACAATGCCTCGACAATAGTTCCATCTTGTTCTATAGCAGACTGCTTAGCCATACTTAATTTATTTCTCTTTTAAAACGTTTTCGATTTCTTCAAATGATGATAGGATATCAGCCTTTCCCTTGCGGACACACACCGTGTGCTCAAAATGAGCGGCAGGCTTTCTGTCTCTAGTGATGATGCCCCAACGGTCTTCCTGCATGTATATCTCCCTTGTGCCCATGGTTATCATCGGCTCAATGGCTATACACAGCCCGTTCTTCAGAAGCATGCCGTTTCCACGCCTGCCGAAATTAGGCACTTGCGGATCCTCGTGCATCTTCTTTCCGATGCCGTGGCCGACAAACTCACGCACTACACCGTAGCCCTTGCTTTCGCAGCACTCTTGGACCGCGTTTGAGATGTCTCCCAGCCTGTGTCCCACAACCGCCTGCTCTATACCTTTGTAGAGCGACTCCTTTGTGGTGCGGAGCAATTGCTTGACCTCTTCTGTGGTGTCTCCTACAATGAATGTGTAGCATGAATCACCACAGTATCCATTAAGCAAAGTGCCGCAATCGACTGAGACAATGTCTCCCTCACGCAGAGGTGTGTCGTTTGGAATGCCATGCACTACCTGATAGTTGACAGAAGTGCAGATGCTGGCAGGAAAAGGCCCGCCGTATGGATTGGGAAATCCTAAGAATGTAGGAACAGCTCCATGATCACGGATGAATGTCTCCGCTATCGTGTCAAGTTGTTTGGTAGTGACTCCTGGCTCGATGACCTTGGCCAACTCGGCAAGAGTCTTTCCTACAAGCAGGTTCGCTTCTCTGAGAAGCTCCACCTCATCGTCTGTCTTGAGATAAACCATAATGACCGAAGCAGCGCTTAATGTTCTCCTCGAACACGACCCTTGTCAAGCAATCCATCATAATGACGCATCATAAGATGCGACTCTATCTGCATGAGGGTGTCAAGAACAACACCTACAAGAATCAAGAGCGATGTTCCACCGAAGAACGCTGCGAATTCTCTCTGGACACCAAAGATACCAGCAAATGCCGGCAGTATGGCGATGAGAGCCAAGAACAATGAACCAGGAAGAGTGATGTGCGACATTATCCTGTCGATATAATCGGCAGTGTCCTTGCCTGGCTTCACGCCCGGAATGAATCCGTTGTTGCGTTTCATGTCCTCTGCCATCTGAACAGGATTGATTGTTATTGCTGTGTACAAGTATGTAAACAGGACAATCAATACAGCAAAGATGAAGTTGTACAAGAAGCTATTGTTGTCAATCAACTGCGTAACCACAGGATTAAGTTTGCTGCCTGACAACTGCGCCAATGTGATTGGGATGAACATGATTGCCTGAGCAAAGATGATTGGCATCACGTTGGCAGCATATGGCTTGAGAGGGATATACTGGCGGGCACCGCCTATCTGACGTGCTCCAGCAATCTTCTTAGCATAGTTGACAGGAACCTGACGCACACCCTGCACGAGCAGTATCGCTGCGGCTATCACCGCAAGGAAAAGTACTATCTCCACAAGGAAAAGAACCAGTCCTCCCTGTCCTGATGTGAGTCGTGAGCTGAATTCCTGGATGACAGCTGTCGGGAATCTAGCGATGATACCGATCATGATGATGATTGAAACGCCATTTCCGATGCCCTTGTCAGTTATTCTCTCACCCAACCATAGAACGAACATGCTACCAGCCGCGAGAATAATCATCGAGGTGATGATGAACAGATTCCAGTCAAGTGATGGATAAATGGCCGAGCCAGCCGTCTGAGTACGAAGGTTGATGAGGTACATAGGTCCTTGGAAAAGAAGAATAGCCACCGTCAAGTAACGTGTGTACTGATTCATCTTTCGACGTCCGCTTTCGCCTTCGCGCTGCATCTTCTGGAAATATGGAACCGCTATGCCAAGCAACTGCATCACAATGGAAGCAGAGATGTATGGCATGATTCCAAGCGCAAAGATTGACGCTTGAGAGAAAGCACCGCCTGAAAACATATCAAGAAGAGACATCAGACCACCCTCTGTCTGGTTGCGGAGTCCCTGAAGAGCCTCGGTGTCGACACCTGGAAGCACTATATAAGATCCGAAACGATAGATTGCGACAAACAAAAGCGTGATGAGGATGCGCGTGCGCAAATCCTCAATACGCCATATGTTAGTGAATGTCTTTACAATCTTGATATCTTTTAGTGTATCGATTGCTTTGCCCATTATTTTAGAGTTTTACAGCGTTTCCACCCTTTTCTTTGATTGCAGCCTCAGCTGTTGCAGAGAATGCATGTGCTTCAACGTCAACTTTGGCTGTGAGCTCTCCGTTGCCGAGAACCTTAACAAGCTGATTCTTCTTAACCCAACCAGCAGCGATGAGTTCCTCAAGGCCGATCTTTGCAAGGTTCTTCTCCTCAGCGAGCTTCTGAATGAAATCGAGGTTGATAGCCTTGTACTCTACGCGGTTGATGTTCTTGAAGCCGAACTTAGGAACACGACGCTGAAGTGGCATCTGTCCACCCTCGAAACCAATCTTCTTCTTATATCCAGAACGAGCCTTAGCACCCTTGTGACCACGAGTAGAAGTGCGACCCTTGCCAGATCCGTAACCACGACCTACACGCTTGCTGTTATGAGTTGCGCCAGCAGCTGGTTTCAAATTATGTAATTCCATTTTCTAATCTAATTTTAATGTAACAAAAACGTTAGTCAATAACCTCTACAAGGTGTGCGACCTTGCGAATCATACCACGTAAAGATGGAGTATCCTCACGCTCAACGACCTTATTTATCTTTCCGAGGCCAAGAGACTCAAGAGTGCTCTTCTGGTCGATTGGACGACCAGCCTGACCTTTTACCTGCTTAATCTTGATTGTTGCCATGATTTATTCTCCTTATCCTTTGAATACTTTTGTCATACTTACACCGCGGTTCTGCGCAATAGTCTTTGCGTCGCGCATGCTGGCAAGAGCCTCGATTGTAGCCTTAACCAGGTTGTGTGGGTTTGATGAACCCTTAGACTTTGCAAGGACGTCAGTGACACCAACGCTCTCAAGCACAGCACGCATCGCACCACCAGCCACAACTCCAGTACCTTCTGAAGCAGGCATGATAAGAACACGAGCTCCACCAAACTTAGCATATGCCTCGTGAGGAACTGTACCTTTCAGCACTGGAACCTTAACCAAATTCTTTTTTGCAGCCTCTACTCCCTTTGCAATAGCAGCAGTGACCTCGCCAGCTTTACCAAGACCGTAGCCAACAATTCCGTTACCATCACCTACAACAACGATGGCAGCGAATGTGAATGTACGACCACCCTTAGTAACCTTAGTAACACGATTAATAGCAACCAAGCGATCCTTCAGCTCAGCGTCGTTTTGTACTTTAACTCTATTTACCATAATCGCATTTTAAAATTTAAGTCCAGCATTACGGGCAGCATCTGCCACAGTCTTAACTCTACCATGATACAAGTAACCATTACGGTCAAACACAACAGCAGTGATTCCTGCCTCAATGGCCTTCTTGGCAATCATCTCGCCGACCTTAGCAGCCTGCTCTGTCTTGTTCATCTTCTCGAGGCCACGTGATGATGCAGCCACAAGTGTCTTCTGAGCATCATCATCGATAACCTGCACATAAATCTGCTTGTTGCTGCGGAACACGCTCATGCGTGGACGCTCAGCAGTGCCAGATATCTTATTGCGTACTCTATATTTGATTTTTATACGTCTTTCAATCTTTGTAATCATACTCTTGTCAATTTAATTATTTTGCATTAGCAGACTTACCAGACTTTCTTCTAATCACCTCACCCTGGAAGCGGATACCCTTACCCTTGTAAGGTTCTGGCTTGCGGAATGTGCGGATCTTAGCACACACCTGTCCGAGCAACTGCTTGTCTGCAGACTCGAGCATGATGAGAGGATCCTGATTTCTCTCAGACTTAGTCTCAACCTTGATCTCCTTTGGAAGCTCGAACAAGATTGCGTGAGAGTATCCAAGAGCGAACTCAAGAAGATTACCCTGATTTGAGACGCGGTAACCTACACCGACAATCTGAAGTGTCTTCTTGTAACCCTCTGATACACCAATAACGTGGTTGTTAATGAGTGCGCGGTACAAACCGTGGAAAGCGTGACGCTGCTTTGTATTATCCTGCATCAGTTCTTCATTCTCCTCCATTGTCACCTTTCCGTCCTCGATTGTAACCTTTATCGCTGGGTTAACGTACTGGCTAATCTCGCCCTTTGGACCTTTTACAGTTACAATGTCATCCTTATGAGTAACAGTCACTCCTGCAGGAATATTAATAGGTAATTTACCAATTCTAGACATTATATATCCTCCTTAATTAATAAACATAGCAAAGAACTTCACCACCAATCTTGAGGTCTGAAGCTTCCTTGTCTGTCATAACTCCCTTGGAAGTAGATACCACTGCGATACCTAATCCATTAATAACACGTGGCATGTCCTTGTATCCAGTATATCTTCTGAGACCTGGACGTGAAACACGCTTCAAGCACTGAATGGCGCTTGTCTTTGTCTGAGGGTCATACTTCAGAGCGATCTTGATTGTGCCCTGAGGCCCGTCCTCGACGAACTTGTAGTTCAAGATGTAACCTTTGTCAAAAAGGATCTTTGTAATTTCCTTCTTGAGGTTTGAGGCTGGTACTTCTACAACCTTGTGCTTTGCCATGATTGCATTTCTCAGTCTCGTGAGAAAATCAGCTATTGGATCTGTCATAATATAAAATTAAATTAATCGGGAAATGTTTGGGTGAGATCCCGACAATATTTAAATAATTAAAACTGTCTGTACTTTAGCTTTAACCAGTGAAGGAGCTTAGCCCGCAAGGGGCTGTTTTCCTTCGCCGTTGTTTAGAAGCAAAGTATCTTCAGGTTACCCCCGAACTGGTAACCGTCAGATTTTTGTTTACTAAAACCGTCAGCCGGTAACCGCAATTTACCAGCTTGCCTTCTTGACGCCTGGGATGAGTCCAGCAGATGCCATCTCGCGGAACTGAATACGAGAGATGCCGAACTGGCGCATGTAACCTCTTGGACGTCCTGTAATCTTGCAGCGGTTGTGAAGACGAATAGGGTTTGCGTTAGCTGGGATAGCCTGAAGGGCGCGAGCTGCCTCGTAAGCCTCCATTGGATCCTCTGCAGTAGCAACAACCTTCTTCAGCGCAGCGCGCTTAGCAGCATACTTTGCCACGAGCTTTGCACGCTTCACCTCGCGTGCTTTCATTGATTCCTTTGCCATTGTCTATTTACTTTTTAGCGTCCTTAAATGGGAGACCGAAAGCTTTGAGGAGTGCGTAACCCTCTTCGTCAGTCTTTGCAGAAGTAACGAATGTGATGTTCATACCTGTGATCTTGTCAACCTGGTCGATGTTGATCTCAGGGAAGATGATCTGCTCTGTGATACCGAGCGTGTAGTTGCCACGGCCATCGAACTTTGACTCGATTCCCTTGAAGTCACGGATACGAGGGAGAGAAACGCGGATGAGCTTCTCGAGGAACTCGTACATGCGCTCGCGACGAAGAGTCACCATAACACCGATTGGCATAGACTTGCGGAGACGGAAGTTTGAGATATCCTTCTTAGACTTAGTCGCTACTGGCTTCTGACCAGTGATCTGAGCGATCTCGTTCATAGCTACCTCAATGACCTTCTTGTCAGCTGTAGCCATTCCAAGACCCTGGTTAACCACGATCTTCTTCAATACAGGAATCTGCATAGGAGAAGAGTAGTTGAACTGCTTCATGAGTGCTGGAGCGATCTGCTCTGCGTAAACGTTCTTAAGTTGTGCTGTAGTACTCATTAGATTTCCTCCCCTGACTTTTTAGCGTAACGAACTAACTTACCATTCTCTCCTGGCTTGCGGCCAATACGAGTTGGCTTTCCAGTCTTTGGGTCAACAACATTGAGGTTTGAGATGTGGATTGGAGCCTCCTGCTCTACGAAACCTCCCTGTGGGTGCTCTGCACTAGGCTTTGTGCTTTTCTTGACCATGTTTACACCCTCAACGATGGCACGCTTCTTGTCAACGATGACCTTAGTTACCTTGCCGGTCTTACCCTTGTCATCGCCAGCATTGACGTATACCATGTCGCCTTTCTTGATATGTAATTTACTCATTGCTGTTTTACAATAAATGATTAAAGTACTTCAGTAGCCAAAGAGACTACCTTCATGTTTGCAGCACGGAGCTCACGGGCTACAGGGCCAAAGATACGGCTACCTCTCATTTCGCCTGCATTGTTCAGAAGAACACATGCATTGTCGTCGAAACGGATGTAAGAACCGTCAGCGCGGCGCACCTCTTTCTTTGTGCGCACGATAAGCGCCTTTGATACAGAACCCTTCTTTACCTCACTTGTAGGAATAGCGCTCTTCACTGCTACCACGATAACGTCTCCTACAGTAGCATAACGACGTCTTGTTCCACCCAATACGCGGATACAAAGCACCTCGCGAGCACCGCTGTTATCAGCGACCTGTAATCTTGATTCTACCTGTATCATATTTACTTAGCTCTTTCTACGATTTGTACTAATCTCCATCTCTTTGTCTTGCTCAATGGGCGAGTCTCCATGATGAGCACTGTGTCACCCACGTGTGCATCATTGTTCTCGTCGTGAGCATGGTACTTCTTTGTCTTCTGGACAAACTTACCATATATAGGGTGCTTCTCCTTGAACTTGGCAGACACAACAATTGTCTTGTCCATCTTGTCGCTTGTAACGACACCCTGTCTTTGCTTTCTTAAATTTCTTGCTTCCATTCTCCGTTTCTTTATTTATTACGCTGAGTAAGCTCGCCCTTCATACGTGCGATGTCGTGACGCAACTTCTTAATCTGAGAATTGTCTGCAAGCGGAGAAACAGTGTGGTTGAACTTCATGTTGTTCAGGTTGGCAACCTCTGTTTCGATGCGCTCTGCGAGCTCTTCTGTAGTAAGTTCTCTAATCTCTGAAATTTTCATAATTAAGCGTTTTTATCGTAATCACGACGTACAACAAATTTTGTAGTAGTAGGAAGTTTCTGCGCACCAAGTCGGAGAGCCTCCTTGGCGATGTCGTAAGAAACGCCCTCAATCTCGAAAAGGATGCGTCCTGGCTTTGCAGGGAACACATACATGTATGGGTCACCCTTACCTTTACCCATTCGGACGTCTGCAGGCTTCTTTGTGATTGGCTTGTCAGGGAAGATGCGGATCCATACCTGGCCCTGACGCTGCATGTAACGTGTGATTGCAACACGGGCAGCCTCTATCTGTCGAGCGGAAATCCACTTTGTCTCGAGCGCCTTTATGCCGAAGCTGCCGAAAGCGAGCTCAGTACCTCTGTGAGAGACACCCTTCCAACGACCGCGACCTTTCTGCGGTCTTCTATATTTTTGTCTTTTTGGCTGTAACATAGTTAATGTCTTCAAAAAGTTGCTCCCAGCTCATTTTACCGGCTGGGATGTCAACCAGATTAATTATTTGCGGTTATTAGACTTCCTGTTTCTGAAACGACGTCCGTTACCGTTGTTGTTGCCACGACCTGTCTCCTTCTGCTGAGAGAAGTTAGGAGTGAGGTCCTGCTTGCCGAATTTCTCACCGCGGCAGATCCAAACCTTGACACCAAGGAGGCCTACCTTAGTAAGAGCCTCTGCGAGGCAGTAGTCGATATCAGCGCGAAGAGTGTGGAGCGGAGTGCGTCCTTCCTTGTACATCTCAGAACGGCTCATTTCTGCTCCGTTAAGACGACCAGAGATCTGGATCTTGATGCCCTCTGCGCCTGCACGCATAGTGTTAGTGATAGCAGTCTTTACAGCGCGGCGATATGCTACCTTGCCTTCGAGCTGACGAGCTATGTTGTTAGCAACGATCACAGCGTCAAGGTCTGGACGCTTAATCTCGAAAATATTGATCTGTACATCCTTGTCAGTCACCTTCTTGAGCTCCTTCTTGAGGGCCTCGACCTGCTCGCCGCCCTTGCCGATAATAAAGCCTGGACGAGCAGTGCAGATAGTGATAGTGACGAGCTTGAGAGTGCGCTCGATAACAATCTTAGATACGCTTGCCTTTGCGAGGCGAGCGTTGAGGTACTTGCGGATTTTGCTGTCCTCGAGGAGGTTGTCACCAAAATCATTTCCGCCGAACCAGTTAGAATCCCAACCTCTTACGATGCCGAGGCGGTTGCTTATTGGATTACATTTTTGTCCCATAACTTAGTTTTCTTCATTAGTTTTAGCGTCCACGAAGATAGTGATGTGGTTAGAACGCTTGCGGATTCTGTAGCCACGTCCCTGAGGTGCTGGTCTCATACGCTTGAGCGTAGCGCCTTCGTCAACAAAAATCTTAGAGATATAAAGTTCTCCGCTTTCAGCCTTGCGGTTATTCTTCTGCTCCCAGTTAGCGATAGCAGAACGAAGAGCCTTCTCGATGTCCTTTGCTGCACTCTTGCTGTTGAACTTGAGTGTTGCGAGAGCTTTGTTCACCTCCATGCCGCGCACGAGGTCAGCCACGAGGCGCATCTTGCGTGGTGAAGAAGGAACATCGCGAAGAATAGCGAAGTAGATATTCTTTTTGGCCTCTTTGATTTTCTCGGCCATTAATCTTTTTCTTGCTCCCATTATGTATTAGTCTTTTTAACTTGGTTGTACCTGTTTCTACGATTACTTCTTCCTATTACCTGCGTGTCCGCGGAAAGTACGAGTAAGCGCGAACTCACCGAGCTTGTGGCCTACCATATTTTCAGTAATGTAAACAGGGATGAATTTATTACCGTTGTGCACTGCAATAGTATGTCCCACGAAGTCTGGAGAAATCATTGAAGCGCGAGCCCATGACTTGATAACGCTCTTCTTGCCGCTCTCGTTCATGGCGAGGACTTTCTTCTCGAGCTTTACATTGATGTATGGACCTTTTTTTAATGAACGACTCATATTCAGTTAACTTTATTACTTGTTACGTCTTTCAATAATGTACTTGTTTGTCTGCTTCTTTGGAGCGCGAGTCTTGAGACCCTTAGCGTAGAGACCATTGCGTGAGCGTGGGTGTCCACCAGTGTGACGTCCTTCACCACCACCCATTGGGTGATCGATTGGGTTCATTACAACGCCACGGTTGTGTGGTCTGCGACCGAGCCAGCGGCTGCGGCCTGCCTTACCTGATGACTCAAGTGCATGGTCTGAGTTGCTTACGCTACCGATTGTAGCACGGCAAACAGAAAGCACCTTACGTATTTCTCCTGAAGGGAGCTTTATGACGCAGTATCTGCCCTCACGAGAAGTTAACTGAGCGAAGTTGCCTGCGGAACGCACCATCTTTGCACCCTGGCCTGGACGAAGCTCGATATTGTGGATGACAGTACCGACTGGGATATTCTCCAGTGGAAGAGTGTTGCCGAGGTCTGGAGTCGCCTCTGGACCTGACATGATAGTTGCGCCTACCTGCAATCCGTTAGGAGCAACGATATAACGTTTTTCACCGTCAGCGTAGAAGACAAGTGCGATGCGAGCAGAACGGTTTGGATCATACTCTATTGTCTTTACCACTGCAGGAATTCCGTCCTTTTCTCTCTTGAAATCGACAATACGAATCAAACGCTTGTGACCGCCACCTCTGTAGCGAACTGTGATGCGGCCTGAGTTGTTACGGCCGCCGGTGCTGCGCTTACCGAAAACAAGAGTTTTCTCTGGTACAGATGTAGTAACATCATCGAATGTACCAATAGCTTTGTGCCTCTGACCAGGAGTTACTGGTCTAAATTTACGAATACCCATTTTTATTTTTAAATGTTACTATAGAAATCAATAGTTTCACCTTCCTTGAGAGTGACAATAGCCTTCTTGAAAGCCTTTGTTCTTCCCTTGATGACACCAGCCTTTGTGTAACGGCTCTTACGCTTGCCAGCGTAGTTCATGGTGTTCACTGAAACTACATTTACATTATATTTTGCTTCTACCTCTTTCTTGATTTCAACCTTATTAGCAGAAGGGAGCACAACGAAGCCGAACTTGTTCTGCTTCTCAGAGAGAGATGACATCTTCTCTGTAACGAGTGGTTTGATGATATATGCCATATAATTGTACCTCCTTATTTGTTAAAAGTTTCGTCAACCATCTTTACAGCGCCCTCAGTCATCACGAGTACATTTGCGTTCATCACCTTGTAAGTGTTGAGCGCGCTTGCAGTCATGACTTCAACACGCTGAATATTACGGACTGACAAATTTACGTTCT
The DNA here is from genome assembly GCA_934271655.1 of uncultured Bacteroidaceae bacterium. Classification (GTDB taxonomy): domain Bacteria; phylum Bacteroidota; class Bacteroidia; order Bacteroidales; family Bacteroidaceae; genus Minthosoma. Next base: position 38,025 of record CAKQRW010000019.1, on the reverse strand, counting down.
TTTTTACTTCTGACAAAACGATAAGAGTCTTCTTACCCTCAACTTTAAGGTTATTTAACAATGCAACACCCTCTTTGGTCTTTGGAGCCTCGAAATCGAAATCCTCGACAACGATGATTGCGTTCTGCTGAGCCTTGTAAGAAAGAGCGCTCTTACGAGCGAGAGCCTTAACTTTTTTGTTGAGTTTGAACCAATAGTCACGAGGACGTGGACCGAAAACGCGGCCACCGCCACGAAGCACTGGAGACTTGATGTCGCCACGGCGAGCGCCGCCACCACCCTTCTGGCGGATGAGCTTACGAGTAGAGCCAGTGATTTCGCTTCTTTCCTTTGACTTGTGAGTACCCTGGCGCTGCGCAGCGAGGTACTGGTTTACTGCGAGGTAGATCACATGGTCGTTTGGCTCAATTCCGAAGATTGCATCGTTCAGAACTACCTTCTTACCAGTGTCCTCACCTTTGATATTTAATACAGAAACTTCCATTGCTTACTTCTTGATTATTACGATTGAACCTTTGCATCCTGGAACACTGCCCTTGAGAAGAAGGAGATTGTGCTCAGGAACTACCTTGATCACCTGAAGGTTGTGAGTTGTAACCTGCTCGTTACCCATCTGGCCACCCATTGGGACATTCTTGAACACGCGTGATGGTGTTGCACATGCGCCAATAGAACCTGGTTTGCGGAGGCGGTCATCCTGACCGTGTGTAGCCTGACCTACACCGCCGAATCCATGACGCTTTACAACGCCCTGGAATCCCTTACCCTTAGATGTACCAACTACGTCAACGTAAGAAGCATCATTGAAAAGCTCCACTGTGATTACATCACCGAGGTTGTGCTCCTCATCATAAGTGAACTCGGCCAAGTGTCTCTTAGGAGTTGTACCAGCCTTCTTGAAGTGACCCATCATCTGCTTAGTAGTGTGCTTTTCCTTCTTGTCCTGGAAGCCCACCTGAACAGCTGCGTAGCCATCTTTCTCAACAGTCTTAAGCTGAGTTACAACACAAGGACCTACTTCGATAACAGTGCATGGAAGATTCTTACCATCGGCACTGAAAACGGATGTCATTCCGATTTTTTTTCCAATTAATCCTGGCATTTCTTTATTGCTTTTTATGTTCTCTAATATTAAACCTTAATCTCAACCTCAACACCGCTTGGAAGTTCAAGCTTCATGAGAGCGTCAACAGTCTTTGTTGTTGAGCTGTAGATGTCGATAAGTCTCTTGTAAGTGCAGAGCTCAAACTGCTCGCGAGACTTCTTGTTCACGAATGTAGAACGGTTTACTGTGAAAATGCGCTTGTGAGTTGGGAGTGGAATAGGTCCGCTCACGATTGCCTCAGTAGCCTTCACAGCCTTAACGATCTTCTCTGCTGACTTGTCAACGAGATTGTGGTCGTAAGACTTAAGCTTAATACGAATTTTTTGCTGACTCATTGTCGTTTAAATATGTTGTTGTTTATTTGTAAGGGTGCGCTGGCAAAGAGTCGTTCGCTCGCCAGCGCCCCATAATTTAATCTTTATACGAGGTCAACTCGTCCGTTGCACTCAGCAAGCACAGCCTTAGCGATTGAGCTTGATACAGGTGCATGGTGATCATACTGCATTGATGATGTAGCACGTCCTGATGTGATGGTACGGAGAGCTGTTACGTATCCGAACATCTCGCCCAGTGGAACCATAGCCTTGACGATACGTGCGCCCGAGCGAGCATTCTCCATGCCCTCTACCTGACCACGACGCTTGTTAAGGTCACCGATCACATCACCCATGTTCTCCTCTGGAGTAACCACCTCAAGTTTCATGATAGGCTCCATCAGCACTGGCTTAGCCTGAGCGCATGCGTTCTTATAAGCCTGGCGAGCAGCAACCTCGAATGAGAGCTGGTCGGAGTCCACTGGGTGGAAGCTACCGTCGACGAGAACAACCTTGAGGCTATCCATTGGGAAGCCACCAAGAACGCCATTCTTCATTGACTCAGCGAAGCCCTTCTGTACAGATGGGATAAACTCCTTAGGCACGTTACCACCCTTAACTTCGTCAACGAACTGAAGGCCTGTGCCCTCAAAGTCGTCATCCACAGGACCGACATTAACGATGATGTCTGCGAACTTACCGCGGCCACCAGACTGCTTCTTATAAACCTCACGGAGGTTGACAGTCTTAGTGATAGCCTCCTTGTAGTTAACCTGTGGCTTACCCTGGTTACATTCTACCTTGAACTCACGCTTCAGACGGTCGATGATGATATCGAGGTGAAGCTCACCCATACCAGAGATGATTGTCTGACCAGACTGCTCATCAGTCTTCACTGTGAAAGTAGGGTCCTCCTCTGCGAGCTTAGCGAGACCTACAGAAAGCTTATCAAGGTCTTTCTGAGTCTTTGGCTCGACTGCGATACCGATCACTGGATCTGGGAAGTCCATTGACTCGAGCACGATTGGTGCATCCTCATCACAGAGAGTGTCACCAGTGTGGATATCCTTAAGACCTACTACAGCGCCTATGTCACCTGCGCTAATCACCTCAACAGGATTCTGGTGGTTAGAGTGCATCTGGAAGAGACGTGACACACGCTCCTTCTTGCGTGAACGTGAGTTGTAGATGTAAGAACCAGCCTCAACCTTACCCGAATAAACACGGATGAATGTGAGACGGCCCACATATGGGTCAGTTGCGATCTTGAACGCAAGAGCTGAAGTCTTGTCATCCTCAGATGGCTTGCGGTCTTCCTCTTCCTTAGTGTCAGGATTTGTGCCGACAACAGCAGGAGTGTCAAGTGGAGAAGGAAGGAATGCGCAGATATAGTCGAGAAGAGTCTGAACGCCCTTGTTCTTGAATGAAGAACCGCAGAGCATTGGTGTGCAAGCAAGAGAGCAAGTAGCCTTGCGAATTGCAGAGATGATTTCCTCCTCAGTGATAGTAGAAGGATCATCAAAGAACTTCTCCATGAGAGCGTCGTCATACTCAGCCACAGACTCGAGCATCTTGTTGCGCCACTCCTCAGCCTCGTCCTTGAGATCTGCTGGGATGTCGATGATTTCATACTCAGCGCCCTGAGTCTCGTCATGCCAGATGATACCGTGCATCTTGATGAGGTCAACAACACCTTTGAAGTTTTCCTCTGCGCCGATAGGAATAACGATTGGCACTGGGTGAGCGCCGAGAACGTCCTTCATCTGACGCACCACCTCGAAGAAGTCAGCGCCAGAGCGGTCCATCTTGTTTACATATCCCATACGTGGGACGTTGTACTTGTCAGCCTGGCGCCACACAGTCTCAGACTGTGGCTCAACACCGCCCACTGCACAGTATGTAGCGACTGCACCGTCAAGAACACGGAGCGAGCGCTCTACCTCAGCAGTGAAGTCAACGTGTCCCGGAGTGTCAATCAGGTTGAACTTATACTTGTTTCCGTTCCAAGTCCAGTAAGCTGTAGTTGCAGCAGAGGTGATAGTGATACCACGCTCCTGCTCCTGGGCCATCCAGTCCATTGTTGCTCCACCGTCGTGAACCTCACCAATCTTGTGAGTCTTTCCAGTGTAGAAAAGGATGCGCTCTGATGTAGTTGTCTTGCCGGCATCGATGTGAGCCATGATACCGAAGTTGCGCGTAAGATGCAAATCCTGCTTTGCCATATCTCTTTTACCTTTTTATTATTGACGAATTGTTTAAAATTAGAAGCGGAAGTGTGCAAATGCGCGGTTGGCCTCAGCCATGCGGTGCATATCCTCCTTACGCTTGAATGCGCCACCCTGCTCGTTGAAAGCATCCATAATCTCAGCAGAGAGTTTGTCTGCCATGCTCTTGCCTGAGCGCTTGCGAGCGAAAGAGATGAGGTTCTTCATTGAGATTGCCTCCTTGCGGTCTGGACGAATCTCTGTTGGCACCTGGAAAGTTGCACCACCGATACGGCGGCTCTTAACCTCCACCTGCGGAGTGATGTTCTCGAGAGCCTTCTTCCAGATTTCCAGAGGAGACTTCTCTTCGTTCTTCATCTTGTTCTCTACATTCTTAAGAGCTGTGTAGAAGATTGTGTATGCCACGCTCTTCTTTCCGTCGTACATGAGGTTATTAACAAACTTAGTTACCTTCACATCTCCATACACTGGATCTGGAAGAACCACACGCTTCCTTGGTTTAGCTTTTCTCATTTTTCTTGTTTGATTTAATCATTCTTTAGTCTGAGGCTGCATTCGTGTGTGTGTCTTCAACGCCCACTCCAGGGCATTTACTCAACCCTTTCAAGCATTTCCGTCAAACCAAACTTTGTGAAAAAACTGTTGTTTTCTTGTTTTTGTGTAAGAAAATTTACTTCTTAGCCTTTGGGCGCTTAGCTCCGTACTTTGAGCGGCGCTGAGTGCGGCTAGCCACACCTGCTGTATCGAGAGCACCACGGATGATGTGGTAACGTACACCTGGGAGGTCCTTCACACGACCGCCGCGAACGAGTACGATTGAGTGCTCCTGAAGGTTGTGTCCCTCTCCTGGGATGTAAGAGTTGACTTCCTTCTTGTTTGTCAGACGAACACGAGCGACCTTTCTCATCGCTGAATTTGGCTTCTTAGGAGTTGTTGTGTACACGCGAACGCAAACACCGCGACGCTGTGGGCATGAATCCAAAGCAGGAGACTTGCTCTTGTCAACCAACACCTGACGGCCTTTTCTTACCAATTGTTGAATAGTAGGCATTTTGTTGTAAATTATTTATATTATTGTTTCTATTAATTCTCTCGTTCGAGTGCCTACCCCTCCCCTTCTCTGCTGAAGAGATGCTGTTTGCTTAGTGGTAAGCTACCCGCTTTGCTTCGTGCTATATTTACGTGTCGTACTCTTCGATTATCATCTTCGCCAGAGCTTTTTTCAAGCTCACACGACACTCATGTGCCTAACCAAGGCACGCACTACTCCAAAAAGTGATGCAAAGTTACGGCTTTTCTGCCAAACAACATAATATTTTTAAATCTTTTTTGGGGCAAAAGAACTATTTTAAGCGTCAAACGCCTCTTTTTTATATTTTTTAACTAATCCTGTCACTTTTACGTTCACTTTTCACCATCGAAACATTGATTTACAGCCGACAAACTCATCACGTCATAAGACGAAAGAAACGGCATGCCAAGTTTTTAGCCTTCATTTCAAGTTGCACTGGAATGTGTTTCATAAGACAAACGGAATGGCATGCCAAGATGAAGAAAACAAAAAAAACCTGGCATCAAGTTTCAGAGAAACTGATGCCAGGTCATGCAGGCGCTCATAGTTGTTTGTTGAGACTCATCATTCAGAAGTAGGCATCCTTCCGTTCACAAGAGCCATGCACAAGCATAGCGACTAGCAAGCAAAAGCGACGTGCGCACAGAATAGAGAGTTTCACAAACATGTGCTTGTCTATTCTATACAACAAGCATCCTTTATTATACGACAAGTGCCCTTGAGGCGCTTAACATAATGGAGCGCATAAATCAGAAAAAGTTCTGCGAGCGACAAGCTTACGCCTCACCTTTCTTAATATTGAAAGGAGCTACAGTCTTGTCATCATTGGCAGGCTGTCCGAAAGTGATCTCGCCAAACTGCTGCTCATACTTCATGATGTTGTCCTGCAGAGCAAAGAGAAGACGCTTAGCGTTGTCTGGAGTCATGATGATACGGCTTGCCACCTGAGCCTTTTGCATGCCTGGAAGCATCTGCACAAAGTCTGTAACGATCTCATTTGCTGAGTGAGTCACTACTGCGAGGTTAGAATAGATTCCACCTGCGATTTCTGGCTTCAGCTCGATCTGGAGCTGCTGCTGCTGATTTTTGTTCTCTGACATAATTTTTTTAGTATTAAGTTAATAATTGAGGTTTTTATATCTCTCTATAATCTTCGACGGCTGGCAGCTCACCCATGAGTAGCCATTTCGTCGTTCATAGCCTATCTCCGAGAGTTCGCGCCGAGGCACTCCATCTCTGTCACAATAGAAAGGAAGAGCATTCTCCAAGTCATAAAATCTCGCCCACATCAAGGGAGCTCCACTTTTATGGGCTATGCGAATATCATTCTTCCCCTCATCATTGACGAACGATTCCTTCACCACATCTTTCATAGCATGCTGCTCAAGCCATTGCACGGCATCCCTCACAGCCCCCTTTATCTCCGCAGACGGATTCTCCACATCCATCAGCAGAGAGAGAATGGCGCATGTTTCGCCAAAGCCGCTATAGGATGGCAATTCATAAGCCCGTGCCTTAACAGGAGCCAAAGTGGCCTTATCATGCTGCTGGCACCACACAGTCCTCCTTCCATTCTTCCACTCCTCTGTGCCATACTCAAGCACACGCCCATCATCCCCCACACGTATCTGGCAGTCAAGTATGCATTGCAGGCCTTTCTCGTACGCCCTTTCACACTTCCTCCTCATTCGGTCGTCCACATCAACATTCCTCAGTGCCCCGTCGTTCCGAGCCACGTCACTCAGCATCAAGAGAGCGTTGGTCATCGCGTTGTCATTAAAAGTGATGTGCACAGAGTAGTCGCTTTTGCGTTTCGGAGGATAAAACTGCGGGAAGCCGCCATTATCATACTGCATCTTCAGCAGATACTCCAGCCCGCGCACAAAAGCAGCATTATACACGGCTGCACGCTGATTCAAAGCCTTCACGTCTATTCCCTCCAGGCCTATATCAGCCATCTCCTTCACCCTGTCTATGGCCTTCACCAGGCATCGCATCTCCGAGACAGTAGCCCCATTGTCTATGGTAGCGCCTATCCCAGAGGCCCGGCATGCCCTCATCGCCACGGGGTCTGCCCCTGCAAGCCAGTTCTGGTTCTTGCACCATCCACCCGACCTCGACTGATATTTCACTATCGAGTCGCCCAATTGCAGGCATTTGTCTTGCGCCATCGCCACAACAGCCAACAGCGACGCAGACAGAACCAAGAACAAACGCTTCATGAATACATCTCCTTTCTCGCAAGCGCGCCATTGAACAGCTGCGTACAAGACACTGTCTCACAGCCGCAACAACTGCCGCACTTCACATTCTTTACCATTTCACACGCATGATGTCACCTGCCTCATCTGCTGGTTATATGCAGAAACCTGGTAATGCACGCTCCAAGACTCCGGTCCTTCTTATCTATAAAAGCGTCAAGCACCCTGCTCTTCCCGTTTAGAGGGACAACATCATAGTCTGCCACAGCAGCAGGTATAAGCACACTCCAACCCTCCTTCAGCACCACCTCATCACCTGTAGAGCGCACCTTTATCTTGCAGTCGCCCGATATGCACATGCTGATGATAAAGCTGTCATACTTCAGCAGATTTCGGTGGAACGCCGACTCCAGTTCTGTGACACGCACACTGAAATATGGAGACTCTATGACCCTGTTGGACTTATTCTCCAGACTTGAATAGTGCGTGCGGTACTCGTCCTCCACGTTGAAGTCAAGAGCCTCAGCAGCAAGTTCCGTGTGCAATTCACGCGGTTTGCCATCTATGCCCGGACGGTTGTAATCATATATACGATATGTCACGTCAGACGACTGCTGCACCTCCGCCAGCAATATGCCGCCACATATAGCGTGCACCCTGCCAGCAGGCAGATAAAACACGTCACCGGCCTTCACCTCATGCTTAGCAAGAACCTCTGTCACAGAACCGTCATCCACACGTTTCTTGTACTCATAAGGAGATATCCTTTCCTTGAATCCCGCATACAGAAAACTTCCTGGCTTTGCGTCAATGACATACCACATCTCGCTCTTTCCCATCTTGCCATGCAGCCGTTTGGCCATTTCATCATTAGGATGCACCTGAATGCTCAGATCCTTCTCCGCGTCAATAAACTTCACAAGGAGAGGCAGTTTGTTGGCATGCTCGGCAGCCACCGACTCGCCAAGAATCTCTTTAGGCATCATGTCTATGACATCCACCAGACTCCGGCCAGCCCAGCACCCATTGCTCACCACGCTGACGCTCGAAGGCACAGCGCTCACTTCCCAGCTCTCGCCAACCGGACTATTGTCTGGTTCCAAGCCCTTAAAAGGCTTCAACCTGTTACCGCCCCACACCACTTCATGCAGGTTAGGCTCAAACAACATCGGATACAATCTGTTCATACTTCCCTTTGCTGTGATTTATATATGTATATTATATATAATGTATAAACGAATTCGCTTCCATCATTTGCATTGCACATGCTCCATCGTTTATCGCATGCTCCATCTCAATAACGTCGTATGCGGCACATTAATGGATTGCACATGCTTCATCATCTGCCATCTGCCCCATCATCTGCCGTCTGCCCTGAAAGGCACACCACCAGAGTGAGAACAGCCACACGCCCCATGGCATAGGTCGCACGCACGCCCCTCATCGACGGCTAAGGCACAGGCCTGCTTGCCACTTCAGCCATCAGCCTCATTCCGCAGCATAATGCTCAAGTCCGCTATTAAGCCATGCGCTAAACTTAGCCACATCCTCATCAAAGGAATAGCTCCTTTCAAGCGGATTGCCATCATTGTCAAGCAGCACATAGAAAGGCTGCGCCGTAGCACCGAACTTGCTCGACTGGAGATATCCCCATTTGTCGCCGACGGTGCGCAGCTTGCGTTCCTGGCCAGCATCGTTCACGATGACAGGTTCCGCCAGCTTAGTCTTTTCATCCACATACAACTGGATGAGCACATATTTCTTCTGCATGGTCTCCGCCACGACAGGGTCTACAAACACAGCAGCCTCCATCTTGCGGCAGTTGACACACCCATAGCCAGTAAAGTCCACCATCACCGGCAAGTCATGAGCCTTAGCATAAGCCATTCCCTCTTCATAGTCATGGAACATGGCCTTCACCTCATCATCCTTTGCCAAGTTGAAATCCTGTGTCTTCATAGGCGGCGCAAATGCGCTCACAGCCTTGAGAGGCGCGCCCCAAAGGCCAGGAACCATATATATAGCAAACGCAAACGACACAAGAGCGCAGAAGAACCGAGGTATTGATGTGCGATGATTCACTATCACGTTGCCCTCCTCATCATACTCATCCTCATCGTGCGGGAAACGTATCCACCCTATGAGATAAGCGCCGAGCAGAGTCGCGAGAGCTATCCACAGAGCCAAGAACGTCTCACGGTCAAGCAATCCCCAGCCATACGCGAGGTCAGCCACCGAGAAGAACTTCAGGGCAAACGCCATTTCCACAAAACCAAGAGTGACCTTCACCACATTCATCCAGTTGCCGCTCTTTGGCGCAGAATTCAGCATCTGAGGGAAAAGAGCGAACAGAGTGAACGGCAGCGCAAGCGCAATTGCAAATCCGAGCATGCCCACAACAGGTCCCACGATGCTGGATGTCACCACCTGCACGAGCAAGAAGCCTATGATGGGGCCCGTGCATGAGAAACTGACGAGCACAAGCGTGAAAGCCATAAGGAACACGCTGAGCACACCTGTCGTGCTGTTAGCCTTGCTGTCCACGGCAGTATTCCACTTCGACGGGAGCGTCAGCTCAAAGCCTCCGATGAAAGATATGCCAAAGACAAGAAGCATCAAGAAGAATATGATGTTGAAAACGGCGTTTGTGGCAAGGTCGTTCAAGGCCGAAGCTCCAAAGCACGCTGTTATGACCAATCCGAGAGTCACATAGATGACCACTATGCTCGCGCCATAAAGAATAGCGTCGCGCACTCCACGTTTTCTTGCCGCCTCCTTCTCCTCTGGAGTAGACTTGCGCGTAGTGCCTTTCTTCAAAAAGAAAGAGACCGTCATCGGTATTATAGGCCATACACAAGGAGTGACCAGCGCCACCAATCCTCCGAGCAGTCCCAGGATGAATATTTTCCATAGCGAGGCATCAGCTGTGTCGCTTTCTCCTCCCTCATCAAAAGCGCGAAGCTTGTCAATGACAGGAGCCCAAAGGTCAGACGCATCCGGTGCAGCATCGACAGAAAACTCCGGGTCTACAGCGGCCGTGTCTGCCACAGCCTCATCCTCAGCCTCCGCATTGTCTGTGCCAGCACCATCAGCTTCAGCCTCCTTGCCATCATCTTGTTTCACCTTTTCCTCTTTCTTCACCTCTTCATCTTTTGCCTTCTGTACAGGTGTCTCTCCTGCATACTTGAAATCCACAGAAGTGGGAGGAATGCAGTTTTGGTCATTACATGCGCCATACTCAAGATATCCCTCCAGCACATACTTGCCGCCCAGAAGCTTAACCTTCTGTACAAAAGTGGCCGAATGCTCGAAGAAGTACACATCCGCCCCAAACATTTCCTCATATTTCTTCACTGGAGCTTTCAGCGGAGCCAAAGCCCCGTCCAGTTTCGCGCCAGATATTTTCTCCACATTGATGGTCGTTGGAGTAGGCCCGTCAGCCACCACCTGCGTGCTGTACATGTGCCATCCTTTATCAATAGACGCAACAAACTTCAGCACAGCCTCTGTATCCGACTTCTTGTCTAACGACACATTCACCTTCACAGGGTTTGCGAACTGCGCCGAAGCCATGCCAAAAGTGCACAGCACAAGAAGAATCCATAATATTCTTTTCGTCATCGTATTGTATTATCGAGTGTATTTTATTTTTTATCATGCACCGCTGTCACATTGAGCCACGGCTACAGTCCCTTTTCCTGAAGGTAATGAAGAGCGTCTATAGCAGCATGGCAACCGCTGCCAGCCGCGCTGATGGCCTGCCTGTAAATAGGGTCGGCCACATCGCCCGCCGCAAACACGCCAGGCACATTTGTGGCTGTAGTAGGATGCTGCACCTTTATATATCCCTGCTCGTCCACCTCCACATACGGGCGGAACACCTCACTGTTGGGATGATGGCCTATGGCAAGAAAGAACCCGTCAATAGGCAGGTCATAATGGCGCTCGCCATCCTTGCCCTTGTTCTCCACAAGATGTGCGCCCTCCACGCCATTGTCGCCATAAAGGCCCTCCGCCTGCGTGTTCCACAGAATCTCTATATTCTCAGCCTCCTTGACCTTCTTCTGCATAGCGTCACTTGCCCTCAGCTGGTCGCGTCGCACTATCAGGTACACCTTCTTGGCAAGACTGGCAAGATACTGCGCCTCCTCGCACGCTGTGTCTCCGCCTCCGACAACAGCCACAACCTTCTTTCTGTAAAAGAATCCGTCGCATGTGGCGCAGGCCGACACACCCTGGCCGGCATATTTCGTCTCATCGTCAAGCCCCAGATATTTCGCCGATGCTCCTGTAGAGATGATGATGGTATGAGCCTCTACCTCAGACCCGTCATCCATGATAGCCTTGTGAGGCTTGCTGCCGTCCATAGACAATTCCACCTTGGTGACGATGCCCTCACGTATCTCCGTGCCCAGCCTTTCCGCCTGCGCGCGGAGGTCATCCATCAGCTCATTGCCTGTTGTGCCATCAGGATAACCTGGAAAATTCTCTATCTCCGTTGTCTGTGTCAGCTGTCCTCCAGGCTGGAGTCCCTCGTAAAGCACTGGAGAGAGAGAGCTTCTTGAAGCATATATCGCGGCTGTGTAGCCAGCAGGGCCACTGCCTATAATCAATGTCTTTATTGCCATAAGTATTTTTAGTCTTTGTCTTTATATAAGTAAGTAATCAAATTTATAAGTAGGTAATCAGATTCTGCACATAAGTAATCAGATTCTGCAGCCAGCATGAATTGTCATCCATTCCTCCGGTCGTCACTTGTTGATCGGGTGTTCGCTATTACCGTGAGTCAGGATGATTGCCATCCATTTCCTCCAGTCATTACCCTTTGCCAGTCATTATCTCCAGCACGCATCGGTCAGTCTCGTCCATGGCGTCCTTGCCTATGCGCGTGAGATTATGTATAGACTTGTCCACATCCTCGTCGATGATGCCCTCAACAGAGGTCACGCACTTATGCTGCACCGCCAGCATGGCAGAGAGCACAGCGGTGCTCACCCCCGACGCGAGCTTGAGCGCGCACGAAGGCTTCGCCCCGTCACATATCATGCCCGTAAGGTTTGCTGCCATGTTCTTCACAGCATACGTCACCTGGTCATAGTTGCCACCCATCAGATAAGTGATTCCGCAGGCCGACCCTATCGAGGCGACCACACATCCGCACAGCGCCGACAGGCGTCCGAGCGACTGCTTGATATAGATGGCCGTGAGGTGACTCAGCATCAGCGAGCGCACCAGTTCCTCGTCCGTATTGTGGTTTTCCTCAGCAAACTTCACCACAGGCAATGTGGCGCATATGCCTTGGTTGCCGCTGCCCGAATTGGACATGACGGGTATCGGCGCGCCAGCCATGCGTGCGTCACACGCACATGCGGTAGCTGATATGACATGAGAGAATATCGTGTCGCCAAAGATGCCCTTGCCCAATGGCTGCGAGAGAGTCTTGCCCAGCATGTGCCCATAGTTGCCCTTGAGCGATTCGGCCGCGGCCTTCTCATTGAGAGTCCTGGCCTGACGGATGAAATCAATCTCCTCCAGCGGGGCTGTTGTGGCATATTCATACACCTTGCGCAGGTTGAGCCAGCTGTCATCATCACGCTCGTCCTCAGTCTCCGCCTGCTGCCTGTCAAGGATCACCTTGCCTCCATGCCTGAGAAACACGAAGTTTGTATGTCCGCCGCTTATCACCGCCTCCGCCGTGTCTGCCCCACTCGCGACATGCACCTCTATATACAGTTTCTCCGTGATGCCGTCCTTCAGTCTGATGCTGATGCGGTTCTCGTCCACATACTCGCGCCCTTTCCTCACAGCCTCATCCGTCACATCCTTCAGCACCTCCAGCTCATACTCAGGTTTGCCTATCAAAGCTCCAAGAGCCACAGCTATAGGCAGCCCTATCATGCCTGTGCCCGGTATGCCGACACCCATGGCGTTCTTCAGTATGTTGGCCGAGAGCAGCACCTCAATCTCTTCCGGCACCGCGCCCAACAGCTCCACGGCCCTGGCCACACACAGCGACACCGCCATCGGTTCGGTGCAACCGACAGCTGGCACGACCTCCCTCTTCACGAGAGCGGCAATTCTGTCCCTAACTTCTTTTTCCATACATATACTACGTCGTCAGACGCATTTCTGCCACATTACGGGCCATAAAAAAACTCGTGGACATGACAATATCCTCTTTTTTTTACAAAGTAAGGCAAAAAAAATGAGTTACACAAGCAAAACGTCACAATTTTGCCATCATGGCATGTATTCAAAAAAAAATAGCTACCTTTGTAGGCTGATTACAGCTTCACGCCCTACACAGCATTTTCACATATTATCCAACAAAAGCGTAGCACACATGAAAAAAATTTACTCCCTCATTCTATGCCTCGGAATGGCAGTGCCAAGCATGGCGCAGTACAATTTCGAAAAAGGCAAGCCGGACAATCCCGACTACCGATACCTTGACGACTACACAGACCTCAAGGAATACGTCAACCGCGACAAGTACCCTACCTTCCGCCTGGCCATAGCCACCATTGCCAACGACTATCTCAACAACAGCACCGTGCGCAACCTTATCAACCGCAACGCCAACGAGACCGTAGCTGGCAATGCCATGAAGATGGCGAGCTGCGTTGACGGCAACGGCAACATGAACTTCTCCACCGTGAAGAAGTTTGTCAACACGGTCACAGACGCAGGGCTACAGGTGTACGGACACACTCTCGCATGGCACTCCCAGCAGCCTATAGGCTGGCTGAGCAAGCTCCTGCAGGACAAGCCTGCGCAAGACCTCGCAGACGGCGACGTGACAGTCTACGTGCCAGTCTACGAGAAGGACTTCCGCACCAACCAGAATGTGGGATGGAAAAGCGACGAGTCGAAATACGGCTACAAGCTGTCATTCAGCGCAGATGACGGCCTCAACATACATTGCACCAAGAAGCAAGGCTCATGGGAAGTGCAGTTCCTTTCATGCACAGACATCCTCACCGACAAGGGAAAGACCTACCGCATGACCATGATGGTCAAAGGCTCCAAGGCCGGAAAGCTTCACACCAAGCTGGGCGACTGGAACGGAGGCACCAGCGGCGACGTGGCCTTCTCCACCACATGGAAAGAGGTCACGCTCAACTACAAGGCCACCATGGCCAGCAACTTCTTCCTCATCCAATGCGGCGACTTTGTCGGCGACATATATATAAAGGACATCAAGTTTGAAGTGCCAAAGAAAGGCAAGACCATATCCGAAGACCGCCGCTGCCTCAAGGCCGAGGCCACAGAGCGCCACAGCGAGGTCTACGACAACCAGGCATGGCTCGTGCCAGGCAGCTTCAGCGCCGGAGCCAAGTTTGAGTTCTCTGCCGACGTGCGTGCCGACAAGGCCGCCACAGCATCGACACAGATACACAACGACCCATCCAGCTACGTGCACTATGAGGCCATAGGCAACATACCGTTCACCACAGAGTGGAAAAACGTAAAGCTGTCAGGCACTCTCGCCAAGTCGGGCAAGAGCATAGCCATCAACCTCAGCGAACTGGCAGACGCCAATGCCTACTACTTTGACAACGTCAGCCTCAAGATAAACGGCGAGGAGAGAATAGCCAACGGCGACTTCGAGGGGACAGACATGTCATCCTTCCGTGTCAAGCAATACGGCGGAGGAGTGGAGACACCATCCGTGTGCGAGAACGTGAGCTACATCTATCTCCCGTCAAGCACACCGCTCACCGCACAAGAGCGCCACGACACACTCGTCTACGCCATGGACAAATGGATAAAAGGCATGATGGAAGCATGCGGAGGAAAGGTCAAGGCATGGGACCTCGTCAATGAGGCCATCTCGGGCGGCGACAGCGACGGCGACGGCTACTACGACCTGCAGCACTCCGACGGCTACAAGAGCGGCACATGGGACGTGGGCGGCAGCTCCTTCTACTGGCAGGACTACATGGGCGACCTTGAGTATGTGCGCCAGGCCTGCAGGCTGGCCCGCAAGTATGGCCCGGAAGACGTGAAGCTCTTCATCAACGACTACAACCTTGAGAGCTACTGGGACAACAACCAGAAGCTCCGCTCGCTCATCAATTGGATAAAGAAATGGGAGGCCGACGGTGTCACGCACATTGACGGCATCGGCACGCAGATGCACATCTCATGCAGCATGAACGACAACGACCTCAACAACCGCAAGAAGTACATCACGCAGATGTTCTACCTCATGGCGAAATCGGGCAAATACGTGCGTGTCAGCGAACTCGACATGGGCATGGACGACGCCAACGGCAAGGCTGTGGCCACGGCCGACATGACCGAGGCCATGCACAAGCGCATGGCCGACTACTACGAGTGGATCATCAAGCAATACCTCAAGATAATCCCGGCCAATCAGCAATGGGGCATCTGCCAGTGGTGCCCTACCGACTCGCCTGCCAGCAGCGGCTGGCGCGCCAACACACCTGTAGGCATCTGGGACATCAACTACTATCGCAAGCATGTCTATGCCGGCTGGGTGCGCGGCTTCGGAGGCATCCCGACAGGCATCAGCCAGGTGGAGGCCGGCAACGGCGAGGCTGACACCGACGGCAAAGAAGGCATATACAGCATCAGCGGACGCCGCTATGCCGACGGCACCGACTTCTCCTCTCTGCCGGCAGGCCTTTACATCGTCAACGGCAAGAAGGTAGTGAAGGAATAATGCACCAAGAAGAACAACACACTATAACAAACGACTTATGGAAACGAACAAAGCAATGCGCGCTCCTCACAGCAAGATGAACTATTCTCTGAAGTATCCAGAGAACGACGGAGGCATGAACGAGCGCATCAAGCGTCTGCACCAGCAAAGCGTGGACACCGAGACCACACTCACCATAGAGCGCGCTCTTATCGAGACAGCATTTTACAAGGAGAACTACGGCAAGATGCCCAACTGCATCCTGAGAGCCCGCAATTTCTATGAGATATGCAAGAAGAAGACCATCTACATAGGCAAGGATGAGCTCATTGTGGGCGAGCGAGGCCCTGTGCCCAAGGCAGTGCCCACATTCCCCGAACTCACTTGCCACACAGTGGAAGACCTCCACACACTCGACTCGCGCGAGCTGCAGCCCTACCACATCTCGCAGGCCGACATCGACACCTACGAGCGCGAGGTCATCCCCTACTGGCAGGGACGCACACAGCGCGAGCGTATCTTCAGCCATGTGAGCAAGGAGTGGGAAGAGGCCTACCATGCCGGCGTCTTCACCGAGTTCATGGAGCAGCGCGCTGGCGGACACACAGCCATGGACGGCAAGATGTACCACAGAGGCCTGCTCGACACCAAGGCACTCATCGCCGATGCCCTCAACCGTCTCGACTTCATCAACGACCCTGAGGCTACCGACAAGCAGCAGGAGCTGCAGGCCATGGACATCAGCTGCGACGCAGCCATACTGTTTGCCGAGCGGCACGCCGAGCTGGCGGAGAAGATGGCGGCCGACGAGACCGACGAACAGCGGAAGGCAGAGCTGCTGAAGATAGCCGACGTGTGCCGCTGGGTGCCGGCCCACGCTCCGCGCGACCTTCAGGAAGCCATACAGATGTACTGGTTTGTGCACCTCGGCACCGTCACAGAGCTCAACGGCTGGGACTGCATGAACCCCGGACACATCGACCAGCATCTCTATCCATTCTACAAGAAAGGCATAGAGGACGGCACGCTCACACGCGACAAGGCCAAGGAACTCATCTCATGCTTCTGGATAAAGTTCAACAACCAGCCTGCTCCGCCAAAGGTGGGCGTGACAGCCCTTGAATCTGGCACATACAACGACTTCACCAACATCAACATCGGAGGCATCGACCGCTACGGCAACAACGCCGTCAACGAACTGTCATACATCATCCTTGAGGTGCAGGAGGAACTGCACGAGCTGCAGCCAGGCCTCTCCATCCATGTGTCAAAGGTCACCCCAGACGAGTTTGTCATGGCAGGAGCCAGAGTCATCCGCCAGGGACACGGCTACCCTTCATGCTTCAACCCCGATGTCTACACCAAGGAACTGGTGCGGCAAGGCAAGAGCCAGGAAGACGCCAACGAGGGAGGATGCTCAGGCTGCATCGAGGTGGGAGCCTTCGGCAAGGAGGCATACATCCTCACCGGCTACCTGAACACTCCAAAGATTCTGGAGATAACGCTCAACAATGGCATCGACCCCGTCACGGGCAAGAGACTCGGCCTGGAGACAGGCGACCCACGCACGTTCACGTCCTACGACCAGCTCTATGAGGCTTACCACAAGCAGATGGTCTATTTCGTCAACATGAAACTGGCGGTGAACAACTACATCGAGCGCATGTTCTCACTCTATGCGCCAGCCACATTCCTCTCCCTCTTCATCGACGACTGCATCGCCAAAGGCAAGGACTACTACAGCGGCGGAGCGCGATACAACACCACATACATACAGTGCACTGGACTCGGCACCATCACAGACTGCCTCTCCACACTGAAGAAGCACGTGTTTGAGGACAAGAAGTTCACCATGGACGAGATACTCTCTGCCGTGGCCTGCAACTTTGAGGGCAACGAGAAGATGCGACAGTTCATCATGAACCGCACGCCATTCTTCGGCAACGATGACGACTATGCCGACTCTATAGCCGTGAAGGTATATGACGACCTCGTCAAAGCCATCGAGGGACACCCCAACACACGCGGCGGCAAGACCCAGCTGAACATGCTGTCGACTACATGCCACAACTATTTCGGCTCTGTGTGCGGAGCCTCTGTCAACGGACGACTGGCCAAGTTCGCCATCAGCGACGGCACATCACCCGCCCACGGAGCAGACACCAACGGCCCTACTTCCGTCGTCAAGTCGCTCGGAAAGCTCGACCAGACCAAGTCGGGCGGCACACTCCTCAATGTGCGCTTCGTGCCGTCACTCCTCAGGCGTGAGGAAGACCTCAAAAAGCTTGTGGCACTCATCCGCGCCTACTTCAACATGGGCGGACACCACATCCAGTTCAACATCGTAGACACTCAGACCCTGCTCGACGCACAGAAGACGCCAGACGACTACAAGGATCTTCTCGTACGCGTGGCTGGCTACTCCGACTACTTCAACGACATGACCGAGCAACTCCAGAACGAAATCATTGCGCGCACAGAGAATGAGGAGTTCTGACAACCGTACAGACATGGAGAGAGTCCGCATATCCACATGCAACAACAGTGAATGACATGGAGGGCGGCACCATCCATCAACCGACGAAGCTCACACATTTGCTGACTGCAAACGTGTGAGCTTCATCTTTTCCCCATGCTCTCCGAATCAGAAGACTCCCTCAACAAGCAACCGGCGATGCCACATTAAGCAATGCACCAATATAGACAGCATTCCGCCATGTGCCTTCATCAGACCAACGGCACCTATAAACACCGCCACACAAGAACCTATGGATAACGATGCGCAATCCTATGGATAACGATGCGCAATCCTATGGACAACGATGCGCAATCCTATGGATAACGAAACGCAATCCCATGGATAAACGATACGCAAACCTATGGATAACGAAACAGGCATCCCAGGCTTGCACCGCACAAAGCCTCAGCTTCACGGCATGCGGACGGGCACTTAACGCCCATAGAGCGCACCGTCATGCTTCCAAAACAAAAAAAGATGCCAAAGCAACTGATTGGGAAGTCACTCTGGCATCTTGCGTATATCTATTGGGGACTCAATGTAAAAGGATTAGTCCCGTGGATTACTTCTTTCTCCGTTTGGCACGCCACATCATTTGATTTCTATGTGGCGCTGCACCTTCTCGATATGCTCCTTGGTCATCTTTGGCAAAGTGACAGTAAGTATACCATTGTTGACAGTGGCGGAAATCTCTTCCTTCACCACATCATCTGGCAGGATATAAGCTTGCTGGAAGTTGGAGAAGCAGAACTCGCGGCGCAGATAGTGCTCGTGCTTGTCCTCACCCTTGTGCTCCAGCTTGTTCTCTATAGCCACCTCAAGATTGCCGTCTTCGTTCAAGCTTATGCGGCAGAAGTCTTTGTCAACACCAGGAACAGCAAACTCCATAGTGTATGCCTTTGCATCTTCTATCACATTGATGGCTGGAGAAATAGCCTTTTTCTCTGTATCGAACGCATTGTTGCAAAAATCATCGAACAATGATGGGAACCAATTATTTGAACGCATAACCTGTAACATAGTAAAAACTCCTATAATTTAAATTCGTTGTTTTATTATTTTGTTTTCCAGTTCAGGCTCTCGCGGGCTTCCTTTTTTCGAGGCTCTCTTGAGCTTTTCGCTTTCGACTATTACATATTGCAACATGCGTGCCACAGCCGCCAAGATGACATTTTTTCATGAAGCAATGCATTGCCGCCTCCTCGCAATGACATTTTGTCAACAGACAGCGACTACAATACACAATATTTCAGTCCCATACCACAATATACAAGACAAAAAGCCATCTGATTCATTTTTTTGTAGTAACTTTGCGACATCTACGCCACGCTGCGCCACATGGCGCACACAGACGCAGACCCTTCACACACATTACTATATACTTTATTATTGCAACACGTCTGGCATCAAACGCCAGACACAACAACCAGACATGCAGGATGCGCCAGTAGCCAGCCGCGAATGTCTGCAAAACAAACGAATCATGGCTCTGATTTTCGACATAAAAAGATTTGCCATCAACGATGGTCCGGGCATACGCACCACCATCTTTCTGAAAGGCTGCCCGCTGAAATGCGTGTGGTGCCACAACCCAGAAGGCATCTCGCCAAAGGCCGTGAAGCTCTACACGAAAAAGAAATGCATCGGATGCCAGTCGTGCGTGGAAGTGTGTCCGGAGAACAACCTCACGCTCACCCCCGACGGCATCAAGGACCTGGGACACTGCATCTCATGCGGCAAGTGCACCGATGAATGCCCCACACTGGCTCTGGAGATGGCTGGCAAAGCCTGGGAGACGGAGAAGCTGATGGAGATAGTGGAGAAAGAACGGCAGGTGATGGAAGAGAGCGGCGGAGGAGTGACTCTATGCGGAGGCGAACCCATGTATGATGCCGCCTACCTGTGCCAGCTGCTCGATGAGCTGGGCAGGAGAAACATTCACCGCACAGTAGACACTACACTGTTTGCCTCGGCAGCAGACGTGGACAAGGTGGCAAAGCGTTGCGAACTGTTCTTGGTGGACTTGAAGGTGATGGATGCAGGGAAGCACAAGTTATACACAGGTGTTGACAACTCTCGCATCCTGGACAACATCAGGATGGTAAGCCGACTCGGACATAAGTTCTGGATACGCATTCCACTAATAGTCGGAGTCAATGCCGATGACGACAACCTGAGAAAATCAGCCGATTTCCTGGCATCGCTACCTACTAAGCCCGAGATAGTGAACCTATTGGTTTACCACGACATAGGCAAAGGCAAGCACGCAAGACTCGGCACAGCATACAATCCCAAAGGGGTAACGATGGAGGCTCCTACCGAGGAACAGCAGCAGCACGCTTTAGACATTATGAAATCGGCAGGACTGGAAGCAAAGATTGGCGGATAAGATTCGGTGACAGGAAGTGAGCCGCCCAACTTATCAACACTTGCCGACAATGCTTTCGGCATTCGCAAACGTACATGCCAACACTTATAAACAGGGTTGTCAACAGCTGCAAACATAGTTATCAACACTTGCAAACACCGTAGCCAACCATCGCAAGCATAGTTATCAACACCTGCGGACATAGTTATCAACACTTACAAACACGTTATCAACACTTATACATACAATGAGAATTACTATCAAGATAGGAAGCAATGTGCTGACAAGGAAAGACGGATCGCTCGACGTGACACGCATGTCGGCCCTCGTCGACCAGATAGCCACGCTGCGCAAAGCCGGACACGAGATCATCCTTGTGTCTTCCGGAGCCGTGGCAAGCGGACGCAGCGAACTCAAGCACATACAGCATGACCTCGACTCCGTGGAGCAGCGGCAGCTCTTCTCTGCCGTGGGACAGGCCAAGCTCATCAACCGATACTTCGAGCTGTTCAGAGAATATGGCATCGCCGTGGGACAGGTATTGACCACCAAAGAGAATTTCTCCGACTCTGAGCACAGGACCAACCAGGAGAACTGCATGAGGGTGATGCTCGAAAACGAGGTTCTGCCCATTGTCAACGAGAACGACACCGTCTCGGTGACAGAGCTGATGTTCACAGACAACGACGAGCTGTCGGGACTGATTGCCAAGATGACCGACTCGCAGATGCTCATCATCCTGAGCAATATCGACGGCGTGTTCACAGGCAATCCCGACAATCCCGAATCAAGGCTCATCAGCATCGTGAAGCCTGGCAAGAGCCTGGACGACTACATACAGGCAAGCAAGTCGAGCGCAGGACGCGGAGGCATGCAGAGCAAGTCGTCTGTGGCGCAACAGACTGCCGCAGCTGGCATCAGCGTCATCATAGCCAACGGCAAGAGAGACGACATACTCGTGAAGCTGATGAACGACCGCGACAACACCCCATGCACCGAGTTTCTGTGCTAAGCCATACATCAACCTGCGCTAATCCATATATAAAGAGGAGAAAGACAAGTCGCCCATCCTGTGACACTTTTCTGTTCTTATACTTTATACACTTGCAGGGCCTGTAAACTCCAAATGAACAACCTGTGACACGTTTCTGTTCTTATACTTTATACACTCCATATAAAGAAGAGAGAGACAAGCCGCTCATCAGCCCAAACCGCTTCCTGGGCGTCACCAAACAACACACATACACATCAACGACAAGATATTTCATCTATGCTTAACGATACATTTCAATCAGCCAAAGACGCCAGCATCGAACTGGCAATGACAGGCAAAGACACTATCAACGCCATCCTACTCGACGTGGCAGACAAGGCCGAGGCCATGACTCAAGAGATTCTCCACGCCAACGCCAAGGATCTTGACAGGATGGACAAGTCCAATCCCATGTACGACCGCCTCAAACTGACAGAGGATCGCATCAAGGGAATAGCAGCAGACACACGCAATGTGGCGAGCTTGCCTTCACCGCTCGGCAAAGTGCTCAAGCACACCGTCCTACCCAACGGACTCGATCTGAAGCGCATCAGCGTGCCTTTCGGCGTCATAGGCATCGTGTATGAGGCACGCCCCAATGTCACCTTCGACGTGTTCTCGCTCTGCCTGAAAGCAGGCAGCGCATGTATCCTGAAGGGAGGCAAAGATGCCGACGACAGCAACAGAACCATTGTCGGCATCATCAAGTCTGTGCTGAGAGACCACGGAGTGAACGAGAATGTCATCACTCTTCTCCCTGCCACACACGAGGCCACAGGAGAACTGCTGCATGCCAACGGATACGTGGACCTCGTCATTCCGCGCGGCAGCAAGCGCCTCATCGACTTCGTGCGCAAGGAGGCCTCCGTGCCTGTCATCGAGACAGGAGCTGGCGTGTGCCACGCTTACTTTGACCTGCACGGCGACACAGAGAAGGGGGCGCGCATCATCAACAATGCCAAGACACGGCGCGTCAGCGTGTGCAATGCCCTGGACTGCGCCATCATACATGAAGACCGTCTCTGCGACCTGCCAGCCATCTGCCAGCCGCTGCAGGAAAGTCATGTCGTCATATACGCTGACACAAGCGCTATGGCCGCACTCACAGGACACTATCCAGCAGAGCTTCTCCGTCCGTCCACCACAGAAAGCTACGGCACCGAGTTTCAGTCATACACCATGGCCATCAAGACCGTGGCATCGGCCGATGAGGCCATAAGGCACATACGCCAGTATGGCTCTGGCCACTCCGAGTGCATCATCACAGAAGACCGAGCTACAGCCGACCGTTTTCTCGCCCAGGTAGATGCCGCTTGCGTGTATCACAACGCGCCAACATCATTCACAGACGGAGCGCAGTTCGGACTGGGCGCCGAGATTGGCATATCCACACAGAAGCTCCATGCAAGAGGCCCCATGGCACTCGAAGAGATCACTACATACAAATGGATCATAGAGGGCAACGGACAGACCAGGCCCAAATGAGGCCGCTGGCACATTCCTGCAATAGCGTTTTCACGCAATAAACACGTATCCATGCCAGCACACGCGCCATCACACAACGTGGCGGGGCTGCAGAAAAAGAGTCTTTTCTGCAGCCCCGCCACGTTTTAAGTTCTCGTTTTTGCACTTTTCTCATGCAACTTCCATATGCATCGGCACTCGTCCGCCTGGACAACTGTCCTATTTCCGCACCGTCGCATGCTTTCCGCACCGTCACATATTGCCTGGCTTCAGCACATGCCTGTTACAGCTTCAACATATGCCTGTTACGGCTTCAGCACATGCCTGTTACAGCTTCAGCACATGCCTGTTACGGCTTCAACATATGCCTGTTACAGCTTCAGCACATGCCTGTTACAGCTTCAGCACATGCCTGTTACGGCCTTATCATCTGATTTCCTCAAAGTCCACATACTCGCCCTCGTTTGGGGAGAATATCTTCTCGTTAGTATGCGACACGTCATTGTTAGTGTCGCCATCAGCCTCCTCACATCTGTCGTCACGCTGTGCAGACCCTTCGCTGTCTCTTGACTGCGCGGTCTGCCTACTGCCCGTAGGCCGCCAGCCTTCATTTTCCACTCTGTCCCAGCCAAAAAGTCGGGAGATAAACCTGCGCGTGGCCGAGAAGCCTCCAAGAAGTCTGTTCAGCACATACACCCCAAAAGACAGCACTGAGATGATGACACCAAGCACCAGCACCAAAAGAAATATGAATATTCCTGCCATGTGTAAAATCGTGTTACGTTTTTAGTTTTACATGATGGAGGGACATTCCGCCCTCACTACGCTCTCCTTTCAGGCAAAACACATGCCACGATAGATGTCAGGACATAAAGTCCGATGCAGCCTGCCAATCCACGGAACAGGTATATCCACACGTTAGCGTCTGACACAACGGCAGACACGCCGCATGACAGCAGTATAACAACCACAGCCAGGAGATAGACAAACTTCACCTTGTCCTTTTTCCACGACATGCTCTTGAAGGCAAACATAGGCACCTCGCACACCAGCAGCCAGCAGAAGAGAATCATGAAGAGGAACAGGAAGAACGCGTTGAAGTGCGGACCTGTCAGCCATTCCTCGCTGCTTGTGATGAGCGCGCCCCAGAATATGGCATTGGCAGGCGTTGGCATTCCGATGAATCCCGTGTGCTGGCGCTCGTCAATGTTGAACTTGGCCAGGCGCAACGCCGAGAACGCAGCCATGAGAAAGGCGGTGAATGGCATCACATGAAAGAAAAAATCGTTGGCCATAAAGGAAGGATAGGCCACCTTGTTGAACAGGGAGAAAAGCATGGCAGACGGTGCCACGCCAAAAGTGACGCAGTCGGCCAGTGAGTCAAGCTCCACTCCGAGACGGCCGCTCACCCCGAGAGCGCGAGCTGTCATACCGTCAAAGAAATCAAAGAATGCTCCGATGAGCACAAACAGGAATGCCATCTGGTAGGCGCCATAGAAAGCGCAATATGCAGCCACACACCCGCAGATGAGGTTGGCGCACGTGATCATGTTTGGAATATGCTTCTTCATGCAGCAGCAGTGTTATTTGGTTCTTACATCATTTCTATTTCAATCTGGCTATCAGAGTCTCGTCACCCACTGTAGCCTGTCCCATCTTGACCAGCACCTCTGTGCCAAGCGGCAGATACACATCCACGCGGCTGCCAAACTTGATGAAGCCCATATGGTCGTCAATGAAGCATTCTTCTCCAGCCTTTGGATAAGTGACGATGCGCCTTGCCATAGCTCCGGCTATCTGGCGCGCCATGACCTCCGCTCCGTGAGGCGTGCGTATGACCACCATAGAACGCTCGTTTTCCGTGCTGGCCTTAGGCAGGTAGGCCTTCATGAAGTTGCCATTCTGGTGCGACACCTTCACTACCGTGCCCTCGCAGGGCATCCAGTTGGCATGCACGTTGGTCAGACTCATGAATATCGACACCATGATGCGCCTGTCGTGGAAATACTCCTCCTCGTCCACCTCCTCTATCACCACTATGTGGCCATCAGCTGGAGCCACCACCGACTTGTTGGTGGGGCCATTGAACATTCTCACCGGACAGCGGAAGAAGTTCAGCAATATGGCATACACGGCCATAGTAGCAAGTATTATCACATACGAGCCCCATTCCAGCGTAGGGCGAGAGAGCCAGGCCAGGCATATCACCAGCAAAGCCATGGCTCCGCTATACAGAAGAGTGTGTTTGCCCTCATGGTGCAGGCGAATCTTGTTCCTGCGCTTATTATGTATCAGCGGTTTTTCTTTTGACATTATAATAGTTTTAAGTGTGCAGTAAATGTTACGTTGTTCTTCTAAAGTAATGCAAAGATACAAAATAAATCTGAATGACGCATCCCAACAGGCCCTTTTATTGCTCAAAGAGCGCATAAAAAAGCAGAAAAGGCATTCAAAAATGCTTATTTTACATCTTTTGCTAATTTTTTTCCAAAACTATTTTGTCATTCAAAAATAAAGTCATAACTTTGCACCCGCATTCGAGAAAGGAGAGCCTGCACCGCAGAATCTTCTGGCAGAACGCTTAGAGGATTGTGCTATGGTGTAATGGCAGCACTAGAGTTTTTGGTTCTCTCAGTCCAGGTTCGAATCCTGGTAGCACAACTTGAGACTGGACAAGAGGGACACAAAAAAGCCACACACACTGACAGGACGCCTTCTTCCGTCTCGCATCGGACTTGTAGCTCAGTTGGTTAGAGCAACAGACTCATAATCTGGAGGTCCTTGGTTCAAGCCCAAGCTGGTCCACACTAAAAAAGAAGCAGTCATGAGATTTCATGACTGCTTTTCTTTTTTAGCCGCGCAAGCAATGAACGAACGGACTGGACATGCCAGCCCCAAACAAAGTTTATAATTGGATTTTAGAACTCAAAATGAAGAGAGAGAACACTACCCCCCGCACATTGCGACAAGAAGAAAGAGAGTCTGCTGAACGCTTTATTGCGAAAGTGCGCCTCATTAATGCTAAGACCTTACAGAAAAGACCTTGGCTACACACTGCTGCTGCTTGTCCTCATTTCGTCAATTTTCATTGGGAACAACTTTAATTTTATATCAACAAACTGGACAAGCCCCTATAGTGTATACCTTTTATTGCTAAGTTACCTTTTCGCCTATACAATATCCCTGTTGTCCACATCACTGGGACGCCTGTCAGCTTTCGTGAAGCCATTTGTCCTAACGGCAACCATGTGCTACTCTTTTACCAACATTTTCTGCCTGAGCAAGTACAAGTCGCCCATATCGCCTGAATTTGTAACTGTTGCTATGGGTACAAACCCAGAAGAGGCCAAAGAGTTCTTTTCCCTCGTTTTAGATGAAACAAGCACGGCTTCGCTTCTGGCTGCCACAGCACTGGTGCTACTTGTCATAACCCTGTATGTGATATGCGAGAAACGAAATCAAAAGAGAAGCCGGGGCGTGGTATGGGCTGCCGTCAGTGTGCTATTGCTGGCAGTCACGGCTGTGACATGGAACAAAGAACTGGTAGAAGTAGAGTTGGGCCAAGTACTTTGCGCCGCAAAGCCAGAAGAGGTGGTGGACTTGCGCAAGCACAAGACCCATCCTGTATTAACAGAACAAGAGATAGCACACCCAGCCAATATTGTGATTCTCCTTGGCGAGTCGTTCTCAAAGAGCCACAGCTCGCTGTACGGCTATCAGAAACAAACAAACCCAAAGCTATCTCTATATGTGGAAGACTCGTCAATGGTGGTGTTTTCCCAGGCCAAGTCGCCAGCGACGAGCACAACCCAGACATTCAAATACATCTTGAACAACCATACAAGACAAGATGAAGAACATGGGGTAAAATGGTATGAGAGCACTTCCATAATAGAGGCTCTGCAGTCAGCAGGATATCATGCAACATGGATATCGAACCAGGCCGAGAATGGTATTTACGACAATCTTCCAAGCGGCCATTCAAAATTATGTGACGAATCATACTTTTCCGGTGGGTGGTCTCATTACGACGACTATCTTCTGTCGGTGAACGCCGACAGCATAAAGAGACGTCACCCAAGGAATGTATTCTTCTTTCATTTCATGGGACAGCACGAGGTCTTCAAGTATCGATACCCATCCACACAAACAATATTTCACCCGTCAGACTATCCCGAAGCCAAACAGCAGCAACGTCAAAACCTTGCTGACTATGACAACGCCACGCTTTACAACGACTATGTGGCCAGCGAAATCATAAAGGAATTTGCCTCCTCCGAATCTGTAGTAGTATATCTGTCCGACCACGCTTTAGACATATACAATTCAGACGACAGCTATTGCGGACATTCACGCAAGACACCTGAGTCTGAGCGCTATGGATTGGATGTTCCATTCATGGTCTATGTGTCCGCTTCTTTTGACAAGAGGAGGCCGGAAGTGAAAGAGAAATTGCTTGCCATGAAAGACAAGCCATTAAACACGGAAAACCTCATTCACCTTGTCCTTGACATCGCAGGATGGAAACTGCAACAGCAACAGAGCAAACCTTAAATCCGAGCGAACTAAGACACAAAAAAGCCACATAGGGATTCCCCAAAGAATCACCCATATGGTTTTTTTTGTATTCTTATTCTGACAGACGTAATCATTAGACGATTGGCTGGCATCATATTAATCAACTAATTCCGCAGTGAAAGTCCGCACATGGTGGTGGAACAGGCATAGTCACCTATTCCTATTTCAGCAACCATTTCGCAGCCCATTCTGCTAACGACGAGGGGCAAGCCAACATACCGCAATTTTGCTGCAAGTTGAGAAACGAGAAACGTATGCGGTTCTTGGGTTTGTAGCGTTCGTTGTACACAACTATACTTCTGCCACTGACACAATTCTCTGCCTTTACTTCCACTGGAATTATCTCATTTTCGAGCTGAAGCAGAAACTCTATTTCAGCCTTTCCTTCTGAAGACCAATAGTAAGGTACAGAACCGCATGATGGCAACAAACTTTGCAACACGGCGTTCTCGGCCATTGCCCCCTTGAACTCCGTATAGTTGGCTGTCGGGTCCATGACTATGCTTCCCGGCAATCCAGCCAATCGTCGTAGTAGCCCGCAGTCACTGGCATAAACTTTGAATATGTCAGGTTCCTCGTAGGCACTCAGCGGCATCCCTGGTTTTGATACAGCATTTACACGATATATCATGCCAGCATCTTCAAGCCACAACAAAGCATCCTCATAGTCACGGCTTCTTGCCCCTTTCTTTATAACCTTATAGATGAACTTTCGGTTTTCCTTGGCAAGTTGAGATGGAAGAGAGTGCCAAATGGCATGGATTCGTGGTATCTCTCGAGGTTCTGCATACTTGGCAAAGTCAAGTTCATACAAGTCCAATATGCCTTGAAGTATATCATCCACTGCTTGCATACCTTGATTTTCGAGCATACAGACAGTGGCTTCTGGCATTCCACCCGACACCATGTATCTGCGGTATTCAGACCTCAGCTTGTCAAGTATGATGAGGGGCAAATTCTCTGGCCGCTCTATCTGTTCCACAAAATTGAATGTCTGTATGTCACTGGCTCGCAGATACTCCTTAAACGTAATCGGATACATGCGCATCACCTGCACCTTTCCTACCGGCACAGTCATCCTCCGCCTTTTTACAGCCACGCCCAACAATGAACCTGCTGCAATAATATGCCATTCGGGGGCATCCTCGCAAAAATACTTCAAAGAATTGAGTGCCTCCTCACATTCTTGTATCTCGTCGAAGATAAGCAGTGTCTTGCCTGGAACAAGGGGTACTTGGCTGTAAAGAGCGAGTTCTTTTATTATGCGTGCTGGTTCCTTTGACGCAGTGAAAGCGGACTGCAACTCTTTCTGACGGTCGAAATCAAACTTTGCAGTATATTCGAAACACTCTCTACCGAACTCCTCCATCGCCCATGTCTTGCCTATCTGACGGGCACCTTTCAAAAGGACCGGCTTGTGCCTTTCGGCATTTTTCCAATCCCTAAATTTATTTATTATATCTCTTTCTATTTTCATAGTCACACTTACAACTTACGATTTGTGCCAAACTTGACACTTTTCAGAACTTATCAGGTGCAAATATACAATATATAGACGAAAGTCACAACTTCTCCAAGAGTTATTTTCTATCATTTATCTGTAGAATTTCCATATTCCAATCGCTCACAACTTGGAAAAGCCCCATTTTTAATATTCGCAAAGCATTAAGCGCAGCAAAGAGAATGGCGATTATTTACCCCAATATATTATATATATTGACTGAGATTTAGGTAAATAATCGCCTTAAAACAACCCAAAAGTTTAATCTCCCAAGAAAATCTTGTCCCCAGAGTCTTTTCAAGATAATCTGGCAAGAGTCCATAAAAAGAAATATGGATAATTCATAAAGAACTATCCATATCGCTTTTATCCAGTTAGCCAAGTCCAACCGACACGGCAATGAGCGGTTAGTACTCTTCATCATCCCAAAGGAAGTCCTCCTTTGAAGGATAGTCGGGCCATATTTCCTCGATTGACTCGTACACGTCGCCCTCATCCTCAATTTCCTCAAGATTCTCAATGACCTCAAGCGGTGCTCCTGAACGGGTGGCATAGTCAATCAACTCATCCTTGGTTGCTGGCCATGGAGCGTCTTCCAGTTTTGATGCTAATTCAAGTGTCCAATACATAGCTTTTGTACTTAATTTTGATTTTGGGCGCAAAAATACAAGTTTATTCTTTATCTTCCAAATATTTCTGTACTGATTTACGTCCAGTTTGGGTTTTATTTTGAATTTTTCATATTGCGCACATGCTTGTCGCAGCTGATGCGTCATGACAGAGTAGGTCGGGGCTGGTCACATCCTCATGTTAAACCACAATCCTCCCCAATGCAGCCATCCATCCCTTCCAGCCTCTACAGAAGGTAGTTCTGCTTGACTCTCGCCGTGTCGAACACTATAAGTCCACGCTTTCCCATGTCGAACGTGATGATAGCACGAGGATCATCCACGGCGAGCTGCCACAGCCGCGCATTGCGCCCATCGGCATGCTCCACCACCGCCACGGTGTCGGGAGTGGCATGCTCCGCTGTTTGTTCATACATGTCAACAGCCTCCTGCCCTGTCTGGTCTATGACCACCATCGGATGCAGGCGGAAGTGGTTCTCTATGCGGAAGAGCTGACGCTGCAGCGGTGTGCGCAGATTGCGCTCCTCATAGGCGTAGTAGTGCAGCTGCTCATACAGCACATCACGTATCAGCTCATAAGCCCATGGCGACTGTATGCCGAAGCCATGGCGATGCAGAGCCCTTGGCAGAGCTGTGTACATCAGGTGCATCTTGCGTCTCCAGTTCATGCCTTCCTGCTTTTGATGTCGGCATCTACAGAGAGTCTGCGTTCCTGCGAGTCGTCCACCTTCTTCTGGTCTACGATGCCATTAGGAATCTCGTAGACGAATCGCGCTCCGCCCGTGTAGGTGGAGTCGAGATATATCTTGCCTGAGAGCACGTTGGCTATCAGTGTGCAGATGTAGAGTCCGAGTCCCAGTCCGGGGCTGTAGCAGTCCACCTTCTCGAAGTTCTCGAATATGAGAGAAGTCTTCTCCGGCGGTATACCCACACCCGTGTCTGTCACGACAAACTGCATACGGCCTGTAGTCGGCATGCGCTTCACGCTCAGCGTGACATCTCCCTTGGTCGTGTTCTTGATGGCGTTGGACAGCAGATGGTTCAGCACCTGTCGCAGTCGCTTGGCATCAGTGTTGATAGTCATGCCATTCTCTGCAGGCCTGTAGTTGAGCGCCACTCCATAGTTGAGCGTGTCCTGCACGGCCTTCATCTCCTCCTTGCAGAGCGTGTCAATGTTCACCTCCTCATACTTGAGATTGAAGACACCAGTCTCCATGTTGCTCACATCAATGATGTCGTCGAGCGTGGCAAGCAGCTTGTCGTTGCTCTCCTGTATGTAACTGTAGTACAGTTCCCTCTCCTCCTGCGGCAGGTCGGCAATCATCAGTTGGGCAAAACCGATGATGGCATTGAGCGGCGTGCGTATCTCGTGTCTCATGTTCTGCACGAACACCTGCTTCACCCTCTCGGCTATATTAGCCTGCTCAAGAGCCTTCTGCAGGCGGTCAGCACGCCTCTTCTGCACCTTTATGTTGGTGTAGCGCCATCCCATGTAGAAAGCCACCACTATGGCCAGACCCAGTATGACATATGTGATGAGCATCGAGCGTTCCCTCATGTCTGCCACATTGTGCATGTAGGCCTCATGCACGGCATACTTCTTGTGCACGAGCGGGAAATGGTGTGCCACCTCCATCTCCAGCAAGCGCGACGGGAAGATGTTGGCATCCTCAAGCATGCACACCAGATACCTGTATGCCCGGTCTATCTCGCCCACCTCATACAGAGCCTGCACCAGTTCGGGCATGGCCTTATAGTCAGTCCTGCCTTCCTGTATGTCCTGTATCGACACCTTTGCCAGATAATATATCTGTCTGTCCACATTGCCTTTGTTCTGCATGGCCTTGGCAATGGCATATCCCAGGCGCAGCTTGATGAGTCCGGAAGACTTGCCCTGGTATG
Source organism: uncultured Bacteroidaceae bacterium (assembly GCA_934271655.1). Taxonomy (GTDB): domain Bacteria; phylum Bacteroidota; class Bacteroidia; order Bacteroidales; family Bacteroidaceae; genus Minthosoma. The sequence goes on along the minus strand of CAKQRW010000019.1, from coordinate 6,447 downwards.
GGCGCATTATCCGCAAGGCCTTGTCTGGGTGACCGAGCAACACAGCCTTCTCCCCCTCATAGGCAGCGAGGCTGACAGGATTGGTCTGATAGCGGATGAGGCTGTCGAGCAGCACAAGTCTCACAGAGTCGGCCCTGTAGTCTGGCAAGGCTGTTATATTGGCGGCATACTGCGATGTCCTGACATGGTTGTTGTAGAGGGTGTGGAAATATATATGCTTGTTGACCTGCGATATGTCAGACGGCTTAATGGACTTGAGCATGCTGCCGACCGTGTCATAGAGTCCCATGACACTGTACACGCTGGCCATGCGCAGCAGAGCGCCGACACGCAGGTCCTTGTCTCGTATGGCCTCAGGCGACAGCAGGATGTCCTGCAAAGCTTTCAGGCACACGCGTCCGTTGGAGTGAAAGCTCAGCTCGTAGAGCCTCTTGCAGTTGTCCACATATTCTTCCTTTGGACAGACATCGAGCATATTGTCAACGCTGTCTATCCGCGCGCTGAGCTTCTCTTGATATTCCGATTTCTCATCCACAGCCATGTCCAGCTGCCCCAGAGCCTTCTTGGTGTCTTCCGACATCTTGAATTTATTGTTCTGCGCCACTATCGGGAGAGCGAGCATGCACGCAAACAATATCATATATACTGCACGCATAGATTATATTTTATAGTGTTGCCTTAGCAAACAATTAAAAATCCCTATATTATTCCTATATGCCCACAAATTTACAAAATAGAAATGAAAAACGCTATCTGTATTTCTTTTTTTTACACTTGTCGTCACAAAAGAGCCAAATATATGTTTCATTCACCTTATTTTATAGTAACTTTGCACAAAAATGTAATGTATGGAAAGCATATCACGCATCAACCTGCCCACTGTAGACTCCACCAACCTCTTCGTCCGCGAGATGCTCGCTGACGAATCGTCGGGCAACGTGGTGTCGGCCGGGGCCGCACTGCCAGGATTCACACTGGTTGTTGCCGACGACCAGACATGCGGCCGCGGGCAGAAAGGCAACTCTTGGGAGACGGAGCGAGGAAAGAACATCATCTTCTCTCTGCTGTGCCATCCGTCCTTCATCCAGCCTGTCCATCAGTTTCTGCTCTCACAGAGCATGGCCGTAGCCATACAGCAGGCTCTCTCGGAACATGTGGACGGTGTGGAGGTGAAATGGCCCAACGACATCTATGTGGGCGACAGCAAAATCAGCGGCACCCTCATCGAGTGTGACCTGAGAGGGAAGAACATATCCAACTGCATCATAGGCGTGGGCGTCAACATCAACCAGACGACATTCAGAAGCGACGCGCCCAACCCTACGTCGCTAAAGTTGCTTACCGGACAAGAGCACGACCGCGAGGCCATCCTCTCAGACATCATCTCGCGTTTCCAGCAATGCTACAGCATGCTGCAGGAGGGACGCGAGGAGGAAGTGCGCTCTGCCTACATGAGATTTCTCTACCGCAGGAAAGGGCTGCACAAGTTTGCAGACGCGAGAGGCGAGTTCATGGCAGAGATAGCCGGCATAGAGCCCACAGGCCACCTGCTGCTCCGCTTCGAAGGAGGAGCAACTGTGAGGTATGAGTTCAAGGATGTGCGATTCATCCTGCCACAAGCGCAATGAAGGCCGCACACGCCAACTATGAGCCAGACAGGGCCGAGCCATGCGGCAGGCCTCGCCAATTCCACCATGATGCACAGGGAACTATAGCCCAGCATCCACACTACATTGCAGCAAACAGCATTAACACACACAATCATCATGTCAGATCCAAAAAGCATACACATAGCCGACTACGACTACGACCTGCCCGACGAGCGCATAGCGAAGTTTCCGCTGCCTGAGCGCGACTCGAGCAAACTGTTGATATACAATCATGGCGAGGTGTCGGAAGACGTGTTCACCTCGCTGCCCAACTACCTGCCGGCAGGCGGACTGATGGTGTTCAACAACACCAAAGTGATACAGGCACGACTGCACTTCCGCAAAGCCACATCAGATGACGGAGGCCTGCAGGGACGCCAGGGCGCGCTGATAGAGGTGTTCTGCCTGGAGCCATGCGCTCCAGCCGACTACCAGCTCAACTTCTCGCAGAAGAACAAGGTGGAGTGGTACTGCCTTGTAGGCAACCTGAAGAAATGGAAGACAGGCAAGCTCTTCCGCGACATCAGCACAGTCAATGGAGAAAGCATCACACTGGCGTGTGAGCGCAAAGGCCTGCATGGCACATCGCACGTCATCGAGTTCACCTGGAACGGCGACTACACATGGGCCGAAGTGCTCGACGCCATAGGCGAGCTGCCCATCCCGCCCTATCTCAACCGCAAGACAGAAGAGAGCGACAAGCGCACATACCAGACCGTATACTCAAAGGTGAAAGGCTCAGTGGCGGCACCAACAGCAGGACTGCACTTCACGCCACGCGTGCTCGAAGCCATCGACGCCGCTGGCATCGACCGTGAGGAACTCACGCTGCACGTGGGAGCCGGCACCTTCAAGCCTGTGAAAAGCGAGGAGATAGGAGGGCACGACATGCACACGGAACACATCGCCGTGAGACGGCAGACCATCGAGAAGCTGCTGGCACACGGATGCGAAGCCACAGCCGTGGGCACCACAAGCGTGCGCACACTGGAGAGCCTCTACTACATGGGAGTGCTGGCAAGCAAGGGCGAGGACGACCTGCACGTGCCCCAATGGTTCCCATACTCATACGCCACAGAGGCCGCCAAGCTGACCGTGGAGGAGTCCATGACAGCCCTGCTCGCCTATCTGGACAAGCACCAGATGGACGTGCTCCACTCTTCGACACAGATCATCATAGCTCCAGGGTATGAGTACCACATCGTGAAGCGCATGGTGACCAACTTCCACCAGCCCAAGTCCACCCTGCTGCTGCTCGTGTCGGCTTTCCTGCACGGCGACTGGCACAAGGTGTACGACTACGCCCTCTCGCACGGCTTCCGCTTTCTCAGCTACGGCGACTCATCACTGCTCATGCCATAGAGGGAGCGCACTCACGATACCGCCGGCACCCCCACTTTTCCACTTTTCATCACCATAAGACATCAGGACAATTTTCATGAGAGACAACAGCGAAGAGATGTTCCCCATCGTAGATGAGGAAGGCAACATAACAGGAGCAGCCACACGCGGCGAATGCCACAACGGCTCCAAGCTGCTCCACCCCGTGGTGCACCTGCACGTGTTCAACTCCAAGGGCGAACTGTACCTGCAGCTGCGCCCCATGTGGAAAGACATACAGCCAGGCAAATGGGACACCTCCGTAGGAGGACACGTGGACCTGGGCGAGTGTGTGGAAGACGCCCTGCGGCGAGAAGTGCGCGAGGAACTCGGCATTACGGAATTCACGCCAGAGAGAATAACGCACTACGTGTTTGAGAGCGAGCGCGAACGAGAGCTGGTCTTCGTGCACAAGACTGTGTACGATGGCGAGGTGAAGCCGTCTGACGAGCTCGACGGCGGACGCTTCTGGACTACAGATGAGATAAAGGAAGCCATCGGCAAGGGCATCTTCACGCCCAACTTCGAGAGAGAGCTGAAGAGAGTGAACCTGCTCCACCTGCCAGAAGAGCCAGGCGACAAGTGACACGCTGTCTACCGACACAACCATATGACTGAAGTATAGGTGCAACAAGCAAACCAACAAACTTACTACTAATGAAACAATTACTAACGACTCTACTCACAGCTGCCGCATGCCTCACAGCCAGCGTGCAGACCGCAGTAGCCCAGCATGATATCTGGGTAGACATCAATGGAGTGCGCGACCTGACGGCCGACTCACTCGACATTCTCAAGCAAGCTCGCCCCGTGCCAGGCAGCAGCCGCATCGGCAACAATCCCGTGCTGTTCCTCATAGGCAACAGCACCATGCGCACAGGCACACTCGGCAATGGCAGCAACGGCCAATGGGGATGGGGATACTACGCAAACGAATTCTTTGACGAGAAGAAGATAACCGTGGAGAACCACGCCCTGGGCGGCACATCGCCACGCACGTTCTACACAGGCTTCTGGCAGCCAGTGCTTGCCGAAGTGAGGAGAGGCGACTATGTGTTCCTGGAACTCGGCCACAACGACAACGGCCCCATCGACTCCATCAGAGCTCGCGCCAGCTATCGCCCCGACGGCCGTCTTGAAGTGAGAGACGACTCTATAAGCATATTCAACAAAGTGACCAGGAAGCAAGAGACCGTCTACACATTCGGAGGCTACACACGGCGCTTCATCAGAGAAGTGCGCGCCAAGGGCGCTACGCCCGTGCTCTTCACACTCACACCGCGCAACGCCTACGAAACTGACAACCCCAAGCGCATACAGCGCAAACTGAGCGACTTCACACCTGCCATCCTTGCCATCGCCAAAGAGACAGGCACGCCTGTCATTGACCTTGGCGACATATCAGCCACAAAACTGGAGAAGTACGGACCATGGAAGACCGACTACCATTTCTACCTCGACAAGATACACTCATCGGCCTACGGAGCCATGATGAACGCCCGCAGCGCAGCAGAAGGCCTGCTGGCCAGCGCTGACCCCCAGCTGGCGGGACTCAAGTCGTGCCTCAACAACAAGGTCTACCCCACACGCTGCGACCAGAAGCGCAAGAAAGGCAAGCCTATGGTGTTCCTGTGCGGAGACTCCACAGGCAAGAACGAGGACAAAGACCCCAACGGCATGTGGGGATGGGGAAGCCAGGGCTACACAGTATTCGACTCGACCAAGTGCGTGTTCCAGAACCAAGCCAAAGCCGGACGCAGCACACGCACCTATGTGGACGAGGGAAGATGGGAGGAAGTGTACAACTCTCTTGAGCCAGGCGACTTTGTGCTCATACAGTTTGGCCACAACGACATAGGTGGCATCAAGGACGGCAAGGAGCGCGGCGTCATAGCCACAGCGCAAGACTCAAGCAAGGTCTTCAGGATGGAAAGCTCCGGCATGTTCAAGGTCATATACTCCTATGGATGGTATCTAAAGAAGATGATACGCGACGCACAAGAGAAAGGCGCCACTCCCATACTGCTCACACTCACGCCACGCAACGAATGGCACGAGGGCAAGGGTGTCTCACACGGCTTCATCTATCCTGTCAACGAGAGAAGAGGAAAGACATACATCGAGCGGCGCAATGAGACATATGGAGTGTGGTGTCGCAAGGTCGCAAAGGAGACTGGTGTGGAGCTGGTGGACGTGCACAACATCACAGCCAACGCCCTCGACAAGATGGGACAGAAGAAGGCTGCGGCATACTTCAACCACGACCACACGCACACATCTCTCAAAGGCGCACGCCTCAACGCAAAAAGTGTGGCATACGGGCTGCGCGCCAATGGCAGCAAGGCTGCCGCGCTTCTGAAGAAGTGAGGCTGACACATGAACAGCTAAAGCCGACTTTCTGATACGACAACGGCGACACACATGAGGACAACATGGTTCTCTGGCCATCCCAACGGAGCACACACACCAACATGCTCCGCATAGGCAGCCAGAGAACCTTTCTTTTTTATATCCAACAATATTGGCTTGAGAAGTTATTCTATCTGTACGGGCACAGATGACACTTCTGATCATCAAGAAATGATAAGCAGGTATTCAATAAGTAGGTGCGGTGTCTCACCGCACATCAGCAAAAACATTCAGGCTATTGATGGCTAAAAATCTCAGATACACCTAACCCATTGTGCGGTGAGACACCGCACCTACTATTTTTTCAACTGCTCAGCTCGGATAATCCGGGCTCTTTGTAGGCCAATCGGATTATGCCTGTTGGTGAACAAGATAGCAATGCCCAAAATATGCCCCTCAATTTGGGCATTCATTGCCCACGGCTTGGGCACTCAATGCCCACGGCTTGGGCACTCAATGCCCACGGCTTGGTCATTCGATGCCCACGGCTTGGTCACTCGATGCCCACGCGTTGGTCCTTGAAGGACTACAGTCTGTTCTCAGGATAATCCCAGGCTTTCTCATAACTTTCTGTTGCTGCCATCACAATTCTTATACCTTAAAATCATGGAGCAAAATGTATTAACTTATGAGGCAAATGAAGGTATAAATGCAGGGCTGCTTACCGATTTTCTGATAAATACTGAGTCTGAATGATACTTCTATGACACTTTTATGATACTTTTGCGCCATTTTTTCGAGAAGTATCATTATACATAATGTATTATATATCAAAATGGTAAAGTTGCTAATTCTGCTTATAATGACACTTTGACACTTTTTTGCTAAAAAAAAGAATTACGTGCGTGTGCGCGCGTGTTAAAATTTTAAGCCCAACCAAAGGTGCACTCGCATCTCTTTCTCTTTTATTTGTACACAAACAATATTTTCCTTACATTTGTACTTATAAAGACTTTTGCCTCTGTTTACACACAGGCATCCGTGATTACACAGCATTAACCAATATACA
>CAKQRW010000018.1 GCA_934271655.1 uncultured Bacteroidaceae bacterium | reverse complement strand
GGCGCTTTCGTCTAGCGGCTAGGACACATGCCTCTCACGCATGGAACACGAGTTCGATTCTCGTAGGCGCTACCATACAGATTGCAGTTGCGCAATATGGCGCTTTCGTCTAGCGGCTAGGACACATGCCTCTCACGCATGGAACACGAGTTCGATTCTCGTAGGCGCTACCATATTGTTAGGAAATTTTAGGTTATTAGGTAGGAAATAAGGATTTCTTCTTCGGAAAATTCTTGTTTCTTTTTTTTTGCTCCTGACTGAACCCATAATGGGCACTTGCAGCGCAGCGTCATGCAGGTGCATCCCTGTTTTTTTTAAGGAGCTGGCGAGGGCACTCTCGGACAATGCAGTGTATAAGTATGCGGTCAAGATGAGTATGCGGTCAAGATGAACGCTCCTAATCTACGCTCGACTGCTTTGCCAAGACCGCGCTTGACGCTAATCTCATGACAACGTTTAGCAAGGGCCTGGCAAGGGAGGCAGCAGGGACAACAGGAGACATGGAAGAATGCGAGGCGGGCATGAAATGTCCTGAGATGCCTGGACGGACCTCTATAACTTGATTGTAGAACGCGAGCAGGCGGTGAAGCTTGTGGCGAGGGCTAAGGCTGCGGACGCTGAGCAGTTTAAGGAGGGACGGCCAGTGTCGCCGTTCGGACGGCAGCAAGGATTGTTTGATGACGAGTACGGGGACATCATGGTGCAGGACGGCGTGACGCTGCTGCTGGCTGATGTGCTGAACAGCGGCAAGCCGAGTGAGCTGCGCAAGGTCCTCGCTGTGTATAATAATGAAGCAATCGCTCCTGCGGCCGGGCAGATGGACATGTTCAGCGGCAAGGTGGAGACGAAGGAGGAATTGTTGAACCGATTAATAGATTATTTCAGGATTGCTACAAAAAAGGAACAGAAGGAAACCGTCAATGCGGCAGTCGCAGGACGAAAGCAGAGAGCAGAGGCAGCTGAACAAGTTGCAGATGGCACTGGACGCGATGGAAAGCCAGAAGAGGTTGGAGAACATCCGTTATCCACGCAGAATACTGAACCCAGACAATCGGTAACACTTCATGACCCTCGTACTATGTCAGACGAGGAAAAAGAACGCCGCGGAGAGATGCTACGTGATGCCCATGCTGTAGATGTGGCTGAAGGGCAAATTGTGGCGACAAGTGATATGTCTGCAAGAAAAGCCGCAGAAAGATGGTGGAATGAAAATGTTTCAGAACCAGTGTTATATGATACGGAAGCAGGTGAGGTGGAGATAAACAAGACATCAATAGAAGATTCTCTTGCTCATCGTTATGGGCAAGCGAAACTTGATGCCATCACATCATTGGTTGACGGCTTTGAAAATGCAGTGTATCTTGGCAGTATACAGGACTTCATACGACCAGGGAAAAGTGTGCAAAATCACTATTTTGCATATCCCATAAACTATAGTGGCAAAAGGAATTATGTATTCTGTCGTGCTATGCAAGACAACAACAAAAACAGGTTATATGTACATGAAGTTTTTGTCGCGGATAAAATAAAGAAGGGCAATACCCTTCAAACCGCAGCGCAGAAGCCTCACGGAGGTATTGCCCTTTATCGCGACATTCTCGCGAATGTTTTGGATATGGATGATGCCCTTCAAACCGCAGCGTTTCAGCCTCACGGAGGCTCATCTTCCGATGGCAAAGTTACAGAATCCAAAAATACTGTGCAAGGAAATGGCAACGAATCTTCTGCAAATGGAGGGAAAAATCCATCGTCTGTATCTTCTGATGAGAATGCAGAGGCTAATGAAGATGCCGCAAGGAGAAGAAGAAGACACGGATTCAAGAGAACGCCTCAGAAGAGCAAGGAGGAATTGTTCAATGAGCTGAAAGATCGCGCTAAAGGCAGTGTCTTCAATGACCTGTATCATGAGACCATTGCCAAGGCGGACACTCTTGAAGAGGCACTCGGCATGTTTGCAGACCGTCTGAAGAAGCTGGATGAGGACTATAAGGACTGGGAGAGCCGTGTGTACAAGAAGAACGGCCATACCGTAGTGCCTGGAGAGAGGCATGGAGAGTATGAGGCTGGCAGTGCCATGCGGATAGACCAAATCAACGAGAGACGCAGACAGAACGCGCTGCGCGGCATCGAGAGAGAGAGGAAGGAAATGGACTCGTATATCCGCGCGCTCTTGGATGCCTGTGGGCTGGACAGCGCTGTGCTGGAGGTGGGAGATGAGTTTACGCTGCCAGGCAAGACTGAGGAGGGGTCATATACTCCTGTGAGGTATAAGGTTGTGGGCAGGGCTGAAGACGGAAGCATAGAGGTGGCGAAGATGAGGTTTAAGGAGGGAGGCGTGAAAAATGAGGACGGCAGCGTGACGGACGGATATGTGGTGGATGACAGCGAGGCTGTGATGATGATGACGGATAGAGATGCGGCGGAATGGCAGGACAGGGAATGGGACGAGTATGACAGGAGGAATAGTGAGGAGGGGCAGGACGGAGCAGATGAAGGCGGACATGGAATGTCCGAGACACCTGACGGAGAAAAGGGCGGAAACGTACCAGAAGAGGGCGGAAACGTACCAGAAGGGGGCGGAAGCGTACCAGAAGAGGGGGAAAGCTTGCCTGGCTCACAGTATAAGGATGCTTTTGAGAGGGCTGTGAGAGGAGAGAATGGTTTTGTCCTGCCGGAGGAGCAGACGGCGCAGATGCAGGAGTATATGAGGGAGATGGCGAGCAGGGAGCAGCAGCGCAAGGAGGAGTATGCTAACCGTGAGCTGACGGCGCTGGAGCGTGTGCCTGTCAATAAACAGACAGGCGAGCCGATGTTTGAGGTGGCAGACAGCGAGACTGCTCTTGACGCGCTGAACGAGCTGACAGGCGGCAATGAGGCGAGCATGGCAGCAATTGTCAATGCGCAGGTGGAGCAAGCCAAGAAGGCCATGGAGGCTCTGTGGAAGGAGAAGCCAGTGAAGAAGAATCCATCACTGAAGGGGTCGCCCATGGAGATGATAAGGGCACAGCAGGAGGCAGATGCCGCATACAATGCCGCCATGGAGCAGTATAACGGACAGGTGGCGGAGGCAGAGGAGACGCTGAACGCCTGGACGGGGATACAAACTCTCATGAACGAGAGGAAACGCGATGCAGAGCCTGAACCTGCCAAGCAGGAAGAAACTCCACAAGCTGAAGAACCCAAGGATAATACAGAGGAGGTTGATACAACACCGACAATAAGCAATGCAATCAATACGCTTTACAGTAAGGGTAAGGATTTTGCGTCAAAAGTATTTAGTAGAACATTCTTTGATTTCGCAAAGACTCCTGCGTTTATGCAGCGGCTTGGAATGACGGGGGCTAAATTTACCGTAAGGTATGGTGTCATAGCGCGTCATTTCGGAAAGGACGGTTCTCATGACTTCACACAATCGGAATGGGAACAGATGCCGAATGCCATTGAGCGGCCATTTGCTATAGCCCGACTGACAGACAAGGATAAAGGCTATCGTATATATACCTCTCTTAAAACAGAGAAAGGAGAATATGTTGTAGTTGGTGTCGACGTGAAGAATGCAGGACGTGACATAGAAGTGAATGCCATATCAACATTGTTTGGCCGTAGGAACGGTGCAAATATTCCAACGAATGAGGAGATAATTTACAGAAGTGAAACAATAACTCCCGAACAGGAGGCACTTCTGGGCCGGCCCAATTCCGACCAATATCCAACTGAACAGGAGTTCTCTGTTGACAAAGTTATAAACAATCAATCAACTTTACAAGGAAATGGCAAAAAATCTTCTGCTAATGAGGGAGAAACGCCACTTTCGGAACAGATTGCCACTGCATCGGCCGATGTGGACACTGAGCCTACCGAGGCACAGAAAGAGGCTGGCAACTACAAGAAAGGCCATGTGCAGGTGGGCACGTTTGACATTACCATCGAGCAGCCTGAGGGCAGTGTGCGCAAAGGCACGGATGCCAACGGCAAGAAGTGGGAAAGCAAGATGCACAACACCTACGGCTACTTCCGTGGTACGGAGGGTGTGGACGGTGACCATATAGATGTGTTCCTCAGCAATGACATTGACGGCTGGAACGGCAGGAAGGTGTATGTGGTGGACCAGTACAATCCGGACGGCACGTTTGACGAGCACAAGGTGATGCTTGGCTTCAATGATGCGGACGAGGCGAAGAGCGACTATCTGGCCAACTATGAGAAAGGTTGGGAAGACGGGCGCAGGATTGACGTGTCCACTTCTAACCTTGAAGACTTTGAGAAATGGATTGGTTCAAGTAAGCGCAAGACGAAGCCGTTTGCGGAGTATGCATGGGTGAGGAAGGAAGCCTTTGTCCAGTCGGTAAGAAAGCTTAGCGAAAAGCTGGAAGGCAGATACCCGACTTCACTGCATCTGCTGAGACAAGATATTTCAGAGATGGAAGAAATGCTGGCTGATGGTGTGGTCTCTCCTAAGAGGGAGGATAAAGTCCGTTCTGAAATCAAAAGGTTGAAACGCTGGCTTGCCGAATACGAAAGGCTGGCGACTCCAGAAGAACGAAGCTGGAGCCGTATGAAAGACGAGAACCCTGGCAAGATAGTTGTCATAGACAAAGGCAATGGAATGCTGCTTGTGTGCCAGGAAGATATTAAGTCCACCAAGAAGGTCATAGGGCTAAAGCTTGACGCTCCTGTTACTGAGAACCTTGTCGTGACGAGCTACGAGGGGGAAGGCATGCCGTTTACTACAATGAAGGTAACTCGTGAAGATCTGCAAACGCTTTCTGATAAGGGGGTAAGCTATGTTGTTCTTGGCCAGAATGGAGGTCCTGCCAAGTGGGTGGAGAGCAGCCACAGGAAGACGAAGCCGCTTGCTGAGTATGCAGGGGTGAAGAAGGAGACCAATGCCGAGCTGTTGAAGCCAGTAGGCAAGGGTGCTTTTGGCGACGTTTACGACCAGTTCAAGGGGAATGCGCAGGAGGCTTTTGCTTTTCTTAGTGAAAAAGGAAGCGGTGATGCACTTGGTGTGTTCTACAGAAATGGTGTTGGCGACATAGATGTTGTATGGGGTGACAAAGGCGGAGGCTTAGACCATATAATAAGCAAGCATGTCGGAGACAGGAAAAGTTTTTCATCGGTGGTCGAGGCTGCGAAAGAAATTGACGACATCATAAGAACTGGCAACAAAGACTTTGAGAACGGTGACAAAATAGTTTTTAAGAAAGGCAGCAAGCTTGTCACGATACGGAAGAATGTCAGAGAAAAGGGCAAAAAAATAGCCGACAAGAACTGGGTTCTGACGGCTTATGATGAATTGTCAGCTGACGGAGACGTAAGTGCTATAGCTCCAGTCAATCAAGGTCAAGCTGCACGGACCACTGGCAAATCACGTGGCAAAGTTACGACAAAAGCGTCAGACGAGCAAGGGAAAGGCAATAAAAAAGTTAAACCGGGGCAGCAGGTAGGCGATAGTATTCAGAAGGGAGAGAAATGGGAGCGCACTGGCGAGCCTGAGAAATACAGATCCAGCAAAAAAGGTTACGGCCATGATGTGGCGTGGCAAGTGGGCAAGAAACGCTATGGCAGCACCACAGCCGAGCGTGACCTTATAGAGGCGATGAGGGAGAGGTACGGTGGATATGCCGGGGCGTGGAATGCCTACGAGCGCGGCGAGATGTCAATGTCTGCCAATGAGGCGGCGATTCTGAAAGCCATACTGACGGAACAGGAAAAGCAATCGGCTGCTACCAAGGCAGGACGGAAGCAGGGAGCTGAGAGCGTGGAGAGTTCGCCTGTGGAGAAAGCTGAGGACTATTCGGCCTTTGCTGAGCAGTATGGCCTGGATGCAGAGGATGTGGCGATGTATGCCGATGGCATAGAGAAAGGCTCATCGGCACAGGCAAGCCGTGCCATGGCTGTGATAGGCGGGAAGATTGTCGCTGCTCATGATGGCGAGAAGCTTTCGTTGAGGGATATGCGTAGATTAAGAAAGCCTGTTGAGAAAGCGTTGAAAGAGAAGTTCGGTGATGTGGACAAACTCATTGAGGAGCGGCGCAAGCAGGTTGAGGACGAGCGCAATGCCATGGAGGCTGCGCGCAAGCGAGCCGAGGAAGAGGAAGCCAAGCGGAAGCAGCGTCTGGAAGAACTGGCCATGCTTACTGCTGATGAGATAGACAGACGCTATGCGGAAGCTTTGGACAATGGTGACGAGCGGACGGCAAGAGAGATGCTTGACGAGGCTGCACGCCGCAAGGGATATGGTGACCCGGAAAGCGAATATCAAGGTGTGGGCGCATGGGAAGCTCCATCTAACCCCGGCTATGAGAGTGACGAGGCACGGCGTGCCGATGTGGAGGACAATGCGCCTGACGTGAACCTGGAGGACATGGCTCTGGGATATAGCCTGCAACCAGACGACTACTTCACGCACCCCGAGCGTTACTCGCAGGACACTCATCATGGCATGGAGTCGGCCGAAGCCATACGGGCTGCGCTCGATGCTCTGAAGAGAGGAGAAAAGGATGTGAAGGTGAAGGTGTACCGTGCCGTGCCCACTTCGGTGAAGGAGGGCAAGCTGCGCAATGGCGACTGGGTGACTCCATCGAGGAAGTATGCCGAGCTGCACGGCAACAGCCGTCTGGAGGGCAAGTACCGCATCATAGAGGACGAGGTGCCAGCCAAGGAACTCTGGTGGGACGGCAACGATGCCAATGAGTGGGGCTATGACAACGGCAATGACTACAAGTACAAGAACGTCAGGAACAACAGGAAGCTGAACGACCTTGTCACTCGTGATGACAAGGGAAATGTGATTCCGCCTTCAAAGAGGTTCAACCAGCGCAAGGCTGACGAGCGTTACCAGAAAGGCGGAAAGGTTAAGTCTCCAAGTGAGAGAGAGAGGGCGCTGCGCGATGCGGTGACAGATGTGCTGCGCAGCAATGGTATGGATGTCATTGATGATGTGGATGTCGGCCAGAGGGTGCTGGACGAGGCGAGAGTAAGTGGCAAACTACAAATGGGTGATACACCTGAGACTTTTGCTGAGCGCCAGAAGCAGGCTGTTGAGAACCGAGGTGTCGTGATGCCTGGATTGGATAAGGTGGAGGTCAATGTAGTCAAGGATATTCCAAGGCATGGATATACTGGCAGCATTGCAGAAGCTACTAAGCAGGCTATTCAAAGGGCAAAGGAAAAATTTGCTCCAGAGGGAAAGGCTAAGTTGCTTCATTATGACAATAATGGGGCGAAGTTCTATTATACGATTTCTGGCAATGCGATTGAGATATGTCTTAGTCCGAAGCATCAGGCAAAGAGCAAGAACAAGGGTTTGCACTTAGCTTTAGTTGAGCATCTTGACGAGGTGATTGACAAAAGTATTGAGGTGGAGGAGCATCCTGACTATATAAAAGACAAGGAAGGAAAGCGTGGTGAGGAGATAAATCCGAATGCCATCATGCACAGGTTTTATGGAGTCGCTGTAATTGATGATGTGCCTTGCAGAGTAATGACCCTGATGCGCGAAGAGAAGTCTTCGGCAACAAGTAACGACATTCATTCGTATGAGGTACAAAAAATAGAAGTGCTCGACAACGAATTGCCAAGCACTTCTAATGGTGTGGGTAGCCAGAACCAGTTGAAAGAAGGTTCATCCTATCCGCTTGCAAAGTTAATAAAAAATATAGAAAAGTCATACGATAAAGGAAAGTATTTGCTTGAGGAAAGCAAAAAACGCGATGATGTCATCCGTGAACAGAAGGTTTATCATGGTTCACAGGCGGAATTTGACCACTTCGACCACTCGCACATGGGCGAGGGCGAGGGCGCGCAGGCTTATGGCTGGGGAACGTATGTGACGGAGGTGGAAGGCATAGGCAGGAGCTATGCCGAGCAGAACGCAGTTAAACATAATAATGTTCCAGAATATGAAGAGGCATACAAGAATTATTCTTATGCAATGTCTGAATATTATAGTGCTGACACGGACTATACTCGGCATTTGCAGAAAGTTGATGACCTCAAAGAACTTTTGCATTCGAGCGAAAGTAATCTGGAGAATTGCCAGAAACAGTTGGAGGAAGCTAAGCAGGCTGGCGATTTAAAGAGACAGGAGGAATTAGAGCGAAAGATAAGGATGGCGATGATTGTTTCTGATGGTACGAAGAGGTCCATTTCGGAAGAAAGCGAAAGGATGGCCTCTCTTAAAGAAAGACGTGATGAAGCTCTGAGGAAACTCGATGAGGCAAAGGTAATATTGGATTCGGTTCCTGCACCAGAGCGCAACCTCTACACCGTTGAGATTCCTGACGATGATGGCGAGAACTACATAGACTATAATGGAAGAATAAGCGGCATGCCGTCACAGAAAATAGATGCAATATGCGCGGAGCTTGAAAAACTTGGTTGGAAACGCAAAGACTTGCCAAGCATGGTAAGGCTCACTGACGGCTACGACAACATCGTGATAAACCCTAATGCGACAGGAGCAGACCTCTACGAAGAGATTAAGACAGCATTGAAAAGCGACAAGAAGGCGAGCCTTCTGCTGTCAAGGGCTGGCTTTGTGGGCATCAAGTATCCAGCCGATTTCAGGCGTGGAGGCCGTGATGACGGAAAGAAGAACTATGTCATCTTTGACGAGGGCAATGCGAAGATAACTGACCATGTGAGATTTTTCCGCTCTGGCGATGGAGAGGCTTACGGCTTCACTGTTGGCGGCAAGATATACATTGACCCGAGGATAGCCAATGCGGAGACTCCTGTGCATGAGTATGCGCATCTGTGGGCGAGCGCGCTGCGCTCTGGCAACCCGAAGGAGTGGCGGAACGTGGTGGAGCTGATGAAGGGCACGGCAGTATGGGACGAGGTGAGGAAACGCTACCCGGAGCTGGAGACGGATGACGAGATAGCTGACGAGGTGATAGCTACCTATTCGGGACGCAGGGGAGCTGAGAGGCTGCGCGAGGAGGCGGAAAGAATAGCTGGCAAGGACGGAGACGTGCTTGACAAGGCTGAGGCCATGAGTGCGCTGGAGAGGGTGAAGAGGGCTTTGGCTGAGTTCTGGAAGGGTGTGTGCGACTTCCTGCACATTCACTACACGAGTGCGGAGGAAGTGGCTGACAGGGTGATGAAAGACTTGCTGGACGGCGTTAACCCGAGGAAGTATGGCGGAGAGGTGGAGAGCCGCAATGTGGAGAAGCGCATGGGTATGATACCCGAGGAGCGCAGGGCGAGTCTTGCCGCTGACACGGAGGACGTGAGCAGGGAAGACCAGATATTCCTGTATGGCAGTGAGTATGCGAATGATGAAAGCGTGTCACTTTTCAATGACTATGTCGGCAAACGCGAAGAAAAAAAGGAAGTCGGTACGACAATAAAAGACATGAAACAACGAGTAATCGAGTTGTTTGAAAAAGCCAAGACCGGAGATTTTGTCGGGAAACCTGCAAGTATCGGTCGGCTGAGTGCAGACGGCAAGTCATACTTGGAAAAATTGTCGGGCTTGAAGTTCAAGGAATTTGTGGACTTTGTTCTCAATCCATCAGACTTGAACCATATCCGTTCCGACCATTATGGCGAGAATGAAAAGGACAAAGGCAACAATGTGCCACTTACAGATGAAGGCATTCAGAATATGGTGGACGTGTTGAACCAGCCGGACGGCATACTCTATGGCGTGGACAAGAAAGACGGACGCAAATTGTTCTTCTTCTTGAAAGACGCAGGTAACGGATTGTATAATCTGACGGAGGTGTGCAGTACAAAAAAAGGAAACCTTACAGCAAAGAGTTTCTATAAAACAAAAAAGAAAGGTATCAGCCAGCGAGTTATGGAGATAAAAGACTCCCTACTCCCTACGTCCGTAACGTACTCTGGTGAATTCCTTTCTTCGGATGCAAAGATACCGACTTTATTTGAGATTAACGAAAGTTCTTCCAAAAATATAGATGATGACAAGACAAAGTTCCGCCTGCTTGATGACGATGACCCGAAGGCAATGGAGCTGGAGGCGTTGCCCGACAGCGAGCTTGTGCCTGTGTACCGCAACGTGCAGGCCTTTGAGGACGATGCGCTCGGCTCGCCAATGGCGTTCATTGATGCGGAGACAGGCGAGCGCAGGACCTTGCAGGGCGGCAAGTGGAACTATTCCAACCCGCAATCGATAAAACTCACTGCCGAACAGCAGCACAAGCTGGACGAACTCAACAGGAATGGCTACATCATGGTGAACGGCAGAAAGAGCACGGAGTTGAAGATAAGTGACGGACTGAAGTTTGTGAAAGGCAAGAATGGAGAAGCCCAGTTGAGTTATTGGCTGAAGAAGAACCCCGAGGACAGCGGCGTTTGGGCTGCATACAACCCCTACGACCATGCCGTCGAGACACCGTTGAACACCCAGTTCAGCACGGCATACAAGCGTCCGAACCTTGTAGTGGTGCGCAGCCTCATGCCAAAATCGGAGTTGGAGGGCCATTACCATGCCGATTATGCAAAGGACTCGACAGGCGCACACTTGTGGAACAACGGACGCACGCTTTACCTCTCACGTTGGAGCAAGATAGACAAGGTGCTCACGCGTGAGGCGGAAGCCAAACTCATTGATGAGTATTGGAAGAAGAACCCCGGCAAGCGTGAGACATCGAAGGTTCACCGCGACTACAACCACTTTGTGCCGCAGGTGCGCAGGGAGCTGGAGAAGATGGGCTACCGCTTTGAGCTGGACGGACGGGAGCTGACCCCGGAAGAGAGCCGTGCGCGTCAATGACCCGAGAGTGGGAAGAGCAGTGTGACGATGAATATGTTGGCTGCCAGGATGACCAGATTCATGATAAGTCCCACCTTCATGAAGTCGGAGAAGCGGTAGCCGCCCTCGCCATATACCATCATGTGTGTGGGTGAACCTATAGGAGTGGCGAAGCTTGACGAGACGGCCAGCATCAGCGCGATGCAGAACGTGATGGGGTTGGCTCCGAGCGATGTGGCTGTCTGGTAGGCTATCGGGTAGAAGATGGCGGCAGCGGCAGTGTTGCTGATGAATTCGGTGGCAAACGTGGCCACAAGGCAGATGCAGATGAGGGCCATAATGGGGCTTGAGCCGCACATGCCCAGTATGTTGTCTGCAATGATGGTGGCTATGCCTGTGCGGTCGATGGCTGTGCCGAGGCAGACAGAGCCTGCGAAAATCATCAGTATGTCCCAGCTGATGGAGTCGCTTGCCTGTTGGGGTGTGCAGCATCGTGTCAGCAGCATGGCAAAGGCTGCCAGGAAACATGCCTGCAGGAGTGTGAGCACGTGGGCTGTGGAGAGCAGGATCATCAGCAGCATGATGGCAGAGGACAGCACGGTCTTCTTGCCTATGTTGGGTATGTCGTCCGACTGGAATATCTGCAGGTCCTTGCCGACAGAATTCTTGAATGTCTTGCCGTGTCCTGGCTGGCACTCGAAGAGCAGTGTGTCGCCTCGCTCGATGGCCACGCTGCGCGGGTTGCAGTTGAAGCGTTCGCCCTCTCGCACCACTGCCACAAGCACGGTGTTGTGGCTCTCCTCGAAGTCGCTCTCTTCCATGGAGGTGCCTATCAGCGAGCTGCCTCTGAGCACGTGGGCTGTGAAGAGCTGCCTGTGCTGCTCGTCCTTGCTGACGCTGAACACGGGTTGTGTGGCTGTGGTGAGCCCGTGTGTCTTCTTCAGTTCGAGTATGCTGTCTATCTGTCCGGCATAGACCAGCCTGTCTGCTCCCATGATGAACTCGTCGGCGGGCACGGGGCTGATGACTTCCTTGTCAAAGCGCACTATCTCTATCAGGCGTCCTCCATTGGGATGGAGCAGGTTGGCCTCAGAGACGGTCTGGCCTATGTGTGCGCAGTTGCTCGGCACGAGGAGCTCGGCCGTGTATTCGTTTGTGGCCTCGAAGGCGGCATCGGCCGACTGGCGTTCGGGCAGCATCTTCTTCATGGCTATCATGCTGACTATGCCGATGGCAAGGCAGAAGAGTCCTGGAAGGGTGGTGGAGAAGAAGCTGAGCTCGATGCTCGTGTCGCTGTGCAGCATGCCCGAGATGATGAGGTTGGGCGGTGTGCCGATGATGGTGCATATGCCGCCGAGGCATGAGGCGTAGCTGAGTGGAATGAGCAGTTTGGATGGCGTGATGCCGAGTTTCTTTGACCACACCTTGACCACTTTGATGAAAAGCGCCACTACTGTGGTGTTGCTGAGCACGGAGCTCATCACGGCCACAGGCACCATGAGCCTCACGATGGCCGCTGTGTATGACGACGGTGTGCCCAGCAGATGCCTCACCATCCAGTGTATGACGCCGCTGTGCACCAGTCCGGCAATGATGACGAAGAGCACGCCTACGGTGATGACAGATGTGGAGCTGAAGCCTGCCATGGCTTCTTCCACGCTGAGGATGCCTGTGACGTAGAGGAATCCCATGCCGCCGAGGAAGACAAATTCGGCTGGTATCTTGGTGAACATCATCAGGCTGAACATGGTTATGACGAGTGCTATGGTGAGCCATGCGTTGACACTCAGTCCGAGAATAATTGCTGTTTCCATGTGTATGGCTGTGTGTTTTTTCAGTCTTTAATCTCAAAGAGGCTGGTGAAGCCTGTCATGAGGAAGATGTTGCGTATGTCGTTGTTGATGTTCTCTATTATCACCTTGCCTCCGTGTGCGGCGCAACTCTTGCGCAGCCCGATGAGCAGGCGCAGCCCTGATGAGCTGATGTATTCCAGGTTCTTGAAGTCGAGGACTATCTCTTTGTCGGCCTTCTCGTTGATGGTGTTGAACTGTGGGGTCACTTCGGCTGCCGCGGCTGTGTCGAGACGGCCGATGAACTGGACTGTGAGTCCGTTGCTTGTTTCTTTGATGTTGATGTCCATGTTTTTTTGGGTGTGATAAATGTATGTTCTTTCTTTATATATAACCAGATATTTAAGTAGGTGCTCAAAATTATTTTATAGTATCAAGGTAGGCCGTTCCCATATTTGTCGCACTCTCTCTCGGTCATATTTTCCTTCTGTTTATCAGTCACTATGCCCGCATAGCTCCATCAAACAGAAGAAAAATCTGCCTCAAGATAGAGCACGCCAAATATAAAAATAATTATGAACACCTACTTAACCAGTCGGAATTGGCATTAGAAAATTTATTCTCCCATTTCCGATGGCTGAAGGATTTGTTTCCTCATCCTTTCTTCCTGTTCATGAAAGGCATGTTGCGCGCATGCTCGTAGGCCATGTTGGCGAGGGCCTCGTTGTGGGCCGACGGGCCGTTGAGCATGTCGAACAGTCGCACTATGCCTTCTTTTCCCTTGCCTTTCTTGAGAGTGTCCACGATGAGAATGTCTTGCAGGGCTATGGTGGATGCTATGATGTCGATGTCGGTCTCTGCCAGTTGGGCCATGGCAAACCTGTATGCGTCTTCCTCGTTGTTGTGTATGAGGTCGTCAAGGTCTTGCAGCGTGAGCACGCCAGCCTCCTTGACCAATGGCAAGAAATGTTCCAGTGGCAGTTCCTGTATCTCGCTCTGGTTGATGGCGGCTATGCGTCCAAGCAGTTTTGCCATCGGCTTCTGCTCGATGTATCTCATGAAGGTCTCTCCGTCGAGCTCCACCTCCGACAGTGCTCCGGCCTGGATGAGCGCCTCCGTCTTGTGGCGGTAGTCTGCCACGCTGAGGCGTATGCGCGAGAACTCCTCGTCGGCCATCTCGAGCACGCCAGCAAGGCGGCTGAGCATCCTCCTGTATTCCGTAGGTGTGGCTATCTGGCTCTTGTAGCCGATGTCGTGCTCCATGGCAGCCCATACGTGCTGCAGGGTGGAGCGCATCTGTATCTCGAAGCGCAGCTTATGGAGCAAGGGGTGGCTGCTGTCGTGGCACATGGATGGCGGCAGGCTGCAGATGTAGTGCAGCGAGTTGTAGCCGAAGCTGTTCATCTGGTGCTGCTTGCGCTTGTCTATCGACTCGTCCCAGTCTATGCAGAATGTTTTCTGCATGTATGATGCCACACGGTCGACGTCGTCGCTGTAGAGCGTGACGATGCGCATGCCTATGAGGTCGGTGATGTCGCACAGACTGCTGTATTTGTGCCCTTTGCGAATGAGCTTTCCTATAAGGCTGTCTCGGCTCTTGACACGGGCCTCTACGGCCGTCACTTCCACTCCGCTCTCGCTGAGCATCTTGTTGACTTGCGCTGTGACGATGTCTCTGAGCCGTGTGAGCGTGTCTTGCAGGCTGTCATATTCATCTACCATCTTCTGGCATTTCGTGTCGAGTGTGTCGTACTTGCTGTCCATGTATCCCCTTTCTTTGTGTGTATGCTGTTAATGCTTGTATGTGCTGTTTGCCCTTCCTTGCTGTCATGCCTCATGCTGCTCGGCCTGGCAGAGCGACTTGCGCAGGGTGAGTATGTTCTCGTTGTTCAC
This sequence comes from uncultured Bacteroidaceae bacterium, assembly GCA_934271655.1. Lineage (GTDB taxonomy): Bacteria > Bacteroidota > Bacteroidia > Bacteroidales > Bacteroidaceae > Minthosoma. The sequence continues at coordinate 38,238 of CAKQRW010000018.1, read as the reverse complement.
CCTCTCGTAGTTGACACTATCCATCAGTTGGCGCACGAGGAAGATGCCGAGTCCGCCGATGGGGCGTTCGTCGAGAGGCGCTGTCACGTCGGGCTCAGCTGTTGTCGTAGGGTCGAACGGGGTGCCCTTGTCGGTGATGACAAACTTGATGCGTGCGTCGTTGGCATATGCTTCAAGGCGGATGCTGCCAGCCTGTCCCTTGGGATAGGCGTAGTTCATCACGTTGACGATGGCCTCTTCAAGCGCGAGGTTGAGGCTGCTGGCCAATGAGCAGTCGATGCCCGTCTCTCCAACTATGTCGTCCATGAAGGCAACCAGCTTGGCTGTCTCGCCGATGTCGTTGCGTAGCATGAGCTTGCGGTACACCTTGGTGTCGCGCTGCTGCCGCTTGTAGATGATGCTCGTCATGGTGAGGTCGTCGCTCTGCTCGGCTCCGTCGACATGCCGGTGCACGGCATCAAGCATCCTGTCTATCTGCTGCTGTGCTGGCATGTGAGCCATCTCGCTGGCCTGGCTGAGCATGCGCTCTTCGCCAAACAGCTCTTTGCTGGCGTTTTCCGCCTCTGTGAGTCCGTCGGTGTAGAGGAATATAGTGGTGCCGGGGCGTATCACCGTTTCCTGCGTTTCAAACTTCATTCCTTGCAGTATAGCCACAGGCAGGTTGGGCTTGACATCCATCTTTGCGGCCTTTCCTGTGTCGCCGTTGATAATGATTGGCGCGTTGTGTCCGGCATTGCAGTAGCGGAAGCGTCCTGTGGGCAGGTCGAGCACTCCTACGAAGAGTGTGACGAACATGTTGGAGTCGTTCATGTCCGACATCATGTTGTTGATAGAGGTGATGATGCGTTCGGGGCGGCTCTCCTGTGCGGCTACGATGCGCAGCAGGCTGCGTGTGACAGCCATGACGAGCGATGCGGGCACGCCTTTGCCCGACACGTCGCCTATGCAGAAGAACAGTTTCTCGTCGCGCAGGAAGAAGTCGTAGAGGTCGCCTCCCACGGCCTTGGCAGGTATCAGCGTGCCGTAGATGTCTATGTCGTCCCGGTCGGGATAGGGAGGAAATATCTTGGGAATCATCGACATCTGTATCTTGCTGGCTATGTTGAGCTCGCTCTCTATGCGTCCCTTTTCCTGGGTAGTGGCCTTCAGTTCGTTGATGTGCCTGTAGAGCGAGTGCTGCATGTGGTCGAGCGACTTGCCCAAAGCCCACAGCTCGTTGTGGCTGCGCATCTGCGGCAAGGGCGTGTTGAAGTTGCCTTTGGCTATGCTCTTGGCGGCGTCGGAGTAGAGCCTGATGGGTGTGAGAAAGCGTCGTGTGAGGAAGACGCTTGCGAGGAAGAGCCCGATGATGCCGGCGAGCGAGATGAAGAGCATGTGCCACCTGATGTCGGCCACGTCGGCCGTTATCTCGTCCTCGCTGCATTCCAGTGTGACAGTCCATCCAGCACGTTTGATGGGCGCATAGTACAGATACTTCTTGTCTCCGCGCTCTCCGAAGGCCCCGATGCCGCGCTTTTGGTTCTTTATGTCTATGAAGATGGTCTCATTGACCTCATAGTTCTTCTTGTCGAGCAACTGTGTGGAGTTGCCCTTGAGGATGAGGCTCTTGTCGGGATGTACCACAAAGTTGAGGTTGCGGTCCATAATGGTGAGGTAGGACTTGGGGTAGGGCTTCACGCTCTGCACCTGCTCAGTGAGCTGGTCGAGCGACATGTCTACGGCGAGCACGCCTATTACCCTGCCTGTGCGTGTGGCCAGCGGGATGCAGTAGCTGCATATGATGTTTCCGTTCACTTCCGTGAAGGGGTCTGACCACTGGCTCTTTCGGCTTGTCAGAGCCTTGGTGTACCATGCTTTTTTGTGGAAGTTGTAGATGGAAGCGAGGTTGAGCTCTCTGGTCTTTCCGTTGCTGTCTCTCATCACATAGGGCGCAAATCCGTTCTTGAAGGCGGGGTAGACGTCTGGCTCGAAGCCTATGGCCACGCCAGCCACCTGGGGATTGTTCTTGAGGAAGACCTTGCATATGTCATATACGCCCTCTGGCGAGAGGGTGTTGCCGTCATTCCAGAAGACCGCGAAATTGTTTCCTGCGCTCTCGATGATGTCCAGCTCGTCGGTGATGTAAAGCATGGCCTTGTCCAGTTCGAGGTTGGCCTTCTTGTGTCCGTCGCTGAGCATCATCTCGCTGGCCAGCCATGATGCGCTGCCAAAGCATGCGAGAAACACCAGGGCGGTGGTGGCGAGCATCCATATGCCTATCTTTGTGGCAAACGAGTGTCTGAAGCTTATTTTGTCAAGTTTGACCATGGCTTGGGGTATTTTTTTTGTTAGTATGTCTTTTGTGGCATGGGTGGAATGTGGTGTTTGGCTGCATGCCAGAAAATAAAAAAAGGAACTTCCAGCGGAAGATCCTTTTTTCTTTTGGTATTTCAGTGATTACTTCTTCTTCATTGCTGCGTAGCGGTTCATGAACTTGTCCACGCGACCTGCTGTGTCAACGAGCTTAGCCTTACCTGTGTAGAATGGGTGAGAAGTTGAAGAAATTTCAATCTTGATTACTGGATACTCTACGCCTTCGAACACGTCTGTGTCGTTAGACTTTGCAGTAGAGCGTGAGAGGAACATATCGCCGTTGGACATATCCTTGAAGATCACTGTGCGATAGTTTTCTGGATGAATACCTTTTTTCATTTGTTTTTTATTGTTTTATACAGTCAAATAAAATTATTGCTGGTGACAATAAGTTAATTATCTCTTGCGCTTTGTGTAAAGCGATGCAAAGGTACGACTTTTTATCATACGTGCAAAACAAAAATGGTCTTTTTTCCTAAACTTTATAAAAAAGATAGGGCAGCACGTTTTTTTTTATCCTTATCTGTGCCTGTTTTTCATTTTTTTCAATTACCTTTGTACTCGATTTCCAGACAGGCCCTGACGGCATGCGCCGTGACTCTTTGTAAGAGAATAGGACATGCGGCGAGAACAGGGGCGGGAGAAAGGCTCGCGCAGCGCGCGGGCTGACATTACTGCAGTGGCATGATGCATGGCGTGTCTGCCAGGATGCATGGTGTGCCAGCCTGGAATATATACATATATTATATATAATGTAAGGGAAGAAAGTATATCTTATTTTAATTATTAAAAATAAACAATTATGGTAAGCTACAAAGAACTTGGTCTCGTGAACACTCGCGAGATGTTCAAGAGAGCTATCAATGGCGGATACGCTATTCCAGCTTTCAATTTCAACACAATGGAGCAGATGCAGGCTATCGTTATGGCTGCAGTAGAGACAAAGTCTCCAGTAATCATGCAGGTTTCTAAGGGCGCGCGCAACTATGCCAACGGCACTATCCTCCGCAACCTCGCTAAGGGCGCTGTAGAGTACGCAAAGGAGCTCGGATGCGAGCATCCTGAGATCGTTCTCCACCTCGACCACGGAGACACTTTCGAGCTTTGCAAGGACTGCATCGACAACGGCTTCTCTTCTGTAATGATCGATGGCTCTTCACTCCCATACGAGGAGAACATCGCTCTCACAAGAAAGGTTGTTGACTACGCTCACCAGTATGACGTGACTGTAGAGGCTGAGCTTGGCGTGCTCGCAGGCGTAGAGGACGAGGTTGTTGCAGCTGAGTCTCACTACACTAAGCCAGAGGAGGTCATCGACTTCGCTACTCGCACAGGCTGCGACTCACTCGCTATCTCTATCGGCACATCTCACGGAGCACACAAGTTCACTCCAGAGCAGTGCACACTCGTGAACGGCGTTCTCGTTCCACCACCACTCGCATTCGACGTTCTCGCTGAGATCGAGAAGAAGCTTCCTGGATTCCCAATCGTTCTCCACGGCTCTTCTTCAGTTCCAATGGAGGAGGTTAACACTATCAACCAGTATGGTGGCCACCTCGAGGCTGCTATCGGTATCCCAGAGGATCAGCTCCGTCAGGCTGCTAAGTCGGCTGTTTGCAAGATCAACATCGACTCAGACTCACGTCTCGCCATGACTGCTGCTATCCGCAAGCACCTCGCTGAGCACCCAGGTGACTTCGACCCACGTCAGTACCTGAAGCCAGCTCGTGAGAACATGAAGAAGATGTACATCCACAAGATTGTGAATGTGCTCGGTTCTGACGGCAAGCTCGCTCAGCAGTAAAAAAGAATTTTTGTCAGCACGTCTGGGCACATGCGTCAATGCGTGTGCCTGCAGACGATACGCTGCAATGACCGTTTTATGCCTGCCTGTGCTACGATTGTGTTGCCAGGCAGGCATTTTTTTGTATATGCCAATTAAGCAGACGCTCAAGGAATGAGAGATGCTTGCATTGGTGCAATCACATGATTTGAGCACTTGCTTGGTGTACAATAATCGTGTGCACCTTATGTAAAGATAATCGTGTGCACCTGCAATAACTGTGTGCACCTTATATAAAGATAATCGTGTGCACCTGCTAAACAATTCATACCCCATGAAACCCCGATATTTGTTCATCCTGCCGTTGTGCATCTTCCTGTGCGCCACTATGGCCCAGGCTCAGAATGAAGCTTCGGCCACACGCCAGCCTGCCGTCCTCGACTCCAGTTATCTGGCCCAGATAGACTCCATCATGCGCCAGAGTGAGAAGGAGAAGCAGGTAAAAGAAGTGAAAGAAGTGGTGGAGCGGTATAACGAGACAGTCATGAAGAAGGAAATGTCTTTCTCCACTGAGGGCATATTCCCTCTCCTTCGCGGACTCATCTTCACGGGCACAGAGCACAGCTTCATCAAGCACAAGGCTCTCTTCAGCCATAAGGACGAAGTGCACAAGTGGAACGACTATGCGGTGGGAGGCGCTCCGCTGGCCGCCACATGGCTGCTGAAGGCTGCAGGAGTGAATAGCCGCTCCAAGACAGAGCGTATGCTCACAGCCAACGCCATGGCCCTGGGCATCTCTTTCGGCGCGTCGCAGTTGCTGAAGCATACGGTCAGCGAGACACGCCCCGACATGTCCGATGACCATTCCTTTCCTTCAGGCCATGCCACCCTGGCTTTCGCCTCAGCCACAATACTGAGCCGCGAGTATGGCTATCTGTCGCCATGGATCACCGTGGGAGGCTATGCCACAGCCACGGGCACGCAGTTGCTGCGCATGCAGCACAACCGCCATTGGATAAACGATCTCTACACAGGGGCGGGCATAGGCATGGTGGGCACCAACCTGGCCTATTTCCTTACAGACAAGATATTTGGGGCGGACGGAATCAACAGGCCTGAGGTACGCATGAAGGATCTCAACCGCGCCATGCGCTTCATGAACGGCACTTCTGGATTGTCGTTACTGGCAGGCACCGAGGTGGGCAACAGAAAGATAGAGCAGGGCGATGCTGTCATCAAGGTGGGGGCCGCACTCTCCACAGGCTTCGACGCCACGTGGTCGGTCACTCCATCATGGTCGCTCGACATCATGACCCGACTGACAGAGGCGCAGACCAAGGTGTATAGCGATGATTGCGTGTACACAGGCGACAATTTCCGCATGGTGCATGTCGACATGGGCGGTCGCTGGTCGGTGCCCATGGGACTGAGCAAGCGTGTGGGCTTACGTGCCTTCATGGGCATGCGCATGAGCAACAGCATATCAATGAGTGAGGTGGAGTGCCATCGGCAGGGTGAGGTGGTCAGCAGTGCTGTGGCTGCAGCTCCTTGCCAGGACGTGTATGCCATCCCGTCAGAGAACAAGTTTGAGTGTGGAGCGGGCATGACATATGAGTGTCTTGCCACAGATAACTATGTTTTCGGCTTTGTCTTTGACTATTTTCACACATTCTCCGACTTGATGCCCAACCGCTATTCCATGGGCACAGTGTGGAAGATACTGTTTTGAGAAGCAGAAAAAAAGATAACATGCATCTGTGTCGGGATGAGAGAAATGTGAAAGATGCTGTTTTGAGAAGCAGAAAAAAAAGACACTACGCATCTGTGTCTGGATGAAAGAAGTGTGGAAGGTGCTTTTCTGAGAAGAAGTGGGGATAGTTTTTTCCCTCTTTCTCGCGGACCTTCATTACTATCTTTCTGCTTGCATGATGCGTGTAGCGTAACTTTAAAAAATGCTTGAATGATTTAGAACGCTTGCTTATATGAAAATGGAACAAAGAATCTCTAACGATAATCATGCGGAATCCTTAGGATAATCATGTGGAATCCTTAGGATAATCATGTGGAATCCTTAGGATAATCATGCGAAAGACCTGCTAAAATCTCGCAATGGTCATAACGTTACCCTTGACAAATCTCGAACAAAGTACAAAAAGCGCCAAGGTGTCAAATCATAGCAGATATCAATATGACAAAGTAATATTGATAAAATAAGCAATGATTTGGCGCTTTGGCGCTTTGTGCAGCAATACTTTTTACTAATGTCTGTGTAATGAGTCATGCTTTCTATGTCATGAACCGTGCTTTCTGTGTCATGAGCCATGTTTTTTTCATCGGATGCTGTTCATGCGCGAAGAATGAAGCAGGAGCGTCTGCCTCATCTGCTTCCGATGAACAGGAAGAGCATGGAGAGCAGCACGAGAGCCAGGTCGATGACCTTCGACTTGAGGTTCTTCTCATGGAAGGCTATGGCACCGAAGAGGAAACTGACGATGACGCTGCCTCGGCGCACCATGGAGACAATGGATATCATGGCTCCGTCGAGCGACAGGGCGTAGAAGTAGACGAAGTCGGCGGCGGAGAGGAAGACGCTGATGAGTATGATGCTCCATTTCCACTGGAAAGGTGTGGTCTTGTGTCTCGTGGGCCACCACAGCAGCAGGAGCATGGCCAGCATCATGAAGAACTGGTAGATGTTGTACCATGACTGCACGGCCATCTTGTCGAGACCCACTCCGTGATTTTCGGGCGAAGCCATGAGAAACTTGTCATAGAGGCCTGAGATGGCTCCGAGCACATTGGCGAGGATGACGAAGATGATCCACTTGTTGTGCTTGAAGTCAATGCCCTCCTTCTTGCTGGAGCGCGAGAGCATGTAGAGTCCGGCCATGGCGATGATGACACCAATCCATTGCCACAGGTTGAGCTTTTCGGCAAAGAAGGTGAGCGCGCCTATAAGCACCATCACGGGGCGCGTGGCGTTGATAGGCCCGACGATGGTGAGCGGCAGGTGCTTCAGTCCGAAGTATGCCAACAGCCAACTGCTTAGGACTATGAACGACTTGATGAGTATGTACTTGTGCTCTTCCCATCCGTAGGAGTGGGTGTAGAAGATGCTGTCCTCGCTGATGCTGCCTTGCGCTGAGAGCACGATGAAGGGCACGAAGATGAGCGAGGAGAAGAGTGTGTTGAGCAGCAAGACTGGGATCACGGCGTTGGCCTTGAGCGACTGCTTCTTAAAGACGTCGTAGAATCCGAGCAGGCATGCTGATACGAATGCTAATAATAACCACATGTGTTTCTGATGCTGTTTGTGAGTATGTGTTCAATGAAAAATGCTTTTTTCTTGAAAAGAAGCGTAGCATGCCACGGGTGGACATGCTACTTGAGTGCTTGTTCTGGGCTACGATTCCGCAGATGCGCAGCTCGTTGAGGCTGGTGGACATGCCTACTTGAGTGCTTGTTCAGCCTGTGTGTTCTCCATCTCATACACCGTCTCAGGGTATGTGATGTCTGAGAGGAAAAGGGCGTTGCCGGGCACGGATGTGCCTGCCGAGCAGCGGTCTTTCTTCTCGATAATCTGACAGAACTGCTCTATGGTGATGGCGCCCCTGCCCACATCGATGAGTGTGCCCACGATGGCCCGCACCATGTTGCGCAGGAAGCGGTCGGCTGTGATGGTGAATTCCCATTTGATGCCGCTCACTTGCCGCCACTGTGCGAGAGTGACCTTGCAGTTGTTGGTCTTGACATCTGTGTGCAGTTTGGAGAACGATGTGAAGTCGGTGTAGCGGTACAGCTCTTTGGCAGCCTGATTCATCAGCGAGAAGTCGAGCTGTTGAGGATAGCGGTAGGCATATGGCTCAAAGGGGCTCTTCTCGGTGATGATGTAGTAATGGTAAGTGCGCGAAGTGGCCGAGAAGCGGGCGTGCGCCTCTCCGTTCACAGGCCTGATGCTGTGTATCACAATGTCGGATGGCAGAAACTTGTTGAGCTTGTAGGCCAGGTTGCTGTCTGCCGGTCTGGAGCTGTCGAAATGTGCTATCATCATGCTGGCGTTGACGCCTGCGTCTGTGCGTCCAGCCCCGGTCACCTCTATGGTTTCGCGGAGCAGGGTGGAGAGAGCTTTGTTGAGCACCTCCTGCACGCTGATGCCGTTGGGCTGAATCTGCCATCCGTGATAGCGAGCCCCGTCGTATGATAGGTTGATGAAATATCGCATGAGAGATATCCTGTTTTGTTTTGTGTCTCTGGTTCTGTTAGCTTATGTTCCGGTTCAGCTTTTATGTTTCCGGTTTTGCTTTTACGTTTCCGGTTCAGCTTTTGCGTTTCCGGTTCTGCTTGTTTGTGCCCTGGTTTTATTCTTGTGCAGTAGGCGCAAGCATGTATTTCTTGCGCGCTTATGGTGTCACGCGGTTGTGGAAGAATGTGCGCAAGAGTGTACTCTTCATCCTTATCTTAGGCATGCGCATGCTGTTCTGCTTGCTGTAATAGTGCCAGAGCATGGCGGCTGCAATGAGTGTGGACAGTCCGTCGGCTGTGGATATGCTTGCCCACACGCCCTTAGTGCCCCATATCTCAGGGAAGATGAGAAGGAACGGCACAAGGAGCACGAGTTGTCTGCTCACAGAGATGAAGATGCTCCTCTTGGCCATGCCGATGCTCTGGAAGAAGTTGGCCACCACAATCTGGAAGCCGACGATAGGAGACATGATGACGATGATCTTCATGCCTGTGATGGTTATGTCGGTCAGTTCGGGGTCGCTGGTGAACATCATCACTGGCAGATGCGGGATGAACTCGCAGATGAGGAAAGAGCAGCACATGACTATGGTTGCGAAGCCGATGGCTTTCTTGAGCACTTCGTTGACACGCTGTGGCTGCTGCGCTCCGAAGTTGTAGCCAGCTATAGGCTGCATGCCCTGGCAGATGCCCATCACTACCATCACGAAGAGGAAGGTGATGCCGTTCACAATGCCGTATGCGGCTATGGCTATGTCGCCTCCGTGCTTGGCGAGTCCTTTGTTGATGAGTATGACCACAAGGCAGGCGCACAGCTGCATGCAGAATGGCGAGAGGCCTATGCTGAGTATGTTCTTGACTATCTGCTTCTTCAGTTTGTAGATGCCAGAATGTAGGTATATGACGTTCTTGTCTTTGCGTGAGAGCACCCACAAGACATAGCATAATGTGAACACTTGCGCCAGCACGGTGGCGTAGGCAGCGCCCTTGATACCCAGTCCGAGCTGGAAGATGAATATGGGGTCGAGGATGCTGTTGGCTATCACGCCCATCACAGTGGCCGACATGGCGGCGTTGGGGTGTCCGGTGCTTCGCAGGGCGTTGTTGAGTCCGAGATACATGTGTGAGATGACATTGCCGATAAGGATGATGAGCATGTAGTCGCGGGCATACTGTATGGTATTCTCTGAAGCTCCGAAGAAATAGAGCAGAGGGTCGATGAAGACGATGCCGAGCAGGCCCACCAGTGTGCCTATGATGAGGTTGAGCGTGAAGAGGTTGCCCAGCACTCTTTCTGCTGCCTTGGTGTCTTTCTGTCCAAGCTTGATGGATATCATGGTAGAGGCTCCTACACCTACCATGGCGCCAAAGGCTGCTCCGAGGTTGCTGATAGGGAAGGTGACAGCCAGTCCGCTGAGTGACAGGGTGCCCACGTCGGGAATGCGGCCGATGAACACGCGGTCTACTATGTTGTAGAGTGATGTGGCTGTCATGGCCACCACGGCAGGAACTGCGTATTTTGTCAATAGTTGCCCGATGGGCTTGATGCCTAATTCTTTCGTTCTGTTGTTTTCTTCCATGTGCTTAGTGTGTCTTTTTCTGTTACCAAAATGTTTAATCTTTTTTACCGTAGGATTTTTATAGAGGCTATAGAAGCTATAGGAAACTATAGGATCTATAGCTTTTGTTGAAAATTTCACAGACGCGAGGGGCTATAGAAGCTATAGGAAACTATAGGATCTATAGGGAGAGCCTTGTTGCCATCTCTCCTTGGCAATATAAGCTGTAGGGGGCTATAGGGCTTATTCCCTATAGCTCCCATGCTGCTATTTTTTCAGTTCGCTCCATGCAGGAGGTGTCACTCCGAGAAGATTCTTCACGAAGAAGTCGTAGCGTTTGTGCTCTCCATAGGCTTCGCCCATGGTGTGGTGTGCTCCAGGTATGAGTATGAACTCAAAGTCCTTGTTGGCCTTCTGGAGAGCGTTGACCACTTGATATGATGATGAAGGGTCCACGTTGTCGTCCATCTCTCCCACCACGAGCATCAGTTTTCCCTGCAGGTTCTTGGCGTTCTCCACGTTGGAGCATTCTATGTATGAGCTGTCTACGGGGTAGCCCATCCATTGTTCGTTCCACCATATCTTGTCCATGCGGTTGTCATGGCATCCGCAAGCCGCGTATCCAGCCTTGTAGAACTCAGGATGGAAGAGCAGGGCGCCGAGAGCTTCCTGGCCTCCAGCCGAGCATCCGTAGATGCCCATGCGGTCGATGTCCATGTAGGGATATTTCTTTGCTGCGGCCTTGATCCATTCTATGCGGTCTGGGAATCCGGCATCCTTGAGGTTCTTGTAGCATACTTGCTCGAAGTCGAGAGAGCGGAAAGAAGTGGTCATGGCATCGAGCTGCACCACGATGAAGCCCAGCTCTGTGAGGTCGTCATAGTACCACATCCATGGCTGGAAGTCTTTTGGTACATACTGGTCGCCAGGTCCTGAGTAGATGTACTCGATGACAGGATATTTCTTGGCGGGGTCGAAGTTGCGCGGGCGGCGTATGATGCCCCACATGTCGGTCTTGCCGTCGCGTCCAGGAGCCACAAACACCTCTGGCTCCACCCATCCGCTCTCGCGGAGCTTGCTGATGTCGGCTGTCTCAAGTGTGCTGATGACCTTTCCGTTGACAGCTGAGCGGAGCACGGTGACGGGAGGGTTGAGCACGGTAGAGTAGGTGTCTATGATGGTCTGTCCGGCTCTGTCGAGTGTCACCTTGTGGTTGCCCTCCTCAGGAGTCAGGGCTGTGAGGTTCTTTCCGTTGAGGTCGATGCGGAAGTAGTGTATGTTGTAAGGGTCCTCTTGTGCTATTTTGCCGTCGAGACTTGACGATACGCTGCCGATATTCTTGCAGTTCATGCCGTTGGCGGCGAAGATGATATAGCCCTTGCCTTTCTCGTCTATGCTGCAGTCGATGACATCGCGCACCCAGTAGTTGCCTTTGGTGACCTGTGTGAGCTTGCCTGTCTTTCTGTTGTAGATATACAGGTGGGCGTGTCCGTCGCGGTCGCTCTTCCAGAGGATATGGCTTGCGTCGAGGTCGCGTCGCAGGTTGCGTGAATAGGCCACGTATTTGTCGTTCTTCTCCTCAATGAGCGTGCGCACGTTGCCTTGCAGATCCATTTCCAGTACGCGGTATGTCTTGTGTCCTCGCTCGTTGAACTCGAATGTGAGAGTCTTTCCGTTTTCGTCCCATTGTGGTGCTGTGACCAGATATTGTGATGCGAAGAGCTTTGTGGACTTGGGGTAGATGGTCTTCTTGTTTGCCACGTCGACGACTACGGGTATGCGGTAGTTGAGGCTGTCGCCAGGCTTGGCATACTCCTGCTGCGAGTATATGGGCTGCACCTGGTTGGCTGGCGATGAGAGTGTGTATGTGACATAGCGTTTAGGCGCAGGCTTGATGAGCACGGTGGCGTAGTATTTGCCGTCGGCCGACCATGAGCCCCATGATGAGTAGTAGCATGTGTCTACTCCGTCGGTCGTCAGCTGTGTGCTGTCCTTGGCGTTCTCGTCAAAGAGGTAGAGGTTGTTGTTGCGGTGGGCTATGAAGCATGCCTTCTTCACGGGCGACTCCGACCATCCGTCTTTCTCGTCAAGCACTTCCATCCAGTGGTGCTGCTTGCCTCCGCGGTATTCAGGCCGCTTGCGTGGTGCGGGACTGGCTATGACGGTCTTCTTGCCTGTCTTGCTGTCCACCTCATACCATACGGTGCTGTCGCCGTTGAAGACAGAGTATGTCCATTTGCTGCCGTCTTCCGATGGACGGACTGATGAAGGAGCGCCATTCGCAACCTTGTTGGAATAGCGGGCGCGCACGCCATAGGCGTTCTGGTAGTCTTGCAGCGTGCCCTGCGCGTTGATGGCCGTGGCGGCTGTTGCCATCATGGCCAGTGTGATAAGTGTTCTCATCTCGTTTTTGTTTTTTTTTAATATAGCTTAGTTGTGTTGTATATGTTCATAGTGTAATGCTTGATGTTGTTTGAGAGCCGTTCAGAGAAGCTCGGTTGCCAATACGGCCATGTCATGTCTGAGCTTTGCAGATGTCATGAAGGTGTTTAGTAGAGCTGAGCTTTGTAGATGCCACGTATGAGCTTTGTATATTCCATGAGTGAGCTTAATAGAAATCAGGCTCTGGGCAGAAGTAGTAGTGCCACCAGTAGGTGTCGCCATAGGCGGCTTTCAGCTTCTGGCCAGCCTCAGCGTCTTTCATGCCCTGCTCTTGCAGCGTGCGGTAGTCCTGCACGAAAGCGTTGTATTTGTTGGCTACTATGGGGTCAAACTCGAAGCCGTCGAGTGTGATGGGAGACTCGGGCAGGTTGCCGAGCAGGATGGCCCCCTGCTGGTAGAGCGAGGGTATGGCGTTGTCGGGATGCCGCTCCACATAGTCGTGGAAGTGCACGCAGAAGGCGTAAGCGTTGTTGCCCCACAGCGACATGCATAGGGCTATGTCCTCCGTAGCCGCTGTGGTGTGTGGCAGTTCCGCGAAGACATCCATGATGTATGCCTCGCAGAGTCCGTTGTCGCTGTCGAGCGCGTCGGGCATTATTCCCATGAGCGGCTCTATGCTGGAGTATTCTTTGTCCTGCACCAGTTTAGTGCTGTTGAGCAGCATGTCTGTATGCTCGTTTGCCCAGTCTCTGTGGAATGTTGTGGAGCGCAGTATGGTGAGATATTTATTGGCCACATCATGCTCCCCGTTCATAATGGCGCATCTGGCCATCATCTTCATGCTGCGGAAGCTCAGGCCATACTGCACAGAGTTTTCCATAGCCCATCGGTAAGAGAAGTTGAACAGCCCATACATATAATATATAAGCGAGGCTCCGAGCCGCGAGGTGCGTATTTTCGGCGAATCATTAGTAGATGGGTGTATGCCACAGTTGCTTGTGTCAAACATGTCCCTCAGGTGTCCGGTGTGCAGGAGGGCCGCGTTCTTGTACATCACCATCAAGTTGGTGGGTGTGTCATCGCAAGCCCTTGCCTCGTCTATGACATCGTCGAAGCGCCAATCGTCGAGCGCGCGGTACATGCTCAGCTCATGGCGGAAGTTTCGGTCGAACAATGTTGTGGCGATAGAGCACGTGTGGTTGTCAAGTCTCCATGTGCCTACAGAAAAGCTTGCGGCCGCGCCTGTGGCCACCAGGCATGCAGCTGCAGTGGTGGTCTTGGCGCATCTCACCTTGGCCAGCATGAGAATCAGACGCAGCACGCATGCAGACATGCAGATGAAAAGCGTCATTACGGTGGGCATGAAGGCAAAGCCAGGGGTCTTGGCGTAATATATCCAGTAGCCATAGTCGAGCACATTGAGCATGAGTAGCGCAGGTGCTGCAAGCGCGATGGCGCATGTCCATCCTCTCAGAGAGAAGAGCCAGCATGTCATGGCGTATATGGCGGCCCACAAGGCCACGATGATGCTTGTGCCGAGCCACGGGTAGTAGAAGTACTGCGTGAGGTAGCAGGCTATCCATGTAGCCCAGCCGCCATGGTGGTTCACCGTGTCCCTCATGAAAGTGTTGCCGGCAATGAAAGCGTCGTTGTCCTGTATGGTGTAGAGGTAGTCGGCGTTGTATAGTGGCAGGAGCACGTAGGCTATGGCTGCGAATGATATGAATAATATGTATCTTTGCTTGTTTCTCATTTCATTTGTCTAAAACACAGCCACATGCAGCCTTGGATGGCGGCATGCGGCATGTCTTTCTCTTTAGCAGGCGTTGACTTATTTTGCAAACTTGGCCTTCACAGCGTCTTCTTTAGCTTTCTTGGCAAATTCTGTTGGAGAGACCCTTACAGGCTCTTTCATGAATTCCGGCCTGTTGAACGAGCGCAGCAGGAATGTGTAGAAGCTCGGGTCTTTTTGAGGCACGATGAAAGGCTTGTGCACCTTGCCCTGCCTGTCGAAGTATGCTATGTAGGGGCGTGTGTAGTTGCCGTCGCCTCGGCGTGAGTCGACCATTATCCACCGTCCGTTGCTTGACCATGTTGGATAGCTCTCAGAGCGGTTGCTGTTGAGCTGGTCCAGTTTTCTCACCTTGTTGGTCTTCAGGTCAAGCATGTAGATGTCGGCGTCGTTGTGCCACACGTGGAAGCATCCGTATTCCGCTTGCGAGAAGATGATGTAGCGTCCGTCTGGGCTGACGCGTGGCAGGGTGACGCTGGCATTGATGGCAGAGTCGGCTGCGTTGTATATCATCCTGGTGTTGCTGAACTGCTTTGTCTCTGGGTTGAAGTCTGTGGCGTAGAGGCTATACTTCACCTCCTTGTAGCGCTGTATCATCTCTGTCTCCTTGGCTACAGAGTCGTTTTGGTACTCAAACTTTGCAGAGCAGAAATACAGAGTCTTGCCATCAGGGCTCCATGTGGGAAACACCTCCAGCTCGTCTTCCAGTTCGGAGATGCTGCTCACCTCGTTTTTGTCCACGTCGTAGAGGATAAGGTCACTCTCTGTGTCCTGCACCTCAATCTTGTTGATGTCCTTGGTGTGGAACGACTGTCCTGTCTTGTCTGTGGAGAATGCTATGAGATTCTTGGTAGGGTGCCATGCGGGGTAGACTCCGGCGCTGATGGTCTCGTCGGTCTTCAGGTCCACCTTCTTCAGTTTGCCCCCGTCCACTATCATGGTGCCTCCATAGCTTTGGCGCATGTGGAAGAGCATGTGGTCGGTCTTGTAGTTTTGGTATGAGTGGCAGTTGATGCATTGTCCCTCAGCCTCTGTGCTCACAGCCATGTTGCTGTATATCTCTTCCTCGTCAAAGTTGGTGAGGTTGCGCTGGTTGATGCTGAGCTGCTCATAAGCGACGTATGACGGCTGTATGAGTCGGTATGATATGTATGGGTCTATGCTGTCGTTGGATATGTGTATGCTGAAAGGCTTGAAGGCTTTCCATTGGTCCTTGACCTTGGCATACACCTCCACTTTCAGGCTTTTGCCCTTGGCCGACTTCACCATTTCGTCCCAGTCGCTTTCCTCTATTATCACTTTCTGCCCTTCGCCGAAGGTGGTGAATCCGTCGGGGTAAGATATCTTTGCCACGACGTCTGTCGCGCCCTCAAGCACGGCAAAGTTGAGCGGGCAGATGTTGCATGGCACGGTCACATCTGTGTAGTCAGGCTGGATGTTGGGGCAGCGGTCCACGTGCTCCGCGCTGGTAGGTACGGCAGGGTGGTCGCATGATATCATCAGGGCTGCGATAGCGATGATGGATAGTATGTTCTTTATCTTCATTGTGGTGCTTTTTTTGTTTTTATTGTTGCCGCCAATAGATTCTGTCGGAAGCGTCGTCGGGATATTCGGCTGGAGCGCTGCCAAAAAGGAGGCGTCATCAAGATATCCTGCTGAGGCGTGTCAAAAGACTCTGTGGAGGCTATGGGTGATGTTGTAAGTCGTATATGTCATGCAGACGTTGTGCTGTTAGTATGAATGGACGTTTCTGCTGAAGAAGTAAAACCAGTAGAAGGTGTCGCCAAAGGATCCCTTCATGGCCTCGCCCACTTGCTTGGCATCCATGCCAGAGGCGAGCAGAGATTGTGACGTTTGCTGGAAACTTGCATATTTGTCCTTTACCGTCTGTTCGAACGGCATGTTGCTGATGTTCACGTTCTGCGGTTCCAGGTTGCCATACAGATAGGCCGCCTCCTGATAGTGTACAGGCATCTTCTTGCCTTGGTGCATCTGCGCGTAGAGGAAGAAGCGCGGCCAGAAGAGCTGTATGTCTTTCTGCACCATGGCATAGTTGAGCGTCAGCTCTTGCAGCAGTTTGTCGTCTTTGTTCATGGTGTGGCTGAAGTAGTTGAGCAGATACATCTCGCACAGTCCGTTGTTGCCGTCGAGGATAGAGCCCATGTTGTCCCACAGTTCCTTCACGGTGTCAAACTCGTGGTAGTTGGCTATCAGCTCAGGATGGTCTGTCACAGGCATCAGCCTCTCAGCCCAGTCCTTGTAGAACAGACTTGTGGAGAGTATAGTGAGATATTTCTTAGCCAGGTCCATCTCGCCGTTGACGATGGCAGCTCGCGCCATGTTCTTCAGACGGAAGAAGCTGTAGCCATATTCCACGCTGTTCTCTATTCCCCAGCGCAGGGCGAAATTGGTCTTGCCATGGTAGTAGTATATCAGTTCGCCGCCAGTCTGCACCATGTGCACATGGAGCGTGTCGAAGTCGTTCTTGGGTTGCTCACCCATATTGTTGTAATGGTACATTTTGTCACCCATCTCGCCTTTGTTGAGCAGGGCGATGTTTTTCAGCAGCACCATCTCTCGCGAGGCGTCGCCCGGTATGTCCCCCATCTCATAGAGCACTTTGTCCCAGTCGTGCTCGTCGGCGGCGCAGAACATCCGCATCTCGGCATGGTAGTTGTAATTCTGGAAGTCGGCCTTGGTGGCCCACAGGGCAGAGAGGCCCATGACTACAACGGCCGTGCCCCACGCGGCCCATGCACCTTTTCGTGTCACCCTGTCATGCTTTGGCAGGAATGGGAATAGCGCAGGAACAGCAGCCATGGCTATGAGCGGCAGTTGCGGAAAGAAGCTTGTCAGCGTGTCGCATTGGAAGAAGGTGAGTCCCGATGTCCATATCTGGTCGTCGCGCAGGTCGGGGTAGAACTGTCGCATGAACAGCGGCATGGCTATTGCGGCAATGACAGGCATGGCTGTGAGCAAGGCCTTGCGCTTCGTGCCCTTTGCCGATGGCCTTGTGGCTGTCATCAGAGCCACATAGACGAGAGCCAGCAACGTGTACCAGCCGAAGAAAGGGTAGGTGAAGGCCGTGATGAGTGTGAGCAAGGCGCTGTCGGCTATGTTTTTCGTGAAGCTGTACAGCAACACTATGACCATTGCGCAGAAATAGCCGATGGTGGCATAATACCAGAAACCAGTCTGCTTGATGTAGTATATCCAGTAGCCGTTGTCAATCATGCTCACCAGGATGCACATGACAGGAACGGCAAGCACGGGCATCCATGCGGCTCCAGTCCTGAAGGCCACCTTGCTCATCCACATGGAGAGAATCCAGATGGCTATCATCATGGCTCCGCCCAAGGCTGGGTAGTAGAAAAACTGCGTCATGAATGATGCCATCCATGTGATGAGTCCTCCTGGGCGCCGCATGCACTCGCTGAAGAATGTAGGGTCTGTGGTGAAAAAGCTCTGTCCTTGCGCCATGAACAGAGTGTCGCTGTTCTGCATGATGAGGAAATACGCCCCCAGTGCGGCAACGGCAAGTGATGTCACTATAGCGATGGTGTAGGGCGTCTTCTTGCCCGGCACAGAGGTGTGTGACTCTTTTGCGGTTTTAGGCAGCGCTGCCTTGGTGGTGACAAAGTCGGGCTTTGCCGCCTGGGCAGATGGCGTGATTGTGGTCTGCTTCATTTTTTTTATTTTAGATTATTATTAGGTGCTTGTATTAAGTAGGTGCTAGTAGAGCCTGGTGGGAGCTGTCGGCATGTTTGTCGGCGCGCTGCTACCTGAGCTTCTTGAGCAGGGCGCTGCAGCCGTTGAGGCAGTCGTGCCATGTGGCGTCAAAATTGTCTGTATACCAAGGGTCGGCCACGTCACGCCGCTCGCCTGTGTAATGCAGGAGAAGGCTTATCTTGCCTTGTGGGTCGCCCCCGAAGATGCGTGTCATGTTGCGCACGTTGTATGAGTCCATGGCTATGATGTGGTCGTAGTAGGCATAGTCGTGCTTAGTTACCTGTCTGGCTCTGTGTCCCTTGCAGGCTATGCCGTGCTCTGCCAGCTTTTGCCTTGCCGGAGGGTAGACAGGATTGCCAATCTCCTCAGTGCTTGTGGCGGCAGAGGCTATCTCGAACTCGTCTTCCAGTCCGGCCTCTTTCACAAGATGCTTCATTATGTATTCTGCCATGGGACTTCTGCATATGTTGCCGTGGCAGACAAAAAGAATTCTCTTCATGTTGTCCTTTCTTTTGTGTTCTCATGTCATGGCGTCTCTTGCTGCGCCATCTGAACCTTGCTGATTTTATATGCAAAGTTAGACATTTTTATTTTTATAAACAAATTATGTGAGCCTGTAAAACACCTTTGTTGCGGTATGCGTGTGTAAAAGACCTGTTGTGTGTGTGGAAATCTTCTTGCTCTGTGCATAGTAGGGGAACGTTTGGCGGAACAGAAATGAATGGGTGGCACAGCGTAAAAGAGTGTGGCGTGCATCTGAAATAAGTGTGTAGCACATCTGAAATAAGTGTGTAGCACATCTGAAATAAGTGTGTAGCACATCTGAAATAAGTGTGTAGCACATCTGAAATGAGTGTGTGGCACATCTGAAATAAGTGTGTGACACAGTAGAAAATGAGTGTTGCGGAAGCAAAAAAACTCTTTGTTGTGAATAATATACAGCCAAGCTCTTGCCTACTCGAAATATCTTTGTAAATTTGCAAAAGTAGAGATAAAACAGAAAAGGCATCCTTGAATGTGGCATGTCCATCAGAAGAATGCCTTAGAGAGAAAAAACTGCTTTCAAACAAATAACAATAAAACAAACAAAACTGATAGAAATGAAGAAGATTATGACATTGGGCCTTATGATGATGGCTGTGGTGATGCATGCTCAGACCGCCCGGAAGATAGAGGTGAAACTTACAGACGATGCCAAGGCAAAGATGACGGTGTATCTGCCAGAAAAGCCATCGGGCCGAGCTGTGGTAGGAGTGCCTGGAGGCGGATATTCAGTCCTCTCCAATGGACATGAGGGCCACGACTGGAAAGAATGGATGAACGGCAGGGGCATAGCTTACGCTGTGGTAGACTATCGTCTGCCGCATGGCGACAAGACATTGCCCGTGGGCGATGTGGAGAAGGCCATTGGCACAATGCGCGACTCGTGCGAGGTGTGGCATGTCAATCCGCAGGATGTGGGCATCATGGGCTTTTCGGCTGGAGGCCATCTGTCGTCGGTCGTCTCTACGATGGCACCATTCTCTCTGCGCCCCAACTTCAGCATACTCTTTTACCCAGTCATCTCCATGGACCAGAAGGTGTCGCACAAATGGTCGTGCATCAATTTTCTGGGCGAGGAGGGAGCCAAGGATGCCGCCCAGGTGAAGAAGTATTCCACACAGAACGCCGTGCGACGCCATCTCACGCCTCCTGCCATCATTTTGACCGCCAGCGACGACCAGGTGGTGCCCTTCCTTACCAACGGCCTGGAGTATTATGCTGCTATGCGGCGCGCTGGCAATAGTTGCGCCATGCATGTCTACCCTACAGGCGGCCATGGCTTCGGCATCAGGAAGGACTACAAGTACAATGCGCAGATGCTCTCTGACCTTGGCAATTGGCTCGACAACCTGGCCGCTCCGCGTGCTGACGCTGTGAGGGTGGCCTGCATTGGCAACAGTATCACTGATGGCCATGGCATTGACATGGCAGAGGAGCAGGGCTATCCTGCACAGTTGCAGCAGATGCTTGGCGACAGGTGCTGCGTGAGAAATTTCGGGGTGAGCGCACGCACGTTGCTTAACAACGGAGACATCCCGTACATGAAGGAGATGGCCTGGGCCGACGCACAGGCCTACAAGCCAGACGTGGTGGTGATAAAGCTAGGTACTAATGACTCCAAGCCGCACAACTGGGCGCATGGGGCGGAGTTTAAGCACGACTTGCAGGAGATGATCAAGACTCTGCGTCCCGACCTCGCTACAGCCAAGGGTGTGAAAGATGCGCAGAAGGATGCCAAGCGTGCCAAGTCGGCATCGAAGAAAGGCGCGGCTGGCATTGAGAAACAGAGGAAGCCTGTCATCTTTATCTGCACTCCCATTCCAGCGCTGAAAGACGACTGGGGCATCTGTGACTCTGTCATCGTCAATGGCGTGATGCCTGTGCAGCGTGAGGTGGCAAGGGAGTACGGACTGGAGGTGATTGATCTTCATTCGCTTTTTCCTGGAGAGGATGGCACCATGCAATGGGATGGCATCCACCCTACGGCCAAGGGCGCAAAACGCATGGCTTCCATAATAGCCGAGCGCATCAAGTCTCTGCTGAAATAGCCATGTGCATCAACTCCCTGTTGGATAGCCATGCGCATCAGGTCCCTGCTGGATATCCATGCGCATTAAGGTCTCTGCTGGATATCCATGCGCATCAAGGTAGTGCTGTATGGCTGTGAGGAGAGGTGGCCGTGAGGGCAACGCTGTTTGCGCAATCGTTCGGGGCCTGTTCGGGATGGGCTGGTGAAAGGGAGGCTGCGCTGTGGTGTTGTCAAAGACGTTTGTCTGCATGACATAAAAACGGCCTTTTCGTGCTGAAAGATAAACTTTTTGCCGTGAGATGCCCCTTATCTCAGGGCTTTTGACTAACTTTGCGCCTCGTTTGCGGAAACAAAACTGTAGGGGAGAGCGGAACATTGGCCTCCTGTATGGTGAATAAGCCTCTTTTGCCATGATATGTCAGGTGGTTCCGTAAAAGAAAAGCATGTTGAACTTTGAATAAGAAACAAAAAGATATATATATATGGCTCGAAACAAGAAGCAGCTTCCTTTGCTGGAAAATGTCACTATAACCGCCTGCGCGGCAGAAGGCAAGTCCTTGGCACGCGTGGACGACAAAGTAGTGTTTGTCCCCTTTGTGGTACCTGGCGATGTGGTAGACCTGCAAGTGAAGAAAAAGAAACACTCTTACATGGAGGCTGTGGCAGTCCGCTTCCATGAGCAGTCTCCTCTGCGCACGCAGCCGGTCTGCCGTCATTATGGCGTGTGCGGCGGATGCAAGTGGCAATGCCTCAAGTATGAGGAACAGCTGAAGGCGAAGCAGCAGCAGGTGTACGACAATCTTGTGCGCATAGGCAAGGTGGAGATACCTGAGATGAGGCCCATACTTGGCAGCAAGCATGTGTATGGCTACCGCAATAAGCTGGAGTTTGGCTTCTCCAACAAGCGCTGGCTCACAGAGGAGGAAGTGAAGGCTGATGTGAAATATGACGTGATGGATGCTGTGGGCTTCCACATCACAGGTGCCTTCGACAAGATTCTCGACATCGAGGAGTGCCACCTCATGGACAATATAAACAATGAGATAAGGAACGACATACGCAGCTATGCCCTGGAGCACGGACTGGAGTTTTATGATCTGAGACAAAACAAAGGCCTTCTCCGTTCGCTGATGATACGCACCAGCAACACAGGCGAACTGATGTTTCTGGTACAGTTCAGGATAGAGACAGCCGAGGAGCAGCTCCAGGCCGATGCGCTCATGCAGCACCTGGTAGACACGTTCCCTCAGATAACCTCGCTCCTTTATGTCGACAACCACAAGGCCAACGACACGTTTGGCGACCAGGAGATACATGTGGTGAAGGGAAAAGACTATATCTATGAGACAATGGAAGACCTCAAGTTCAAGGTCGGCCCGAAGTCTTTCTACCAGACCAACACCGAACAGGCTTATGAGTTGTACAAGGTGGCCCGCAGCTTTGCTGGGCTGACAGGCCAGGAACTGGTCTACGACCTTTACACAGGCACAGGCACCATCGCCAACTTCGTGGCGCACCAGGCCCGCAAGGTCATTGGCATCGAATATGTGCCTGAAGCCATAGAGGACGCTAAGGTCAACTCGGAAATAAACGGACTGACCAACACGCTCTTTTATGCCGGAGACATGAAGGATATCCTGAACAAGGAATTCATAGAGGAGCATGGCCGTCCCGATGTCATCATCACAGACCCTCCACGCGCAGGCATGCACCAGGATGTGATAGACACCATCCTCTTTGCAGAGCCGAAGAGGATAGTCTATGTCAGCTGCAATCCAGCCACGCAGGCACGTGACCTGCAGCTGCTCGACACGGCCTACAGGGTAGTGGCTGTCCAGCCTGTGGACATGTTCCCTCACACCCAGCATGTGGAGAATGTGGTGCTGCTGGAAAGAAAATGAGGCGCATGATGGCTACCATATGATATACAGACAAATAATCAGAGAATTGCAAGCAAATGAATATATCGACAAAAAAGACCATGAACGTGTCTTCTTTTGACAGAAAGGCTGCCAACACTTACACCAACTATCCCGTCACAGAGCCAGCCGAGCTGATGAAGTTCCTTATGGACAGAATAACGGGAATATCTCGCACAAGGGCCAAGGAGTTGCTCTCGCAGAGGATGGTGTATGTGGACAAGGAGATAGTGACACAGTACAACCACCAGTTGCGCCCCGGACAGCTGGTGCAGGTGGCCAAGAACCGCCACAAGCACGCTTTCCACAGCAAGTGGGTGAGAATCATATACGAGGATGCCTTCATCATTGTTGTGGACAAGCGCGAGGGCATACTCACTAATGTCACTCCAGGCAAGCGTCAGGAGAGTGTGAAGGAAATACTGGATGAATATGTCAAGCGCACCAACCGCACCTTCGCCGTGTGCACGGTGCATCGCCTCGACCGCGGAACCTCCGGACTGCTCGTCTTTGCCAAGCGGCGCGACATACAGAAAGCCTTTACAGACAACTGGCAGGACATCGTGGTAGACCGCCGCTATGTGGCTGTGGTGCAGGGAGAGATGGAGAAAGACCATGGTACGGTGGCTTCGTGGCTCTCTGAGAACCGCATGTTCGTCACATATTCGAGTGTCTACGACAATGGCGGCAAGTATGCCGTGACCAACTACCGCACCCTGAAGCGCAAGAACGGATTCTCGCTTGTGGAGCTGAAGCTCGACACAGGCCGCAAGAACCAGATACGCGTCCACATGCAGGACTTGCATCATCCCATCGTAGGAGACTACAAGTATGGCAGCTCGGAGGAGGCGTATGGGCCAAACGCTGACCCTGTAGGGCGTGTTTGCCTTCATGCTTTCCGCCTCGCTTTCCGTCATCCGGTCACAGGCGAGGTGATGAAGTTTGAGACGCCTTATCCCGATGCGTTTTCCATGCTCATGAAATGAGGGCATCATACCTCTCGCGCGTGTTGAATGTGCCGGACACGACATCGGCACAGCTACAGACAGGTAGAGAGGCAGAAAAATAATACCTTTAAGGTCAAATGCAGGTCTAAAAGCTTGTGTTTGGCCCTTTTTGGTGTAAAAAAGATAAAAAGACTTTCGCATGTAAGAGTAAATTCGTATATTTGTACGAATTTTGCAAAATTTGTATGAGACAATTAAAAATCACAAAGTCAATCACGAACCGTGAAAGTGCTTCATTGGACAAGTACTTGCAGGAAATCGGTCGTGAGGAATTAATCACGGTAGAAGAGGAAGTGGAGCTCGCTGCGAAGATTCGCAAGGGAGGTCCAGAGGGTCGCAGGGCACTTGAGAAGTTGACAAGGGCGAATCTGCGTTTTGTCGTTTCTGTTGCCAAACAGTACCAGAATCAGGGACTGAGCTTGCCAGACCTCATCAACGAGGGCAACCTTGGCCTGATAAAGGCAGCGGAGAAATTTGACGAGACCCGTGGCTTCAAGTTTATCAGTTATGCTGTGTGGTGGATTCGTCAAAGCATACTTCAGGCTCTGGCGGAGCAGAGCCGCATTGTGCGCCTGCCGCTCAACCAGGTTGGCTCGCTCAATAAGATAGGCAAGGCATTCTCTAAGTTTGAGCAGGAGAATGAGCGCCGTCCTTCGCCTGAGGAGCTGGCCGCCCAGCTCGATCTGCCAGTGGACAAGGTGGCTGACACCATGAAGGTGAGCGGACGCCACATCAGCGTGGACGCTCCTTTTGTGGAGGGAGAGGACAATAGCCTGCTTGACATACTGTCTAATCCTGACGCTCCGTCTGCCGACAAGACCCTGGTAACAGAGTCGCTTCAGAAGGAGATAGAGCGCGCGCTCGACACACTCACTCCGCGCGAGAAGGAAATTGTGAAGATGTTCTTTGGCCTTGGTGAGCCAGAAAAGACTCTGGAGGAGATTGGCGAGAAGTTCAATCTCACACGTGAGCGCGTGAGGCAGATTAAGGAGAAGGCCATCCGCAGGCTTCGCTCGCAGTCAAAGAGCCGTCTGCTGAAGACTTATCTGGGTTGATGGCGAGCTGAAAAGCAGTCCGACCTCAGCATGGCGGAAGTCTGCTGAAGACTTGTCTGGGCTGATGGCGCAGCTTGCGGCCATAGGGCTGGCGCTGCCGTTGCCATTGGAAATGTGTCAGAAGCTCTGACGCCGTGTAAGTAAGGCTGTAGCATCCACGATCTGTGGAAATATGGCTGGCGCAGCCCAAATCTGTGGAAATAGTAATATATCAATTACAGGACGAATGAAAAGAAATCTGATGATGTGCATTCTTGCCGCATGCTCGCTGATGGTATGCGCGCAGGATGACAATGTGGAAAGCCATGTGAAGGGCAAGGGAAAGGTGTACATGTTTGGTGTGTGCCAGCAATTGACCGATACCGTCATATATGTCACGTCTATATGTGAGGTGGACAGCGTTGACTTGGAGAAGAAGACCTCTTTCCTTCCTATGCGCCAGTATTTTAGCGTTCAGTTGGAGGACTATGTCAAGGACAAGTTCAGCCGCAATAGACAGACTGCTGCTGTGTTCTTCTCTGCGAGCAGAAAAAAAATAGGCAAGAAATTTTATAAGGTAAAGAAGTATTATCTCGACAATGCCAACAATAGGGTGGTGGTGCTTGATGAGGATAAGTTTCGTTTCATTCATCCTGTAGACTTGGTAAAATGAAATTTCCGCGCTTTCTTCCATTGTGAATGGATGAGGCTCTTCTGGCATTACTAAATAATAACTCTTAGCGCTATTAAATAATAGCTTTGGCATTATTAAATAATGACTCTTGGCGTTGCTTCATGTCAAAAAATGTAAAGCATGTATGCATGAGAGAGACGCTCGCATATAAGCAGGTGTTCAAGACAGTTTTTTATTTGCAATAAATATATAATAATGTAGTATATATGCGTTGGCAGCACTCTACGGACACCTGCCTAAGAATAATATTATGAATGCAAGAAAGTACATAAATAATATGGTTGCAGCTATGCTCGTAGGCATTGCTGCAACCTGTTTGTTTTCTGCGTGCAGCAAGGATGACGACCATGAAAGCACCAGGGGCGGCGATGAAAAGCCTGTGCCTGAGTTTGCTGTGGCTGACAGCCGTACTGTGATGGTATACATAGCGGCAGACAACAACATAAGCAGCAACGCTTATTCGGACCTTGACGAGATAGTGAAGGGCTTTGTCAAATACAGTTACGGTAAGAACAACCGTGTGGTGGCGTTTGTGGACAGGCTGCATTCTGCTCCATGCATATATGTGCTCAACGACACAACGACGGCAAAGAGCTACAGAGACCTTGTGCCTGTGAAGACCTATGCCTCTGATGTCAACTCGGCCTCAGCTGATGTGCTTGGGGATTTTGTCGATTATGTCCAGGCCAACTATCCAGCCCAGAGCTACGGACTTGTCCTTGGCTCGCATGGCTTCGGGTGGATTCCTCCGTATGTGCAGACATCTCCTTCACGAAGGACCTCGCGCTCCTTTGCCACGGACGACACGTCGGGCTATGGCTTGCTTGGCATGGGGACGGACGAGATAGCTGAGGTGCTGGCTGGCAAGGGTGTCATGGACTTCATCTTCTTTGATGCCTGCTTCATGCAGACCATCGAGGTGGACTGTGACCTGATGGATGTGGCGAAGCACATAGTGGCTTCTCCTGCCGAGGTGCCATCGCCCGGAGCGGATTATGCAGCCGTCGTTCCTGAGATGTTCCGTAAGGACGGGTATGCTGAGGGCATATGCCGGGCTTATAACAACACGTATCTTTATGATGAAGAGGGTGGTGTGGTGTTGTCTGACGTAAACACGGATTCGCTTCGCCATGCCATCCCATATATGCGCAGCGTGTTTGGCGGGTATGGCAACTTTGACAATTATGCTGAGGCGTGTGAATATGTAACGGTGTCCAACTTGTTCTCCTATCATAAATACCTTACGGTAGCATCGTTCTATCCTGATATGCCAGACATGAGGGCGGTGATGAGTGAGCTGATGGGCGTTGACGGAATTGGGCGATGGAACACAGAGATGGCCAAGGTGGTGAAGTGCTGGCATGGCAAAGACTGGTACTGCACGGGCGTGAGCAAGGAGGTAGGCAATGTGGTAGTCAATCCGCTTGTAGATGAGGAGCATTGCTCTGGCATATCCATGTTTGTGCCACGCGCCGTGTATGACAGCAATGGAGCTTACTTCAATGATTACTATAAGCAGACACGCTTTGTGAAACTGATGTTTGGGAATGACTGAGCGTGGTCTGTATGAAAAGATAAACTCTGTGTGAAAAGATAAACAAAGATAAACCTGAGCCGTATGAATGCACCGCACCGATAAAGTGTGGTCAGTATGAAAAGATAAGCAATGAGAAATGTAGATATAGAGCCATCGTGGCATGAGAGGCTGGAGGACGAGTTCGAGAAGCCTTATTTCGGGCAACTTATCCAGTTTGTCAAGGCAGAATACGCCAATGGGACATGTTATCCTCCGGGACACATGATATTCAATGCCTTCAACCAGTGTCCGTTTGACAAAGTAAAAGTGGTGCTGATAGGGCAGGACCCTTACCACGAGCCAGGGCAAGCCCAGGGTATGTGCTTCTCTGTGGGCGACGGAGTGCCGTTTCCGCCATCCTTGAGAAATATCTTTGCAGAGATACAGTCAGACCTCGGAGTGCCTGCGCCTCAGTCGGGCGACCTTACCAGGTGGGCACGCCAGGGTGTCCTGTTGCTGAATGCCACTCTGACCGTCAGAGCTCATGCCGCAGGAAGCCATCAGGGAAAAGGTTGGGAGACCTTTACCGACGAGGTGATACGCCGTGTGAGCGAAGGCAAGGACCATGTGGTCTTTATGCTGTGGGGCAGTTATGCGCAGGGCAAGGCCAAGCTCATAGACCCAGAGCGGCATTGCGTGCTCAAGTCTGCCCATCCGTCGCCCCTGTCTGCGTATAGGGGATTTTTTGGAAATCATCATTTTAGCATATGTAATCAGTATCTCCAGCAGCATGGCCTGGATCCTATACAATGGTAAATATAATGACAAAGAGAAAGATAGTGGCGCTGGCTTGCATGGTGTGGCTGTTCGCCTGGAACGTCTGCGCACAGTCCTCGTCAGATGGCGGCGTGCGTTCCGACTCGCTTGTGGCTCGCTTTCTGCGTGAGAGCGGAGTGCGCACTACAGATGGTAATTCAGTACACTTCCTCACCACAGGACATGACAAGTTTGTAGACTTGTTTGAAGAGGTGAAGAATGCCAAGTCGTTCATACATCTGGAATATTTCAATTTCAGAAACGATTCGATAGCAGGACTCCTCTTTCACCTGCTGGCCGAAAAGGCTTCGGAGGGCGTGGAGGTGAGAGCGCTGTATGACGCCTTTGGTAATGCTTCCAACAACAAGCCGATAGACAGGCACATGCATGACTCGATATGCGGACTCGGCATCAAGCTGGTGAAGTTTGACCCATTGCGCTTTCCTTGGGTGAATCATATCATACCTCGCGACCACAGGAAGATAGTGGTGATAGATGGGCGTGTGGCTTATACCGGTGGCATGAACGTGGCAGATTATTACATAGAAGGCATTCCTGGCATTGGCGACTGGCATGACATGCACATGCACCTTGAGGGGCCTGTGGTAGACGATCTCCACAATATATTCTGCCGCATGTGGTGGGAAGCCACGGGAGAGATGCTCGTCGGCGGCAAGTATTTCCCAAACCGCGCAGAATCGGCAGGCGCACATGGCACAGGTGAGAACCCTGATGCCGCTGCTGTTGCCGCCAATGGCAGCCGCCCAGAACAATCGGGCCATACTGATGCTGGCGTGAGACTGGCTGTGGTGGATCGCCATGCCAACAAGACCCCTTCTGCAATAAGAGACCTGTTTGCCGAGATGCTCAACACGGCTCAGCACAGGGTGATGATAATAAACCCTTATTTCGTGCCTACCCACAAGGTGCGCAAGGCTCTGAAAAAAGCGATAGACCGTGGAGTGGACGTGCAGATACTGTTGTCGGCCAAGAGTGACATACCGCTCACTCCAGAGGCTTCCCACTATGTGGGCAACAATCTTGCGAAGCGCGGAGCTAAGGTCTATCTGTATCATGGAGGCTTCCATCACACCAAGATAATGATGGTGGATGACCTTTATTGCACAGTAGGCTCCAGCAATATGGATTCGCGCTCGCTGCGTTGCGACTACGAGGTGAACACCGTGATATTTGACAGGGGGAAGACAGCGGAGTTGGTAAGGCTCTTCAACGAGCAACTGAAGTCGTCCACAAGAATGGAAAAGGGATATTGGAGCACCAGAACTACGGGAAAGAAATTCCAGGGATGGTTTGGCAATCTGCTCACCCCCGTGCTGTAGGTGCAGAATGTCTGAAATGAATACAATCTTTAAACACTATCATTTATGAAGAAAAAAATCATCATGGCGGTGGTTTGGGCCATTGTCGCATGGGCTGCATTGGCTTCGGGAAAAGCCGAGGCTTCGGAGAACCCCAAGAGGGAGTTTCGCGGAGCGTGGATACAATGTGTCAACGGACAGTATATAGGCAAGTCGCCTGCGCAGATAAGGTCGATGCTTTCCTCCCAGCTCGACAGTTTGCAGGAGTGTGGCATCAACGCCATACTTTTTCAGGTCAGGGCCGAGGGCGACGCGCTTTACAAGTCATCTTACGAGCCATGGTCACGGTATCTGACTGGCACTCAGGGAGTGGCTCCAGCCGATGGATGGGATCCGTTGGCATGGATGGTGGAGCAATGCCACAAGAGGGAGATGGAGTGCCATGCCTGGATCAACCCTTACAGGGCAAAGACCAAGTTCACAAGAGAACTGGCTCCAAATCATGCGGCTGTGCGCCATCCAGAGCGTGTCTTCGAATATGATGGCCTGTACATCTTCAATCCTTCGTTGCCTGAGAACCGCACATACACATGTATGGTGGTTGAGGATATCCTGAACCGCTATGACGTGGATGGAATACATATAGACGACTATTTCTATCCTTATCCCGTGCCTGGAGTCAGCATTCCTGATGCTCTCGACTACGAAAGGGACAAGCGTGGCTTCAGCTCTATTGAGGACTGGCGGCGTGACAATGTGAACAAGCTCATATATGACCTGCACATGCTGGTCCGCTCCGTGAAGCCCTGGTGCAAGTTTGGCGTCTCCCCGTTTGGCATTTACCGCAACTCGCCTGACGGACGCAACAGCGAGAAGGGCAGCGCCACGAGCGGCACGCAGAATTATGACGACCTGTATGCCGACATAGTGACGTGGGTAAAGAAAGGATGGGTGGACTACATCATTCCGCAGGTCTACTGGAACTTGGGCACTAAGGCGGCAGACTATGCTGTGCTCCTGAACTGGTGGAACGACTATTGCGGAGAACGTCCGCTGTACATAGGACAGGATGTGGAGCGCACAGTCAAGGGCGTGGATCCTGCCAATCCTGAGTCGCACCAAATGTTGGCGAAGTATAGGCTGCAGAGGTCTCTGAAAAATGTGAAGGGCTCGTGCCAATGGTATGCGGCTGCTGTTGTGAACAATCCGGGAAACTACCGCACGGTCTTGAAGCAGGTCTACCATTCCACTCCTGCGCTCCAGCCGCTTATGCCATTCATTGACAGCAAGGCGCCTGGCAAGCCCAAGAAACTGGAGGTGGTGGAAAACCGAAGGCTTGTGTGGGAGGCTCCTAAGTATAAGAAGGAAATGGATAGGCCGAGACAGTATGTGGTGTATGGCTTCAAGAAAGGCGAAAAGGTCAAGCTTGACTCTTCAAGGAATATCCTCGCGGTTACAGGCGATGATTATTTTGTGTTGCCAGATTATACCAAGTATGCTATGTATTGTGTCACAGCTCTTGACAGGCTGCATAATGAGTCGAAAGCTGTGAAAGTGAAGGTGAAGATGAAAAAATGACGGCTTGCGGATGCGCATGTCTGATTTGGATGTCAAGGCTGCCTATGAGCGCATAGCGTGGCAATTGTCAGGGCTGAAAGCCCTGCCTGCGCCAATTGCTGCAGGCAACTAATGTGCGTTATCATTTGAGTGCCATGTAAGGAACACCGGTCAATATATACTATCCGCAAACTTGAAACATAACTCTGAGTGTGAGTGTCCGGGTAAACGGAAAAGAGCAGGGAAGGAAGTGTCATGCTTCTTTCCCTGCTCTTTTGTAGATACGTATGCTTTCACGCCTCTGTTATGATGCACATGCTTCCACGCCAAAGCTGAACGAGTACGTCAAGGAGTCGTGCACGCCTCTGTTATGATGCACATGCTTCCACGCCTCTATTATGATGCGTATGCATTCAAGATGCCGTATTAGGTATCAAGCGGCATGTGTCATAAGGAGCCTCCTTGTCTTGTAGGAGAGTCTCAGCCCTGTATGTGCATGGTGCGTGCTAGTGTGTCCTTAGTCGATATACCTTTTGGTGAGTTCGCCAAACTCGTCTATTCTCCTGTCGCGCAGGAATGGCCACCACCGGCGCACATTCTCACTGCGCTCCATGTCGATGTCCACAACCTTTATGGCCTCCTCATCTTTAGGTGCCCGATAGATTATCTCACCTTGCGGGCCTGCAACAAAACTGCTGCCCCAGAACGAGATGCCGTTGGTCTGTCCCGACGGGTCGGGCTCATGGCCCGTGCGGTTGACAGCGATGACTGGCAGCCCGTTGGCTACAGCGTGCCCTCTCTGCACAGTGGTCCATGCCTCGCGCTGGCGCTCCTGCTCCTCTGGCGTGTCGGATGACTCATACCCGATGGCGGTGGGGTAGATGAGCAGTTCCGCTCCTTGCAGAGCCATGAGGCGCGCTCCTTCTGGATACCATTGGTCCCAGCATACCTGCACTCCCAGTCTGCCCACACTCGTGTCTATGGGGTGGAAGCCGATGTCGCCTGGCGTGAAGTAGAATTTCTCGTAATAGGCGGGATCGTCAGGTATGTGCATCTTCCTGTATTTGCCAGCTATGCTGCCGTCTTTCTCAAAGACCACGGCCGTGTTGTGGTACAGGCCAGCGGCACGCCTCTCAAAGAGGGATGTGACAATCACCACAGACAGTTCCTTGGCCAGTTGGCCGTAAGCCTTGGTGGACGGACCGGGTATCGGCTCCGCCAGGTCAAACATAGCTGTGTCTTCTGTCTGGCAAAAGTAAAGTGAGTTGTGCAGCTCCTGCAATACAATAAGTTCTGCGCCTTCGCCAGCCGCTTTTCTGATGCTTTCAGAAATGTGCCTGATGTTCTTGGATGTGTCTTTTACACATCTCAGTTGTATTATTCCTACTTTCATGCTCTTAAATTTGTGGCAAAATTATAAAAAGTTTTTGATATAGGTGTGAATTGCCATAATTATTTGCTAACTTTGCATGAAGTTCACGCCAAACGCTGTGATAATTCTGAAGAAACATTGCGGCAAGAGCAGGTCTCAACCTGAGGAATGCCTCTGATGAAGTCAAAGTGTGTGGCGCTCTGTATTTCAAAAAAGAAAACTTACACTATTTTTTTATACAAGAGAAACAACATTTTTATACAAGTTTATACAAGGGAAAAAACATTATCTGATTCGATATGCCGAAAATATCAATAAGAGGAACTGAGATGCCAAGTTCGCCAATACGCAAGCTTGCACCTCTCGCTGAGGACGCCAAGAAGCGTGGCGTCAAAGTTTACCATCTGAACATTGGTCAGCCAGACCTCCCGACTCCGCAGGTGGCTCTTGATGCAATCAAGAATATTGACAGAAAAATATTGGAGTACAGCCCCTCGCAGGGCTACCGTAGCTATCGCGAGAAACTTGTGGGCTACTACGCAAAATACGATATCAACCTCACAGCCGACGACATCATCATCACCAGCGGCGGCAGCGAGGCTGTGCTGTTCTCTTTCCTCGCGTGCCTCAATCCAGGCGATGAGATCATTGTGCCAGAGCCAGCCTATGCCAACTATATGGCGTTTGCCATCTCGGCAGGAGCGGTCATACGCACCATCGCCACTACCATCGACGAGGGTTTTGCGCTGCCAAAGGTGGAAAAGTTTGAGGAACTCATCAATGAGCACACTCGCGCCATCCTCATCTGCAACCCTAACAACCCTACAGGCTACCTGTACACACGCCGCGAGATGAACCAGATTCGCGATTTGGTCAAGAAGTACGACCTCTACCTCTTCTCTGACGAGGTGTACCGCGAGTTTATCTATACAGGCTCTCCATACATCTCTGCATGCCATCTCGAAGGCATCGAGGACAATGTGGTGCTCATCGACTCTGTGTCCAAGCGCTACAGCGAATGCGGCATACGCATTGGAGCCTTGATAACAAAGAACGAGGAGATACGCAAGGCCGTGATGAAGTTCTGCCAGGCGCGACTCTCTCCACCGCTCATCGGACAGATAGCTGCAGAGGCCAGTCTTGATGCGCCAGAGGAATATTCACGCGACATATATGATGAGTATGTGGAGAGAAGAAAATGCCTCATTGACGGACTCAACCGCATACCTGGCGTGTATTCTCCTATACCTATGGGTGCCTTCTATACAGTGGCCAAGTTGCCGGTAGACGACTGCGAGAAGTTCTGTGCGTGGTGCCTTTCCGACTTCCAGTATGAGGGCGAGACTGTCATGATGGCTCCGGCCTCAGGCTTCTATACCACACCAGGCTCCGGCCGCAACGAGGTGCGCATCGCGTATGTGCTGAAGAAGGAAGATCTTGTCCGCGCCCTCTTTGTGCTCAGGAAAGCGCTTGAGGCTTATCCTGGCAGGGTGGAAAGCATGTAAGCGCAAAGCGCGCATGCATGTCCTTACGGACAGACGTATTGTCATGTCCTTGCAGACATATTATCATTGAAAAGAAATGTCATTCGAACGATTCATAGCACGACGGCTCTATTCCGACAAGACGGGGGACGGGGAACGCTTTTCCCGTCCCGCTGTTCGTATAGCTATGGCAGGAGTGGCCATAGGACTGGCTGTGATGATAGTGAGCCTGGCTGTGGTGCAGGGATTCAAGAGGGAGATAACGTCGAAGGTAATGGCCTTCGGAGGCAACGTGCAGGCTGTCAGCCTCACGCAGAATCAGAAATTTGAGATTCTGCCAATCACCACAGACAAAACTGTCATAAAGAAGATAAAGCAGATTCCTAATGTCGGCCGTGTGCAGCAGGTGGCCACACGGCTTGGCGTGCTCAAGACAGATGAGGACTTCTGCGGTCTCACCTTCAAGGGCATAGGCCCCGACTACGACACGACGTTCTTGAGCCGCTGCCTTGTCGATGGAGCTGTGCCGCGCTTCTCAGACAGAGAGGCTTCCAACCAGATTCTTGTCTCGGAAAAGGTGGCAAGCGATCTCGGACTGGCAACGGGCAGCAAGGTCTTTGCATATTTCATGGGCAATGAGTCTATGCGCGCCAGGCGCTTCAAGGTCGCAGGCATCTATGTCACCAACATGGATGACTACGACAAGAACTTGGTCTTCACAGACATACACACGGTGCGCAAACTCAATGGCTGGAATGACTCCATGTCGTCGGGACTGGAGATAACTGTGAAAAACATGGACCTGCTCGACCAGACGACAAGGCAACTTCGCTTCCTGCGCGGCTTGAAGAATGAGAGCGGAGCCACCACGG
Organism: uncultured Bacteroidaceae bacterium; assembly: GCA_934271655.1. Lineage (GTDB taxonomy): Bacteria > Bacteroidota > Bacteroidia > Bacteroidales > Bacteroidaceae > Minthosoma. The sequence continues at coordinate 4,237 of CAKQRW010000018.1, read as the reverse complement.
GCGTGTTCAGCATCAAGGAACTTGCGGCCCACACATTCGCCTGGCTCGATGTGCTCGACATGAATGTAGTCATGATACTTGTTCTCATGATACTTGTCAGCGCCTTCACCGTGGTGAGCGGACTGCTTATCATAATGCTTGAACGCATCAACATGATAGGAACACTCAAGGTGCTCGGAGCCACCAATAAGGCTGTGCGCAGCATCTTTGTCCATTTCAGCATCATGCTTGTGGGAAAAGGAATGCTGTGGGGCAATGTTGCCGGACTGCTTATATGCTTCGTGCAAGACCGCTTTCATGTGGTCTCACTCGATGCCTCGACGTATTACATAGATTCTGTGCCAATTGAGTTCAACTGGCTTGTCATCGTGGCAGTCAACATCGTCACGATGCTCATATCCAGCGCTGTGATCTGGGGCAGCTCGCATCTCATCAGCATCGGCAAGCCTGCTTCGACACTCAGATTCGAGTGATTGGCGCATCTGGCCAATGAGCGGTGGAGCCTGCTTCTCAGCAGATGAATGCGTGCTGTCATCATAAAGAGCGAGTGCAGACATGTTCTGTGATATCGTGCCAGGCTGTGCTTGCGATGTCGTGCCAGGCTGTGCTTGCGATGTCGTGCCAGGCTGTGCTTGTGATGTCATGCCAGGCTGTGCTTGCGACGGCATGGCTATACATAATAATAAGCAATATTTGAAGTCAGAAAAATTAAAAAAATACATAAAACTATGGAGTTGGAAAAGAATTATAATCCTTCAAACATTGAAGGCAAATGGTACCAGTATTGGCTCGACCACAAGCTCTTCGCCAGCAAGCCTGACGCAAGACAGCCATACACTATCGTCATACCTCCACCAAATGTCACAGGAGTGCTCCACATGGGACACATGCTCAACAACACTATCCAGGACATCCTCATACGCAAGGCTCGCCTCGATGGCAAGAACGCTTGCTGGGTGCCAGGAACAGACCATGCGTCTATTGCGACAGAGGCAAAGGTGGTCAACCGCCTCGCAGAGCAGGGCATAAAGAAGCGCGACCTCTCACGTGAGGAGTTCCTGAAGCACGCATGGGCATGGACAGACGAGCACGGAGGCATCATCCTCAAGCAGCTCCGTCGCCTCGGTGCGTCGTGCGACTGGGACCGCACCGCGTTCACTATGGACGAGAAGCGCAGCGAGAGCGTGCTCAAGGTCTTTGTTGACCTGTACCGAAAAGGACTCATATACCGCGGACTCCGCATGGTCAACTGGGATCCGAAGGCGCAGACTGTGCTGTCAACAGAGGAGGTCATCTACCGCGATGAGAAGAGCCACCTCTTCCATCTCCGCTATTATGTGGCTGACGCCGACACCAATCCTGTAGTGCCCACTGGCACAGAGGGCGAGGTGCTGCATCAAGATGGCGACGGCCGCTATTATGCAGTCGTGGCCACTACACGTCCTGAGACTATTATGGGCGACACGGCTATGTGTATCAATCCCAAGGACCCTAAGAACCAGTGGCTCCGCGGCCACAAGGTCATCGTGCCGCTTGTGGGCCGTGTCATACCAGTCATCGAGGACCGCTATGTGGATATAGAGTTCGGTACGGGATGTCTGAAGGTCACTCCAGCCCACGATGTCAACGACTATGCCCTTGGCAAGGCGCACAACCTCGAAACGATAGACATCTTCAATCCTGACGGCACCATCTCTGAGGCTGCTGGCATGTATGTGGGACAAGACCGCATGGACGTGCGCAAGCAGATAGCCAAGGATCTTCAGGCTGCCGGACTCATGGAGAAGATTGAGGATTATGACAATAAGGTGGGCTATTCAGAGCGCAACCAGGATACAGCCGTGGAGCCTCGCCTCTGCAAGCAGTGGTTCCTCTCGATGAAGCATTTCGCCGACATAGCTCTTCCTCCTGTGCTTGAGGGCAAGATAAAGTTCTATCCTACAAAGTATGTCACAACATACCGCAACTGGCTGGAGAACATACAGGACTGGTGCATCTCTCGCCAGCTCTGGTGGGGACACCGCATACCAGCTTATTTCCTTCCTACAGCTGAAGGGGAAGAAGAGAAATATGTAGTGGCTCTCACACTCGATGAGGCTGTGGCAGAGGCACGAAAGCTGAAAGGCTATGAGAACATAACGGCCGACCAGCTCACACATGACGAGGACGCTCTCGACACATGGTTCTCTTCATGGCTCTGGCCTATCTCTCTCTTTGACGGCATCAACAATCCTGGCAACGAGGAGATAAGCTATTATTATCCTACAGCCGACCTCGTGACAGGCCCAGACATCATCTTCTTCTGGGTAGCCCGCATGATTATGGCTGGAGAGGAATACATGAAGGATGTGCCGTTCCGCAATGTGTATTTCACAGGCATCGTGCGCGATAAGCTCGGACGTAAGATGTCAAAGTCGCTTGGCAACTCGCCAGACCCACTTGGCCTTATCGACAAGTATGGAGCTGATGGCGTGCGCATGGGCATGCTTCTCTCTGCTCCTGCAGGCAACGACATCCTTTTCGACGAGTCTCTCTGCCAGCAGGGCGCGGCTTTCTGCAACAAGATATGGAACGCTTTCCGTCTTGTGCAGGGTTGGCACGTGGACAGCACTATCGCTCAGCCTGAGGAGAACAAGAAGACTATTGCGTGGATGGAGGCTACAGTACGCTCTACAGTGGTTGAAATCAACGACCTCTACTCTAAGTACCGTCTCAATGAGGCTCTGATGGCTGCCTTCAAACTCTTCACCGATGAGTTCTCTGGCTGGTATCTTGAGATGATCAAGCCTGCCTACCAGGCACCTATCGATGCGGATACACTCGCTGCCACACTCCAGTTCTTCGAGCAGCTGATGAAGATTATCCATCCATTCATGCCGTTCATCACAGAAGAGCTCTACCAGCACATCGCTGAGCGCAAGGATGGAGAGAGCATCATGGTCGATCCGCTCATCATCTCGTCTCCAACGGCTGACGACGCTGCCATCATGGCTGATTTTGAGCATGCCAAGCAGGTCATCTCGGGCGTGCGCGCCATTCGCCAGAGCAAAAACATATCACCTCGAGAGCCACTCGAACTGGAGGTCGTCTCCGCTGCTGCCAACGATGTGACTAAGTGTCCAGCTCTCTCTGCTATCATCAAGAAGATGGCTTCACTCTCCGACATCATCTATGTCGACACCAAGAGTGACGGAACATCTGCTTTCATGATAGGCACTACTGAGTATGCTGTCCGCTTGGGCAACCTTATTGACGCTGAGGCTGAGATAGCCAAGATGGAGGCTGAGCTTAAGCACCTGCAAGGCTTCCTGGCTGGTGTGCAGAAGAAACTCAGCAATGAGCGCTTCGTGGCCAATGCTCCGGCTCAGGTCGTGGAGCTTGAGCGCAAGAAGCAGAGTGACGCAGAGACAAAGATTGCCGCTCTCACAGAGAGCATAGCAAAGTTGCGCGGCTGATTTTATACATGATGTCTTGCGGAAACCACAATGGTTGTCAGACAAGACACATGTAGGCTTCAGGTGTCTTGGTATGAAAAAACAGGGCACTTGACCCACATGAAAACATGGCACGTCACACAAGTGATCTGAAAGTATCTGCTTGCAGAACTATGAATAGAACATGAACAGAAGGAGAATGATTCACGTAAGGGAAGCATTCTCCTTCTTGTCTTTTTCCTAAATGCAGTACGGTATGTGTAATTTTTTTTATTTTTCTCATTGTCTTCATCAGCTTTCAGTGCCCTGTCAGAGGGCTGTTTTTATGAGGTTGTCATGTCGTACGACATGGGGTGCTATGAACGTACGACATGACAACCTATAGTTGTACGACATGAGGGCGCATAGTCGTACGACATTACATCCAATGATTGTTTGGCAGTATTTTTCATGCTTGTTTTATGAATCAAAATGAATGTGCGGTGAACAACTGTGAACATGGAGTGAATGTTTTCTCAGTCACTGCTTTTTTTGTGGTTATTAAATAAGTATGATTGAGGGAGGTTATGGGTGGTGAATATATTGCATGAGGAGGTGAAAGACATAAAGGTGCACCGTGGGCATCCAGGTTATGGGTGGTGAATATATTGCATGAGGAGGATTGATGTATTGCCCAAATTTGTGAACGGTATTTGGGCACTCATTGCCCACACGGTGGGCAATGAGTGCCCAATGCTTGTTCAGTCGATGCCCAATGCTTGTTCAGTCGATGCCCAATGCTTGTTCAGTCGATGCCCAATGCT
>CAKQRW010000017.1 GCA_934271655.1 uncultured Bacteroidaceae bacterium | reverse complement strand
AAGATAGAGCACGCCAAATATAAAAATAATTATGAGCACCTACTTATAAAAATAATTATGAGCACCTACTTATAAAAATAATTATGAGCACCTACTTAAAAAGCCTCGCATACTGTTGCTGACAGTCTGCGAGGCTTTGCCATTATCTCTGTATGGTGCCATCGGGAATGAGCCTCGCCATATCATTGACGAGCCTTGCGCCCATTCCTTTCTGAAATGATTTTGAGCATCAACTTACAATCCTTAGAACATCATCGGAGGTCTGCCTCCACCGAAGCCTCCACCGAAGCCTCGCATGCCCTTAGGTCCGTTGTCCGACTTCTTGCCGCCAAAGATGCTGAGTCTGTATATCAGGTGCAGCATGCCATAAGAGTAGATGGCATTGTAGCGCGAGTCACTCCTCTGGTAAGCGTCGATGGTACGGCTTATGTTGCTCTGCTGACGCAGGATGTCGTTCCATTCCAGGCTTACAGTGAGCGTGTTCTTGAGGAAAGTCTTGCTCATCTGTGCGTTCCACAGCAGCTCGTTGGTGTTCATGGCTGCAGAGGCGTAGCCGCGTCGGCTGTTCTCGCTCAGGTCGGTAGATACGCTCAAGCCGTTGTTGAACGTGAGGTTGAGATCCATTCCATAGCTGAAGTCCCAAGTGCTCTTGTTGTTGGTAGTGAGCACAGAGTTCTTTGACTTGTTGTATGTGACACTGCCGTTGACTCCCACTTCGAGCCAGTCCTTGCGGTAGTCGAAGCCAAGATGCTCACCGATGTTGTAAGTGTTAGTCGAAGACTTGTCATCCTCATACTGCTGTGGGTCCAGATAGCTCACGTTATGGCTATAGCTGAGGTCGGTGAAGTTGTCCATAGTGAAGTAGCTGTTCTTGTCGAGAGCCATGTTGAATCCTCCACCCAGACTGGTGTTCCAGTTGCCATTGATATTTTCAGGCTTGGTAGTCCTGACACCTGTTGTCTCATTATAGCTTGTGCGGTTAGCCACCGCATTCTGGGTCATGCTGGCGTTAGCCCATGCAAACACGCCCGTCTGGTGCTCCATCTTGAAGCTGTTGAAGTGCGCATTGATGTTGTGGCTGAACGAAGGCTTCAGTCCAGGGTTACCCTTCGTGATGTTGAGCGGGTTGGAGTCATCCGTGATGTCGAGCAGGTTGGTCATGCTTGGCTGCGATGTACGTCCGCGGTAGTTGAAGCGCAAGTTTGTCTGCTTGTCAAAGTTGTAGCGGAAGTCAACGTTAGGGGCGAAGTTGAAGACATTGCGTGTGATGGTAGGATATTCCTTGCCCATATACCTGTAGTCAAGCTCGCTGTGCTGCGGCAGGAGGTCGATGCCTGCGCTGAAGTTGTAGGACGTGGCTACCTTGCGGAAGCTCACCGAGATGGTGTGGTCCATGTTCTTGTAGAGAGAATACTGCGAGAGTTTGTCGGCATCCTGTGCATAGTCCTTGTTGAGCAGGGAGTCAGCCCTTCCGAAGAGCTGGTGTCCGTTGGCGAGCATGTAGTCGACAGCTGCGCTGATGTTCTTTCTGTAGAGAGTCAGAGCGTTGCTGAGGTCTGTGTATGAGGCTGCGTCCATGACAAAAGCCTCACGGTCAGACTTTCTGTAGCTGTAGTTGAAGCGGTAAGAGAACTGCAGGTATGTCTTGTCCGCTATAGGCTCAGAGTAAGTCAGCTGCGTGCTGAAGGAGCGGTTGCGTCCAGGAGTGGTGTAATACCTGTCATTGACAGTCTCAGTGCCATCATTATTATAATGTATCCTTGCGGCTGAGAGCTGTTTGCTGTCAGAGCCAGCCAGACTGCCTGTAGCCCTCAGCGTGATGTTGCGTCCGCTGTTGTTCAGTTTGCGGTTCACCTGAAGCTCTCCCGACATGCTTCTGTTCTCAGAGAAGCTCTGCGAGCGGCTCTGGTTGGTGTTGACGATGATGTTCTTTATCACATCATCGGCAGTGACATCAGCATCGCCGGCACGTGTGCCAGCCTCTTCATTGTTGACGCTGCTGATGGCATCTTTCAGAGGATTGTCCGACACTGTGTAAGGATCATCATTAAAGCTGGCGCTCTCGCTGTTGCTGAATCCATAGCTGCGAGAGAAGTTTCCGCTCGGACGGAAAATGATGTTGGTCATTGAGTCAGGCTTCCATTCCATGCGGAACTGCGCATTCCAGTTGTGCGAGCTGCTGAGATTAGTGCTCTCGCTGTTGGAGAAAGCTCCTCGTGATGTGACAAAGCTTTGTGTGGAAGACTGGTTCCACACGTCAGAGCCATTGTAGCGGTAGCGCAAGCTTCCGCCCAGCTCCAGCTTGTCTGTCTGCATGGCATAGTTGCCACCGAAGTCCTTATTGTCAGAGAGTCCGTTGCCTCCTCCCCACCAGCCACGTCCTCCACCGCCGCCAAAGCCGCGTCGGCCCGTGTTGTTGAGTCCGCCCATAAGGGTGAGCATGCTTGTGTCGTTATATCTCTGCAGGTACAGGCGCTCGTCATATCTGTCCTCTGTGCCATAGCCGGCATTGAAGTTGCCAAACCATCCGTTCTTCATGCCCTTCTTCACCGAGAGGTCGAGCACTGTCTCTTCCTCGCCATCGTCGATGCCTGTCACACGGCTGAAGTCGCTCTTGCGTTCATAGGTCTTCAGCTTGTCAATCATGTCGGTAGGTATGTTCTCCATGGCTGTCTTGGTGTCATTGAGGAAAAACTCCTTGCCATCCACCAGAATCTTCTTGACCGACTTGCCGTTGATGGTGATGTTGCCGCTCTCGTCCACCTTGGCTCCAGGCAGTTTCTTCACAAGGTCCTGGAGCGTGGAGCCTTCTGGCACACGGTAAGCGGAAGCGTTATACACTACAGAGTCGCCAGACACCTGCACCTTGGCCACATTGGCTGATACCGTTGCCTCAGACAGCACCTTTGAGTCGGGAGTGACTGTGATATAGCCTATGTTGACATTCTTATCCTTCTTGTTAGTGAGGTCGAGCGGCATCAGGCGGTCCTGGTAGCCGATGAACGTTATTTTCGTCACATACTTGCCTTTCTTTACATCCTTGACTGTGAAAGAGCCATCAGACGCTGTTGCCGCGCCTGTCACCATCGCGCTGTCTGGAAGGGAAAGAATGCGTACAGTGGCTGAAGCCACTGGCTCACTGCTGCCTTTCTCTATGATGACTCCAGACACATTGAATTTAGATTGAGCCCAAGCGCCTGTTCCTAAGCACATCAGCACAAGCGCGGTAAGAGTTTGTTTCATTTTTATAGCCTTGTTATATTCTTTTTTTCAGTTTACATTTTCTTTGACTGCATCAGTCTCTGAAGGTTTAACAAAGAAGGTGAAATTTACGCTGCCGTATGAGCGGTGGTCGGCATACAGCGGATGGTCGCTGAAGTCGTAGCCGCTGCCATGCTCAAGTATCATCAGGCCATCATCGGCCAGCAACGGGAGCACTGCGTCTGGTATGTCTTTCAGATTGTCCAGGGCATATGGCGGGTCTGCAAAGATGATGTCATACTTTTCCTTGCACGTCTTGGCATACTTGAACACGTCTCCCTTTAGCGGCACCCACTCTTTCACCTGCAGCTCTTTCTGCACGCGCGACAGAAACTGCCAGTGCTTGAAGTCTTTCTCTACCGACACCACCTTGCGGCATCCACGCGACGCGAGTTCGAGAGAGATGGAGCCTGTGCCTGCAAAGAGGTCGAGAGCTGTGGGCTCTGCCTCGAAATCGACATATACATTCTCCAATATATTGAAGAGACCCTCTTTGGCAAAGTCGGTTGTGGGGCGAGCCTTGAAGCCAACTGGAGTCGGCAAATGCCTGCCCTTATATTTTCCTCTGATTATTCTCATTGTGTAAATCGTTTTTTAGTTGCTGCTATAGCTTCTATAGCACCTATAGCACATAGCACCTATAGGTCTATAGCCCTGCCTTCACTATAGCAAATTCTATAGTCTCTATAGCTCCTATAGGCTCCTATTATCTTCAAAAGCCGCAGACCAGGAGTGTCTGCAAGTCGTATGGTATCATGGTGTTGCCCTTCGTTATCTTCTCCTTGAAATCATCGCTTCTGTCAATGACATCAGCATGCTGGAGGAAATACCTTATCTTCTCTGTCAGTTCCTGAGCCACACTCTGCCTGTCGCTCACCACAGAGAGAGAGTCCGACACCTGGTCGAATTCCAGCTCTTTCCACACATTAAGGATGAAAAACTGCATGTCGTTCACAGTAGACACCGCAAAAGTGTTGACAAAGAGCATGCGGCCCTGGTTGAAGGCATAGACAGTCATCTCCTTCTCGTGCAGATAGGCATACATGTTTCTGCCGACACCAATAAGGCTCTTCTCGCTGAAGAACTCTATCAGCGTGCTGGCAGAGGCATAGAAACGCGCCCTCGGATAGTCATCCAGGAGCAACTGGTGTATGTTTCTGTCCATGCCGAAGACAATGGCTATGCCCGAGCGGCGCAGCACATTGTAGCTGACATGCTGCCCTTCCTCTTTCGGAAACGTGAAGCCAAACACGTCCTGCACATCCTCCTTTTCAAAGGCCGCCACTGGCACAGTGGTGAACTTGGGTGTGGAGATGAGCACATTCACCCGCTGGTAATTACCCTTCAGCATAGGCTCTGCGAGCAGGGCCGTCTTGAGGTTGGCAGCCAGCGAGATGGTGTGGTTGACATCATGCACCACATATTCAAACGGTGTGTCGCTGCCTGGCGCATAGGTACAAAAAGAAAGTCCATTCGAGCAAACCAGAATGGACAGACTTTTATTTATTATAATGTTCTCAGCCATTGCCATTACTCCCAGTTTCCTGCCATCTTGTTGTTAGCATCTTCCAGGTCACCCATGCGGAGTCCATACCAATTACCCTCAGTGTTGTCCTCGTTGTCGAGCATCAACTCTGCGCTGTTCTTGTGGCGTTTCTTCAAGTCAGCCTTGAGGTTCTTGATTTTCTTCTCGTTCATGCCGTCCATATAGTCATCGAGGCGAGCACGGAACTCAACCATCATGTCAAACTCGTTTGTCTTCATGTTGAAAGCGGCCTTCTTGCGAAGCTCGATGACGCCATTATAGATAGTGTCACGCTTTGAAGGGTCGAATGTAGACTGCACCACAATGAACTGGCCGTCAGCCTTGCGGCCAACAGGCACATACTTCAGCGAGTCTGGATTCTTGATGCCAAGCTTCTCTGCTGTAGAAATCCACACAGTGTCGCGCTTGATGAGACCCTGAGCCACAGCCTGACGCTCTGTCATGCCTGCCTCAAGCTGGTCGTCTGTAAGCTCACCGTCCTTGATGATCTTGTCGACAGTCTTGCCATTCTTCACGAAGTCGATGATAGAGTCAATGGTGCCGCAATATTCTCCGTAGGTCATCTTGTACTGCTCCTCAGCGTTTCGGATGTCCATAAGACGTGAGATAACAAGTTGTTCACGCTCCGCCCTCTCCTTGTCGAAGGCGATGTCACTGCAGATGCTCCATACACATGCTGCCACAAGACCTAAAGTACACAGTACCAAAAGGCCGTTTACAATCTTTTTTTTCATGATATGCTTTTACTTTTTTTATTTATGCGTTATACAATAAGCCATGCTTCCATATCTGGCTCACCCCCTCTCACATTGTCTTCTCCACCCTTCAAAAGCAGGCCACAACATGACAATTCACACTACAGGCCACGACTTTTCTGCCCAGTCATTCGCCCACGTCATGAATAATCACTATATTCGTGTCGCAAAAATAACTATAATTTTTGAATTGAAGACACAACTTTGACTATTTTTTTCAAAAAGATGATTAAAGAATACTTTAGGGAGCTCTTTTTGCAAAATTTCGGCCACATTCCGACAACAGACCAGGCACAGGCCATCGATGCCCTGTGCCAGTTCATACTGGAGCCAGAGGCCGATTCCGTGTTCATCCTGCGAGGCTTCGCCGGCACAGGAAAGACCAGCCTCGTGAGCGCTCTCGTCAAGACGATGGAGAGCCTGGGACGCGACTGCGAACTGATGGCTCCCACTGGCAGAGCCGCCAAGGTGCTCTCGCTCTACGCCGACCATCCGGCCTACACTATACACAAACGCATCTACCGACAGAAGTCGATAGACAAGGACAGCCTCTTCACCCTCAACTTCAACATGCGCTCCAACCTGCTCTTCATCTGCGACGAGGCTTCGATGATTGCCAACGACGAGTATCAGGGCGGCAGCATCTACGGCACAGGAAGACTGCTCGACGACATGGTGCACTTCGTCTATGGCGGCAAGGGATGCCGTCTCATTCTCATGGGCGACACAGCCCAGCTGCCGCCTGTGGGCGAGGGCGAGAGCCCGGCGCTGCGCGACGACGAGCTGCGCTGCTACGGCATGGATGTGGTGAGCTGCACGCTCAAGAAGGTGGTGCGCCAGGCCGAGGCCTCTGGCATATTGTGGAACGCCACCCGACTGCGCCAGCTGATGGACACCGACCAGATATTCGCCCTGCCACAACTGCGCTTCAGCGGCTTTGCCGACATCATGCCCATCCCTGGCAACGAACTGATAGAGGCCATCGAGCAGTGTTACCACAACGATGGCGAGGACGACACCATCATTGTGACACGAAGCAACAAACGGGCCATCATATATAATAATGGTATACGCAACCAGATACTTTGGCGAGAGGAGGCCATGGAAGGCGGCGACATGATGATGGTGGCCAAGAACAACTACTACTGGACCGAGCGTCTCAACGCCGAACTTCTCGCCAACGCCTGCGCCGAAGGCAAGAAGCCCGAGGAAGCGGAGACCGTGCCGTTCGACTTCATCGCCAACGGCGACACCGTCGTCATACGGCGCATACGCAATGAGCGCAGCTTCTACGGATTCACCTTTGCCGATGCCGAGGTGGAGTTTCCCGACTACGACCATTTCACCATGCAGCTCACTGTCCTTACCGACACGCTGCAATCGGAAGCGCCTGCGCTGACACGCGAGCAGCAGGAGCAGCTCTTCAACAACATCATGGAGGACTACATGCACGACCCCGCGCTGCGCTCCAAGCCCGAACGCCTCAAGGCTCTCAAGCAAGACCCCTACTACAATGCCTTGCAGATCAAGTATGCCTATGCCATCACCTGCCACAAGGCGCAGGGCGGACAGTGGAGCAACGTGTTCATTGACCAAGGCTACATGACGGAAGACATGCTCGGCCCGGAATATTTCCGCTGGCTCTACACCGCCATCACACGTGCCACCAAACGTGTGTATATGGTCAACTGGAAGGAGGAGCAGACACTCAAAGACAAATAAGCAGCCAAGGATCATTCAATACTTTACGTCTGAATATAAAAGATTCATTCAAGGCCTTACGTCTGAATATAAAAGAATCATTCAAGACCGTAGCAGTCACCCTCGCAGTCTTTTCCTCCTGCTTACGTCTGAATATAAAAGAATCATTCAAGGCCTTACGTCTGAGCATAAACGGACTATTCAAGGCCTTACGTCAGAGCATAAAAGCTCACGCGCCACATCCCAACAGCCAACATAGCTGATGCGGAGCCTCACCACACTGCGGCAGCGACATGCTTGCCCTTCCGTCATTGCTCACCCCCCATCTCTGCAGAAACGAAAAAAGTCGTCTCCGGGCTTCACAGCTCAGAGGCGACGAATTATAAAAATGAATTAACTATTAAATAAATACTTATTTAGGGGTTTGACCTTTATCGTTTTGATACATGCTATCCATTGTCCGCCGAACACTTTCAGCGTCAGCTGCGCAAGAATATCCCATTGTGACAACATGGCGCAGCATAGCCATAGTACTAACCCTTTCATTATTGACATTGCCAGCTTTTTCTCTACACGCACAAAGTGCCGCTATATCACTGAGAAAAAGCAGACAGGGTGCCACAGACTTCACAGCCATCAGCACCGCCACATACTTTTATTGGGAGTGTATGTATTTATGATTATGATGATCTTTGTACACTAAACGGAAGACAGCTGCCAAACAATCAAGGCGGCTAATCAAAAAAATCGCCTTCTTAAAAGTTGGCCACTTATAGTGCACACACCCAGTGCCTTACTCAGACACACAGATGCAGACACGGTTGCTGTCGTTGTCAGCGAATGGCTGCACAGTGTCGCCCATAGCCTCAGCCGAGATGCGCGACTCTGAGATGCCAGCCTTGACAAGCATGTCCTTGATGCTCTTCACACGCTGCTCGCTGTATCGCTTGTTGATGTTGGCGTTGCCAGTGCCCTTGTCGGCATAGCCCCTCACGCTCACCTTCTTGCCAGGATTGTCCTTGAGGAACTTGACAAGCTCGTCCACCTTGGCTTTCTCGCTGTCCTTAATCTGTGCAGAGCGTATGTCAAAGAAGACTTCCACCTTGACATCCTTCACCTCAGGCTTCTTCACCTCAGGCTTCTTCTCCACAGGCTGGGTCACCACAGGTTTCGATTCCACCACAGGCTCTGCCGGAATCTCCTTGCGCTCGCAAGTCTTGCCAAGAGCCACCTTCACGCCTACGAGTGCATTGAACATCCAGTCGGCATTGCCAGCCTTCTTTGAGTTGAACTTATCGCTGATGATATGGGCATTGCCCTCAAGTCCGAGACTCACGCGGTCTGACACACGGAAGTTGACATCCACTCCTGCGTTGCCCACAGGACGGAACTTCGTGCCGTCCCAGAGATACTCCAGTTGGTAGCCGTTGGTCTCAAGGTTCTGAGCCTCATCATTCTTCCACGACATGTTGGCTCCGCCTCCAGCAAAGACACCTACACTGACAAGCCTTTTAGGATTGTAGCCCCAAATGAGGTTGGTCATGTCCACACGCACATCTGCCTGCAGGCCTATCTGGTTGAATTTGTAGTTCTGCTCAGGAGATACCCATCCGCCCTTAGCCTGCCAGCCATTGGCCTTGACACGCACACCTATATACGGATTGAACTGGTAGCCAGCAGCCACCTGAGCTGCAGGAGTGAGAAGGTCAGCAAACTTTGCCTCACCTAGAGTCTCGCTGGCGCCTCCCTGAAGCTGGATGTACCAATGAGGCACAAATTTCCACGCTGACTCTTCTTTCTGGCTCTGAGCGCACACCTGAGCGGCAGACACTGCTGCAAACGCTGAGAGTGCAAGTAATTTCTTAATGTTCATAGCTGTTATATTAAAAAATCATTTTAAAGAATTCCCTTATTACAGTAATACAGAATTGGTCTGACAAAATATTATGATCCCGTTTCCAATGGACAAGGGATTTTTTCTCATACTATTTCTGTTTGATTACAAGTGTCACCTACATGTCCTGTTCGATTACAAGTATCACCTAATGCCTTTCAGCCTTAGCTGTCACTCACGACTGAAGTCATACTGGCTGCCGTTGTATACAAAAGAAAGCTTTGACTCCGACAGGAAAGAGATGTCCACCTTGTGTTCCTTCTCCTCATAGTCTGAGCCATCGCTCTTGACACACGAGATGACAAGCTGCCCATTCATCACACGCCATGAGCGAAGCGTTATGCCATTCAGCTCACCTATGTTGCTGGCACTTCCGTCCTCATCGAGTCGCATGCCGTTGCCACTCCTGTCACTGAGCATCCACAGTCCCTGCAACTCCGTGACATTGATTGAGCTGGATATTTCCCTGGTTCTCATTTTGGCCATAAGAGCATAGCTGTCTCCTGTAACCATACTGCCATAAGCCTTGCCGTTTTTTTTCAGCTGCGCTGCAGAGAAGGCGAGCTTGCGTCCTGTCTCACTGTTGGTCACATAGACACTGTCGCCTTTGACGGCATCAAGAGTGGCATACAATGTGGAATCGCTGGGATCAGCTTTTGCCTTTCTGGCTGCATCAGCCTCTGTGCGCTGCGGCGCTGACGAGCCGCTTCCATTGCACGCTGCCAGTCCCGCAACTGCGGTCGCCAGCATGAGTAGTCTGAAGAATTTCATTGCCTTTCTCCTTTTTATAATAAATGGGGGAGGAATGGAGCGCCTCCATCCTCCCCCATTATCAGATATTATACTTGAGAGTATTTCGTTTGTTACGTAAGAAATATCTTATCATTTGTTCTCCTTGACCTTCACGTAGAAGTCGTATGGCATAGTATTGCCGTAGTAGTCTGTCACGTAGAAGCAGAAATGAATCTTAGATGAAGTGATAGAGGCTACACCACCAGGAACAGTCTCGTTTGTAACGATGTGGATTCCATCATCTTCAACCTCAATTGTCTTGAACAAGCTTGCGTACTGAGTGTCAATCAACTTAACATCTGTTTTGCTGATGCGGTCATTGCGAGTAGAGGCAACGAAGTAGTTTATCTTATCCTTCTCAGAATTTGAAGGATCGTCAGAATCAATCTCATTCTCACCAATAGTGATCTCATTAGCAGGGTATTCTACCTCATAAACATCCTTCTTGAATTTGAACTCAGCCCATGCGATAGCACTCTTGAATACAACCTTGAATGAAACAGGGTTGTACCAAAGAGACTTAACGCCGAAGTTCTCAACAGCAACCTGGAGAGTGTACTCATGCTCCTCTCCATGCTTTACAGCCTTAGATGGAACTTCCATTGTGTAGTCTTCAACAGCAGTAGCATAGTTGAGTCTCCAATCGTTGATTGGCTTATAAGCCTTGTACTTGCCGTTAGCCTCAGTATAATCCTTCTTGTCTGTGTAGTCGAAGCTAATTACGCAACCGTCAGCATTGTTGTGTGGCTTATTAAATGCTGCTATGATATTGTAAGTAGCATCGTATCCATTAGGATCGGAAGCGTTAGCCTTCTTGTAGTTAGCCCATGCTGTCAGAGTCTTGCCCTCGAGCTGCTCAGCAGTATTCATTTTCTCATCAAGAGGAGTGAAGAATGCAGGGTTAGGCTTGATAAGCTCTGCGTGATGCTTTGGATAAGCCATCTTGAACTCGATTGGAAGTACACTGATAGTGTTGCCATTGACATCATAAGAACGCATTTCAAGAGTATAAGTCTTCTCAACCTCAAGCTTAGCAGGGTCGTAAGTGAAGATCATGTTCTTGATCTTAGAAATCTGATCCTCAGTGATGCCATCAATAGTAGCGACCTTAGAAGCGAAGTTTGCAGACTTGATAGCAGTCTCCTTAACCCAGCCATTGCCTGTCTTGCTGTCTGAGTAGAACTCTACAGATGTGAGGTCGACCTTGTCAGCAGCAGTCTTACCTGTTGCAGTGATCTCAATCTTAGTAGTGTTCTTTGTCCAAAGCTTGTTAGAAGCAGCAACAGTTATGCAGTTAGCCTCTGTCTGGAAATCTGTCTTAGACTCCTTGGTGAGACCGTTAAGCATTGTGATTTCACCGCTTGCGTATGGAGTGTGCTCAATAGTCACCTTGTTCTCCTGGAAGAGTGTCTTCACAAACATCACCTTGTAATCCTTTGAGTAGATGGTACCATTGTAGTTCTGGATATAGTAACGGAATGTCACTGTAGAACCGATGAATGAATAGTCACCCTCTGCATCAGGAATTGTCACTGTGATAGCATCGAAGTTAGCATCGTCCTCCTCAAAGATTGTGTTGAGGATGCCAGAGTTAGCATTGTTGATAGCCTTCAGAAGAGAAGTAAGCTTTGTGCCTGTCTGAGCCTCGTTGCGAGCATTAGAAACAGCGATAGCCTCAACATACTTTCTGTACACCTTAGGAGTAGCGCCAGTCTTGCCAAACTCAGTGTTAACTGGCTTAAGCTCAAGCTTGCCCTGAAGTGCCTTTCCGAACTCAGCCGTGAAGCGTGCATCAACAGTTGTTGGGCATGAACCATCAGCACCTACAGCCACAACAGAAGGAGTTGTCTGCTCTGCAGCGTCAACAACATTGATGTTGAGAGCATACTTAGAGTATACCTTCTTCTCTGTCACCTTCTTGTTCTTGTCAGTCTGGTTGTAACGAGTGAAGAGAGCATAAGAATTCTCGAATCCTGCATGCTTAGACGTTCTGTGGAGATCCTCGTTTGTAACGATGCTCTGGTAGAGACCGTTCTTTGGAGCCTTAGCCTCTTCTGCAGCGCGAGTGATAGCGCTTGTGCGGGTAGAAGCCTCAGGAGCAGAGAGCTTCAAGCCAGCAGGAGCCTTCTCCAAGCTATTTTCAATATTGATATTAGCCTTGTCTGTGAAGTTAACATCAGTTGGGTTGATTGTGTAGTAGACTGGGCCAGCCACACGCTCCACGTTCCACTGGTCAACAATCAGAGTGTTAGCGTCTGCGCCAGCAGCACCCTTGTAAGGGAAGATGACATAAGTCTTGCCATTCTTCGTCTCAGTGAAAGTCTTGCCTGAAAGGCCAGTCTTGTTGACATCAGAAACGACCTGCGCCTGCACAATCTCAAGCTGCTCGTCCTGAAGGATGAGGCCAGTGATGAGGTTATTGAGGTTGCCTGCAAGGATGTCGAGATAGCTATTGATGCTTACAAGATCCTCTTTCACAATCTTATCGATAGCATCAGCATTCTTCTTTATAGGTCCGTCATCAGCCTTGAGGGCAGCGATAGCGTCAGCATTGTCCTTCACCTTGCCGTTCTCAAGAGTTGTTATCAAGCCCTTAACAGACTCTATAGTAGTGTCGAATGTAGTGACATCCACCTTATTAGACTTAAGAGTCTCTACAGCAGTCTCAAGTTTCTCAACTCTATCAGTAATTCCTGCGATAGCGTCAGCATTGTCCTGCACCTTGCCTTCCTCAAGATCCTTGAGAGCCTTGGCATTTGCCTTGATAGCTGCATCGAAAGCTTCATTAGCAAGCTTCTGCGCTGCAACCTCATCCTCGAGGAGCTTCTTGATAGCGGCCTGGTTATCGTCAATAAGCTTCTTCAGCTCATCATCCTTGTCGTTGAGAGCGGCAAGAGCCTTCTCATTAGACTCCTTGAGCGAGTTGAGCGACTTCTCGAGAGTGACGATGTTTGCAGCGTTGGCATCCACGCCGTCCTGAGCTGTCTTGATCTTCTTCTCAGCCTCAGAAAGTTTTTCCTCAAGAGCCTTGTCTGCCTTCTCCAGGTTTTCCTTAGCTGTAGCCAGGTCTGTCACAAGCTTAGCGATGTTCTTCTCGTTGTCAGCAGCAGTCTTCTGCACCTGCTCCGCGAGAGAGTAAGCAGCGTCAGCCTTGGCCTGAGCAGCCTTCACAGCACCAGCCTCGAGGTCGGCGATAGCCTGCTCGATGAGAGCCTGAGAAGCCTCCACCGCAGCCTTCTTCGCCTCAGCAGCCTGAATGTCTGCATAGCCCTTAGCATCGTTTGTCGCATTCTTGATAGCCTCGTTCAGCTCTGTGTCTGCCTTCTCGCACGCTGCCTTGCAGTTGCTGAGCAGACCTTCAAGTCTTGAGACCTCTGACTTCAAGTCCACACCTGTACCATCGAGCCTCTCCTGCAAGTCTTTGATGTCATCATCATAATCCTTACATGAAGTAACAGTGCCCAATGATGCGAGTGTAGCTGCGCCAATCATGAAAACACTAATAAACTTTTTGTTCATAAGTTTTACAATTTAAATTAATAATGTTAACTATAATATTTTCTTACTTCCCTGCATGTATGCACGCTTTACAAGACATGCCGATAAAAATCTGTGCAAATGTACCGATAAGTAAAAAAATACGAACTGCTTTTAACATCGCTTTTCGTGAACATATTTGATTATTTCGTGAATATCAGCGCTTGCTGTTGATTGCAGAATAATGTGCCCTACTTGACGCTCTGGCATTCCCTCATGCAGTGCCTCCCGAAGACTGCGTCAGTTGGCAGTCTCAGCGGCGAAGTCGGACATAAGGTCGCGGAGCACAGGTTTAGAGACCTGCAGAGACAGCATCTTGCTGTTGTCCGCGAGAAGAGTGAGAGTCTGTTTGGTTACATTGACATTGTGGACGAGAGACATATTCACTATGTATTTCCTGCCCACACGCTTGAAGGGGTGCTGATGGTGCACAGCCAACAGAGCAAGTCGCTCCTCCACACGCGAAAGTCCGAAAGGCACCATGAAGCGCACGCCATTGGAATAGTAGACATGCGTGTAATGGTCGTCGGCCATGAAGTAAATGGTCTGCCCGAGATCTATCACATACAATTCATCGTGCATGTTTAGGCAAAGCCTTGGCAGGTCATTGTTGATTGCTGTCATATCTATACATTTTTAGTTAATTACAAAATTCTTGTTCTTTTTACAACTGAGAGCATCACGCTGCTGCATACCTCACCACACAGCCGAAAAAAGATATCACAAATTTACTTATAAGCATGAGATACGTTGCCTTGACACGTTTGTCTTTTCGTGAGTCAGCGTTATTTTTTCGTGAATATGCGCAGACTTAATATTAACATAACTATAATATTACTTAAAGAAGCCTACATGTGCAAAACAAAAAAGCGTGGATCACGGTTGTCCGTTCCGTGTCCAGAGGCCTTCGCATTGCCCGATACACCAAGAACGAACAACGTTAGAGCCCACGCCAATATGATACAGCAATCCCTTTCACGGAACATGCTCCACAGGCATGCCAAACATGCGCGCAGCAATACAGCTGCGTGCATACGGCGCATGTGTGCACATCCCCCGTCTGGAAGATTGCAATGAATCACACCATGGGCGTCTACCGTTGCAGAGTTATCCTTAGTGTATCGGAAGTTTGCGAAGTTTCTGGACACAGGAACCTTGCGCTTGTAAACGCTTATATTTATTTTTCATTCGCCCACCCAACCACGGCTTGCGTGCAAGCCTATTGGCGTGAGACTATGAGTGCAAAGTAACAAAAATAATCTGATATAGCCAAATATATACGCAAAAAAAACGCTACAGCAAAGAGGCATATAGCATATCGCTTCATAGCCAACTTATGTTATGAGCCACTGCGCAAGGCTTTATTTCTCCGTTTTGTTCACCTGCGCATTTTCGCGCGCACGCGCATACACGTATAAGTTTTTTTTCAAAAAAAGTATCAAAGTATCATTTTTACTACTTTTCAAATGCCCATTGATTTGGTTTTCTTAATGTTATACCCAATGACACTTCTCTAAAATCAAGCCACAAAAGTATCATAGAAGTATCATAGAAGTATCATAAAAGGGCTGTATATACACTATATTGACACAAAAAACTACTCTGCATTCCGCTTTTTTCAACACAAATCCTTTTATACAAGATCTGTGGGCTTCACGTTCCCAAAACAGAACTTTTTATCTCGATGAACAAGCCTTGGGCAATCGATGAACAAGCCTTGGGCAATCGATGAACAAGCCTTGGGCAACCGATGAACAAGCCTTGGGCAACCGATGAACAAGCCTTGGGCAATCGATGAACAAGCCTTGGGCAACTGATGAACAAGCCTTGGGCAACCGATGAACAAGCCTTGGGCAACTGATGAACAAGCCTTGGGCAATCGATGAACAAGCCTTGGGCAACTGATGAACAAGCCTTGGGCAACCGATGAACAAGCCTTGGGCAATCGATGAACAAGCCTTGGGCAATCGATGAACAAGCCTTGGGCAACCGATGAACAAGCCTTGGGCAACCGATGAACAAGCCTTGGGCAACTGATGAACAAGCCTTGGGCAACCGATGAACAAGCCTTGGGCAACCGATAAACAAGCCTAAGGTTTTAGATAAACAACCCTAAGGTTTTCGATGAGCAAACCTTAGGGTCTTGACCAACAAGCCTTGGGCATTTAGTGAACAAGCCAGCGCCCACCTTTCATGAGCGCTGGCTTGTCATTTTCCAGTCAGTTGAGAGAAGGTGCGCTTGCCCTCAACATAATATTTCCAAAGCAAAAGAAATCCGACACGCTCTGGCACGCGGTCGTTGGTGCGCAACTGCTGCACATGGCGTCGGTCGCGCTCAAAGTCATGGCGCATGGTGAAGAAAGCCCTGCGTGCCTTCAGCACCGCAGAAAAGTTCTGCACGTCGCCCTTGAGGAGAAACTGCATGGCTGCCACATAGTCGAGGATGGCCCTGACGGCCATCACATGCGCCAGTTCGCGGTTGGGCAGATTCTTGTACAGCATGAAGAGATTGTTGCGGAAATTGAGGAAAGTCTTGCGCGGATTGCCCTGATTGAGAGTAGCTCCGCCAAGATGGTAGGCACGGCTGCCAGGTACGCACACTATAGATCTGCCCATGGTGCGCAGTCTCCAGCAGAGGTCTATCTCCTCCATATGGGCAAAGAAGCGTCCGTCCAGTCCGCCGCTTTTCTGCCAGTCGGCAGCTCTCACCATGAGCGCAGCTCCCGTGGCCCACATCAGCGGAATGATGTCGTCATACTGGCCATGGTCTTTCTCGATAGTGCCCATCACCCTTCCCCGGCAAAATGGGTAGCCATACTTGTCCATGTAGCCTCCTGCGCCACCAGCATACTCAAACATCTCCGGCTGGCGCAGCGAGAGCAGTTTAGGCTGGCAGGCGGCGCACTCGGGATGCGCATCCATATACTCTATCATTGGAGCGTCCCAGTCCTTGTCGCGTATCTCCACGTCAGAGTTGAGCAGAAGGTAATACTCATAGTCTGGCAACTGTGCCAGCGCGCGGTTGTAGCCCTCAGCGAAGCCATAGTTCTGCTCCAGCACAATGCTGTGCACATGCGGAAACTCCGTGAGGAGCATCTTCATCGAACCGTCGTCAGAAGCATTGTCCGCCACAATGACATCACCGACGCTGTTGCTGATGACAGTGGGCAGATAGCTGCGCAGCATATCTTCCCCGTTCCAGTTGAGAATGACTATAGCAAGTTTGCGCATAAAGCATTGCCCTCCTTGTTGAAACCGGTTAACCTCACTTTGACCACCTTATTGTCCATCTCAGGCATATTGGGCAGCTCCACACGTATGTAATTGTCGGTAAAGCCATTCATGAAAGGCTTGCGCGGAGAGGCGTGCTCAAGGAGAGCTTCACGCTCTGTGCCGATGAATCTGGAGTAGAAGTCGCTGGTCTTTTGGGCAGACAACTCCAGCACCCGTTGGCTGCGCTCATGCTTCTCTTGCGGAGAGACGACATGCGGTATGTCCAGAGCCTTGGTGCCTGGACGCTCCGAATAGGAGAAGACATGATACTGCGACACGTCGATGCTCTCCATGAAAGCGTATGCCTTCTGGAAGAGCTCCTCTGTCTCGCCCCTCATGCCCACAATGACATCCACGCCAATGAAGGCATGAGGCATGGCCTCACGTATCCTGTCTATCTTGCTGCGGAAGAGAGCTGTGTCGTAGTGGCGGTGCATGAGCGACAGCACCTCATCGCATCCGCACTGGAGTGGTATGTGGAAATGCGGCATGAAAGCGCGTGAATGCGCGCAAAAGTCTATAATGCCGTCTGTGAGCAGGTCGGGCTCTATGCTCGATATGCGGTAACGCTCTATGCCCTCCACCTCGTCGAGAGCACGGACAAGGTCATAGAATGTCTCGCCTGTGGTGCGTCCGAAGTCGCCTATATTAACGCCCGTGATGACTATCTCCTTGCCTCCTTCAGCCGCCACCTGCCTGGCCTGCTCCACCATGGAGGCTATGCTGCCATTGCGGCTGCGTCCTCGGGCTATAGGTATGGTGCAGTAGGTGCAGTAGTAGTTGCAGCCGTCCTGCACCTTCAGGAAGTATCGGGTGCGGTCGCCACGCGAGCAACTCGGCACGAAAGTCTTGATGTCAGCCGTCCGCACGGTGTGGGCACCTGTCATCTTCTCAAGGATGGAAGGAATGATGAGCCCCTTCTGCTCGTTGCCGAGCACGAGGTCCACGCCGTCGGTCTGTATTATGTCTTCCGGCTTGAGCTGCGCATAGCAGCCAGTCACCACGACAAAGGCTCCGGGGTTCTGCTTCACCAGCCTGTGTATGGCCTGGCGGCACTTGTGGTCAGCCATGTCTGTGACGCTGCACGTGTTCACGATGCATATATCAGCAGCCTCGCCACTCTGCGCCTTCCTCACGCCATAGCGCATCAGTTCCTGCGCCACGCTGCTTGTCTCAGCAAAATTGAGCTTGCAGCCCAGCGTGTAATAAGCAGCTTTTTTATCTTGTAATATGCTTGAATCTATCATTATGAATATATTTCTTCGTGCAAAGGTACGTTTTTTTTCAGACATTTTCTTTTATCCGCGCCAAAAATAATTGTTTGTCAGATAATAAAAGGGAGACTCATGTCGTTATACATTCTAAACGATAAACAAATGCGCCTATGAACGATTCTACCCACACTAAGAAAAAAGACAACAAGTTGGACGCGCTGAAGAAGAAACTGGCAAAGCCATCGGATAACACTATAATGTTCCTGCAAATGTTTGCGAGGGCATACACTGGAAATGTGGCTTCCGCCATGTGAGCCATGAGGCTGTGGGCATCCCATGCCGAGAACATGCCGCGCACTACACACGCGGCGCATCACACACAACACGTCACCACGTAACACATTCTTGCGCAACAAACGATTGGAAACAAGTAAGGTTTTATCTCTGCTGGCATCAGGAAAAGGTGCCAAGCAGCTTGCCGCACTCATCAAGAGCGGCAAGGCCAAGACAATGAAGGCCGACGGACTGAATGGCTCGTCGGCCATATTGGCGTTGGCCGCACTCCCGCTGAACGGAGACACCTGTCCGATAGTGCTGGCCATACTCAACGACAGCGACGAGGCCGGGTATGCTTATCACGACATGACACAGATGATGGGCGAGGACAACGTGCTGTTCTTCCCCTCTTCATACAGGAGAGCCATCAAGTACAACCAGAAGGACGCCGCCAACCAGATACTCCGCACAGAGGCTCTCACCAGGATACACCTGCATGCCTCTGCCGCCAATGAAGCCAAGCAGGACGGCAAGGGGAAGGCGTCGCCGCTATACATCGTCACCTATCCCGACGCTCTGGCAGAGCTTGTCATGTCGGAGCACGAGCTGGAGGCAAGCACGATAGACGTGCACGTGAACGACACGTTTGACATCATGGCACTGGAGAAAGACATCATGGCGCTTGGATTCCAGCGGCGCGACTATGTGTATGAGCCGGGACAGTTTGCCGTGAGAGGCAGCATAGTGGATGTCTTCTCTTTCTCGTCCGACCAGCCTTACCGCATCGACTTCTTTGGCGACGAGGTGGACAGCATACGCATGTTCGACATACAGAGCCAGCTGTCGGAGGGCAAGGTGGAGGAGATGACCATCGTGCCTGAGATGAAGAGCGGCAGCAAGGACTTCATCTCCCTGCTTGAGTTTCTCCCGTCAGGCACCCTGGTGGCAGCCAGCAGTCTGGTGTACGTGTGCGACAGGGTAAGCGTGGTTCACGAGGAAGGCTTGTCGAGCCAGGCCCAGGCTGAGGCTGAGGCCAGCGGAGAGACGCCTCTGAGAGGTCTCATCATAGAGCCAGACACGTTTGTGAGGCAGATATCGCAGTTCAGGAGTCTGGAAATAAAGAAGGGAGGCACAGACAGCAAGGATGCCGTGCATTTCCACACAGACCCGCAGCCTTCCTTCCACAAGAACTTTGACCTCGTGGCTGAGACCTTCCACAGATACATGTCTGAGGGCTATGAGATATGCATACTGGCCGACAGCGAGAAGCAGATCAAACGCCTGCAAAGCATCTTCGAGGAGATGGCGGACACAGAGATGGACACCATACGCTTCACACCCGTCAACAAGACCATACATGAGGGATTCATAGACCACGACCAGAAGCGGTGCTTCTTCACCGACCACCAGATATTCGACAGGTTTCACAAATACAGTCTGAAAAGCGACAAGGCGCGCACAGGCAAGGTGGCCCTGACGCTCAAGGAACTGCAGCAGTTTGAGATAGGCGACTATGTCGTGCACATTGACCACGGCATAGGCAAGTTTGGCGGACTGGTCAGAGTGCCGCAGAACGGTGTGATGCAGGAGCGTATAAAGATTATCTACAAGAACGGCGACTCTGTCTATGTGTCTATACACGCCCTGCACAAAGTGTCGAAATACAAGGGCAAGGAAGGTGTGCCGCCCACGCTCAACCGCATAGGTGGAGGCGCATGGGAACGCATGAAGGAGAAGGTGAAGACAAAGGTCAAGGACATAGCCCGCGACCTCATCCTCCTGTATGCCAAAAGGAAGAAAGAGAAGGGATACGCCTACAGCAAGGACGGCTTCATGCAGCATGAGCTTGAGGCCAGCTTTGTGTATGAGGACACGCCCGACCAGCTCAAAGCCACGCAAGACGTGAAGGCCGACATGGAGAAAGAGCGTCCGATGGACCGCCTCGTGTGCGGCGATGTGGGCTTTGGCAAGACAGAGGTGGCCATACGCGCGGCATTCAAGGCCGCATGCGACAGCAAGCAGGTGGCTGTGCTGGTGCCAACGACGGTGCTGGCCTACCAGCATTACAAGAACTTCGCGTCACGCCTGAAGGACTTTCCCGTGAGGGTGGAGTACCTCTCCCGCGCACGCTCGCCCAAAGCCACCAAGGCTGTGCTGGAAGACCTGAAGGAAGGCAAGGTAGACATCATCATAGGCACACAGAAGCTGATAGGCAAGCAGGTGAAGTTCAAAGACCTCGGACTGCTCATCATCGACGAGGAGCAGAAGTTTGGAGTGGCTATCAAGGAGAAGCTGCGCACCATGAAAGTCAATGTGGACACACTGACCATGACGGCCACTCCCATACCGCGCACCCTGCAGTTCTCGCTGCTTGGCGCGCGCGACCTGTCCATCATACAGACTCCCCCACCCAACCGCTATCCCATCCAGACCGAAATACACACATTCTCTCCAGAGCTCTTTGCCGAGGCCATCAACTTCGAGATGAGCCGCAACGGGCAGGTGTTCATCGTGAACAACAAGATAAGCAACCTGCATGAGCTGGAGAACATGATTCATGAACGGGTGCCTGACGCACGCATCTGCGTGGGACACGGGCAGATGAATCCTGCCGACCTGGAGAAGGTGGTGCTCGACTTCATGAACTACGACTACGACGTGATGATATCCACCACCATCGTGGAGAACGGCATTGACGTGCCAAACGCAAACACCATCATCATCAACAGCGCGCAAAACTACGGTCTGTCTGACATACACCAGATGCGCGGGCGTGTGGGACGCGGCAACAGGAAGGCTTTCTGCTATCTGGTGGCTCCGCCGCTGGCTGCACTTAACGATGTGACACGCCGCAGGCTCCAGGCCGTGGAGCAGTTCAGCAACCTGGGCAGCGGCATACACATAGCCATGCAAGACCTTGACATACGCGGTGCCGGCAACATGCTCGGAGCTGAGCAGAGCGGATTCATCACCGACCTGGGCTATGAGACTTACCAGAAGATTCTGAATGAGGCTGTGGCCGAACTGAAGGAGAACGAGTTCACAGAGCTTTTTGCTGACGAGGACCGCGACGAGAAAGGCGTCATCACAGGGGAGAAGTTTGTGGCAGAGACCAACGTGGAGAGTGACATACAGGCTTATTTCCCTGAGGAATATGTGCCCAACAGCAGCGAGAGGATGAGCCTGTACCGCGAGCTTGACTCGCTGACACGGCCAGAGCAACTTGAGGACTACCGCAAGCGCATGATAGACCGATTCGGCCAGATGCCCGAGGTGGGCGAGGCTCTCATGGCTGTCATCCCTGCCAAATGGGCGGCACAGCGTCTCGGCGTGGAGAAGGCCGTGATGAAACAAGGAAGGATGGTGCTGTATTTCACAAAGGAAGCGCAATATTTCCAAAGCCGCGCCTTCGAGAAGATCATCAAGTACATAACCAAGAACCCAAGGAGATGCACGCTGCGCGACGAGGAACGCAAGTCGTTACTGATAAAGGACGTGACTACCATGCAAGAAGCCTGTGACGTGCTGCAATGCATCGAAGCGGGTTAAGCGCAGGCTTGACAGCCACCGACATAATCTGACAGGGCCTATTGCCGTGCCGTATATGGCTCCAGCTGCCATCAGAGAAGATGTCTGACAAAAAAGAAAGGAGGCGATTGACTCAATCGTCTCCTTCTTCCAGCCACAGGTACATGTGCTGGTTCACCCGCCTGTAGCGGTCTGCCACTGTCTGCAGCAGCTCAAACTTCTTCATGCGGTCTGGCGACAAGAGTCCCTTGGCCAGCCGCTTCTTATTGTATTTAATCCAATTCAGCATCTTGTGGTCTTCCACACGATGCTTTGAGGGACGACGTTTGTGCACGAGCATAAACCTCATCACCGTGTTGTAATTCTTTTCCCACGACTCGTCTTGTTTCATATTCTATACTTATTGAATCATTAGTTTTTTCATCATCATCACGTTTTTGAAGTCTGCCTTACCCCTTCCAAGACGGAGCAGGCAACGTATACAAGTGCCGCCAACACCACATAACAACCCACTGTCACAGCCACGCCTGGACGCCACTCTATCGCTGCAAAAGGCAAGGATGCCAAATAGTCCATGATAGCATTGAGCGCCGACGCCGCACCCATAAGCATGCTTGTCACCGCATCATTCAATGGTGGCCAACAGAGTGTGGCCCACCACACGAACGAGCCGGCCACTATGACATACAGGAACAGCGGAGCAACGAGGTTGCTTGCCAATGACACCAATGACACGCTGCCAAAGCAATGAGCCACCAACGGAGCCGTAGCCAGTGTGCACACCACACTTACGGTCACCACGTCTACCAACGCGCGCAGCCACCGAGGCAACGGAAAAAGCCGCCCGCGTGTCATCTCGCCATAGACACATATGCCTGCCACTGCAAGGAATGACAGCTGGAAACCTATCTCGAAGAGAGTCATCGGATTAGCGCACAGCATCAACACATACGTCAGCACACACACATTAAACGGCTTGCATGAGCGGTCGAAGAAAGCGCATACAGCCATCAGAGTGAACATGCATCCGGCCCTCACCAATGAGGGAGAGGCACCTGCCACCGTCACAAACATCCACAGCAGCGCCACTATCAGCAGATTGACTACCTTTCCGGCACGCCTGCGCATAAGACGGAACATCAGCATACACTGAAGCGCCAGCACCACGACACCCACATGAAAGCCTGACAACGCCAGCATATGGCTTGCCCCTGCCCTGGAGAAAGAGCGGCGCACCTTCTCTTGCATGCCCGACTTCCACCCTATGCTCATGGCTTCTATTATATCTCCTGCCTCGCCGTCTATGTCGTGCTCCTCATACAAGCCATGAAGTCTGCGCTGTATCATTCTGGCGTTGACATTGTGCCATGTCACGCTGTTGCCGCATCGGCTGACTTGCAACTCGTGAGGCCGCACATAGGATGTGGCGCACACTCCCGAATGAAGGAGCCAACGCGCATAGGCCACGCTGACCGTGTCTGCACGGGCCACAGAACGCACATGCCTGCCATGAGCCACTACCGTGTCGCCTTCCTGCAGGGAAAGCATGAGACACCGCTGGGTGTCAATGCAGGCTGAGTCTTTCCCGACATACAGCACTACATCATAGCGACTGGCATCTGCCAGCCGCAGCATCCACGACCTGCGCTTCTCTACGGGCACGCCTCTCAATATCCCGACGTATGTCTCCTCATCGCCATGGACACTACTCTCCATCCTTTCAAACCTTGCCACATAGAGAAACATGCCTATGGCGAAGGAGAGCAGCATGGCCGAGAGACCGAAGGTGTAAGAGCCTGACTTGCTGCTGGAAGCCACACGCGTGTGCGTCAGCTGCCACGCCATGCACGACAAGGCCGCACAACACACGATGAAGAGCGTCATGCTGCTCACATGCGGCACAGCCATCTCTGCCGCTATGATGCCAAGCGTCATAGCCGCCGCCAGCCTCAGAAGGGGATAGTCATTCCATTTCACAGGTTCACTCGTTCTCTGCCAGCCTCACACTGCTACAAGCTCTTGAGCAACTTGATGCGTTCCTCTGGACTGTCTGAGCAGAACACGTAGCTGCCAGCCACCAGCACATCTGTGCCGGCCTCAACGAGGCGCCGGCCCGTGTCTGCATTGACACCGCCGTCCACTTCTATGAGAGCATGGCTGCCAGAGTCTGTGATGAGCTTGCGCAGCTTCTTCACTTTCTCTATAGAGTGCTCAATGAACTTCTGGCCGCCAAAGCCAGGATTGACCGTCATGAGCAGCACCATGTCGACATCGCAGATGATGTCTTCAAGCGCACTCACAGGCGTGTGCGGATTGAGAGTGACGCCAGCTTTCATGCCTGCATCGTGAATCTGCTGGATGGTGCGATGGAGATGCGGACAGGCTTCATAGTGCACATTCATCATGTATGCCCCCAAAGCCTTCACCTCTTCGGTGAACTTGCCCGGATCTACTATCATCAAGTGCACGTCAAGCTTCTTTCTGCATATCTTCGCCACGCCCTTCAGCACAGGAAAGCCAAAGCTGATGTTGGGCACGAAGACACCATCCATCACGTCGAGATGCAGCCATTCGGCCTCACTTCTGTTTATCATGTCTATGTCCTTGTCAAGCCGAGTGAAATCGGCTGAAAGGAGAGAAGGCGATACTATTGCCATAATGTATACGATTTAGTTTCAGGGTTAGTTATTCGTTGGTCATCGGAAGGCTTACAGAGCTTGTGACCCTCTGCCATAGTGGGGCTAACGGGGCTTGCCACTCGTCCTTCATCTGAAGGCGGACACATCCTGCGGCTCATCCGTCACCTGAGGGTGAACGATGTGCTTCCTATCATCTGCTTGTCACAGAAGACAAACATCTTGTAGGTGCCGGCCTCAAGGAACTCGCTCACGTCGCTGTACATGGTCACCTTGACTTCCTCACCTGTGTATTCGATGTATTTCTTCTCAGTATACTCCTGCGATGTGCCCTCGTAGGTGAACGTTCCCTTGTTGCCCATCACGGAGTTGTCTGGCTTGAGGATGCGCACATACACCACTCGCTCTCCATTGGAGGCTGTGACGTTCTTCACTATGGTGAATCCAAAAGCGAGTTTCTTCACGTCCTTGACCTTGTCTGTCTCCTTGCCGCGCTTGTTTTTAGATGACACCCAAAAGCCTGTGGCATCCAGTTGAGCAGCGATGTCGACCTTGTCACGCAGTTTGTTGCGCTCGCTGGAAAGGTTGCTTATCTGGCTGTTGGCCTCAGACACCTGGGCTTTTATCTGCGTGTTTTCCTCATTGAGAGCCTGGTTGATGCGGTTGAGAGAATCGACCTGCACGATGTAGCTCCTCAGCACCTTGCGGAGAGAGCTTATCTCTGCTTTCAACCGCTTTATCTCACGGGCATCCGTAGCCTTGGTGTTCTCCAGTTCCTCAAGCAACTGCTGTGTGTGGCGGCGCTCATTCTCTATCTGAGCTATGAGGCTGTCGTTGCTCAACTGGCTCTGCAGCATCTCATACTGCGCGTCGAAGTCTCTGTACTGGCTCTGCATCTCCTGCTTGTCCAGTTCGGCCAGCTCCTGCAGTTCCTCGTTCTGCTTCTGCTGGTCCACAAGCATATAGCCGAGCCACGCCGCTCCTGCGGCAAGTGCCACAGCCACTATGCCAAGAACTATCAAACTGGTGTAGTTCTTGCGCGCTTTCTTCTCTTCAGACATATTCTCTGTCTTGTCATTGACAGCCTGCATATTGTTACTGTTTTCCTGCATACTACATTTTATTATTGATGAATAGTCATGCAAAGTTATGAAAAATGCGGTAAATAGAAAACAATAGGAAGGAATATGTTTGCGGAATATCATTTTTTGTCATAACTTTGCACAAAACCTGAAACAAACCAATGTTAAAACAGAAGATATCGCCCCAAGAGGCACAAACACTAAAGAAATATCTCAATGACTGCAAGAATGTGGTCATAGTATGCCACACGTCTCCTGACGGCGACGCAATTGGCTCGTCATTGGGACTTTATGAGTATCTGAAGCGCAAGGGCAAGAATGTGACGGTCATCACGCCCAACTATTTCCCCGACTTTCTCCACTGGATGAAAGACGCAGACAAGGTGCTCATCTATGACAGGCAACGCTCACGCTCCATCAGCGTCATCAACATGGCGGACCTCGTATGCTGCCTTGACTTCAACACGATGAGCCGTCTGGACGACCTGGCGGTGCCTGTGACACGCGCCGAGAACAAGAAGATTCTCATTGACCACCATCTTGGTCCCGACAAGTCGGCCTTCGACTTCATCATCTCGCATCCAGATGCCAGCAGCACATGCGAGCTTGTGTTCCGTGCCATCAACGCCATCGGAGGTACAGACTCGCTCACCTTGGCTGGAGCAGAAGACCTGTATGCAGGCATGGCCACAGACACAGGCTTCTTCTCCTACAACAGCAACGACCCTGACATCTTCAGCATCATCAGCGAGCTGCTGCGCAAGGGCATAGACAAGGACATGATCAACCGCCGCATACAGAACAACTACTCTCCTGACCGCGTGAGGTTCATGGGCTATGTGCTCTATGAGAAGCTACAGGTGTTTCCCGACATACACGCCTCGTTCTTCTCTGTGACTAAGGACGAGCTGTCGCAGTTTCATTATATAAAAGGAGACATGGAGGGCCTGGTCAACATACCGCTGCAAATAAAAGGGCACAAGCTGAGCATCAGCCTGAGAGAAGACACCGAGAAACCGCTCATACGCGTGTCTACCCGCTCTGTGGATGATTTTCCATGCAATGAGCTGTGCGAGCAGTTCTTCAACGGAGGCGGCCACAAGAACGCCGCTGGCGGTTCGCTGGAATGCTCCATGGAAGAGGCCATAGCCATCACTAAGAAAGCTCTTGAGGCATGGAGCGACAGACTGAGAGGAACTGAAGCTGACAGAGACAAGCAGACTTCCACAACGACTACAAACTAATTATCAAACAAATAATCATGACATTAAACAAACGTTTACTTATCCTACCCGCCATGCTTGCGGCCATTGCAGCAAACGCACAGGTGGCAAGCGTGAGCAGCCCTGATGGAAGACTGAAGGTGAACTTCGACATCAGAAACACAAAGCCAATGTATGAGGTGCTCTACGACAACAAGCAGATGCTCGACTACAGTCCGCTTGGCTTCATCGCCGACAACGGCGACTTCAGCAAGGACATCAAGTACAAGAAAGCGGACACAGGCTCGTCTGACTTCACCTACAGCATGGACCGCTCCAAGTGCAGCACCGTACATGTCAAGGACAACCAGCTCATCGTCTCGCTGGAGAATGCCCAGGGCAACGCATACAACATCGAGTTTCGCGTGAGCGACAACGATGTGGCTTTCCGCTATTGCATCCCCAACCACAAGAGCAAAGCCAACGGAAAGAAATTCTCCATACGCATCATGAAGGAGGCCACAGGCTTTGATTTCCCAAGCCAGACGACAACCTTCCTCACACCTCAGAGCGATGCCATGATTGGCTGGAAGGGCACCAAGCCTTCATACGAGGAGGAATACAAGTATGACGAACCAATGACCTCTAAAAGCCAGTATGGACACGGCTATACATTCCCAGGCCTCTTCAAGGTAGGCAACGATGGATGGGTGCTGGTGAGCGAGACTGATGTGGACAGCCGCTATTGCGCCTCACGTCTCTCAGACATGAAGGGCGACGGTCTCTACACGGTGGAGTTTCCTATGCCAGAGGAGAATGGTGGCAATGGCACAGTGGAGCCAGCCATGAAACTTCCAGGCAACACTCCTTGGCGCACGCTCACCGTGGCAAACAATCTCAAGCCTATCGTGGAGACCACTGTGCCATGGAACTATGTGGAGCCACGCTATGAGGCATCACAGAACTACAAGTATGGCAAAGGCACATGGTCTTGGATAGTATGGCAAGACAACTCCATCAACACCAAAGACCTCATGGAGTTTGCCAAGCTCTCAAAGGATATGGGATACGAGTATCTCCTCATTGACAACTGGTGGGACACCAACATCGGCTACGACAACATGGCGAAGTTTGTCAAGACTGTCAATGGAATGGGCGTTGATGTGTTCCTGTGGTGGAGCTCAAGCGGCTACTGGAATGACATAGAGCAGGGTCCTATCAACAAGATGGACAATCCTATTGAGCGCAAGAAGGTGATGAAATGGATGCAGAAGATTGGCGTGAAAGGCATCAAGGTCGACTTCTTCGGAGGCGACAAGCAAGAGACTATGCGCCTGTATGAGTCCATCCTCTCCGACGCCAACGAGTATGGCCTTATGGTCATCTTCCATGGCTGCACCATCCCACGCGGCTGGGAGCGCATGTATCCAAACTACGTGGGCAGCGAGGCCGTGCTGGCATCTGAGAACATCTACTTCACACAGCATGCGGCCGACAGAGAGGCCAAAGACACCTCTACCCATCCGTTTATCCGCAACACAATAGGCTGCATGGAGTTTGGCGGATGCTTCATGAACAGGCATCTGAACAGGGGCAACACAGGCGGTGTGACACGCCGCACTACTGACTGCCACGAGCTGGCCACATGCGTGCTGTTCCAGAATCCTATCCAGAACTTTGCCATCACTCCCGAAAACATGCCTACTGAGGCCACCAAGGACATGAAGCCTTCTGAGAAGGGCGCGCCTGCTCCTGCTCTTTGCATGGACTTCCTGCGCGATGTGCCTACTGTATGGGACGAGACAGTGTTCATTGACGGCTACCCTGGCAAGTATGTGGTTCTTGCCCGCCGCCATGGCGACAAGTGGTACATTGCCGGCAACAATGCCACAGGCAAGCCTCTCACACTCCGTCTCCAACTGCCTATGCTGACAAAGGGCGACAACGTGAGCGTGTACAGCGACAACATCAAAGACAAGGAGCCTCAACTGACGAAAGCTAAAGTCAAGAAGAACGGCACATATACCGTGACAATGGCTGACCAGGGCGGCTTCGTGATAGTGAAATAATGATAAGCACTCATAAATGAAAAGCATCTCCCTTGCTCTGAGAATAGAGCAAGGGAGATGCTTATTTTTTTAAGCTATAAAGGCTATAGTGGTACAGGAGCTATAGTTGTATAGAAGCTATAGTGGCTATAAGAGCTATAGTGGCTATAAGAGCTATAGTTGTATAGAAGCTATAGTGGCTATAAGAGCTACAGTTGTATAGAAGCTATAGTGGCTATAAGAGCTACAGTTGTATAGAAGCTATAGTGGCTATAAGAGCTACAGTTGTATAGAAGCTATAGTAGTATAGAAGCTATAGTAGTATAGAAGCTATCCCTCCCTGAAGAAGTCAAGCATCTCAAATATTTCCTTTTTGTTGGCTGTCTGGTTGATGCGTATATCGCCTATTCCGCCGAGCAGAGTGAAATTGATGATGCCGGCAGTATTCTTCTTGTCGTGGGTCATATAAGCATACAGTTCCTCATAGTCGTCGCAGGTGACAGGGAGTGTGCCATAGTTATCCTTGATGAAGCGCACAGTCTGGCGCATCTTGTCGGTCGGGAAGCCAGTCTTGGCGCATGACAGGTAAAGCTCGCATATCAATCCCCAAGCCACAGCATAGCCGTGCAGATAAGGCTTGCGGGTGAGCGACCAGCTCTCGAAGGCATGTCCTGCCGTGTGGCCAAGGTTAAGCGCCTTGCGTATGCCATGCTCAAAAGGGTCTTCCTCCACCACCCTCTCCTTGATGGCAACTGATGTTCCCACCATCTGTCCAAGGTGAGCGTAATCCACATCATTCAGGTCAAAGCTGAGAAGCTCTGCATAATTCTCCTCTGTGGATATGAGTCCGTGCTTGAGCATCTCGGCATAGCCTGAGCATATATTGGCATGGTCGAGAGTCTTCAGAAACTCTGTGTCAATGATGACGGTCGCTGGAGAGTTGAACACGCCAATCTCATTCTTGAGTCCGTTGAAGTTGATGCCAGTCTTGCCACCCACGCTTGCGTCTACCATGCTGAGAAGCGTGGTGGGAATATTGATATACTTTATCCCGCGCTTGAACGTGCTGGCCGCAAAGCCACCAAGATCTGTCACCATGCCGCCTC
This sequence comes from uncultured Bacteroidaceae bacterium, assembly GCA_934271655.1. Classification (GTDB taxonomy): domain Bacteria; phylum Bacteroidota; class Bacteroidia; order Bacteroidales; family Bacteroidaceae; genus Minthosoma. The sequence goes on along the minus strand of CAKQRW010000017.1, from coordinate 23,400 downwards.
CAAGGTTGACCATGAGAGAATGGCGCGTGCCTCCCCCATTGCCCATTGCCGTCCACACAGAGGCCAGTGTCTCCAGATTCTTATGAGTGTCTGTAGCTCCTATGACGATGTGCACAGCCTCCTTCATGCAAGGAATGTCTGCCACAAGAGGCAGGCACAGAGCGTGTGTTGTCTCGTCTGTAAGGAGAAAGAGCTTGTCATGCTCTATCTCATTGACGGCCTGCGTGAGTGTGTCCTTTATATTTGTAGAAATGATAACGTTGTTTGCCATGATTAGTGTGCATTTAGGTGGTCACAATAAATAGCCACCGTAAATAATTGAGTTTTGACGTGTTGCTTTTTATTCTTTTGTGTCAAGAGAACTTGCGTAGAGACATATCGAGCCACGAGAACGAGTGTCGAGACATATCACGTAAATGAGTTCCACGTGAACACATCTCGCATGAAGATATCTTGTGTCAATATGATTCTCTTTCTCTTGTGCGCTGCGGCATCTTCACATTCTTGCATATAGCCAGAGCCATTCGCCAGGAGCCTCTTCCGCCCATGGCTGTGTAGAGTCTTATGGCATGACCTATCAGCCGCTGCATGGGTGTAGGCTGGAAGAAATCATGGATGAAGACCTTCAGTGACTGCACTGCCATCTTTTCCTTCATGTTCTTGTGCAGGAGTCTCTCCTTCTGCATCTGCCCAACAAGGATAGACGCACGCAGATAGAGCGGAAACGCCAGACGCTCAAGATTGGGATAGAGACACGCGAGATTCTGCGCATGATGGCGTGAGAGAGGTTGCAGGATAGACGAGTGCAGGTCGTTGATGGCCACGGTGAGCGTGCTGATGAGCTGCTTGTAGCTCTGAGAAAAGTTCTCGCCTGTTATGCTGTCGGGGTGCACATTGATGGTATGGAAAGCCTTCTCTGTATACCACAGTATCTTGGGGCGGTGAAGCAGCACACGCAGCCCAAGTTCCCAATCATTCCATATGCGGCACTGTATGTTCCATGCGCCTATGTCCTTCAAAAAACGTGTCTTGAAAAGCATGCCCTGGGTATTGAGCACGCCAGCCAATATCTGTACGCTTGGGTCACTGTCTGGAATGAATGTGCGGACGCTTTCCTTGCCCTTGACAACCATGTTTGACGGTGTGGCCACAACATCATAGTCCTCGGCATTGAGTCTCTGCATAGTGGAGATATAGTTGTAATCGAACAGGTCATCGCTGTCGAAGAAATACACCCACTCTGTCTTGCACGACTTTAGCCCTTTGTTGCGAGCGGCAGCCGCTCCTGGAAAGGTCTCACGCAAGAGGGTGATGTTGCTTCTATTCTTGATGTACTGCTCGCAGAACTGGTATGTGCCGTCGGTGCTCTCGTTGTCGACGATGATGATTTCTGTGGGCTGCAAGCCAGACTTCATGATAGAGTCGAGCGTTTTTCCTATATGCTCACGCCTGTTTTTGACAGGCACGATTACTGTTATATCCATATTTCTTCACGTTTTGAATGCAAACTTATATATTTTTTTTGACTTTTCCTCACGCCAAGGCACTTTTTGTTTTATTTGGCCGCGCTTTTGGAGTTATTTACTTACCTTTGTCATGTAAAGCGAGCCAAGAATTGGCAACCTGCATATATCATACCAGAAAAAACAATATAACAGCACAATGCGAATACTACTTTTAGGAGACTATTCCAATGTTCACGCCACTCTGTCTGAGGGACTGCGCGCCATAGGACATGAATGTGTGGTGGCGAGTGATGGAGACAAATGGAAAGACTATCCGCGCGACATTGACCTAAAGCGCGGATTCGGGTTGAGAGGCAACACCAGCTTTGTGTGGAGACTCATGAAGGCTCTCCCCACATTCCGTGGCTACGACGTGGTGCAGCTCATCAATCCCATGTTCCTTGAACTAAAAGCAGAGAGGCTCGCTCCCTTCTACCGGTATCTGCGCAGGCACAACGGCAAGATTGTGCTCGGTGCGTTCGGCATGGACTACTATTGGGCTCACGTCAACACTTATGAACGCCCGCTCAGATACAGCGACTTCAATTTTGGAGACAAGATAAGGACTGACGCCGAAGCAGAGCGATACAGAAATGAGTGGACTGGCACTCCGAAAGAGACACTCAACAGAATGATTGCAGAAGACTGTGACGGCATCGTGGCGGGACTATACGAATACTGGGTCACATACCAACAGTTCAAGGACAAGATGACATTCATTCCTTTTCCCATCAAGTTGCCTGAAGAGCATCTTTCCTACAAGGCTCATGACCCTGTAAACATATTCATAGGCATAAGCAAGAATAGAAGCGCATACAAGGGAACGGACATCATGCTGAAAGCAGCCCAAGATGTTGATGCGGCTCACCCTGGGATGATGAATCTGCAAGTAGCCTGCGCTGTGCCATTCGCCAAATACCAGAGCATGATGAATGAGGCCGATGCCATATTGGACCAGCTGTACAGTTACACTCCTGCCATGAATTCTCTGCTTGCCATGTCTAAGGGAATCATCAACATCGGAGGCGGCGAGCCAGAGAACTATGACATACTCAACGAGAAAGAGCTGTGCCCTATAATCAATGTAGAACCTACATACGAGAGCTGTTACAAGGAGATTGAAACACTGTTGATGAGTCAAGACAGAATTCCGGAACTTAAGAAACAAAGTGTGGAATACGTGAAGAAGCATCATGACTACATCAAGGTTGCAAAAGAGTATATCAATTTCTACGAGACACTTTAAGAGGGTGTTTCCACAGGAGGCTCACCTTTAAGGGAGTCTGTTTACAGATACCTACAGCTTTAAAGGGGGGAGTTTCCACAAGACGCTCACCTTTAAGGGAGTCTGTTTATAGACACCTACAGCTTTAAGGTTGGATGTTTCCACAGGACACTTACCCTAAACGGCCATTTTCTACTGGGCTATTTAAGGGCACATAGTTTCAACGAGACTATTTAATGATTGGCGACACCTACTTAATTTGTCAGAGCGAGCGTATGCCTTTTATCATATTCAGCAGAATAGGGAATGGATTCTCGCCCTTGTGAACTAAATACCAACCGGCTTCCTTTATGCTTCGCCACACCGCATCCACCGTGCCATACACATACCGGAAAACCGCACCCTTGCATATCTGCAGCTGTGGCCTCTCCAAGAAATGTGTGCCTGTGGTGTCGCGTCGGGTCATGACTATCGGCACAGGGACATACATCACATTCCATCCCTCATCCTGCGCATCCTTCATCCACACCTGCTCCTCTCCTGCGCAGAACACTCCGCTGCCGAGCCCGAAACGCTCATTGAAACGTGTTTTCACATGGCTGCGGAAAGTCATCTCCATGGAAGTCACATACGGCGCTGGATACTTATGTAAGGGATGGCCGTCTAAGTCTTGGGCCTGGAAAGTGATGACATCAGCATCTGGATGCTCCTCATAGGCAGAGCGTATATTATCAAAAAACTCTGGCTTGTACCTGTTGTCATCATCTGCAATGACCATCACATCGCCTTTAGCGCAAGCCAGCGCGTTGTTGCGGTTGCGGCTTAGCCCTGCGCCTCGCAAATAAGTGATGCTCACATCTTCACGCTCCTTTAGGCAATTAGGCACGAGAGCCAAACTGTCCTCTTTCGTCCATTGCATGGAGACGACGTAACAAACCCCTTCCTGCTGTGGCATCAGCACATGGGGCACTTTCAATATTCCCTCGTCAATGGTACATATAAGTATTGTTATAATCATCGTAAGCAGGTGTTCATAACAGAAGTTTCGCAAGTGAATATATATTATATACCAACTTGCGAAACTTCTGTTCATCATTGTCATTATATTTGCCGTACCCTCTCTTTCGGGCATTTTATCATTCTGTTTATCTGCCGCTGCGACAGCATTGTTTCGCATTCACCGCAGCGCAAAGTCGGCGCATCAGAACTGCTCCAGTATGCGTATGCGCTCCTCGGTGCTCGGATGCGTGCTGAACATGGAGCTCAGCTTGTCGAGCAGGTTCTGGGACAGTTTCTTTGGATGTATGATGTAGAGCTGGGCTATGTCCTCACGGTTTACATTGCCAAGGCCTGGATTGGCCGATATCTTGCGCAGGGCGGAAGCCAGAGCACGAGGATTGCGGGTAAGCTCGGCCCCTCCGGCATCTGCCATGAACTCACGTTTGCGAGAGATGGCAAAGCGCGTGATGGACACGAAGAAATAAGCTATGGCAGAGCAGACAATAGCCACTATGCACATCACTATGAGAGCCACTCCACCACCCTCCTTGTCGTCACGAGACCTGCGTCCGCCGCCATACAAGAACATTCTCAGGACTATGTTCACAAGCACATTGAGCACGGTGGCCACGATGCCCACAAAGACGATGCTCACAATGAGCAGGCGGGTGTCACGGTTGCGTATGTGTGTCAGCTCATGCGCTATCACTCCCTCCAGCTCAGCGTCGTCGAGCAGACGGATGATTCCAGTGGTGAGTGTGACCGTATATGTCTTCTTGTTGATGCCAGAGGCGAAGGCATTGAGCTGCGGGTCGTCGATGACATTTATCTTTGGCATGTCCATGCCGCACGACATGCAGAGATTCTCCACCATGTTGTATATGCGCGGATTGTCCCTGCGCTCCAGCGGCCGAGAGCCTGTGGCATGCTGTATCATGCTGGAGTTGAAGGCATAGGCTATCGCAAACCATATGCCGACAATGCCCACCACCCATGGCACAGCCTTCATCCAAGCTGCATTGACCACATCCCAGTTCATGTGGTAGCCGACCTCGTTGTAGCTGTCGTCATAGTATGACTCGCAGCCGAAGATGCAGCAGAATATCCACACCGCCGCGAGTATGATGCAAGGAAACAAGAGCAAGAGCGCCACGCTCTTGCGGTTGTTTCGGTCTATCTGCGTTTGTATTCCTACGTATTGCATTCTGTTTCTTATGTGCTTTACAAAGTGTGTGTCCGCGCGTGATCAGAACTTTATCTCTGGAGCTTTCTCCATTGCGGCGCGCTCTGTGACCGCTATCTCATACATCTTCTCGGTATGGAAGCCAAAGATGCCTGCCAGCAGGTTGTTGGGAAACGTCTGCACAGCATTGTTGAGCTCGCGTGTGGCTGAGTTGAAGTAGCGGCGCACAGCGGCCAGTTTGTTCTCTATGTCAGACAGTTCCTGCTGCAGCTGGAGGAAATTCTGGTTGGCCTTCAGGTCTGGATAAGCCTCGACAGATATGTTCAGACGAGAGAGAGCCTGCGAGAGTTGCTGGTCAGCGGCAATCTTGTCGTCGATGCTATGGGCAGAAGCAGAAGCTGTGCGGGCTGCCGTGACAGACTCAAGCAATGTCTTCTCATGGGTGGCATAGCCCTTGACTGTAGCCACCAGCTGGGGCACAAGGTCGTATCTCTGCTTGAGTTGCACATCTATGTCGGCAAACGCGTTCTCACGGTTGTTGCGGAGTTTCACCAAAGAGTTGTAGATGCCGATGACCGCGAGCACAATGACTGCGATGACGGCAATGATGATGATTGTTGTCATAATAGCTATGATATTTATTTGTTGAACAATGGTGCAAAGGTATTAAAACTTATTGTGCCTTCCAAAATTCTTAATCTTTTTTCACAAGAATAGAGCCATATCGCAATATTATCCGACATGCAGAACACATTGCCTTCTGACTTTCTCACATTGTATATAGGACATTTTCACACAAAAAGCCGGCGCCATGTAGCAAAAAAGTCACATGCTTGCCACTTCTTTCATCCAAAATGGTTAACTTTGCATTTTGAACGCTCGGCGCATGTTACTGCGGAATCCATCGCCGCGCGCATTTACAACAAGAATAAAATACAAAAACATCATATATATGACAGCTAAAGAGATACGTGAGTCTTTCAAGAAATTCTTTGAAAGCAAAGGACACCTCATTGTGCCGTCAGCTCCAATGGTCGTGAAGGACGACCCTACGCTGATGTTCACCAATGCAGGCATGAATCAGTTCAAGGACATCATCCTTGGCAACGCCACACCTAAGTGCCGCCGCCAGGCAGACAGCCAGAAGTGCCTCCGCGTGAGCGGAAAGCACAACGACCTGGAAGAGGTGGGACATGACACATACCACCACACCATGTTCGAGATGCTCGGCAACTGGTCGTTTGGCGACTACTTCAAGAAGGAGGCCATCAGCTGGGCATGGGAATACATCGTGGACGTGCTCAAGATTGACCCCAAGGACCTTTACGCCACAGTCTTCGAGGGCAGCCCTGAGGAAGGGCTCTCGCGCGACGACGAGGCAGCGTCTATCTGGGAGCAGTTCCTGCCAAAAGACCATATCATCAATGGCAACAAGCACGACAACTTCTGGGAGATGGGCGACACAGGTCCATGCGGCCCTTGCTCGGAGATACACGTTGACTCACGCTCCGACGAGGAGAAGGCCAAGGTGCCAGGACGCGAGCTGGTGAACAAAGACCACCCGCAGGTCATCGAGATATGGAACCTCGTCTTCATGCAGTACAACCGCAAGGCCGACGGATCGCTTGAGGGACTGCCAGCCAAGGTCATCGACACGGGCATGGGCTTCGAGCGTCTGGTGCGCACACTCCAGGGCAAGACATCCAACTACGACACAGACGTGTTCCAGCCGCTCATCAAGGTCATGGCCGACATGGCAGGATGCAAGTACGGCGACGACGAGAAGAAGGACATCGCCATCCGCGTCATCGTGGACCACGTGCGTGCCATCGCCTTTGCCATAGCCGACGGACAGCTGCCTTCCAACGCCAAGGCCGGCTACGTCATCCGCCGCATTCTTCGCCGCGCTGTACGCTACGGCTACACATTCCTCGGTCAGAAGGAGGCCTTCATATACAAGCTCGTGCCTACACTCGTAGAGGAGATGGGCGACGCCTTCCCTGAGATAGCCGCACAGCAGAAGCTCGTGATGAAGGTGATGCAGGAAGAGGAGAACTCATTCCTCCGCACACTGGAGAATGGCATACGCCTGCTTCAGGATGTCATCGACCAGACCAAGGCCGACGGCAAGACAGAGGTGGCTGGCGACAAGGCCTTCAACCTCTTCGACACATTCGGATTTCCTCTCGACCTCACAGAGCTCATCTGCCGTGAGCAGGGTCTCACTGTCGACGAGAAAGGCTTTGACGAGTGCATGCAGCAGCAGAAGAACCGCGCGCGCAACGCAGCCGAAGTGAAGATGGGCGACTGGGTGTTCGTGGGCGACGAGAGCGCGGAGAGCGAGTTTGTGGGCTATGACTACACCGAGCATCCCACACACATCCTCAAATACCGCGAGGTGCAGCAGAAGAAGCGCACAGCCTATGAGGTCATCCTCGACAAGACTCCATTCTATGGCGAGATGGGCGGACAGATTGGCGACACAGGCGTGCTCGTCAGCGAGAACGAGGAGATAAAGGTGCTCGACACAAAGAAAGAGAACGGTGTTGCCATACACATAGTGGACAAGCTGCCTGCTGAGCCCGAGGCTGAGTTCATGGCATGCGTCGACGTGGAGCGTCGCCGCGCCATCGAGGCCAACCACACATGCACGCACTTGCTTGACGAGGCGCTCCGCCAGGTGCTGGGCGACCACGTGGAGCAGAAGGGCTCGCTTGTCACAGCAGAGAGCCTCCGCTTCGACTTCTCTCACTTTGAGAAGGTCACACCAGAGCAGCTCCGCGAGGTGGAGCATATCGTCAACGCCAAGATACGTGAGGACATCCATCTCAAGGAATACCGCGACTACCCTATCGAGGAGGCGAAGAAGCTTGGAGCCATCGCTCTTTTCGGCGAGAAATACGGCGACAAGGTGCGCGTAGTGCAGTTTGGCACATCTGTTGAGTTCTGCGGCGGCTGCCACGCATCAAGCACAGGCCGCCTGGGCATGGTGAAAATCATCAGCGAGAGCTCTATCGCTGCTGGCGTGCGACGCATCGAGGCCATCACAGGCAAGGCTGTGGAAGACATGCTCGACAAGGCGCAGGATCTCATCACAGACATGAAGAACCTCTTCAACAACGCTCCAGACCTCATGGCCACTATCAAGAAGGCCATCGCAGATAACAAGGAGCTGCAGGCACAAGTGGAGGAGTTCAAGGCACAGAAGGCACAGGAGTTCAAGAAGTCTCTCATAGAGAAGGCACAGGACATCAATGGCGTAAAGGTCATGACAGCTGTACTTCCTATCGAGGCGCAGAACGCCAAGGACATCGCCTTCCAGCTGCGCGGACAGTTCCCAGAGCGTCTGCTCGTTGCCATCGGAAGCTTTGCCAACGGCAAGCCTGCCCTCACTGTTTCTCTCTCTGACGACCTGGTGAAGGACGGCAAGAACGCCGGACAACTCGTGCGCGAGGCTGGCAAGCTCATCAAGGGCGGAGGCGGCGGACAGCCACATTTCGCCACAGCTGGCGGCAAGGATCCAGAGGGTCTCAAGGCAGCTGTCGACAAGATAGTGGATATGGCCAACCTGTGATATGCACTGGCTGCTTGCAGCCTGCATAGCGCATGCCGACGCATGATCCTTCATGAAACGCCCCATGGCCTATCATGAATACGAGACTTGACATGCAGCAATCAGGACACTTGTCATATTGCCGTCATAACATACTATGGTGACAGACCATACATTATGCCGGCTATAATTTGCAATGCCACACTGCACACCCGTTGTTTAATGCAGTTCACATTAAACATATAGCGGCCCACATTATATAATATATAGCGGTCCATAACACATCCACTGCTGTCGACGTTATTATATATTGTAGCGCACATTATTATATATTGTGATTCACACGGCATAATCCATCTTACGACACCAACGAAGGCAGAGCCTGAGCGTAACAGCTCAGGCTCTGCCTTTATCTTTTTTATTGCTGTCACAGACAGGGAAGCTCTTTCCACGCCCTGGATTAAGACTTCACAACCCTATGGATTGCGACATGCAAACCTATGAATCACGATACCTAAACCTATGGATTGCGACATACGAACCTATGGATTGCGATATGTAAACCTATGAACCACAAGATGCAAACCTTACACTTAGAAACAGCAAACAAGCAGTCTTCCATGAAGAAAAAAGCACTTAAAATAAAAATAACATGCCATACAAACAAATTCTTACCTATTTTATAAGATAAAATAAGATTTATTTGTTTTATATGGATATAAAAAGTATATTTGCACACACAACCTATCTAAATTGTTTAATATATATGCACATTATGCTTTACACAATTCCTGTTTAAGACAAAGAATAAGTTTTCAAACAACAACAGCAACATCGTGAAGCACAAAGGCTGAAATAAAAAAAACATTTTATAGGTTATTATCCAACTGACGCGAGACAACAATTAACAATTAGGCACAACATTCGATTTAATACTTGATACAAGAGATAATTAACAATAATTTATTCATGTGACAACAAAAAAAACTTATCATCATGAAGAAGACTACCATCGTTTTGTCCGCTGCGACATTAGCTTGTTTAGGAGCAAGCGCTGTCGTGTCGAGCAGTGCAGGCACGTACCAGTCTACAGGCACGAGCTCTGACACCCTATTCAATGAAGAAGGAGAGGTGATCATCACTCCTTCTGATTCCAGTTCCACAACACCTTCCGACTCCAGCCTGGTCATCATCCCCGGCTCTGACACATGGCAAGACAGCACTGACTGCACGCAGCTGCTGACCAACCCAAGCTTCAGCGACTATTATGGCGAGGGATGGACTTGGTGGCAAAGCGACAACTACATGTCGTTCAACAAGAGCGGAGGCGCCACAGACGCGCCTTGCGCTGAAGCCTACTCTGGCAGCTACACCAACGCAGGATTCATGTTTGACGTGTACCAGACTATAAAAGGTCTGCCAGACGGAGTGTACTCCATGTCAGTAGACTGCTTCTACCGCAATGGCGCTTATTCTGGAACAGCACTCGACAACGATGTGCCAGCCGTCATCTACATGAACGACGTGCAGGCTCCTGTATGCAACATCCTTTCTCCTACATCGGGCTCAACTGCCGATTTCGCAGACGCAAACGGATGGGCCACTGCTTCATACTATGACACAGTGGTGCCAAACGACATGAAAGCTGCCAGCACAGCCTTCGCCGCTGGCATGTACAAGCAGACCGTCTATGCCATAGTGCAGGGAGGCAGCCTGCGTCTCGGCATAAAGAAATCGAATGGCACCTCCGTTCCCGCCTCATGGTGCGCATGGTCTAATTTCAGCCTTGTGTATGAAGGCAAGAATGAGAAGGCTCTGGACATTGTGATAAACAACACTCTTGAGACTCTGAACTCGTTCAAGCCCGACCACATCACTACGCTCATGGAAGAGCATATTGCAAGTGCCGTATCAGCACTCTGTGCAGCCTCATCAACCGACGACGTTGACGAGAAACTGGACCTTGCCAAAGAGGCCAACGCTCTTATGAACGAGCTGCGAACAATAAGCAGCTACGTCAAGAGCTATGACTACGCCATGGAAGAGCTGAACAGCATACTCGAATCTGTAACGCCTGCAGCTGAGGTTCTGGCAAAAATCAATGAGATAAAAAGCATATCCATAGATGACATGGACCAGGAGCAGCTCTTTGAACTGAATCTCCGCATAATGAGGGTGACCGAACTGGCACGCATTCCTGATGCCTCTGGCGCATCAGACGACAGCCCGGTAGACATGACATCCGCCATCACAAACCCAAGCTTCGAGCAGGGAGGCCTTGGCGGATGGAATTACTACTCTGGCAGCGACACCAAGGCGGCCGACAACACCAACGAGACTTACCACATGGAAAATGCCGACGGCAACTACATCTTCAACACATGGTCCAACTATGTTCCCGAAGATGGATTCTATCTGTCACAGGTGGTGAAGCACCTGCCAGCCGGCACTTACAGGCTCTCTGCCATTGCAGCGTCAGACCTGGGCAACGAGATCCACTTGAGCGCAAAGGCTACTACAGAGGACGCCACGCTGTATGCAGACACTCTGACCATGGCCAACGACAAGCAATACGGCCAGACCATGAGCATACTCTTCGTCGTCAACGAGGGAGAGGACATCGAGATAAAGATGCACAGCTACACATGGTTCAAGGCCGACAACTTCCGTCTCACCTGCTACGGAGCAGACAGCAAGAAGGACCCAGCAGCAGGCGGTGATGACAGCGATGACATCGTTGCTCCAGAGGGATACAGCCTCTTTGACTCATACGACGCATGGACTTCCACCAACAAGGGCCAGAGTTCTTCCACATCCACACAGACATGGAAGATTGACACTGCTGGCGACAATGACATCATCAAGTTCACTTATGAGGTGAGCAGCGAGTCGGGCTGCGACTGGCTCACCATCAACATCACTGACCCTGACGGAGCTACTGTGCAACTGGCACATGTATCTGGCTCTGCCAACAGAGAGATTGAACACAAGCTGGAGAAGCCCGGCCAGTACACTCTGACAGCCACATATACTAAAGATGGCTCTGTAGACACCGGCAATGACATGGGACGCGTCTCGGCCATCAGGCATTTCGCCGTCGATGCTGTCAAGACTGCCAACGAGTATCTCGCCACAATAGAGACAAGTTATCCTGGACTCGCTGCCGAGCTTTCTGCCGCCATTGACGAGGCAGAAAGCGCAGACGAGGAGTCGAAGAAGGAGGCCAACCTGAAGCTCAGCTCTACCCTCGCCCAGGTACGCAACGCTGTCAGCACACATGCGCTTATGGCAGAGCTTGTCAGCGAGGCAAACGCACTCAAGGAGACTCTCACTACCGACTATCCAGAGTTTGACGCTGCCATCGCCGCAGCTGAGGCTCTCGATGTGGCTACAGCCAGCAGCCAGGACTATGCGCCTCTCTATGATGCTCTCCGCATACAGTACTCTGTGATCAGCGCAAGCATCCTGCCTATGGACCAGTGGGCTTTCAACACCAGCAAGGAGTACACCGTGGACGGACTGAAGTACTATATCGACTCCACCAACAAGATAGCGCAGTTCAATGGCATTAACTCATACAACAAGGTGACAAAGCTTGCCATACCAGAGGTCATCACCGTCGAAGGCACCGACTACGCTGTGGTGTCTATGGAAAACCGCTACCAAAACAGCCAGGACAGCATCTGCGAGGTGACGTTGCCTAAGACTCTGAGGAGGATAGGACAGAATGCATTCTACTATTACCGTAATCTGCATGAGCTTGACATCCCTGCCAGCGTGTCTGTAATAGGAAGGTATGCTTTCAGCTCTGCAGACAATCTGAGGAAGATAACTCTCCATAGCGCCACTCCAGCCACATGCGAAGGTGACCTGTATGGAAACAGCAAGAAGAAGATTATTGTTCCTGACGGCTCGTTCCACGCATACCGTCTGGCATCACAGTGGGGCAAATACATCATCCAGACTGAGACTCCTACAGAGGTCAATGTCACAATAGGCACTCCAGGCGAACTGGGCAGACTGGCCATCGAGCAGGCTGGCTATCTCCAGGAAATCAACAGGCTGACTGTGGCTGGAGAGCTTAACAGCGATGACTGGACCACAATAAAGAACATGACCAACCTCTTGTCGGTGGATATGGAAGGTGTGCTCAACACATCTATACCTTACGAGCAGTTCAGGAACAAGTGGGCTATAGATTATATAGCTCTGCCTAAGAACACAGTTTCTGTAGGAAACTACGCATTCTATGGTGTAGAGTCGCTCGCCAGCGTGAAAGTGCCAAACACTCTGGAGACTATCGGTCAATACGCTTTTACAAACACTACATCACTCAGAAGCATTGAGTTGCCAGAGAGTATGAAGTCCATAGAGTATAATGCATTCGGAAACAGTGGACTCGAAGAGGTGACAATACCATCTGGTGTGACTGTAATAAACAATTATACATTCCAAGGCTGCGCCAACCTCACCAACCTGCAACTGCACGATGCCATCACTACAATAGGTGATTATGCTTTCAGCGATGACAGCAAGCTGAAAGACATCAAGTTGCCTGAATCTCTTAATCGTATCAGCAACTCAGCATTCAGGAATACCGCCATCGACACGCTTGTATGTCCTGCAACCCTTAGAAGCATAGGAGACTACGCCTTCGGTGGGTGCTCTTCCCTCGTGGACATACAGCTCAACGAAGGACTGCAGACGCTGGCATCAAGCGCATTTGGCAACTGCCAGGGACTGACAGAAGTCACACTGCCAAGCTCTCTGCGCACATGCACGCAGCCATTCTACAACTGCTCGAACCTGAAGAAGCTCTATGCACGCTCAGTCATTCCTGCCACTACCAACGGCTACAGTCCAATAAACAATGTGGCTCTGAACGATGTGGTGCTTTATGTTCCAGTGTTCAGTCTGCAGGACTACCAGCTGGCAGAAGGATGGAGCAGCTTCTACACATTTGAGGTCTATGACTATCTGCCGGAGAACATAGTCATCAACAAGAGCTACACATTCTCTCTCCGCGAGGACCTGCCAGACGACTACCGTCCTAACATCGACCTGTCGTGGTCTGACCACCAGATCAACGATGCCTACGGCAACAGTGTGTACGAGACAGGCAGCCTGACCATAAACAACATGAGCAAGCTGGCTGTGAACGACTTCTCCATGTACATGTCTCCTTACGCAAAGAACTACAAGGACGGCTACCACTGGAGCAGCAACGGCAAGAAGTACAGCAACACTCCTCTCATCGTCAACGGAGAGATGCGCGCCGAGAATGTCACCGTCAACCTCATGGCAAGAAGAAGCCAGTGGCAGTTCGTCAGCTTCCCGTTTGATGTGCTCATGAAGGACATCAAGCCTGTGGATGAGACAACCCAGTGGGTCATCCGTGAGTACTCTGGCGACAACCGCGCCAACAACAAGCTGGACGAGACTTGGGTGAATGTGTCTGCCGATGCCACTCTCAAGGCCGGCAAGGGATACATCCTCCACTGCTACAACACCAACGCTGACGACGACCTGATACAGTTCACCGTTTCACCTCTCAAGGAGAGCGTGAACCGCCAGGCCATCTTCCTCGCCACAGACCGCAAGGTGGCTCTTGAGGAGAATCTGAGCGAGTTTGAGCACAACCGCTCATGGAACCTCATAGGCAACCCATACCCATCATACTACGACACTCGCTTCCTCGACTTCGAGGCTCCTGTCACTGTATGGAACAGCAGCAGCAACAACTACCAGGCTTACAGCCCTGTGGACGATGAGTATATCCTCTCTCCAGGCGAGGCATTCTTCGTGCAGCGTCCTGTAGACCAGGAGAGCATCATATTCGACAAGGCTGGCCGCCAGACAGACACTCACGCTCGCATCATAGAGGAGGCTGACGCCGAGGCAAAGGCTGCCCGCAAGGCTTCTGCCGCACGTGCCAACAGACACATCATCAACATCAGCCTCACAGGCGAGGATATGTCTGACCGCACACGTGTAGTCATCAACGAGGCCGCTTCCATGAGCTATGAACTGGACCGCGACGCGAGCAAGTTCATGAGCGACGATGCCAACGCTTCACAGATATTCTCTATCAACGGAGGCGTGCGCTACGCCATCAACGAGCGTCCTGCCGGCAACAATGAGATAACACTTGGAGTGCGCGTGGGCAAGGAAGGCTCTTACAGCATTTCTCTGCCTGAAAGCTGCACTGACGAGTTTGTCATCGAGGACAAGCTGACTGGAGCCAAGGCTACTCTCAATGCTGAGTCGCCATTCACATTCATCGCCGAACCAGGCGACGAGGAAGCTCGATTCGTTCTTTATATCAAGCCAGAAGGCACTACAGGCATAGGCGGCGTAGGCGCTGAGACAGCCGACCAGGACAGCAAGCCTGCATTCAACGTGGCTGGCCAGGCCGTCAACGAGAAGACGGCTGAAGGCATCATCATCAAGAACAACCGCAAGGTCATCAAGAAGTGATGCAGCTTTCCGCAAAGATAAAGGAATGAATGTATAGGAATGAAATTGTGGAACCAATTCATTGACACAATTACAAACTGACAACTATGAGAAAAGTATTATATTTATTAATGATAATGTGGTTGAGCCAACTGTCTGCCTTCGGGCAGACAGATGGCTACAATCCTTCCAATCCGCCCAACCCAAGCACAGGCGAGAGCAAGGACACGACCACTTATTACACGCTGACGGTGGCGAGCACGCCAGCTGGCATAGGCAGCCTGAACACGAGCGGCGGCAAGTACGCGGCCGGCACGAAGGTAAACCTGTATGCCTACAGCCAGGACGCATGCACGTTTGTGAGATGGACAGACTCCAAAGGCAACACGCTGTCCGAGTCTTACAGACTGTACTACACGATGCCCGCAAGCGACATCACCATCTATGCGGAGTACACGTACAACCCCGGCAACCCTGGCAACCCTGAGGTTCCGAACATTGTCAAGAAGAGGCAGCTCACGCTGGTTTCAGAACCTGTGGCAGGAGGATACTTCAGTCTGCAGGGCGGCAGCGCTACCATCGAGGAGGGCAAGAGCTTCTCTGTGTACGCATACGCAAACCCAAGTTTTGAATTTCTGTACTGGAAGAACGAGAAGGGCGACTCCATCGTGAAGAGCACTTATCTCAGCGGCACCATGGGCAGCAAGGACCAGAAGTGGCAAGCTGTGTTTGAGTACCGTCCTGGCAATCCTGGCAACCCAGGATCCAACTCGTGGGACAATGCATCCGGCGAACTCATCATTGACGACTTCACTGCCGGCAATGCCTACGATGCTGCCTACAACATGGTCAACAGAAAGGGCATATCATCCAGCGATGTGCTGAAGATTACTCTGGCAGGAAAGATTACGAACTCAGACATCACCATCGCCAACAACTACAGCAACTGCGCCTGTGTGGACCTGACACGCACATCGGGGGCAACGACTGTGCCAAGCTGGGCTTACAGCGGCAATGAGCATGTCAGCCAGGTCTATCTGCCTGCATCCATACAGACTATAGGCTACTATGCATTCAACAACTGCACGGCCCTCACCGAAATGGTGTGTCTGGCTGTAGCGCCGCCTACACTTGACAGCTACGTCTTCTCTGGCGTGCCTGAGGGACTGGTGGTCTATGTGCCGGAAAAGTCTGTGGATCTCTATGAGAAAGCCGACGGCTGGAAGAATTTCATCATCCTGCCATACAACGGCAATGTGCACAGCATGGAGGTCAACCTGCCCGACGAGTGCAAGGACGGACGCTACAAGAACATGTCGCTCGAACTGGTGAACGTGAAGAGCGGACAGAAGTACAAGTATGTGGTGACTGACCGCATCAACTACATCTACAGCAACCTGCTCAAGCACACTCTGTATAATGTGTATCTGAAAAACCTCTCCGGAGTGGTGCTCGCACAGATTGATTCTGTCGAGGTGGAGGACAACAACGTGTCTGTCACATTCGACAAGATGAAGTCTATATACAACGTCACGCTGAGGGTGGCTACACCTGAAGGGACTGACTGCACTGGCGACATCGATGTGCGCTGGTACAACGACGAAGACGTGTACATGGCGCAGGGCAAGCAGCTCACCGGACAGGCAGAAGGCAGCAAGGTGCGCATAGGCATCACTCTGTCACAGACTCTGGCCATGCAGTACATGCAGCCTGCCGACACCGTGTATGAAGTGACGGGCGAGGACAACACTGTCAATGTGTGCCTGCAGCCTATCCCATGCGCCGAGGCAAGCGGCAAGGTGATTGACAAGGCCACTGGCGAGCCGCTCAAGGGGGTCACCGTGACTTTTGCGCAGACACTCAACGGCAAGTACTCCAAAGCTACACTGGCCAGGACAGATGCGCAGGGCGAGTTCACTGCTGTGATCTTCCAGGCTCCCACTTCTGTCACATTCTCTTCTTCTGAATATGTGAGCCAGACCATCGAGATGGCAGAGGCTGACATGGCCGATGGCAAGGTGAATGTGAGCGATGTGGCCCTGAAGCCCATCACTGGTGTGAAGGTGGCATTGAAAGTCACTTACACAATGAGCGCAGAGACAGGACAGACTCCTGTAGTACAGGAGGGCTATGAGGACTACAACAACATTGCTTACCGCGTGTATGACGTCACCCAGCAGAGGGAGATAAGCAAGGTGAGCGTGCAATATCCCAATATAGTCCTGCTCGAAGAGGTGGATGAGAATGATGTCATCTCGGTGACAGCATCCAGCAAGAAGGGCCTGTTTGAGCCTGTCACAGGCGAAGGCGTGGTGACAGCGGACAACATGGTCGAGGTGGCTATACCTATCGTGCAGCGTGGCGGCATCAACGCTTCTTACTCCATGACAGAGAACAGGAGCGTGGTGACAATGGTCTACGATGCTGGCGGAGTGCTCGTTGACAAGCTGGTGTATGACGAGCGCAAGGCTTCTCTGGAGAACATGGCTGCCGGAACATACACTCTTGTCACTATGGGACAAAGCGACCTCTTCAACGACTTCTATTCTGTCTCGGGTCTTGACGAGGCTGGACTTGTGGCCGGCACGGACTATGTGAAGAAGGAAGTGACGGTGCAGGATGGCGTTACTGCCACACTGAAGAATGCAGTCGTGCCTTTCTTCGATGAGAGCAAGCTCTACTACACTGGAGACAATACGATATTCTCTGTTAACAAGTCAACAGTGGTGGCAGGCAACTATCTCACCTTTACAGCTAAAGCTGATTTCAAAAGCATCTATGCTGACAAGGTGTCTGACTTGAAGCTGGTGGTGGATGTTCCCCAAGGCGTTTCGTTCGTCAATGGCTCTGTGATGGCAGCATCTTCTCTTGTGAACTACACACTGGAAGACAACCGACTGACAGTGCCTGTATCCATGACAGAACTGCAACGTGTGCGATTCTGTGTTATTCCTGCACAGTCTGGATCATATGCCCCCAATGCATATGTGGCATTCACCCTCAATGGCAAGGAGGTTATGCAGCCTATTGGCAGCGCCAACTTCTCTGTCACCTCCCTCTCATTTGATGTTCCTTCTACAATAGGCAAGACCACTTTCTCTGCAAATGGCGCTGCACCTGCCAAGGCCGATGTAGAAATCTATGACGGTCAGCTGCTGATCGGCAAGACCACAGCCCTGGCCAACGGCCTGTGGAACACTATGTGCGAACTCTTTGAGCCAGACAATTTCTCCCAGCATGACATTTATGCCAAGGTGACAACAAAGGATGGAGTGGAGATGCTGTCGGAAACAAAGACTCTCACTTACAACAAGTATGTGATAAGTGTCAACAGCGTGCAGATGATCAACACAGCTCATGGCGCCTCTTCGCTCGATTTGCTGGACTATGTAACTGTGTTTGACTACCAGAACCCATCGCTCAAGCAGAAGGTGTACTGGTACTGGCCTAGCTATCCTAAGTTCACTTTCCTCGCAGACCTGACATCCAACGACAGCACACTCATCAACCGCGTGTTCATCAACGTCTACACAAGTGACAATACTGTAAAACAGCTGAAAGCCACCTACAACGCAAAGAAGGACAAGTGGATTGCAACAGCCGACTTCCAGTCTCACAGCCTGCCTGTGAATGTGTCTGTGACTGTGGATGACCATGAGTTCAATCCGGGTGATTCTGTCTCATACCAGATTCTGGTGGACGAGGTGCTTGGCGATGTGTCCTCAAAGAAGGAAACTGTGGAAGGCGGCACTTCTACTGATCTCATCGACAAGGATGGCAATTTCATCTGCCGTGTGGACGAGCTGGAGAAGGATGGCACTCTCGCTGACGCAGAGAGGGACCTTGTGGACAAGGGCTTCTCTATTGAGGACAAGAGTGACTCTACCTTAACAGGCTTCAACTCGGAGAAAAAGACCATCATCATCGTCATCAGGGACGGAGATGACAAGGTCAAGGAACTTGTTGTCCAGATTACAGTGGAAGAATATAAGTGGTCTGCTATCTCCTATATATGCGAGCACCTGCTGGGCACATGGGAGAGAAAGGCTGGCGAGATTGTCAAGTGTGACGAGAACGCCAAGTACAAGCTGTATGACGAGGGCATCTACGTGCTCAGACACTATTCTCTCTTCACTGTCTCACAGTACATTCTGAGCAAGTATTATCTGCGCATCTCTGACGGCTGGGTGACAGAGTCCCGATTTGAGAGAATGATACGCACTGTGTTCTACAACCTCTTCGTCACTTCTTCAAGAAAGATCAAGACTGGTGTCAAGGTAATAAAGGAAACGTATGACTGCACTCCTCCACCAACTCCTACGACACCTTCGGATGGCCCTTCCACATACGTTCAAGACCCATCAGGCTACGTCTACGAAGCAGTGGAGAGCAATCGCCTGCCTGGCGTGACAGCTTCCGTATATTACAAGGAGATTGTGCCTGACATGTATGGCGACCTCCATGAGAACATCGTGCTATGGAACGCAGAGGAGTATGCACAGCAGAATCCTCTCTTCACTGACGAGAACGGTATGTACCAGTGGGATGTGCCCGAAGGTCTCTGGCAGGTCAAGCTGGAGAAGGAAGGCTATCAGACAGCCTACTCAGAGTGGCTTCCTGTGCCTCCACCACAGCTCGAGGTGAACATCGGCATGGTGCAGAACAGCCAGCCAGAAGTGAAGTCGGCCAAGGCTTATGAAGGCGAGGTGGACATCGAGTTCAACAAGTACATGAAGCCTGAGCTTCTCACCGCAGATAATGTATATCTGAAGATGAGGACTGGCGAGACAGAGGAGACTGTCTCTGATGTGACCATCGAACTGACTGACGCGGAGGCTGTGTCGGAGGACAACGCAGAGCAGTACGCCTCAAAGATTGCCATCAAGACAAACCGCGACCTTGGCTTGGCTGATGAGGTCTATGTCATCGTGAGCAGCCGCGTGCAGAGCTATGCTGGCATCACTATGGCAGAGGATTACAACCAAAAGCTTGACGTGGAGAAGAAGATCCGCACTATCGAGGTTGATGACAACATCAACGTGGGCTATGAGCAGAATCAATCTGTCACCGTGGGTGTTCTCCCTGCTGAGGCCTCTAAGGGCAAGACTCTTATTGTCAAGCCTGTCTCACAGATGATTGCCACTGTGTCTGCCGACAATGCTTCTACTGATGATGCAGGTCATACTCTTGTCACTCTTGACGAGAATGGCCAGGCCACTCTGACTGTCAATGGCGAACTGCTCGGAACGACAGCTCTCATGTTCAGCATCGCAGACGCAGAGGTGACAAAGCAGGCTGTGGTGAATGTCATGGAGCCAGCCAAGCTGACTCAGGTGAAAGAGCCTGCAGCGTCGCTTGTCAATGGCGCGGCTGTATACCGTGGTCAGACTGTGACTCTCTCTTGCGAGACAGAAGGAGCTTCTATCTATTACACTACTGACGGCTCCGCTCCTACTGACGAGTCCGCACGCATCAAGTATGACGGCCGCCCTATCGCCGTCAACGGCGACATGACCATCAAGGCTATGGCTGTGGGCGTTAATGGCAGCGTGAGCGACGTGAAGGAGTTTGCCTACACTATCAAGATGACAAACTCAGCGATGAACTTCTCCGATGGATGGAACTGGGCTTCACACAACATGGCAGCCAGTCTTTCTGCAGAGACTCTGAAGGCTGACGGCATCAACCGCGTGCTCAGTTTCGACGCAGAGATAGTCAAGGACCCTGCACTCGGATTCGTGGGCGACATCAGCGATGTCAAGGCTGACGAGGCAATCAAGGTTGAAGCCACATCAGCAGTGTCTGTGCCGTTGGCAGGAGAGATGCTCAATCCTAACACCACTCCTATTGACATCGTCAAGGGCTGGAACTGGATAGGCTATCCTCTCGACCAGACCACGTCTGTAGGTGAGGCTCTTGGCAAGCTGGAAGCAGAGGAAGGTGACATGCTTTCCACTCTCGACGGCTTCGCCCAGTACAACAACGGCGAATGGGTCGGCACTCTCCACACAATGACTCCAGGCAAGGGCTACATGTACAAGGCTGGCTCTTCCAAGAGCTTTGTCTACAGCGATGCCGCAGTGTCAAAGGCCAAGGCTCTCTACACTCAGCGACTCAACGTCTACGAGTGTCCATGGACAGTGGACATACACCGCTATCCAAACATGATGTACATCATGGCCGATGTATATGATGGTGAGACCAAGGCTGAAGCAGACAAGTATGTCATCGGTGCCTTCTGCGGCGATGAGTGCCGCGGCATAGGCCAATATGTCAAAGGGGTGCTCTTCCTGTCTGTCCATGGCGACAAACCGGCTCCTGTCACTTTCGTGGCTGTTGACACTGAGACTGGCGAGGCTTACAGCGTGAAGGAGCGTGTCGACTTCATAGAAGATGCGCTTGGATCTGTTGCCGAACCTTATTCTCTCCATCTCGACGGAACTACCGGCATTGGCGACATCGCTGCCGGCAACAAGGAGGCCAAGGGTGTGACTAACATTCTCGGACAGAAGCTCCAGCGTGTCAGCACCCAGGGATTCTACGTCATCGACGGGAAGAAAGTGTTTATTAACGAAAAGAATGTAAATGAGTATGACAAGTAAATTGAAAACTCTCAGTTGCATCTTATGCCTATTTATCTCTACCGCTATCCTGCACGCGCAGGATAGCGGATGGGAGATGAATCCGCATGACTACCAGTATGACATGACTGTCTACGCCAAACTGGTGGTTGACGACAACGTGGTCGCTGATTTCTCCAACTATGAGATAGCAGCGTTCGTAGGCAATGAGTGCAGAGGAGTGGCTGAGGTGAAGACACAAGCTGGCTACACTTGGCTGTATCTGCGCATACGTAGCAACACTGCTTCTGGCGAGACCGTGAACTTCAAAATATTTGACAAGACTGCTAACAAGGCTTTCAAGGCTGCGGAGAACGTCGAGTTCGAATCTAATGGAAGCACTGGATTGCCAAGCGAACCTTTCACCGTCACAATGAAGAGATATACGCTCGGAGATGTTAATGACGATGGAAAGTTTAACTCTACTGACGTTATGTTGACTGTATCATACATATTAAAAGGTCAAACATCTGATAATATCATTATAGATGCAGCCGACATGAATGGAGATGAAAAAATAAATTCAACAGATGTAATGATTCTGGTAAATAACATATTAGGAAAATGACAAGAACACAAAAATTATTCTTAATATTGCTAACAGCAATTATTCCACAATTTGCAGTCGCTCAATTTTCCATTTCAATGAGTGACACAAAATTGAAGCCAGGAGAAGAAGCTGACGTGTATATCACTATGAAAAATGAAACAAAGATTCAAACATATGATTTCATAGTTGACCTCCCTACTGGTTTTAGCTTTGTATTCGATGACGTAAGTGAATCTTTTGTTTTTGTAGATGGAATAAAACTCCCGCAAGGTCAAATGCTTGACGCCAATTATGACGACGGAACAGGAACAAATCCAAATTCAATACACGCATTGGGATTCAGCATGTCTGCTAAAGGATATTTTGATCCTGGAGAAAATAGATTCATAAAATTCCGTATCAAAGCATCGTCTGACGTTCCAATAGGTTCGGTATCACAGATTAAGATGCACGAGATTGTTTTCAATTCTCCAAATATTGATGTCTTTGAACCTGATCCTATTTTTTGCAAAGTCACAGTTTACCAGAACTATTCCATCTCTGCCGCATCCTCCAGCGATGTCATGGGCTCAGCCTCTGCCACCCCTTCTGGCACAGTTGAGAACGGGACATCGGTGACAGCTACCGCCACTCCAATAGCAGGTTATGAGTTTGTCAACTGGACAGCTGGCGACACTGAGAAGTCTACCGCCAACCCCTACACATTCACTGCAGCAGAAGATGTGGCTCTCGTGGCCAACTTCAAAGCAAAGAAGTACAACGTGACGTTTGATGTAGATGGCGTGCCAACTTCCAGCGACATGGACTTCGGTTCTACCATCACCGCTCCTGCTGCCCCTGCAAAGACTGGTTATACCTTCACAGGATGGGAACCTGCTTTTGTTGAAGGTGCAACAGTGCCAGTGGACGGCATTAAATACACTGCCACCTGGAGTGTCAATAAATACACCATCACTTTCGACACTGACGGCGGAACAACTATCCCTGCCATCACTCAAGACTACGCTACCACGGTGACTGCTCCTGCTGCTCCGACTAAGACCGGCTACACATTCGCTGGATGGGACAAGGAGATTCCTGCCACTATCCCTGCGGAAGATGTAACCGTGAAGGCTCAGTGGACTATCAACCAGTACACCATCACTTTCGACACTGACGGCGGAACAACTATCCCTGCCATCACTCAGGACTACGCTTCCACTGTGACTGCTCCTGCTGCTCCGACAAAGACAGGCTACACATTCGCTGGATGGGACAAGGAGATTCCTGCCACTATACCTGCAGAAGACGTGACCATCAAGGCTCAGTG
>CAKQRW010000016.1 GCA_934271655.1 uncultured Bacteroidaceae bacterium | reverse complement strand
GTAACCTCTTCTTTTTATGAGATAAAAACTTATCTCATTCTCAATCACTTATAAAAAATACGTACTTTCTCTACATGAAAGTCATAGGTTTTCCCACAAGAAACATAACGTTTGCATCTGCAAGACTCAACTGTATCATTTCTCGTCTATGTGGTTCGTCCTTCATCCCTTGTGGTGCGTCCTTCATAAAAGAGCGTCCTTCATAAAAGAGCCCCAGGCATCCTTTATGAATGACTTAACCTGGCACGCCTTCATGAAACGACAGTCTGCAATATGGCCAAAACTGTATTTCCTGTTCTTTTGCCGCAGAAGGTTCATTTGTTGCGCTCAAAGTGACAGAAGTGACAAAGTGACAAGTGACATATCCTTGTCAAATTCATCAAAATCACTTATTTTATATAGTTTTACTATGTTCTGGCACTTTGGCACTTCTGTCACTTTTGTCACTTTTGTCACTTCGTACAAGCCGGCAAGCCGCCACACACCACTGAATCATTTATCACTTTTGTAACTCTATGTACTATATGAGTGCAGGAACAGCAATAGAAGCAAGCCAACGAATAAAGCACTTACATGAACTCTAAAGAAACACTTCGTCAAGGTCATACAGCCATGAGCGCCACAAGCGCGATCACAGCCAGAAGCTCCGCTATGCGGCAGATGTGCAGGCTGAGACGCATGTCGGACGTGGTGAGCGGACGCGGGTTGGTGCCAATGTGCGGCTTATAGAACGCAGAGCCAAAATAGTTGTGAGTGCCGCCAAAGCGGCAATCGAGCACGCTGGCGAGCGCAGCCTCGGGCCAACCGCTGTTGGGCGATGCATGCTTGTTGCCGAAACGCAACACGAAAGCCATGCGTGCAGGCAGCAGTCTGAAGCTGCGGCTGACAAGGCAGTCGGCCAGAAGAATGAGCATGGCTGTGAGACGGGCAGGCACAAAATTGGCCACATCATCTATGTGAGCAGCCCAGCAGCCAAAGTCCTTGTAGCGTTGTGTCTTGTAACCTATCATGGAGTCGAGCGTGTTGACCATCTTGTAGGCGAGCATGCCAGGCACTCCCAACAGGGCAAACCAGAAGAGAGGGGCTATGACACCGTCGGAGAGGTTTTCCGCCAAAGTCTCAAGAGCGGCTGTGCGCACCTCCTGAGCAGACAGTTGCTGCGTGTCACGTCCCACGATGCGTGCCACCTGCTTGCGGCCATCCTCAAGACTGCGGTCCGCTGCCTCAAAAACAAGACGAACCTCCTTGCGGAGAGTGTGTCCTGCAAGACAAAAGAAGGTGAGAAGAGAAAAGATAATGACTGCTATCCCTTGTAGAAAGACAGACCGATAATACTCAGGCGCTGGTGTCTTGGACCAAAGCATGGGCATGGTGCCAGTAAGCACAGTCCACAGCGCAGAAGCCGCATCATAGACCAGAACGATGCTTGCGAGAGCGAATACAGCTCCCTTCAGTTTTCTGTGGCGGTGCTTGTTGAGAAGGCTTTCCCAGAAGCTTATCCACTTGCCCATGTAGACTATGGGATGAGGCAGGCATGCGGGATCGCCAAAGAGCACATCAAGAATCCAACCTGCCAGAAGAACAAGGAGCAGGCTGTGGGATGTCAGGATTGAAACGACTGTTTCCATATGGTATATTTTTAATAAACATTACAAATTGCTTGTTGATAAGCATGTAGGCATTTTTTAGCAGAACCATCACGAGGCTCCAGCGTCGCCATGAGGTTGCAGAGCGCATGATATTGGCATCTTCACAGTAGAGCTATCACACATTTGCGCTTTTATCAAAGAAGCCCTTCACAATAGAGCGAGACGGCACTCACCAGAGCATCATTCTCCTCTGGAGTCTGCACTGCTATGCGGAAATGCGATGGACTGAGCCCTTCAAAGTTGGAGGCATCGCGAATGAGGATTCCATGATGGCGAGCCAGATAGTCCTTCAGGCTGGCAGCGGTAGCGCCAGAGATGCGGCAGAGGAGCATGTGAGTGTCTGACGGGCACACCCCTATCCCAGGGATGGCAGACAGGCATGCGGCCACACGTCTACGTTCCGACATCAGCGAGTCAAGGTCGAGGCGATAGGCATCCTTATGAGCCAAGAGGTAAAGTCCAGCATCCTGTGCCAACTGATTGACCGACCACGGCATTCTGCAGTTTCTCACCTTGCGGAGCAGCGTCTCATGACCTGTGGCAAAGCCAAGACGCAAGCCTGGCACAGCATACTCCTTGGTCATCGAATGCAGCATGAGCACGTTGTGAAACTGCACAGCCTCAGCCGCAGTCATGACAGGAGACTGTGTGAAAGGCGCATAACTGGCATCAATGACAAAGGTGACGTCGGCATGCTCCGACACGAGACGCATCACCTTATCCTTTGGCAGCACCTGACCTGTGGGGTTGTTGGGATTACAGAGCCAGCGCATAGCCGGACACTCGCCATCCAGTGTGTGACGGTGCATCCGGCAGGCATCAGCATACTCAGAGAATGTAGGATGATCTATGAGTGTGGACGAACCTCCGAAAGCCTGCGCTATGAGGTAGATGGCCTCCGTCGCTCCATTGGTCGCCATCACCTGGGCCGGTGAGATGCCAAGGTCGGTAGCCAAGGCCGCCTCGAGCGTGGCGGGCACAGGCTCGGGGTAGTTGACCACATGTGGAAGCCGCTTTGCCAAATAGGCGAAAAGTCCTGTATGGTCGAAATGGTTGTAGACATTAGAACTGAAGTTGATCTTGATATCATGATACTTATACAAATCGTCTCCGTGTCCGTTCAGCATGGTTTGTTTCTGTTCTTTTCCTGTATATTGATGATTATAAGCAGACTCTCAAAATATTTCGTACAAAGGCATCTCTGCTGGCAAGCAGACAATGTCAAATCAAGCAGATAACACACTTGCCGCAAGATGAAGCCTTTTAAGTAGGTGCTCAAAATATTTTATAGTATCATCTGCTTAGCATGTCATAGATTCTCTGGATGTCTACATGCTTTCTCACATGGTCGGCAAGCAAGTCGTACTGGCGGTTCTTGAACTCTTCCTGCGACTCTGCCTCATGCTCCGCTTCCTGTTGCTCACAGCAGAAGGGGCACAGCAGATAGTCGATGACAGGAGCATTGTCGAGCAATCCGTGCACATAGGTGCCAAGGCAGTTGCCTTCCTCTACAATCTTCGGTAGCGGTCCGTTAGCCCTGCCGTCAGCATATGCGCTCACGCCCTGGTGTATCTCATAGCCATGGCATGCGGCTCCGTCGAAAGAGAAAGTGACCTGACGCGTTGTCTTGTCAGAAGTCATGGTCGTTGTGATGCCAAGCAGCCCCAGTCCAGGCAGCGCAGGAATGGACCCTTCGATGCCATCGGGATCGCAGACCATCTGTCCCATCATCTGGTAGCCTCCACATATGCCCACAATACGCTTGCCATCACGATGAGCGCGAATGACAGCCTGAGCCACGCCATTGCGCCTCAGTTCGCAGAGGTCATCGAGAGTGGCTTTAGTGCCTGGCAGGACAATGATGTCGGCCTGCTTGATGTCTTCCACATTGGACGTATAGAAAAGGTTGACGCGCTGATCACGCTCAAGCACAGCAAAGTCAGTGAAGTTGCTAATGTGGCGCAGAAGAATCACCGCTATGTTCACTTTTCCACTGGACAGAGAACGCCGCTTGCGCTCCAGCTCCACGCTGTCCTCATCATCTATGACAATGTCCCCAAAGGCAGGGACCACGCCCAGCACAGGCACTCCACAGATGTCCTCCATCATCTTGCGTCCGGAGTCAAAGAGGCGCAAGTCACCACGAAACTTGTTGATGATGATGCCCTTGATGCGCTTGCGGTCTTCAGGAGTCTGGAGCATCACACTGCCATAGCACGAGGCGAATACACCGCCACGATCGATGTCGGCCACCAGGATGACATCAGCTCCGGCATAGCGTGCCATGGGCATATTGACAAGGTCAGACTCGCGGAGGTTAATCTCCGACACAGAGCCAGCCCCCTCCATCACCACAGGACTGTAGCGCGCAGCGAGCCTGTCGAACGCTGCATGCACGGCAGCCCGCAGTTCGCCGCGTCCCTCCTTGCGGAAATAGTCATAGGCAGAGCGGTTGCCGATAGGTTTGCCATTCAGGACAACCTGTGTGGTATGCTCCGAGTTGGGCTTCAGGAGAAGCGGATTCATGTCAGTGCATGGCGGCAAGCAGCATGCCTCTGCCTGCACGGCTTGGGCGCGCCCTATCTCAAGCCCGTCGGGTGTGGCATAGGAATTGAGTGCCATGTTCTGCGCCTTGAACGGTGCAGGACTGTAACCATCCTGCAGGAAGATGCGGCACAGGGCCGTACACAGCACGCTCTTGCCCACATCGCTGCCTGTGCCCACAAGCATGAGCGGGCGCAATGTCTTGCGGCTGTCATTTATGTCTGTATTGTCTTTTTTCATGATCATAGTTATTTCATTTGTTCTTCACCAGCTATTCCCCCCACTCTTTGCCAGCTATTCCCCCCACTCTTTGCCAGCTGTTTCTCATCTGTTGCATGCTGCATCTTATCCATGCCAAAGAGAATGCGAAGTTCATCGAGGGTCTTGTCAGCCCAGTACCAATGCGTGTAGCCTGCGATGACATTCTTGTATCTGTACACAGGTGTATCCACATGCCTTCCTGTGGCTGAGGACTGGATATGCAGGGTCTCTATAGCACCAGCATGCGGACACTCGCCATCGGCTATGGCCGAATAATGAAACTCATGTCCTTTGACAAAAAGGCGCTGCTTCCCCTCCTCACCCCACTCCATCTGCCTGTAACCAAGATGCAGATGCGCTCCACTCATAGTGGCACTGAATGGCAGGACACCACACATGGGCTGGCCGTCAATATCCGAGCAGAGATACATGAAACCGCCGCACTCCGCAAAGACATGTCCGCCATTCTCCGCATAGTCTCTTATCTGTGTCCTCATGCCAACATTTTCAGCTATCTCAGTCAGGAAGAGTTCGGGATAGCCTCCAGGCAAGTAAAGCAAGTCGCACGGTGGCAACAGGCTGTCGCTGAGCGGCGAGAAGAAACTCACATTGCCCAAAAGGCGAAGAGCGTCAATGTTGGCTCGGTATGTAAAGTTGAAAGCTGAATCGCAAGCTACAAGTATGTTCATAAGCAGGTTTCCAAAATTATTAAATAATGAGTAGGTGCTATTTATCTCGTCCCCAATTCCATCAGCCTGACAATGTCCACATGCTTCTCCATCTCGCTGGCAGCAATCCTCAGAAGCCTCTCCACCTCATCGCTGGCCTGAACCGTCAAGCCTAAGTGGCGGCTGGGTATAACCAAGTCAGCATTGTGCGGCAGATAACCGTAGCACTCCACACCAGCATCGGCGCACGCCTCACGCAAGAAGCGGAAATGGTTTTCTGAGGCCACTTGGTTGAATATGACTCCAGCCACATTGACACTGGCATCGAAGTGCCTGAATCCATAGATGAGCGGCGCCACGCTGTATGCCACAGACTTGGCGTTGACAACAAGCACTACAGGCAGACCAAGCGTCTTGGCCACCTCCGCACTGGAGCCTCGGCTCTTGTCATAGCCGTCAAACAAGCCCATCACACCTTCGACGACACTGATGTCGGCATCTGCCGAATAGCCTTCAAAGAGACTGCGCACATGGGCAGGCGACGACATGAAGGTGTCAAGATTGACAGACTCGCGCCCTGAGGCCATGCGGTGAAGCATGGTGTCGATGTAGTCAGGGCCGCACTTATAGGGCTGCACCCTCACGTTTCTGTCTCTCATGGCTCGCAGCAGACCAATGGTGACTGTGGTCTTGCCGCTGTTGGACGAGGCCGCTGCTATTAGAAAACCGTGACGCATAATAGTGTAAGATAGAATACTGTTTCTGTTATGATGAATGTGGCTCCGCAACAATCGCCTGTATATCCCTGAATGCGGCGGCGCATCAGCAGGAAGAGGCCAGAGGCGGCAAGCACGGAGAAGAGAAGTGGCAACAGCAGGGTGACGCTGAAGCACAGAGCCATAGGCAAGCAGCCCAGCACGAGTGTGACCGCTGTCTCCACGACTGACGGCCTGGCGTAGACAGCCTGTATCTTGGCCTCAGTGGCCTTGCGCGCATACGGCAGGAAATATATGATAGACGAACTGACCATCTTGCACGCCGTGTCGGCCACGAGAAAGAGAAGGGGTCCCAACGCAGACAGGTGCACAAGAGCCGCCAGTATGTTCCACAGCAGCAGATAGTAGGCCACAAGACCAAGCACTCCATAGGTGCCTATATGTGAGTCTTTCATTATCTCAAGCGTACGCTCACGTGTCGAGCCACCGCCAAAGCCGTCGCAGAAATCCGCAAAGCCATCCTCATGGAGCGCGCCTGTCAACAGCACTCGGCTGACCAACGCCATGGCCACACCCACTCCAACAGGCAGATGAAGGAGCTGAGAGGCGAGAAAGACAAGCGACATGAGTCCGCCTGTAAGCCAGCCAGCAAGCGGCCATAGCGGAACGACATGCTGATAATGCTCTGCCTCTATGCTGCACAGCCTCCATAGCGGCAGACGTGTGAAGAGCGTGAGGGCAGCGAGCGTCCTCTTAAAAATATTTTGTAATGTTAGCATGGGAGAAGTTGTCCATTTCGTTAATCATGTTCACCGCCGACTGCACTATGGGATAGGCGCATATGGCTCCTGTGCCCTCACCCAACCGCAATCCGAGATGGAGAAGGGGGGATGCGCCCATAGCCTCAAGCATAAGCTTGTGTCCACCCTCATCACCGCAATGCCCGAAAATGGCATAGTCTATCACGCCCGCATCCATGCGGCTGGCCGCAAGCATGCAGGCGGTCATGATGAAACCGTCGACAAGGATGGCCATGCGCAGTTGGGCAGCGCGCAACATTCCGCCGATAGCAGCCGCCATCTCGAAACCGCAGAAGTGTCGAGCCACAAGCGAGGCCACGAGGTTGCCGCAAGGTTCTGGATGACTGGTCTTGAAACTTTCTACCGCAGCCTTGAGCACCTCATACTTGTGTCTCACGCCATCTGACGGAAGTCCACTTCCGGCGCCAACACACTGCAGGAGCGGTATGTCAAGGAAAAGGTGCATGAGCACGCTCGACGGAGAGGTGTTGCCAATGCCCATCTCGCCAAAGCTGATGATGTTGCATCCCTCGGCATGGCAGGCATCAACCTGCTCGGCTCCTACAGACAAAGCCCTCTCCCACTCTGCCTGGCTCATGGCTGGCTCATAGAGAAAGTCCTTGGTGCCGTATGCTATCTTGCGGTCGATTATCTGCGGATAGGCACCATCACCGAAATCATGGTCTACCCCCACGTCGACTATCCTCAAGCTGAAGCCATGCTGGCGGCAGAACATGTTCACGCCTCCACCTCCTCGGGTGTAGTTGATCATCTGCTGCCATGTGACCTCGCGCGGCGAGAACGACACGCCCTCGCGTTCAATGCCATGATCGCCCCCGAAGAGGATATGGCACGGGTGACATAGATGTGGCGAACTGGTATCCTGGATGAGGCACATCTGGAGCGCAAGGCTTTCCAACCGTCCAAGCGAACCCTTGGGCTTGTTGAGATTGTCTATTTTTTCTTGAAAAGAAGCTGTCTTGCTTCTGTCTACCGGTGTTATCATTTTTTTTGTTGTTGTTCTTGCATGATTGATGCTTTTGACATTGCACTGACGATGCTGTTGGCATTCATAGTCGATGCTGTTGGCATTTCCTGATTGGCGCTATTGACATTTCATTGACGATGCTGTTTGCAATTCATGGGCAACGTCCATGTACATATGTCTCCCAATAGCTTAGAGAGACATGCTGCAGCATTGATCTTTCATGATTGATGTCCATGTACTGCCATGTCACTTTATCCTCACGTCTATTCCCGACACCATCAGCACCACCTCATCTGCCTTGGAGGCAATATACTGGTTGAGCCATCCAAGTAAGTCGGTGAAGCGCCGCTGGATGGCGTTGGCACTTGTGCCGCCAAGACCTATCTCGTTGGTGACGAAGATGAAGGCGGCGTCTTGTCTGGTGAAACGGTCAAACTCGGCTTTCACCTCTTCTATGTCCTTCATCTCCTCGGTAAAAAAATTGGTGAGCCACAGGGTGCAGCAGTCTATGAGCACGGTGCGCCCTGCCACATCGTGGCGACTGAGGTATTTCTCTTCTTCTATATTGGTCCATTGTGGACCGCGACGCTCCTGATGCACACGCACACGCTCACGGAACTCATCGTCCCAGATATGGGCTGTGGCCATATATACAGGATTGTCGGCAAGCGACAGAGCCAACCGCTCGGCATAGACGCTCTTGCCCGAGCGCTGGCCTCCTGTAATCATTATTATTCTTCTCATTTCAGCAGTGATATTTTTTGCCCCTATGGGGTGTTGCGCATATTTAATCAGACCGCCAGCATTTGTGAACCTGCAGCACGGGCATGCGGCGAAGCCTCAAGATCACATGACTCCATGCCACTCTCACATGTCATTTCTTCTTCAGCAGCACGGCCAATGCCACAGGAGCACCAATGAGAGCTGTGACAGAGTTGATGGGCAGGGCACCCTCGAAACCCGGAAGTCGGGATATGAGATTGCACACCAACGCAAGCGATGCTCCGCAAAACATGGTGGCTGGCAGTGTGACACGATGGTCTTCCACCCTGAACAGTCCGCGGGCTATATGAGGCACAGCCAGGCCTATAAACATGATGGGGCCGCAATAGGCTGTGGTGACAGCCGTGAGTATGCCAGCGGAAGTGATGATGAGCAGACGGGCGCGCCGCACATTGAGGCCAAGATTCTCGGCATAGAGTTCTCCGAGCAGGAGAATGTTAAGAGGCTTGGCCAGCAGCATCGCAGCAGGCAGCATCACTGCCATGAGTATCACAAAGACGCTCACTTGCCCGCCAGTGACTCTTGCGAAACTTCCAAGTCCCCAGATGACATAGGCCCTGATGTCCTCTTCCGTGGAGAAATATTTCAGCACGCCTATGACGGCGGTGGCAATGTAGCCTATCAGCACGCCCACGATAAGCAGGGTCGTATTTCCTTCCACCTTCTGCGACAGGTAGACGATGAGCAGCATCACCACCATGGCTCCACCAATGGCAGCCACGGTGAGGGCCGTGTTGCCAAAGAAACCAAACTGCGTCATGATGCCTCCGCCCAGTGTGCCACTCAGCAAAACGACAAACGCAACTCCGAGACTTGCAGCGCTGGACACGCCGAGAACAGACGGCCCTGCCAGCGGGTTGTGAAACACGGTCTGCATCTCCAGACCTGCCACAGAGAGGCCTGCACCACATGCCAAGGCTGTAAGTGTCTGGGGCAGGCGCGTCTTCATCACAATGTTTGTCCATACCTCATTGCCGCAGCCTCCATGAAAGAGTATGTCAAGCACCTCGCGCGGAGGTATGGCCACCGAGCCCATGGTGAGGTTGAGAAGCGCAAAGATGGGAATGCTCAGCACAATGGCCGCCATCAAACTTGTTTTTCGCATATCAGTACTATTTCTATTTCGCCGTCGGGAAAGACCTTTTGGCAGTGTTCGTGGCACAGCGACACGATGCGGTCAAAGAACTTGCCGGGCATCAGATGTGTCAACTCACGTGCCATAGTGATTTGTTCTATCTTGCAGGCCAGAGCCTCATGCTGTGGCAGATCTGCCACTAGGCTCTTCAGAAAAGCCTTGTTCATCTCCACTTTATGGGAATGGGTATCGAGATTGCCCTCGGCCAACTTGACGGCCTTGCCTATCATGATTCCGACAACCACCTTCCTGAATCCCAAAGCATGGGCCTTTTCCAATGTGGCTCCGACAAAGTTGCCATAATGGACCATGCGCAGGTCTGGATAGCGCTGGCGCAGACTGTCCTCGCTCTTCTTGCCTGCCACAATGCCTATCTCGGTGCATCCGATGGCTCGCGCCACCTCCAGCTCACGGCCTATGCTGTGGACAAAGGCCTCATTGCTCAACGGAGACACTATGCCCGACGTGCCTATGATGCTGATGCCGCCGACAACGCCGACCTTATGATTGAAGGTTTTCAAGGCCAGAGCTGCGCCATTCTCCACACTTACCGTCACGTCGAAGCCTCCTTTGCCAGCCACGGACCGGATCTCGTCACACATCATCAGCCGTGGCGTGGCGTTGATGGCAGGTCCGCCGACGGGGATGCCGAGTCCTGGAAGAGTGACAAGGCCAACGCCTTCGCCACGCAGAAAACGTATCTCTCCGCATGTGTTGCGACTTACGATAGAGGTTATCCGGCATCCCTTAGTCACATCGGGGTCATCGCTGAAGTCCTTTACCACTGACGCCCTGCCCCTGCTCTCCACTTCTACCTCCACCGACATCACCTCTCCATCAGGAAGATTGAAAGCGACCTCCTCAGGACTCTCGCCATAGAGGAGCGAGAGCATGGCTGCCTTGGTAGCTGCCGTAGCACAGGCACCTGTGGTGAGTCCTGTGTGTAGCTGAAAGAACTCTGGCACCTCGCGCTCTATGGCACGGCGCAGACTGTGGCGACCCGTGACATAGGTCCAGTGGCTTGGCAATTGCGGACGGGTGACCACAAAGACACGCAGGCCTAAACCAAGAGCCGCGCTGACCTTTGCGTCAAATCCTCCACTGGCTCCGCTCTCCTTGGTGATGACGGCATCACAGCCGACATCCTTCATCGTGATCTGTTCCTCTTCCGCTGAAGGGAGTGAGAGTCGCTCATTATAAAAGATGATATTCTCATCGGGAAATCCCTGACGATGAGCCTGCTCTATGCTCTCCTGACGGTGCAGGATGCGGAAGACCACAGGATGCTCTGTCCAATAAGGTTTCAGCTTGCCTATAGTGTTGGCACCCGAGAGAGCGAGCAGCTTCTTCACTCCTGCCGCTCTCATCGAGTCCATCGCCTCTTCATAGTCCTTGCAATACGTCACGCCCGCCACTTTTTCGCCATAGCAGCGCTGAAGACGTATTACGGGGAGGGAGGTAGCGGCAATGGCGGAGTGAAGGTTTTGGGCAAAGGGATGGGCGGCATCGATGATACACCTCACTCCATGCGACTTGCAGAACTCCGCAATATCGCTCTGCGTCATCGCTCCGCTCAAGCGCACGCCATGGCGCAGCTCCACTTCCTGCAGCGAACTTAGCGTGGAGTAATAGAAGGTCTGGCCAGCCTGGTCACAGACATCTGCAGCCACGCGCCCCTCCGTTGTGCCTCCAAAGATGAGTATCATGACTTGCCCTTTCTGAACATGTGTGTGAAATGACCATCATAGAGTTTACTCAGTCCCTGGCGGTTGTCAATGGCCTCGCCCACCACTATCATGGTTGTGAGGGTCAGGTTGTTGTCCTTCAATATACTGGCAAGGTCACGCAGCTGGCCACGATAGATGCGCTGGTCCTTCCATGTGAGCTTGTAGCAAGCTGCCACAGGTGTCTCTGGCGGATAGCCTCCATCGAGAAGCTCCTGCTGCACATGATCTACTATGCTTGCGCTGAGGAAGATGCACATGGTGCTCTGGTGCTCAGCCAGCAAGTGCAGCTTCTCCTTCTCTGGCATGGGAGTGCGTCCCTCGCCACGCGTCAATATGATGGACTGGCAGCGTTCGGGGATGGTGAACTGTGATCGGAGCTCGGCTGCCGCAGCAAGGAAAGACGAGATGCCTGGAGTGATGTGGTAGTCCATGCCGTACTGGTCAAAGAAGGCCATCTGTTCCTGGATGGCTCCGTAGATGCACGGGTCGCCTGTGTGAAGACGCACCACGAGTTTGCCACGGTCGTAGAATTCCTTCATCAGGGCAAACTGTTCCTCCAAGTCCATATTGGCGCTGCTTCTCACCACACATCCTGGTTTGGCACACAGGGTGAGCTCGCGAGGCACCAAGCTGCCTGCATAAAGGATGAGGTCGGCGCTCTCCAGAAACTTGCGTCCGCGCACGCTGACGAGGTCGGGATCGCCAGGACCTGCACCTACTATCTCTATGTGACCCTGCATGTCAGCGCAGTCTGCCATCAGCACACCGCTGTCGGCCGACAGGGCAAATGTATAGTGAGACATGCTGTCTCCGTCAGCTGCACTGCCCTTCTGCTTCTCCAGCACCAGCACACTCTTGTCCATTCCATCACCTGCCCTATGAGCATAGGCAGCGCGCTGCTTAGCCATCATCATGGCCGACGCTTCTGCCACGCCATAGCAACCAGTCACCTCAAAGACCTTTTCCGAAGGATTGGGCACATCAACTCCAGCCAGTTCTTCTGCAGAGTAAATGCTGGTCTGCGTCCAAGGCAGAAGCATGGCCAAGCGTGACAAGCATGGCTCGTCTTTCTTGAGAGCAATAGTGCCGACGGAGGCTATCGATTCTATAGCGTATCCTGCTTTCCTCACATCGTCCAGGATGCTGTCTGCCACGGAAGATGGGGCCTGTTTCTGACAACCGACACCAAGGTGGAGGCAATGCGGGAAATACTTAATGAGGTGCTTGGCCTCAACATCACTATGGCTGTCCACTTCATCATGAGCGTAAGGCGAGACAATGACGAGCAATTCGAAAGAAGCCTTTTCTTGTCCAGAAAGACTGTCGTAGTCTCTGAAAGAAGAGAAAAGTCGCACATGCTCTGGACAGGTCTGTCTGAGGTACTTAGCCCCCTCATCGTCACACTCCAGTATAAGAGCCGTCGCTCGCTTGTTGACAAAGGCGGCAATGGCAGCGTTCATCTCCTCACGTGTCAACGGACTGATGTCCCATCCATATGTCTTTGCCAAGGTGTCGAGAGCCCACAGCCCCGTGTTGTCGCTCTGTGTGGTGATGACGGCCTCACCACCAAGGATCATAGCTATGTGGCGCGCCAAGGCGTTGGCTCCTCCAACATGTCCCGACAGAACGGGAATGACATATCGGCCTGTAGAGTCGATGCATATGACGGCAGGGTCGGTGTATTTATCATTGACCATCGGCAAAATCTTGCGCACACAGATGCCCAAGGCTCCAACGAAGATGACAGCATCGCCATCGAAGGAAAGCTGTTCTTTCTCTATGATGCTGGCAATGCGCTTGCCTGAATCATTAACATATTCAAAGTGTATCATATTGTTCTTTTATTGATAAGTCTGCAAAGGCGGGCTTCTCAGCAGAAGCCCTATATTGTCAACGCAAGGCCAGGAAACCCTTTGTCACTGAGCCTTCATGACATGAATCGGATTGAAACTGTCAACGGCTATAAGCACAGAATCTGTTAGCTGCATGCCCACAGCGTTCACGCTCTCCTCAAACATGCGCTTGCTGTCGTCGGATACGGAGTTGAAGACTATGCAGCCGCCTGGCTTCATCACCTCTTTCAGCCTGGCTACCATCTCCCTCAGCTTGCCTCCATGCCCGCCAATAAATATAGCATCCGGCACAGGATAGAGTGAGAGGTCTTGCTGCAAGAAGTCGCCAATGACGGTTGTTATGCCTGGCACACCAAAGCGGCGTGAGTTGAGCCGCATGAGTTCGCTGCCCTCTTCTCTCACCTCAAAGGATGTGACTTGCAGATGCGGAAACTGCAACTTTGCCTCTATGCTCACACTGCCAGTGCAGAACCCTATGTCCCACATAGACAGGCACCGGTGAAGGCCGAGCATGCTGAGCGACAGCAGCCGCACAGGCATCTTGGTAATCATCTTTGCCCTGCCATTGAGAAGGTGAAAGTCCTTGTCGGGAATGCCGAAAGGACGGGGTCTCTCTTCCACTCTCTGAAGGATGAGGCAGTTGGGAAGGGGATAGTCTTTGCCTTCGGCATATGTCTCCACCTGTTCATCACGCTCATTGCCAAGGTTAGCGCCTACCGTGATGAGGTAGTTGTCGTAACCATATTCATGCATGCGCTGACGTATTGCAGCCGGTGTCTTGTGGCGATCGGTGAGCACGCCTATGAGCTTCTCGCCACTGATGAGAGCCTCATCCAGCCTATCCCAACCGCGTCCCGTTAGCGAGACCACACGCATGTCATGATAAGGCAGGCACATGCGATGGGCAAGCATCTGCAGTGAGTTGAAATATGGATACACTTCCACCTTGCAACCAGGACATTCCCGCATCACAGTGACAGCTAAACCATAGAACAAAGGGTCGCCTGAGGCAAAGATGACTATGCTGTCGTATCTCTCATACTCACCAAAGACGGCAGACAGAGGTACAGTGATGTCTATCCACACAGCTCCATCAGGGAGATATGGCCTCACTATCTCATAATGGCGTCTTCCTCCTGAGAATATTTTCCCTGAAGAGATTATCTCGCCGACTTCTGGAGCAAACCACTGCTCGCGTCTGTCACTTATTCCTATGATAGCGCAATGTTTCATTGTTACATAAATATGTTGTTACACATTATATATTATATAGTATCGTAACATACTATGTATATAGTATCTTAATATTTAAAATGTAGTATTAAAACATACAACGTATATCTTAATATACTATATAGCATTATACATTAAGTAATATATAACGTTATACATTATCTATAATAATATTATCAGAATGGCAAACTGCCACATCACACATCCCTGCCTGGACGCAACTGTTCGGCATCATCATAGGTGAGAATGCTGTTGACCAGTGTAGCAGCCAGGTTGCTTCCGCCCTTGCGCCCATCTATAAGAATCTTTGGTATGTCCCTGAACGGCTTGGCTGCATGCTTGCTCTCCTCCACATGCACAAAGCCTACAGGCGCTCCGATGATGCCCTCTGGGTGGCATTTGCCTCTGCGGATGAGGTCACACAGTTCGAGAAGTGCTGTAGGAGCATTGCCAAAAGCGAACAGCACGCCCCTGCCCTCAGGATAATCATTGAGAGCGAGACGGATGCCAGCCTGCGCCCGAGTGATGTTCTGCTCCTTGGCCATCTCTGCCCCGCGAGGGTCATTGATATACGAGCGCACCTCTATGCCAAGGCGCTCAATGGCTCCCTTGCGTATGCCGCTTGCCACCATGCTCACATCGGTGACTATGGCCTTCACCTCGCCACGGGCCACTTTATCATAGAGCAAGGCTGTAGCCTCATCGTCCATCCACAGGAGACGCTCCATCTCAAAGTCGGCCGTGGTATGGATGGCATGAAGCAGAGGCCAGAGCCTCCACAATGGAATGTCAGGATTCTGCAGTTCGCGGCGAATGGTCTGGAAAGACTTTATCATGATAGACTGCCCCACATTCTTGCCCTCATTTGCCTGCTCACGGTAGTATCCTCGGGGCGTGATGAACTTGCCTTCCCACTCATACGACTGGCTGTTGCCTATGATGACTATAGTGAACATGTCCACATCCTCTGGATCGAACTTCTCAAGAGTAGTCACCTTCACTTCCTGATCCTCGCGTCCAGCCTGACGCACATAGCCCACCACATTGCCGCCGTTGCGCTCTTTAAGGAATAGCTCCTTCAGGCGGTAGAGCTGCCAGTAGCGGCCATGACTTTTGGGATTGTAGATGGCTGTGATGAAGTCGCCGGCAGCAGCTGCCTTGATGCGCTTCTCTATCAGTTGCCAAGGAGTCATGAGGTCGCTCATGCTGATGACACAGAAGTCGTGCCCCATGGGCGCTCCAAGCAATGACGCCGCTTTCTGGAAAGCGCTGATGCCTGGCAACGGCACTATCTCTATGTCCGACTTGCGCTCACGTTTCATCTCATAGATGAGTGGAGCCATTCCATAGATGCCAGCATCGCCACTGGAAATGACGCATACGGTTTTGCCCTGTTCGGCAAGCAGGAACGCTTGCTCCGCCCTGTCGCGCTCGCGCTTCATGCCTGTGTCCACACACTCTGCCGATGGCGAGAGGTATGGGGTGATGAACTGGAAATAATACTTGTATCCCACCACCACATCGCTGTCTCTCACGGCAGATACGACAGCTGGCGTGATGTCTTCAGGGGAGCCAGGACCAATGCCCGCAACATATATTTTCATCATTGTCTAACTTTAGTAGGTGTTCAATTTTTTTTATAGCATGCCGCCTGCCATCTGATGCAGATGACTCTGTCATAGGCACGCCACATCTCTTGAATGCATGGCCACTCACTTTCTGAACCGCATGGCCAGGCTGACATAGAACGAGCGGCCAGGACTGACAGTAGAGAAATTGGATGTCCAATAAGAGCGGTCAACCTTGTCGAAGATGTTCTCCACACCAAAGCCTGGCTCAAGGATAAACTGCTTGAGGGTGATGGTGTGGCGTGTGTTGAGGTCCCACTGCCCGTAACCAGCTGCGTAGCCATACGTGCTGCTGAAGCGTCGGCCCTGCACATGACCATTGAGCGAGACATTCATATGGTAGTTGTCCCATGTCTTGTCGTAAGCCACATTGATGTTGGCCACATGGCGCACAGACTTGTCCACGTCATTCTTCTTTGTCACATACGTCTGTGTCTTTGCGTCAAGGGCTTTTGTCTCAGACTCTGCGTCGGTGAAAGTGTAGCCAGCCCCGAGACTCAGTCCGAAAGGCATGATGAACTTCACGTTGGCGCTCACTCCCTTCAGGGTAGCCTTGTCTATGTTGTCGCGCTGACGGATAGTGGACCATTCCTTGTTCAGTTCCGTGAGATGCGCGTCGGCCGCTATTTCCTCTGCCGTGATGGTGCGGTAGTTGATCATGTCTTTGATACGGTTGCAGAAACCACTCACACTGGCGTTCATCCACCTATTGCCATACTCAAGGTTGAGGTTGAAGAAATGATTGGTCTCAGGCTTGAGGCCTGTGTTATTGATGGTGTAACGTCCTGTGGTCTTTGCCTGGTCGGTGGCATAGAGCTGTGACAGCGTTGGAGTGCGGTATCCGCCTGCGTAGCTGGCACGGGCCCGGAAATGTCCATAATGGTAGAAGAGTCCCACATTGGGCGTGAGATGCGATCCAAAATTATCGTTATAGATATAGCGCACGCCACATAGAGCCTCAAGTCCGCCGCCAATGACTATCTCATCCTGGGCAAAGAAATTGTACGTGTTGGTCGTCTCAAAATCTATGTTGTCGCTCTCGCTGTTGAGCGACTGCTGCACAAATTCCATGCCTGCAGAGAGTTTGTTCCAGTTGGCCAGGCGGAAGATGCCCTTCAGCGTCTCGTTGACATAGTGGGTGCGCTTGCGTGTCTCTTCCCACGCCTCTTTCTCGGCAGTCTGCCAATAGTCATACTTTGAAGTGAAGTTGTCGCAATAGACATCGAGATAGAGGTGCGTGAGCTTGTTGGGTGTCCAGCGCGCCCCTCCGCCATAGGTATAGGAATTGTGGTGTAGGTCATATGTGTAGGCCTGCTTTGACATGTATGTATAGGCTGTTTCTCCAGTTGTGCTGTCTTTTTTCTTGCTTTGGCTGAACGAGACAGCGTTCTGGGGACGATCGGTCTCATGGTCATAGTAGTTGCCGTTGATATACACCGACCACTGGTCATTAAACCTCCACTCCATCTTCTCGCTCACATTGTGGCTTTTGAAACCCTGGGACATAGGGCGTCCGTTCAACTTGTACACGCTTTTCTCCTGGCCGTCATTGCCAGTCTCGAAAAACTCCTGATACTTGTTCACCTGCCAGTTGTCAGCCTGGCTGTAGCTATAGGATGTGAAGCTTGAGAATTTGCCTGCTGTCACGTCCACATTGACATCCTGTGTCTCCCTGCCGTGGCTCAGAATCTTAGTTCGCGCAGAAGCCTCAACCGTATTCTTGCTCTCGTCTGTGATGATATTGATGACACCTGCAATGGCATCGCTTCCATAGAGTGCGCTGGCAGCTCCGCTGAACACCTCTATACGCTTGATATTGTCAAGGCTTATTCGGTTCCACCTGTCATCTCCGCTTATGCGCTTGCCGTTCTCCATGATGAGAATGTAATCATCGCTCACGCCATTGAAATTGACGAAACTGCCCATGCCATTGGTATGAACTGTGATGTTTGGCGTGAGTTTGCCCAAAGCCTCTTCTACACTTGTGGCCTGCACATTCTTTATGTCCTTGGCCGTGATGACCTTCACTGCTACGGGAGAATTGTCTGCCTTATGGTAAGTTCCAGTGCCTGTCACCACTACGGGATTCAGCTCTGTTGTCCTTGCCACATCGGTCTGAGCATTGGCAGCTGTGCCAATCATCAGCGATGTAGATAAAATTATCAGTTTGTTTTCCATTGGATTAAATATTTCTGATTGCTTAAGTATGGAATGACGCCCATGCCCTCTTCTCCAAAGTCTCCTTGGGCCAACGTGACGGCATTCATTCTTTCCACTCTTTTCTTTCCTTAGCCTTGCTCTTTTCCCTGCCTTCTCCACACGATGTCTTCCACACCATGGTCTACATTAAGTTTCCGCGCCAGCACAAAGAAATAGTCGCTCAGGCGGTTGATGTATGCCAGCACGTTATCGTCCACCTCTGCTCCGCATTCTGCCAGGCGCAGAATCATTCTCTCGGCACGGCGGCACACGGTGCGGCACACATGGGCATAGGATGCCGCTCTTGAGCCTCCTGGCAGTATGAACAGCCGCAACGGAGGCAGCATGGCCTGCAGTTTGTCTATCTCCTTCTCCACTTCTTCCACCATCTCAGGCGTGACAATATTGCCAGGCCGCACGTCTCTCGATGCATTGTCGGTGGCCAGATAGCCGCCAACCACGAAGAGAGCAGCCTGAATGGCTGTGAGGAAGCGGGAGTCGTTGTCGTCTGTGCAGTAAGTGATGAGCACACCTATATGGGAATTAAGTTCATCCACTGTGCCGTAGCTTTCCAAACGCTCACAGCATTTGCTCACTCGCTGTCCTCCCACAAGCGATGTCTGTCCTTTGTCTCCTGTCTTTGTGTACACTTTCATAAGGTTTTCTTTTTTATTGTCAGCTCTCGTTGCAGCACCGTTGCCTGTTCTTGTTGCAGCATATCCAACCGTTCTTGTTGCAGCACATCCAACCGTTCTTGTTGCAGCACATCCAACCGTTCTCGTTGCACGCATCAAGCCTTTCTTGTTGCGCGCATCCAGTCCGCCATCACCTTGTGACATGGCAGTCATTGTTCCTGCGATGAAGCATCAGCCTCTTGTGCAGCAATGAGGCGACAATCATTTCAACAGTTTATAATATTTAGGTTTATAGTTAGGCAAAATCTCTGGATGGAGCGCCTTGACATAGTCCGCCAGCAGCAGGTGTGGCTGCACGCCAGCCAGCTCGCGGTAAGGAGTTCTGGCCAGATTGCAGAAGAGCACATGCTTGCTCTTGAAAGCATCCATAGTGGCATAGCGCTCATCCTCCGCAGCGAGGTCGGCAAGTGTGTAATCACCATCATAGCTGTCGTCAATCTGCCAAAAGTCGGCATGG
Organism: uncultured Bacteroidaceae bacterium; assembly: GCA_934271655.1. GTDB lineage: Bacteria > Bacteroidota > Bacteroidia > Bacteroidales > Bacteroidaceae > Minthosoma. Next base: position 35,560 of record CAKQRW010000016.1, on the reverse strand, counting down.
ATGCCTTGGGCATATACGCTCTCGAAATCGAGAGTCACGCCACCCGACTCCTCGTTGTCCTTCATCACATAGTCGGCTCCTGCATCATGGAATATCTTCGCCATATAGCTCTTGCCGCCAACAATATACCAGCCATCTCTCATCTGTCTGCCTGAGACGATAGTGGGAATGGAATGCGCATGGCCGTCCTTGCCTGCCGTCTGCGACATGGCTGTCCTCACCTCGTCGCGCAGCGCAAGATATTTTGACTCTATTCCAGCAAACACAGCATTGGCACGCCTTGTCTCTCCTGTGAGCAGACCCACAAGCTTTATCCACTCGGCCTGGCCAAGAGGGTCTGTCTCCTTGTATCCATGATGGGAAATGAGCGGGATGCCGCACTCTCTAAGCGCCTCAAAGCCACCATGCTTGCTGGCCGACACAAAGATGTAGTCGGGTTTGCATGCTATGACCGTCTCCAAGTCGAAGTTGCCCTCCTTTCCTATCTTCACCGTAGCGCCACTCTTCATCTGCTCTTTCATGCGTGGCGAGAAAAGGTTGCGCAGCGAGTTCATGCCCACTATCCTGTCCTCAAGTCCCAGCACCTCGAAGTTGCCCAGCTGCAGAGCAGTGGTGCAGATGAAGCGGCTGCTTGGCTTGGTGATGACTATCTCCTCCTTCCTGGCATGACCGGCTTTGGGATCAGGATTGCTGATAGTCACATGCACGCCGTCCTTCTCATAGCTGACCTGCAAGCCCTTCGCGTATTTTATCACGATAGTGTCGCTATACTCCTCTGCATGCACGAGAGCGGAATCCTGCATCGCAAATAGTTCGTCAGCGCTATAGTCCATCGCTTTATCTTTTTGATTACCACACGAAAACATCAACAAAGCGACAGACATTGCCAAAGCTATCTTTTTCATAAATAAATGTTTTTTATAAAACCGACAAATAGGACTCGCCCGAATATGTCCATTCAGGCGGTCCTATCATTTTAACTGTACAGCAGTAATGTACATGTACCTTCACTATCCTTGGAAAAAGGAATCATTACTCCTCTGGATACATAGAGTGATATGCGTCCTCAAGGAAGTCTGCGTTCTTAGTATGGTCAATCCAAACCTGAAGAATGCCAGGAAGCTCAAGCAATCCCTGTGGGTTGCCGTTCACCATAGGCACAGTGGCTGTGTAACCGCTGTGGTTGAAATACTCATACCAAGAGTTTTCCTCAGACTCAGGCTCGCTTGCGTCCCAATGGTCAGAGCCTACACCTGCCATGTCATTGTGAGCGTGGTCACCTGCTATAGACATGAGGCAGTGGAGATATACATTGCCTGAAGTCTTGCCGGCAGCTACCATGTTGGCACGAACGTCCTGCTTGTAAGTGTTGGCAGCATCAACAGTGCCCACGAAGTAGTTGGGGTTGATCTGCTGCAGAGCTGTCTGGAGCTGAGTGTAGCGCACGTTAGCCTTGAAGGTGTCGTATGTGTCAGGGTTGCCATGTCCCATGAAAGCCACCACTCCGTTAGCGGCCTCATTCTGGCACACGTTGTTGAGCTCCTTAGCCACGCGGTCCACGTCGTTGCCCTCGCCCTCAAAGCTGTTGAGCAATGGGAGACCGAGGAAGATGGCCTCGTTGTCGTTGAGAGACTTGAGGTAATTGTCGTCAAGACGTGCAGAAGCGATGTATCCGTTGTTCATGAACTTCTTCACGCTGGCCACAACATTGGCAAACTCCTCACCAGGGATGACCTGCAGCGACTGCACATACACCTTGCTGTACTTAGCGGCGCCAATGGCGTGGAGGAGGTAGCGTGGCTCATAGTAGTCGCGCTTCTCACCGTTCTCACCTGCGCTTGCGCGGTTGATGCAGATGTCGGAAGAGAAGCAGAGATACACGTCGGCATTTGGGAAAGCAGCCTCATAGGCCGCCTTTGTGGCATCGAACGCCTTGAAGGCATTGCTCCATGTAGAGCCGAAAGCCACGAGCAGCACTGCTGTGTCTTTCTTCGACTTAGCCTTCTGCTGGGCCACCATCGTGTCGTTTACAGAAAACTCCGAGACGATGTTTTCTGAGTCATCATCATCATCACTGCATGATGTGAATGTGAACGCTGACACTGCTGCAAGAGCAGCCAGCATAAATGATTTGAATTTCATTGTTTTTGTGTGGTTTTAATATGTTAAACAATAATGTTTGTTTCCGTTCTCTAATAATGTTTGTTTCCGTCCTCTGGCAACTTCCGCCCATCGTCTTCCAAAAACTTAGACGTCTCATCGTCCGACATTCATCTGCAGCTGTTTTCTGAGGCGCCGCGCTTTTCATGCCTGCAAGGGCACACACGTCATTGCGCCCACAGCGTGTCACTCATCTCCCTCCTCGGCTACACCCTTCCGGCTGCGTGCTCTTTCCTTCACGCCCAGTCCCTTGCCCTGGTTGAAGCGGATGCTGAAACTGGCAAACAGCGTTGTGCCCGAGCTGTTGGTGCCGCGGTGGAAAGGCTGCATGGTGCGGTCCACATAGTTGAATATGTTGTCCACGCCCAACTCCATCCTGTAGGAGAGAGGCTTGCCTTCCCTACCGAAGTCGTGGGTGGTGTTCAGCCTCCACAACTGGAAAGCCTTGCCGTTGCCATTGTTCTCATACATGCGCTCGCTGCTTCCGCGCGTGCTCAGATTGGCGCCCAGCCTGTACGAGCCTGAGAAGCGGTGTGTGTAAACCGCCGATGCGCTCCACTTGTGATGCGCCATGCCATCTATGGTCACTTCCATCATACGGTCCTTGGCCGAGTCATAGAGATGTGCCTTGGTGTCGAGATAACTGTAGGAAGCGTTCAGGGTCAAGTCCCTCGTCGCCTTATATGCCACATTCACATCCGCACCCCATGTCTTGGCGTCTTCCATGTTCTTGTACATGCGCGCCTGGACATTGTTGCTGCCATCGCCAAGATAGGCGTCTGTGATGCCTGGCGGAATCTCCTCCACTGGCACATTGACAAGAGCTATCATGTTGTCGAGCTTGTTGCAGTAGCCCGTCACAGACATGGTCAGCCGCTTGCCCCTATACTCAATGCCCGCACTGTAGTAGTTGCTCGTCTGCGGCTTCAGGTTCTCATTTCCCATGTTGAAGAACGTGCTGCTGCCCATCACATGAAGGTAGCGGTAGCACATCTCCTTCACCTGCGGTGTCTTGAAGCCCTGGCTCCAGCCAGCGCGCAGCCTCAAGTCGCCTATAGATGCCATGGCGCTCACCTTTGGCGTGAGCCGCATGCCAAAGCTCTCATTCTCCACAAGCCGCAAGCCTGCGGTGAGATTGAGCCATTCCAAATGGTCAAACTCGTCCTGCACGTATGCCGCCGCTGTCCAGTCGCTTGCCGACCCGTCCGCCGTGCGCTCTGGCGCGTGCAGATAGTCGTAGCGGTATTCCACACCGCTGTTGAGCGTGTTGGCCCATGGCAGGTGGAGCACAGTCTTAGCTTGGGCCATCACCCTCTGCTGGTCGCTCTGCAGGTTTTTCTGCCCCGGGAAATACGGCACAGAATACCATTCTCCGTTCATGTCGCCATACTGCTCGCCTATCAGCTTCTTATATTCATATGTACGCGCGGTATACTTATAATAATAGTCGTGCAGATTCCAGTCCACATCCACGGTGAGCACATCCTTCTTCTTCGGATTGATGTCCCATTTGCCGCCCATAGCCGCACTGGCGTTATGGTAGAGCAGGTCGTAGGTGTAGACATCGCAACTGGCGTACTTTCCGTTTGTCGGGCGATAGATGCGCTTGGTGTAGTAAGAGCCCTCGGCATAAAGTTGCATGTCTTTCCGCGGAGCGTATGTGAGGCGCTCTGCCACTTGCCAGTTGGTAAACTCATTGGCTGTCTTCGTCCGTGTGTCAGGCAGTACAGTTCCCTCAGCATATTGTTCGGCCGTGTTCTGCCATCCGTCGTTGTGCTGAAGCTGGAAGTTGGTGTAGCTGGCCACATTGCCCCACTTGAAGCCTATGCCATTGTGCTGGCGCACATCATTGTGCGAACCGTAGCGTGTGGTGTTCTCCACAGACAGCGCACTGTCAGCATGTTTTCTTGTGATGATGTTCACCACGCCAGCCATGGCATCGCTGCCATAGAGAGCAGACTGCGCGCCCTTCACTATCTCGATGCGCTCAATGTTGTGCGGGTCAATCAGTCCGAGATCGTTCTCGCCTCCCACGTCGCCATGCAGCCGTTTGCCGTCCACAAGCACTAGGATGTATGAGTTGCCAAGTCCGCCCAACTGCATCTGCGATCCCATGTCGCCCTCTGCAAAAGCGAACGATGCCGTGAGCCCGCCGAGTATGTCCTCAAGGCTCTTGCCGCCATAGCTTTCCAGCATCTTGCGCGAGATGACCTCCGTCTGCACCGGGACATTACGGAGCAGCCGCTCCGTTCCGGTTCCTGTCACAACAATCTCTCCAAGAGTGTCATTCTTTTCCTGGGCCAAAGCAGCGGCGCAAGCGCCTGCAGCCATCATGGCCAACATAAGTCGTGTGTATCTAATCATAAGATGATTATTCCTGTTCCTGGGAATGTCGTTATCAATCTGTATGAATCTTGGCAGGTATTCTGGCTCTCCGTCAGTCCGATGCCTTCCCATCCTATTGCCTTTCATGCTGAAAAGAGACAGTGGCTTCCATATATCAGACCGCATAAAACGGATCACAGCTGCAGGTACAGCTCAGGTCTTTCACCTGATTCCCTTTCACTCAGGTAGAATGCATCTGCACATCTTGCCCTGCATTCACCCTTTCGTTACCAAATTCATTGCAAAGATACAAACTATTTTTTACAGATGCAAAAGAAACACAAAAAAAGAGCACGCTGCATACACAGCATGCCCTTTTGTGTCCGCAAAGCATCGTGGAAGCACAGACCTTTATATCGAATCAAAGTAACCGACAATGCTTTTGTGTCCGCAATGCATCGCGAAAACAGGTCTTGTGCCCGCAAGCCTGCCTCATGTCCGTTCATGGGAGTCGCCCCCATTCACATATGCTGGCGGAGCGCATTCAGCTCAGCTCTCTCTGACGGCAGAACATGCCGCTGAATATTTCATCCACATTGTCCACTGGTGCGTCGAAGATGCCAAAGACACTCGAGCCGCTGCCCGACATGCTGGCATACAGCGCGCCTATATCATAGAGCTGGTCCTTGATGGCTGCTATCTCGGGATACTTGGCGAAGACGCTGCACTCAAAGTCATTCACCACCACATCCTTCCACTCGCTCACAGGACGCGACAGCAGTTCGGGCAGAGCCACGGCCGGCCTCTGCACCTTCACCTTGGCATAGGCGTCTTTTGTCGAGACAAAGATGTCGGGCTTGACCAGCACGAGGTGCTTTCCCTTCAAGCTGAGCTGCAAGGGGTGGAACTCGTTGCCTATGCCTGTTGCGAAGACAGGCTCATCTTTCACGAAGAAGGGACAGTCGGCTCCGAGGCGAACGCAGTAGTCCTCCATCTGCTGTATGGTCAGGCCGAGCTTGAAGCGTTGGTTGAGGGTCTTGATGGTGAAGGCTGCGTCAGACGAGCCACCGCCGAGTCCTGCGCCTGTAGGTATGTGCTTATATAGCCCTATGCTCACAGGAGGTATGTCAAAATCGTGTTTCAGCAGTTTGAAGGCGCGCACCACGAGATTGTCTTCGGGCGAGCCGTCCAGCACCGTGCCTGTGACCTTCAGCTTGTAGCCGCACTCTGGCACAGGCTCTTCCTCAAGTTCCTTTATCTCCAGCATGTCCTGAAGACCTATAGGATAGAACACCGTTTCGAGATTGTGGTAGCCGTCTGGACGTTTCTCCACCACATTAAGCCCGATGTTGATTTTTGCGTTTGGATATACTATCATATTTTTTGCAGAACACATTATATATATATATGAATGAGCGAGGCAGGGCTTCATGCCAGGTCTACCCTGCTTCATGAGCGCCTGCCCCGTTGCCTGTCTCTCTCTTATTTCAGGTCTGTCACCTTGATGACATCCTTGTCGTTGTAGTTGAGGTTCTCGCCTGCCATGCCCCAGATGAAAGTATAGTAATATGTGGCGCTGGCAGCGTGGATAGACCACTCAGGCGACATGATGGCCTGCTCGTTATGAAGCCATACGATGCGCGACTCCTGTGGCTCGCCCATCACATGAGCTATGGTCTGGTCTTCGGGCAGGTTGAAATAGTAGTAAGCCTCTATGCGGCGGCCGTGTGTGTGGGGCGGCATGGTGTTCCACACCGATCCTGGCTCCAGCTGTGTGAGTCCCATCTGCAGCTGGCATGGGCCTTCCTCCATGGAGGTGTTGACGATGAGCTGGTAGATGGTGCGGCGGTTAGACTCCTCTGCAGAGCCGAGGTTGCGCATCACAGTGGCCTTCAGCGACTGCACCTTGCCGTTCTTGCGTCCGTCAAGAGTCACCCACTGTGTCTTGTAGTGCTGGTGTGCCACAGCCGAGTTGATATAGAACTTGGCCGGGTTCTTTGGGTCCTTGGAACGGAACACCACCTCCTTGTTTGAGTCGATGCTTGCTCCCTTCTTGTCCTTGCCCAGATTGCCTCGGCCTATGTAGAGGGCCTCCTTGGCTCCAAGCGGATATTCCACACCGTCAACGATGACCACACCGTCGCCAGCCGTGTTGATGATGCCTATCTCACGGTTGTAAAGGAAGTAAGGTGCCTTAAGGGCATCGAAGGTGTCGAGCTTGAGGTCTTTGCTGACAGGCATGGCTCCGCCGAAGATGAAGCGGTCGTATGTGGAATAGGTGAGATTGATCTCGTCAGCCTTCATCACCTTCTCCATCACAAAGCGTTCACGGAGAGTCTGGGTGTCATAATGCTTCACGTCAGATGGATGGCAGGCTGTCTGGAATGCCACGTTCACCTGAGCCGCTGCAGTGAGCGATGTGGCGGCAAGAGCTGCCGCGATGAATAGATTCTTCATTAGTCTTCTTATTTTTTAGTTAGTGTTTCCTTTATTTGTTTATTCTTTTACGGTTCCAAAGCACAAGTCCCACCGTGACAAGGGTCAGCGCTCCTGCACCTATATATTCGAGATAGCGCATGCAGGCATAGATGAGGAAGGCTATAGGCGATGAAGCAAAGTCGAGCGAGCCGGCCTTGAAGCCATCTGGCACCTTCACAGCCGCGTCGTCAGGATGCGCCTCGCTGACCATGTGGGCGGCAGAAGTGAAGTTGTCGCTCATGAGGGTCACAAAATACAGTCCGATGGCCATGACCACAAGACCTACGATGAACGACTTCACCACATTGCCCTTGGTGTATGGAAGCACCATCACGAACACATAGAACATGCCGGCCAGCGAAGCGAGCGGCAGGAACTGGTTGCCTGGCAGCACGACGGCCAGCACAAGAGTGACCGGAATGAGCAGGAGGCTCACTATGAGCGTGGTGGGATGTCCGATGACAAGCGCTGGCGACATGCCTATGTAGAACTCCTTCTTGTCGCCAAACTTCTTGGCTATCAGAGCGCGTGTGGCCTCGCTGATAGGCTTCAGTCCCTCGATGAAGAGGCTTGTGATGCGTGGTATGAGCTCCATCACAGCTCCCATCTTGATGCCAAGGCCAAGGATGCCTGGGATGCCGTTGACGATGTCGTTCCATGATGGGCAGGCGAAGCAGCCGATGACGATGCCGATGATGACACCAAGGAAGAGAGGCTCGCCAAAGAGGCCAAACTTCTTCTTCATTCCCTCGGCGTCGATGTTGAGCTTGTCAAAGCCAGGAATGAGGTCAAGCGCCTTGCCTATCAGTATGGCGAAAGGCGTGAAGCCCTGGCAGAATGGCTGCGGGATGGATATGCCCTCCATGCCTGGATAGAACGACTGGAACTTCTTGGCTGTAAGGTCTGCCATGACAAGCGTGATGACATAGCAGATGATGGCTGCGAAGAATCCCCATGCTATGGAGTCGGTGAGGAAGTATGTCACTGCTCCTATGAAGGCAAAGTGCCAATAGTTCCACAAGTCTATGTTGACTGTGCGCGTGCATCCAAGGAGAATGAGCACCAGATTGACAGCCAGGCACACAGGAATGATAAAGGCTCCAACGGTGGTGTTGTATGCCACTGACGCCGCAGCCGGCCATCCCATGTCAAACACGTTCAATTCCAGTCCATAGATTTCCACCACCTTTGCCAAGGCTGGTCCGAGGCTGGAAGTGAGCAATCCTGTGACTACGCTGAGGCCAACGAAGCCCACTCCGACATAGAGTCCGCTTTTCAGCGCGTTAGAAAACTTGTTGCCTATGCACACACCGAGCACGGTGAAGATGATAGGCATCATCACGGCCGCTCCAAGGCCGATGATATAAGCAAAAACTTGTTCCATATAGATTTGTTAGTTAATTAATTTTTCACATAATTCATGCAAAGATAATGTTTTTTTTCGGTCTCTACATCATTTGCCTTGCTTTATTTGACTCTTTCGCGCGTTTTATCGGCATTGGCACCTTTTTTTTCACCGAAAGAGAGAATGGACTATGTAGAATCATTTTACCTGTGGCGCAAGCGCCTTAGCATTATAGTATAAGTGTCTTAGTCCTGCAGCGCAAATGTCTTTGCCGCTCACAGCAAGCCGCCTCCTCTCCTGCATACAGGGAGAGCATGCCATTGCGCATTGCCATCCTATCGCAGAGGCAAACAAAAGCCTAAGGTTTGCAGGACGGAATCCTATGACTTGCGATGCGGAATCCTATGGCTTGCGATGCGGAATCCTATGGCTTGCAGGACTAATGCCTTATGGCTTGCAAGGCTAATATCTTATAGCTTGCAAGGCTAATACCTTATGACTTTGTTTTTCTGATGACACGCAGTACAGACGCAAGCCAAAAACTTGCCGAACGAATACGTTTCATCTGCTTGCAAATCTCCAGAATAACCGAGTGCTGTCTGACAGGCTACTGCATTATCGCACAAATGGGCTTTCATAACGAAAATATAGTACAATATCTGCTTTTGCATCGCTTTTTCCCACAAAAAGACTTGCTGATTCGAAATAATAGAGTAAATTTGCCACCGATAACAAAAAGACAACAATACTGGCTATATAAATGACATAATGATTGCTTATATATTATTAACATAAAAAAAAATGCAAGCATGAGAAAAAACTTTACTTCAACATTTCTCTTCGCTGCCGCATTCTTTGCGAGCAGCTATGCATGGGCAGACGGCAGCCACACCGTAAGTCTGAGAGCCGAACAGACCAGCTGGGGACAGTCGAGCCAGAGTTTCGCCATGAGTGACATAGCGGAAGAACTGGGCACCGATGCCACCACGCTCTACAACACCATCCAGGAATGGAAAGCAGCAGGCTACGCTTCCGACCTCTTCTGCCTCGGAATGTCTGACGGCACATGGAGCTACGAGCACGGCTCAGCCGGCGACGGAGCCTTCTACATCGGACAGGACGGAACCTACTACAGCGGCTGGAGCGATGCGGCTGGATACTGCCGCCTCGACTACGACGAGAACAACATCACCATAACAATCGGCCAGGTGGGCACAGTCAAGGAGGGAGACATCAAGTGCAACGTGTCGCTCAACTATGGCGGACAGACTGTCACATTCGACGCCACACTCACCATCTTCATCCCTGAGATAGACAAGACACCCGTGACAAGCCTTGCCGGCCTCGACGTGGTGGGGCGCACCACATATGCCGCCACCCTGCAGCCGCACAGCGACTGGGCTACCGACGCTATGCCTGTGAAGGCTGAGGGCATATGCCAGCTCCTCGGCATCGACCCGGAATATATGGAGAGCCACTTCAAGCCAATGCTGTACGCCAAGCAGTACAGCTCTGACAATGACAGCTGGAGCGATGAGCTTGCCCACGACTTCACCGCCACTCCATCACCAGGATTCTGGTTCAACAGCGGCGTGTACACAGAGGGTGTAGAGGACATGAGCAAGGAGCTGACCCACGGCGCATGGCTGGGCAGCACAACCAATGTGGCCTACCTCGTGTCTATCGGCTTTGACGCGGCCACAGAGACCATCAACGCTTCGCTGGGACAGTATCCTGGAGCATGGAACCTCGGCGACAGCCACAACTTCGACCTCTATCTCGTCTATGGCGACAAGGCCTATGTCATCACGTATGACATTACAGTCGATGTCAACAAGGACAACACCATTGAGAAATATAATAATGTGGGCTCGGAGGACATAGTCCTGGCACGCGACCCTCGCAAGGGATGGACTGAGCCAGAGGAGGTCACTCTCGACACAGCCAAGATTCTCTCTGCCTTCGGCAAGGATGTGAAGTTTGACGACCTGACACTCTACGGGGCTGACCAGTACGGCACGCTCTCCAATACATACACAGCCGACGCTCCAGGCTTCTGGCTCAGCACCACAGGAGCCGTGAAAGGCTTTGAAAGCGGAGTGGCATCGTTCTTTGTTGACCTCGTGTCAGACACCATCCGCACCGACGAGGAGCACCCTGAGGTGTTCACCGTGGAGAAGAAACTCAAGATCGGCAACATGCCTGACGTGTTTAAAGGCAGCGAGGAATGCAAGGGCACACTCTACCTCATCAATGGGGAGAACTACTATGCCTTCAACATTGCCTTGAGCATCAACAAGCCCGAATACACCATACAGACATGCGAGATAGTGGACGAACAGGACATCAACGTCAAGCTCGTGCCAAGCGCATCGGCCTGGGAGATAGGCAAGACTGACGTGACATACCTCAACGACATCATCGGAACGACCGATGGAGTGTTCTACGGAGTCACATCGGCAGGCGACATCACCGATGCCTACTCAGTAGGCGAGGCAACATCTGTAGGCGGCGGTGGCTTCTGGATGTCGGCAGCCGACGAAAACGGCATGGCCTATGCAGCGGGATATTCTGGCGAGGGCGCTTATGCCATCTGGTATTACAACAACGTCATCACATGGTTCAACAATCCTGGCAAGACACAGGTTGGAGACAAGCACCACGGCACATTCTATCTCGCCAATCTCTGGGACGGCAAGGCTGTGAAACTGAATGTGAGCATCAAGTATGTCGACAAAATAATCTCCATAGCCGTCGACGGCGAGGAAGACCTCACCATTGGCTCACGCTCTAACGACGGCGACAACTACAGCTCCACTACTGTCGACCTCAGCAAATGCGCCGAGACTCTCGGAGGCTCTGTGGAAGACATCATGCTGGAGGGCGAGTGGTTTACTGTCGATGCTGACGGCAACGAGTCGGCAAACAACTTCACAGACGACTTCGGCTTCGCCTTCAACAGCGACGGATATGCGGCTGCCGAGGGTGACGACCAGGCTTTCTTTGCAGGATTCTTTGACGATGAGCTGCGCGCCTACGCTGTGGACGACGTGGAGGCTAAGTTCAACGCTTCTGTCTACGTGAGATACAACGAGAAGACTTATGCCTTCAATCTCAACATTATACCTGCATCACAAATGGTGGGCATCAGCGATGCCAAGGCCAACGCTGGCACACATGCAAGCGCATACGACATCAGCGGACGCAAGGCTGCAGCAGACACGAAGGGCATAATCATCAAAGGCAGCAAGAAATTCATCGAGAAATAGAATGGCTGCAATGCGCGGTAGGCATGAAAAGCCATCGCGCTACTGAATGACAAACAGAGGAAGAAGCGCATCGAGACATAAGGTTTTGGTGCGCTTCTTTTTATGGACAGACTGCGGAAGACGCTATCCACGCTTCTGCCACACTTTCCTTCGAAACATTTTTTCTGAAACACACCATCACAATATGACAGCACCACAACGCACATACATAGCCATTGACCTGAAGTCGTTCTTCGCGTCGGTAGAGTGTGTGGAGAGGCAACTGAATCCTCTCAACACAAATCTTGTCGTGGCAGACATGAGCCGAACCACCAAGACTATCTGCCTGGCCGTGTCGCCATCGCTCAAGGCTTATGGCATAGCAGGCAGGGCGCGGCTGTTTGAGGTGGTGCAGAGGGTCAGGGAGGTCAACATGCTGCGCAGGCAAGCCTCTGCCACAAGGCAGCTCTGCGGACGCTCGTTTCTGGACAACGAACTGAAGGAGCACCCCGACTGGGAGGTGGACTACATCACAGCCAAGCCACGCATGTCGCTATACATAGACTACAGCACACGCGTATATAAAGTCTACCTGAAATACATCGCGCCAGAAGACATACACGTGTACTCCATCGACGAGGTCTTCATCGATGCCACTGCCTATCTCGCTACCTACAAGATGTCTGCACACGAACTGGCTGTGGAGATGATACACGATGTGCTGCGCAGCACCGGCATCACGGCCACGGCTGGCATAGGCACCAACATGTATCTCTGCAAGATAGCTATGGACATAGTGGCAAAGCACATCCCTGCCGACAAGGACGGTGTGCGGATAGCCGAACTGGACGAGATGAGCTACCGCCAACAGCTGTGGGACTACAAGCCTATAACCAAGTTCTGGCGCATCGGCCACGGCATAGCCAGCAAACTGGCACGCTACGGCGTGGACACTATGGGCAAGCTGGCGCGCCTCTCTCTCAACGATGAGGACCTGCTGTACCGACTGTTCGGTGTCAACGCCGAACTCATCATAGACCACGCATGGGGATGGGAACCATGCACCATCAGCGAGATAAAGGCTTACCATCCCGAATCGTGCTCTCTGTCCAACGGGCAGGTGCTGCAAAGTCCCTACGACTTCAGGAAAGCGAGGGTGGTAGTGCAGGAGATGGCAGAGGCTGCCTCGCTGAAGCTCGTAGGACTGCACATGGTGACCAACCAGCTCGTGATGCATGTCAGCTACGACACGGCCAGCCTGGCCGACGCAGCGGCAGCCAGCGCCTACAGCGGGCCTGTGGTCACCGACCGTTACGGACGGCGCGTGCCTAAGAGCGCGCACGGGTCTATTCGCCTCAATGGCTACACCTCATCCTCACGCTCCATCATCACAGCCGCAGCTTCTCTCTATGACAGCATCACCAATCCGCTCCTGCTTGTGCGCAAGCTGTGCATCACCACCAACAATGTGGTGCACGAAGACCATGTGCCTACAGAAAAGCCCCGACCAGTGCAGCTCGACCTCTTCACCGACTATGAGGCGCTGGAAAAGGAGGCACAAGAGAAGGAAAGGCAGCAAAAGAAGGAAAGGCGCATGCAAGAGGCTGTGCTCGCCATCAAGAAACGATTCGGAAAGAATGCCATACTGCGCGGGCTTAACTTTGAGGATGGAGCCACCGCCATCGAGAGGAACAAGCAGATAGGCGGACACAATGCTTGATTTCTTAACGCATGATATACAAACAGAACTGAGGCGCATTCATGGCTGCCGCAAGACATCGGCACGGCCGTTTGGGTGTGAAACATAAACAGAACTGAGGCGCATTCATGGCTGCCGCAAGACATCGGCACGGCCGTTTGGGTGTGAAACATAAACAGAACTTAGGCACATCCATGGCTGCTACAGGATCTCTGCATGGTCGTTTGTACATAAAATATAAGCAGAAATATCGAGCTTTCACTATAAAGAGCACAACTAAACGTTACCATTATTATACACATACACCCCAGTAATGTTCTTTTTTACAATACAATTAGACAAAATGTTTTCTATTTTCGTAAATAATCACCCTTTTATGTATCCTATTCTAACTTTTTGTCGTACCTTTGTACTCCAAATCCACACCAACAAGATAGAGAGTGAGAAAAAACGGCAGAGCCACATATATGATGAGACACATCGCTTGCGTCCTGCTTGCGTTGCTGAACTTTGCAGCAATGCAAGCAGGACGCATGCGTGCCTTTGCCCCTGCTGACACCATCCAGCACCATACTCTCGACAGTGTGACCGTGACTGGCGAACTGCCCGTCATGAAAGTGGGCAGCAACGGAGCCATGCTCTATGACGCGGAGCAGCTCGCCAAATGCCGACCTGTGGCAAATGCCTTTGACCTGCTCAGCGAGATACCAGGAATAAGCAAAGGCAACTACAGTCCGCTGATAGACGGAACGACAAAGACTACCATCACTATCAACGGACGCAAGAGCCACATGTCAATAGCAGAAATCGTCGACCACCTGGAGGCTATGTCGCCTTCACAAGTAAAGTGCATAGAGATATACTACGACGCACCGCCACAATATGGAGTCAAAGGCAGCGTAATCAACTTTGTCATGCACAAAAGGCGCAATGAGAACCTCTCAACCAACGGGAGCCTGTGGACTTCGGCTTACCAGGGCTCTAACTATTACCAGACAGGAGGCGTCAACATCGCCTTATTCCAGAAGAGATGGATGCTGGACTTGGGAGGCTCTTTAGGATACACAAGAGCATCTAAGCAGCTGAATATCCTATCATCACATACCATTGACGCACATACCACCAGCGTGTTCAACATGTCAAAACGACACACGCGCTCGCATGCCAACAAGGTCACAGCCCACTTCGACTACGATTTCTCTAAGGAAAGCAAGCTGGAAGTGACATACATGCACCGTATGGACTACAATAGCTATAAGTCGCTCTCACCTCTGTGGATGGACAATGAGTTCTTCTCTGAGAATGACAGCTATTTTGACTTCCGCAAAGAGACTCACTTTGCGCAGATAGACTACACATACAAGACATGGCACATGGGAGCCAGCTATCTGACTCTGAACGACTCAAGCACACAAGACATGACTGACGAGACGCCCAGCGTCAAATATCTTGAAGCCTTCGCCACACAGAACAACAGCTCGTTCAACCTGTATGCCAACAACAGCTACAAGATAGGCAAAGGAGAACTGCGTTACGGAACAGATGCCACATGGACACGCACGCACAACAAATTCGCCAACGTCTGGATCGAGAAGACTCTGTCGCTTGATGACAACTACATCAGGAACAACATTCAGAAAGAACACAGCGCAGACATTTACTGCGGATGGACACAAACATCCAAGAAGTTGCAACTGGCAGCCTACATGCAGCTGAACTACTTCAATGCCAAGATAAATAAGGATGGCAAGAAGGAGACCCTGTGGGAAAAGTCAACTCTCATTCCTAACATCAACATCACATACAAGGTGTCACCCAAGAGCAGCCTCATGCTGTCGACATCAGCGGACAGAATTTACCCCAACTACAAAAACACAAGCGGAAGAGTATCATACTATAATATGTATTACAGCATAGACAACACCACAGATGTGCGTGGGTACAGCGCATACAATGCGCACCTGAACTATGTGTACAGGAATCGCTACATACTGGGACTGTACACCACCATCGAGCCAAAGAGGTTCGTACAGACTATCTACCAGAATCCGCACAAGCTGGAGGCCAGCTATGAGTTCTACAACCTGAAAACATGCAACTCCTACGGCGTGATGCTCACTGCTCCACACAACTGGACTTCATGGCTCAACACCAAGATGACCGCCTACACATTCATCAGGCACACAAAAGCTACATTCCACAATATAAGCTCCGACCAAAGGATATTGTCCGGGAAGTATGCCCTGCTCAGCAACATCCTCTTCAGCAAGAAGCAAGGATTGACGATGCAACTCAATGCCACATATCTCACGGCCTCACTGACGGGCTACGCCATCGACAGGCCAATCTTTGAGCTGACAGCCTCCATGACCTGGAAACCGAGAAACTCCGGGTGGAACATTGTGCTGAAATGCACAGACCTGCTGGCGACAAACAATATGACCAGAGTCATCAACTTCCAAGGACAAAATATCTCATTCAAGACCTACAACGATACCAGAAGAGCGAACCTCACTGTGAGGTATTCTTTCAAAGGATACAAGCAGAAGAAGCTTAAAGAGGCCAACACATCAAGAATGGGTCTGTAGCCTCAAACGGACACTGCAATCCCTGTGGCGAAACGCATTCACAACAAACGCGCGAAGAAAGGCCATGCCTGCTGGCACAACAGCATCATATAAAGCGAGAGATGGAAGGCTTCAATGACGAAGAAAGGCCACGCCTGCTGTCACTATCAGAAGGCAAGAGGCACGCTGAGTTTGCCCCGACAGACAAAAGGCATTGCTCCACACACTCACTCATATACAGACAAAGGACTCTGCATCCATAATAAATAATGAAAGACAACTACGACGACATCATCAACCTACCCCACCCCACATCGGCAAAGCATCCACGCATGCCGATGCATGCCCGCGCAGCACAGTTCGCACCATTCGCCGCTCTCAATGGGCACAACCAAGCCATACAAGAAAGCGCCGAAGAGGTCCGATCGCAGTTTGAGAACAATGGAGAAGACAGCAACTGGCAAGACATGGAATGGGAATGAGGCCTCGAAAGCCTGGGCTTTTTGAGATATGCCCACGTAACTGGCAAGACACGGTATGGGAACGAGGTGGCTGCAAGCCCATGGCATTAGATCGCATGCTCAATAGCAACAGGCAGCCATATTCGACGCCCATGATGCTGCCGTCGAGCTGCACCGTCGCATGCTCAATAGCAATAGACAGCCTTGGCTAAAGTAACATGTCATTGAGCCATTGGACCTTTGCCATTACATGGCTGTTCATTTATTTCCTTACGTTGATTCACATGCCATGATTCGTAAGCCAAAGGATGTCGGCAGAGAATATACGCAGAGCCAAGATATGATGCAGGCCTTCGGCTACGAAACCGATGAAGCCTGCCAAACACAAAACAGGGAATCGCACCTATATGGAGCGATTCCCTGTTTCATTCATAAATAGTCTGGCAATGCCGTCTGCAAATAATGCACGCTACCGCAATGCCGTTATCCTATGTATCCGCGCGGCGTTGATGCGACGCATGCTACACAAGCATCACACTGTCATGTTCTGAAGGAACGAGATGAGCACACCAGCTGCAACGGCTGAACCTATGACACCCGACACGTTGGAAGACATGCAGTAGTTGAGCACATGGTTCTTTGGGTCATACTTTGTAGAAATCTCGTTGCACACACGCGAGGCCATTGGCACAGCCGACAAGCCTGTGGCGCCAATCAGCGGATTGATCTTCTTCTTTGAGAAGAGGTTGGTTATCTTCACCATGCAGATGCCTGAGGCGATAGAAAGGCCGAAAGCGAAGAATCCGCCAATGACAATGCCTATAGTAGTCCAGTTGAGGAACGCCTGAACAGTCATTGTCGCACCAACGCAGAGTCCGAGGAAGACTGTGGCTGTGTTCATCACTGCATTAGAGATAGTGTCGAAGAGGCGAGCTGTGTCAGAACCGATTTCCTTGAGGAGATTGCCGAACATCAGCATGCCGATGAGCGACACAGCAGATGGCACAAGCAGAGCCACAATAGTGGTGACTGCTATCGGAAAGATAATCTTCAGCACCTTCTCGTTCTTTATCTTCTGGTTGGACGGGAAGAGCTTGTCCTGCTCCTTCATGTTGATCTTCAGCTCCTTCTCTGTGCAGAGCAGCTTGACCACCAGCGGTATTATCACTGGCACAAGCGCCATGTAGGAGTAAGCCGCAATGGCGATAGGAGCAAGGAGATGCGGAGCAAGCTTGATGGTAGTGAAGATGGCTGTAGGACCATCAGCGCCACCAATGATGCCGAGCGATGCAGCCTCCTTGATGTTGAAAGCTCCTGAACCGATGGCCACGAGGAGCACGGTGAAGATACCGAGCTGCGCCGCTGCGCCAAAGATAGAGAGGCGGAGGTTGCGGAGCATCGGACCGAAGTCTGTGAGCGCTCCCACGCCCATGAAGATGATTGGAGGAAGGAAGCCTGTCTTGATGAGCATGTAGTAGAGGAAGTTCATCAGGCCAAGGTCGTGAGCTATGGCAGGGAGCGACATGTCCCAGATGTTCTCACAAATAAGCTTGCCTTCAGCATTGAAAATGCGTCCTGCCTCGTCGGCCTGATAGACGCCCATGTCGCCGCCCGGGAAGTTGGCGATAAGGACACCGAAGGCTATAGGCACGAGGAGAAGCGGCTCAAAATGCTTCACGATGCCAAGGTACAGAAGCACGAAGGCAAGGAGATACATGATGAGGTATTGACCATTTGAGGCGATGATGTCGCTGAACGCCGTCATCTGGTACACATTATTTATTATTTCTTCCATTCTTGTCTGTGATGTTTGTTATGCAAGTTTCATGATTGGGTCATCCTCCTCTACAGAGTCGCCTGAGTTGGCGAGGATGGCTGTGATGGTGCCAGCCTTGTCTGCGCGGATGGCGTTGAAGGTCTTCATGGCCTCGATGTAGCCAAGTGTGTCGCCTGGCTGAACTGCGTCGCCCACCTTCTTAGGAGTCTCTGAGTTATCCTTGACAAGGTAGAACTTGCCCTCCAGAGGAGCGAGGATGTCCTCTCCCTCACCGGCTGGAGCAGCAGGAGCTGCGGCAGTGGCTGCCGGAGCGGCAGGAACAGCGTCGCCATAAGCGATCTCGACCTTGTAGTTGACACCATTCACCTGCACAGTCACGCTCTTTGGACCTTCTCCTGCGGCTGGAGCATTCTTGGCAGCCTTGCGCTTGGCGAGGTCGGCCTCAAAGTCGGCCTTAGCCTTTCCGCTCTTGTAGGCGCGGTACTGCTCTGGATGCATGGCAAGCTCAAAGAGCTCCTCATCATCCTGTCCGAGTTCCCATCCGTTGTCCTTCATCTCTTTTCTGAACTCATCGAGCTTGTCTGGATAGTAAGACTGAGGGTCCTGTGTCTCAAACTCGCGTCCCTGCTCCTTGGCCATAGCCACAAGCTCTGGGTCTACTGGGCCAGGCAACTGTCCTGACTTGCCGAGAATCATGTCCCAGATGTTGTCTGCTATCATTGACCAGCGAGCCTTGCCCTTTTCCATCTGCATGACATTCATGAGGGCGAGGTTCTTCACATACTGTGAGAATGGGGTGACGAGGCATGGATAGCCCACCTTTGGCCACACGTATGCCACCTCGTCAAAGAGCTTGACGAGCAGCTGGTCGGTGGTGAGCTCAGGCTGTCCGTTCTTCTTCTTCCACTTGTTGAGCGACTTGAGGTTGTCCTCGAGGTCGGTCATGAGCGAGCCCATCATTCCGCCTGGAAGGCCTGGCTTGACAAGAAGCGAGTTGTTGAGGTGGTTCAGCTCTGGAATATAGTAGCCAAGGAAATCGTCGCACATCTCCTGAATCTGCGTGCGCACTTCCATGTAAGCCTCCATGTTGATCTCCTTCACCTTGAAGCCGGCATCTTTGAGCATCTCCTGCACGGCGATGATGTCAGCATGTCCTGTACCCCAAGAGAGTGGTGCCACAGCTGTGTCTATATAGTCGCATCCTGCCTTGGCCACCTCAAGGATTGAGGCTACGCAGAAGCCAGGACCTGCATGAGAGTGATACTGGATGACGATGTCTGGGTTGATTTTCTTTATGCCCTCAACAATCTTGCCGAGAGACACAGGGCGGCCGATGCCGGCCATGTCCTTGAGGCATATCTCGTCCGCTCCGGCATCCATGAATGTCTTAGCGAGGTTGACATAGTATTCAACTGTGTGTATTGGTGAGTGAGTGATGCAGAGAGATGCCTGAGCTATCATGCCAGCCTCCTTGGCGTACTTGATAGAAGGAATCACGTTGCGTGGGTCGTTGAGGCCACAGAAGATGCGTGTGATGTCTGTGCCCTGCGCCTTCTTTACCTTGTAGAAGAGCTTGCGCACATCCTTTGGGCATGGGCTCATGCGGAGGCCATTGAGGGCGCGGTCAAGCATGTGTGTCTGTATGCCAGCCTCATGGAAAGGCTTGGTCCATTCACGGACTGACTTATTAGGGTTTTCTCCGTAGAGAAGGTTTACCTGTTCGAATCCACCACCGTTGGTCTCCACACGGTCGAAGCAACCCATCTTTATGATTGCTGGTGCTACCTTAACGAGCTGGTCAACACGAGGCTGGTACTTTCCAGCACTCTGCCACATGTCACGAAATACCAGCGAGAATTTTACTTCTTTTGCCATTGTCTGTTTTATCCTTGATTTATTGGTTGTTTTGTCTGATTAAAGTTTTGTGATTTTAGATGCATGTCCCTTGCCGCCTGTTATCTGGCTGATAGCAGCGTCGATGATAGCTTTGGTCTGCGCGTCGATTGCCGAGACGGCCTTGGCCGCTGGCGCAACCTTCTTTGTCACTTTCTCCTCTGGAGCCCACTTGTTGATGGCCCAGATGAGCACCTTGCCGAGTCCTATCACGATGAGCAATACAAGAAACACCGTGATCATACCGACAAGAAGGAGCTGCAAGGCTCCGTAGATGTCATTTGTAATCATATTGTTTTAGTTTTCGTTTTTAAGGCGAAGCCACACGGCAAAGCATGTGTCGCTGTGTTTCTTCACCTCATTTTAATAATAGATTTTTCTGATAAAATTTGGTTGCAAAGATACAAAAAATATTTTTATCTTTACAACATTGCAGGCATTTTTGCTATGTCGGGACTACAATTAACGGCTTTTGTACAAGTGTCCGCATTTATTCTTTATATTTGGTACGCCCTATTCTGACATGGCTTTTCCAAACAAGGAGATGACCGCATAGCTCCTTCAAGCAGAAGAGAATTCGGCTCAAGACAGAAAGTGTGCCAAACATTAAAAGAATTATTGGCGGTCACTTCAATGATTATTGGCGGTCACTTCAATGATTATGGGCACCTGCTTAAATAATCATGGGCATACACTTAAATAATCATGGGCATACACTTAAATAATCATGAGAACCTGCTTAAACAATCATGTGAACCTGCTTAAACAATCGTGAGAACCTGCTTAAACAGTCATGGGCACCTGCTTAAAAGCCAGAAAGGCGAGGACACCCTCCTTGGATATCCTCGCCCATTTTTCATGTATAATGTCTTCTATTACCTCGCTTCATATCACAGGCACTTGTCGGTGTCGGTTGCAGCGCACGAACTCATGCGTCGGCATAAGCCTTACTCGTCATCTGACGAAGGGACATGGAGCTGCAAAGCCGAAATAAGATGGACCGAGCATAAGCCTTACTCGTCATCTGATGAATAGGAGCTCTCTGTATTTTGGCAGAGGCCACAGTTCGTCATCAACGATAGTCTCAAGTTTGTCGACATGATATCGTATATCCTCCATGAGCGGAGCCACAGTGTCGTGATAGGCTATGGCCTTCTCACGCTCGCTCTCTATACGGTTTGCCACCTTGCGAGCCTCAACCATCTTCTCCACATTCTCCACGATGAACGACTCGTGGTCTGATATCTGCTCTATAAGGTTGAGATTCTCCTTAGCTATCTTGTTGGCCTTCTCAGCAGGGAAGACTCCCTGCACCTTGTGGACATTGTCGATGAGCGTAGACTGGTACTTGGTCACCACCGGGATAATGTGGTTGAGGCAGAGGTCGCCAAAGATGCGCGACTCTATCTGTATCTTCTTTGTGTATATCTCCCACTTTATCTCGTTGCGCGCCTCCAGCTCCAGGCGTGTCATGACGTTCACCTTCTCAAACATCCTCACAGACGACTCCTTGAGGTAGTTGTCAAAGACGAGCGGAGCCGACACTTCGCAGTCGAGACCGCGACGCGCAGCCTCAGCCTTCCATTCCTCGCTGTAGCCATTGCCGTTGAAGATGATCGGTTTCACATACTTGATGTCTTCGCGCACCACCTTCATGATGGCAGATTCCTTAGCCTCGCCAGCATCGATGAGCGAGTCTACCCGCTCCTTGAAATTGACAAGAGCCTCTGCCACCGCGCTGTTGAGTGTGAGCATGGCTGAGGCACAATTGGCCTCAGAGCCCACGGCGCGGAACTCAAAGCGGTTGCCTGTGAAGGCAAACGGGGACGTGCGGTTGCGGTCGGTGTTGTCGATGAATAGTTCTGGCAGCGAAGGCAGGTCGAGCTTGAAGGCCTTCTTGCCTGCGAGAGAGAGGGCATCCTCATCGGCATGCTCCAGATGCTCAAGCAGATCGGTCACAGTCTTTCCTAGGAAAGAAGATATGATGGCAGGAGGTGCCTCATTGGCTCCGAGGCGGTGGGCATTGGTGGCGCTCATGATAGACGCTTTTATCAGGCCATTGTGGTCATACACGGCCTTGAGCGTCTCCACGGTGAAGACAGCAAAGCGCAGATTGTCCATAGGTGTCTTGCCCGGGGCATGCAGAAGCACACCCGTGTCTGTGGCCAGCGACCAGTTCTCATGCTTGCCAGAGCCGTTCACGCCCTTGAAGGGCTTCTCGTGCAGCAGGCAGCGGAAGCCGTGCTTGCGCGCTATGCGCTTCATGATAGACATCATGAGCATGTTGTGGTCGACAGCCAGATTGGCTTCCTCAAAGATAGGAGCAAACTCAAACTGGTTTGGCGCCACCTCGTTATGGCGTGTCTTGCATGGGATGCCAAGCTTGAGGGCGTTTATCTCTATGTCTTTCATAAACTCCTCCACACGCGCCGGTATGGAACCGAAGTAATGATCGTCCATCTGCTGGTTCTTGGCTGAGTCGTGTCCCATCAGCGTGCGACCCGTCATCACAAGGTCGGGGCGCGCAGCGTAGAGCGACTCGTCCACAAGGAAATATTCCTGTTCCCAGCCGAGGTTGGTCACTACCCTCTTCACATCGGGATAGAAATACTGCGCCACAGCCGTGGCAGCCTTGTCCACAGCATGCAGCGACTTCTTCAGCGGCACCTTATAGTCAAGGGCCTCGCCAGTGTAGGAGATGAATATAGTAGGGATGAGGAGGGTGTCGCCAATGATGAACACAGGCGATGTGGGGTCCCATGCGGAATAGCCGCGCGCCTCGAAGGTAGAGCGTATGCCGCCAGATGGGAATGAACTGGCGTCGGGTTCCTGCTGGATGAGCAGTTTGCCCTCAAACTCTTCCACCATGCCTCCCTTGCCGTCATGCTCCACAAAGCCGTCGTGCTTTTGTGCGGTGCCCTCTGTCAGTGGCTGGAACCAATGGGTGTAGTGCGTCACACCGTTCTCTATGGCCCACTGCTTGATGCCCGTGGCTACCGCGTCGGCTATGGCACGGTCAAACGGTGCCCCATTGTCTATCACGTCACACATCTGCTCGTAGACGCGCGACGGGAGATACTTGTACATCTTCTTCCTGTCGAAGACATACTTGGCAAAATACTCACTCGGACGCTCTGATGGCTGGTCCACATACACTGGACCCCGCTTGAAAGCCTCCTTCACTACCTGAAATCTAAGTCCTGCAGCCATAAACAAATTTCTTATACTATATAAATAATGAGTGCGTAGAAAAACACGCCAAAACCCCTTGCAGGCAGATGCCGAAAAATATTTTCATTTGCAGCCGGCACCGCCCCTCCATGCTTTGGCCTTTCCTTTTTCCGAGCACAAAGTTATAACATTTTGACCTAACAAGCACCATCATAAACCTTTTTTTTAATGATTGAAGAAAGCAAAAGTGAAAAATACATTACATCCGCAAATAATTAACAGCCATTGTTGCTACATGTGCGATATTTTTTGTATTTTTGCGACATAATATAGCAATCATGGAAACCATCAACAAGAACACCCTCACAGAGGACAAGATAAAGGAAGACCTCAGGTATCTTCAGCTGCTGGCACAGAGCTACCCCAACGTGGCAGAGGCCAGCTACGAAATAATAAACCTGGAAGCTGTGCTCAACCTGCCCAAACCTACGGAGCACTTCATCAGCGACCCGCACGGAGAGAGCGAGGCGTTCAACCACGTGCTGCGCAACGCCTCTGGCTACGTGAAGCGCAAGGTGGATGAGATATTCAACTCCACGCTGCGCATGGCCGAGAAGCAGGAGCTGTGCACCCTCATCTATTACCCCGAAGCCAAACTGCAGCGCATCAAGGCTTCGGAGCAGAACATGGACGACTTCTATGCCATAACGCTCAACCAGCTCATCAAGGTGCTGAGGGAAGTGGCTTCTAAATACACACGCAGCAAGATACGCAAAGAGATGCCAGAAGAACTGAGCGACATCATCGAGGAACTGCTGCACGAGAGCCACAGCGGTGTGGGAGACAAGCGCCACCAGTATTACAACATGATAGTGCAGACTATCATCGGCACACAGCGAGCCGACCATTTCATCATATCCATATGCTACCTCATACAGAGACTGGCCATAGACCGCCTGCACCTGCTGGGCGACATCTTCGACCGCGGGCCTGGAGCGCATCTGATAATGGAGACACTGATGAGCTACCACAACTTTGACATCGTATGGGGCAACCACGACATCAGCTGGTTTGGAGCGGCGGCTGGCAACCGCGCCTGCATCACCAACGTGCTGCGCCTATCGCTGCGCTACGGCAACCTCGCCACACTGGAGGACGGCTATGGCATCAACCTTCTGCCGCTCGCCACATTCGCCATGGAGACATACAAAGATGACCCATGCTCACTCTTCGGAGTACGCGAACTGACCAAGGAGAGCCAGCACGACAAGAAGACCAACCGCCTGATAGCACAGATGCACAAGGCCATCACCATCATACAGTTCAAGGAAGAGGCCAAGCTGATAGACAGGCACCCCGAGTTCCACATGGAGAGTCGCAAGCTTCTAGACAACATAGACTTCGAGAAGGGCACATGCCGCATTGAGGGCAAAGACTATGAGATGCTGGACACCAACATGCCCACCGTCAAGGGAGCGCGCCCAAGCGAACTGACCGAGGAGGAAGAGAAGCTGATGGCCAAACTGGAACATTCATTCCTGACGAGCGACAAGCTGCAGCGCCATGTGCAGTGCCTGCTGGCCCACGGCTGCATGTACTCCATATCCAACAGCAACCTCATGTACCACGCCACCGTGCCACTCAATGCCGACGGCTCGCTGAAAGAGGTGGAAATCAACGGCACCAAGCACAAGGGCATAGACCTGATGAAGAAGACAGGACATCTGGTGAGAGAGGCTTTCAACAACGACACGCCCAAGGAACGCAAGGACTATGCGCGCGACTACATCTGGTATCTGTGGTGCGGCAAGGACTCACCGCTCTTTGACAAGGACAAGATGACCACATTCGAGCGCTATTTCATAAAGGACAAGAACACATACACCGAGAACAAGGGGTATTACTATAAATACAACGACGACGAGAAGACTGTGGACATGATTCTCGACAATTTCGGTGTGGAGGGAAAGCACAGGCACATCATCAACGGGCACACGCCCGTCAAGGTGCTCAAGGGAGAGACTCCAATAAAGGCCAACGGCAAACTGCTGGTCATCGACGGAGGATTCTCACGCGCCTACCAACCTGAAACAGGCATAGCGGGCTATACGCTCACCTTCCACAGCAGAGGACTCGACCTGGTGCAGCACCAGCCTTTCCGCTCTGCGGAAGACGCCATACAGAACGGCAACGACATCAAGAGCTCCACACAGATTGTGGAACTCAGCTCGGAGCGGATGTACGTGAAGGACACTGACAAGGGCAAGGTGCTGCTGGCCAAGGTGGAAGACCTGAAGCGACTGCTATATGCCTACAGAAACGGTTTCATCAAAGAACTTAAGTAAACAACAATATCCAATCATTAAAATACAACGCAGCATGAAGAAACTATTACTCACAGCAGCTATCACGCTGGCATGCGCAAACGCCAGCGCGCAGCAGGCACAAATAAGCCTCAGCACGTACAACGGCACCAATCTCACCCAATATGCTGGCAAGTCATACAACGTGAAGGTGACACGATACATCTTCAATGGATGGAACACCATATCTCTTCCTTTCGATGTCACATCAGCACAAGTCGACGAGGTGTTCGGCAATGACTGCCGACTGGAGTGCCTGGCAGGAGTGGAGAACGACGGCAAGGACATAAAGCTCAATTTCCGCAACTGCAAAGCGGAGGGCATCAAGGCTAATGTGCCATACATCCTCTACTACACCGGCGAGACCGGCAGCAAGACATTCAATGTGGAGAACGCCACCATCGTGGACGCTAAGCCCGAACTGACATTCACAGCCGAGGGCACTGGGGAGACTGTCACCATGGCGTGCGCAAAGACCAAGCGCAACGCACAGGGCGTGTATGGCATCCTGGCACGCGACAACGCTGAGGCCGCCTTTGTCAATGTGGACGACGTGAAGACGGGCTTCTATGCCACAAGGTGCTACATACAACTTTCCAACGGTAACTCCACAATGCTGAGCACCAACCATATAAACGGAGCAACAAGTGTCAACTCCGTGATGAAGGAGGGCGAAACAGCCGATGTCTACAACGTTTCGGGCGTGGCGGTAGCAAAAGGAGCCACATCTGCACAGGTCATGAATCTTGAGCCTGGCATATATGTCATAAAGGGAAAGAAGGTGATGGTGAAGTGACATGCTTTCGAGCATTGCCAAACAGACAGGCGGCAAGGCGAAATATCCTGAAGGCCCGTCACCACTGCGCTTACCAGCACTAGCCCACTACACAAAGCATACTGGAATATATGATATCAACAAGAGAAGAAGCCGTGCTCCAATATCTCAGGGAGCACGGCATTCCTTTCACCAACTACAACCACCCCGAGGGAAAGACCATCGAGGAGGCAAAGCGATGGTGGAAGGACGACGGAAGCGTGCACTGCAAGAATCTCTTCTTCCGCAACCATAAAGGCAACAAGCACTATCTCGTGTGCTTCGACTGCGACCACGACCTCGCCATACACGACCTGGAGCACCGCTTGAAGGAGGCTCTCACGTCACAGGGACTGCCATCATGCGGCAAACTGTCTTTCGCCTCCGCTGAGAGGATGATGAAATACCTGGGACTGGAGCCTGGAAGCGTTTCGCCTTTCGGACTAATCAACGACACAGAAAATGAGGTTCACCTGTTTCTCGACGTCAATCTGAAGAATGCCGCCACTCTGTCGTTCCACCCTAACGACTGCCGAGGCACGGTGGTCATCACGAAGGAGGCTTTTGAAAAATATCTCAAAGAGGTAGGCAATACATATGAATACATCACACTGTATTAACCTGTCTGCGGCACAAGACCTGATGGCAAACATTGGAATTACCAATGCTGAACATTAGGATTACTGATGCACGGACCTTAGGATTACTGATGCACAGACCTTAGGATTACCGATGTTATGCCCACAGGATTGCGAGTGCTATGCCCACAGGATTACGAGTGCATTATGTTCCTGCCTTTCATCCGCACCCAACTGCACAGCATGCATTTTTCAGATGCCTCCTTTATATCCCATTCTCCGTCATTTTATAGATGATTATCCGTTTTGATTACAGATGATCATCTGTTCTGAACACACTTGCATATAGAGCTCCACATCTCTTTTCACAGAATTGTAACATCAATATTGCGTCCATAGAAGAAAAAAAACATTAAATTTGCACCCATAAAAAGCATGGACACAGTCCGCAAGCGCAATGCACTGCAATATATCTTATGGCTACAGAGCCGAGATATACAGCATGCCTTGCACAAACAAAAGACGACATAAACATAAAGCGAAAGAATAAGGGACAAAAAGAATAAGACTAAGAGATAAAAAGGAGGTTAGATATATGAAAGAGAACGAGCAATACAGAATCCTTGTTGTGGACGACGAGCAAGACCTCTGCGAGGTGCTGAGATACAACTTCATAAAAGAGGGCTATCTGGTGGACACAGCCAACTCTGCCGAGGAGGCACTGGCCATGCAGCTGGACCAATATGACCTCATCATGCTGGACGTGATGATGGAGGGCATGTCGGGCTTTGAGATGGCCAGGCGCATGCACGAGAGCAAGATGCTGCCAGACGTGCCCATCATCTTCCTCACTGCCAAATCGGCTGAGGAAGACACGCTGAAGGGATTCGACCTGGGAGCGGACGACTATATCACAAAGCCCTATCTGCTGCCTGTGGTCATGGCAAGGGTGAAGGCTGTGCTCAACCGCACGCGCCATGGCGAAGCCGAAGAAGGCAAGGAAGCAAAGAAACGCACGCTGGAGTATCGTGGACTATCGCTCAATCTCGACACAAAGACTGTTACCGTGGACGGCTGCAAGGTAGACTTCACCAAGACTGAGTTTGAGATACTGCAGTTGCTCATGGAGAACCGTGGCCGTGTCTACTCACGAGAGGAACTTATAGACTGCATCTGGCCAAGCGATGTGATGGTGCTTGACCGCACAGTGGATGTCAACATCACACGTATACGAAAAAAGATCACGCCATATTCGCGCATTATCGCTACCAGACAGGGATATGGATATTACCTTGACGTATAAGCAGGTGTTCCTATTTTATTTAAGTAGGTGCTCATAATTATTTTTATATTTGGCATGCTCTATCCCAGGGCAGATTTTTCTTATGGTTGAAGGAACTATGCGGGCATAGTGACTGATATACAGAAGGAAAATATGACCGAGAGAGAGTGCGACAAATATGGGAGCGGACCACCTTGATACTATAAAATAATTTTGAACACCAACTTATCATATCAAGGCAAGCAGGCCCTCACATCGACAAGAAAGAAGACCGTGAGCGTCTACTTAATAATGGCATGTACACAGGATGACCGTACAGCCAAGCTATTCACATTACTTAAAAACAAAACTGGACACAACCTAAAAACAAGACTGGACACATGTCTACAGGAACAAGATTCACAGTCAGCATCATCTCCATGTTTCTCCTCATGGTGGGCGTCTTCATTTTCGTGGAGCACGCAAGGGAGAAAGAATTCAAGGTGGAGTTGCTGAAAGACAAGCTGAAGGACTACAATGATGACCTCAACGAGAATATAGCCAGGGAGAATGACACACTATTTATGCACATGGACCATTACATAAAGAAGCACTCGCTGTCCAACCTGCGCATCACGGTGATCAACACCCACGGCGATGTGATGTATGACAACCTATACAAGAACTACCGCGCGATGAACAATCACCTGCTGCGCAACGAGATTATCCAGGCGCTGAAGAACGGCACAGGATATGATGTGGACAGGAAGAGCAACACGCTGGGCCAGGAATATTTCTACGTGGCGACATATTATCCCACACAAGGATATATCATACGCTCTGCACTGCCATACGACCAGCATCTGGTGCAGACACTCACAGCCGACATGCGGTTCATCTGGCTCACACTTGCAATAGCCTTAATGCTGTCGGTGCTGCTCTACCGCTTTGTGCACAGGCTCACCACCAACATCAGGAAACTGCGTGCCTTTGCTGCCAGGATAGACAAGAATGAGCCTCTTGACAATGAGGTTCCCAAGAATTTCTCCAACGACGAACTGGGCGAGATAGCAAAGCGCATCACCAGCCTATACGTGCAGCTTAAAGAGACGGAAGAGCAGCAAAGGCTACTGAAGCGACAGCTCACAGAGAATGCGACACACGAACTGAAAACACCTGTGGCCACCATCCAAGGCTTTATAGAGACGATACTTGCCGACCCCAACATGAATGAAGAGGTGCGCACGCAGTTTCTGCAGCGGTGCTTCAAGCAGTCACAGCGTCTCACATCTATCCTCA
This sequence comes from uncultured Bacteroidaceae bacterium, assembly GCA_934271655.1. Classification (GTDB taxonomy): domain Bacteria; phylum Bacteroidota; class Bacteroidia; order Bacteroidales; family Bacteroidaceae; genus Minthosoma. The sequence goes on along the minus strand of CAKQRW010000016.1, from coordinate 6,121 downwards.
ACGACATGTCAACGCTGCACCGCCTTGACGACGCCCCAGAGGCATACCAGTTTGACCTGGTAGACATCACTGCCCTCATCAAGCAGGTGATGAACGAGACAGAGCAAGCCCTGCTGGAGCACAGCATGACCATAGACAACAGAATAACAGAAAGGCTCGTCATCAACGGCAATTTCTCCTTGCTCTACAGCATCTTCCGCAATCTGACTGACAATGCCATCGCTTACGCCGGACAGGGCACCACTATTGTCTATACAGCACGCCATGAGTGTCCATACTGGCATTTCACCGTTACCGACAACGGCATCGGCATACCGGCAGAGCACCAGCCACGCATCTTCGACCGCTTCTACCGTGTGGACAAGGGACGCAGCAGAAAGTCGGGCGGCACAGGGCTGGGACTGGCTATCGTCAAGAATGCAGTGCTGGCGCATGGCGGCAATATAGAAGTGGGCACTCCTGCCACAGGCGGCACTTGCTTTCATTTCACACTGAGAGACGATATCGACGCATCAGAAAAATAGCTGTCAGGTACAGCGTGAAGCGCCCTGCGGGGGCAAAGGCCACTAAAGCATCAGAACCTTTGCCCCGCAGGGCGCATCGCTTATTCGTCTAATTCGCCATGAGTGCCGCTCCGCTTGTCTGCACAAGGATATGCACGTCATGGGGCTTACTGTCTGAAATATCTGGAGAGACGCTGACGCTCTGTCTTGTTTGCTTACATCTTGCAAGCTTCAACTCACGATGGTGTCTTGCTTGCCCACATTTTGCAAGCATCAGCTCATCAGCTCATGATGGCGAAATAGTCAACAATGCCCACAAGCTTATCCTTTTCCATTACAAGGAGAGAATGTATCTTGTGCTTGCGGAACATCTGCTGTATCGTTGTCAGCTTAGCCTCCGGACCGATGGTCTTAGGCGTGGCTGTCATGGCATCCTTAACCGGCAAATTGATGAAGTTCTCCTTGGCTCCCTCCACAGCGCGGCGTATGTCGCCGTCGGTAATGATGCCCAACACCTTCTCGCCTTCCATCACCACGCCCAGTCCGAGCTTGCCGTCGCTGATGGTCATGAGCGCATCGGAAAGAAGCATTGTTGGAGGCACTACAGGAAGATTTTCCGTATACATCACGTCCTTCACCTTCACCAGCAACTTGCGTCCGAGCGAACCTGCAGGATGAAACTGGGCGAAGTCCCTGGCCTTGAAGTTGCGTGCCTGCATCAGCGCTATGGCCAAGGCATCGCCCAAAGCCATGGCTGCTGTTGTGCTCGACGTGGGAGCCAGATTGAGCGGACATGCCTCACGCTCCACACGGCAAAGGATGTGATAATCGGAATGCTGGGCCAGAAGCGATCTCTCGTCACTCGTCATCGACACGATGGGTATGTGCCTGTCCTCAAGCGAGGCGGTGATACGCAGCAGCTCATCTGTATTGCCAGAATTGCTTATCATCAGCATCACATCGTTTTTCATAATCATGCCCAAGTCGCCATGCAAGGCATCCAGCGGATTGAGATATATGGCAGGGGTGCCTGTAGAGGCAAGGGTGGCAGCAATCTTTGCGCCCACATGTCCGCTTTTCCCCACACCTGTCACCACGACGTGTCCTGCGCACTGATGGATGAGGCTGACCACTTTGTCAAACTGCTCATTCAGAAGTGGTATCATATCTATTAGTGCCTGCGCCTCATAGCGCAGACATTGTTCTGCATAAACAATGGAATCCATCTATTAGTTAGTTAGTAAGCATTCAACAATGTTTGTCGGGGCCAATAGAGACCCAGAAGGCTGTATCTGCCATGATTGTCTCGGCCGCCGTATCTGTTTGCCTCGTCAGCGGGGCTTTCATATCAGCATGCAATGCCTGAGTTGCTTTTCCATCAACATGCAGTCCACGGCATGCGCAAGTGAGCTTGGTGACGTTTCCTCTCAGTCCAAGAGGCTTGCCACCACACGGTCGAGGTCGCCAAGACGCAGCATGTTAGGCCCATCAGACAGAGCGTTGTCGGGATCAGGATGCACTTCAAAGAAATATCCGTTGGCACCGAAAGCCTTGGCCGCAAGAGCCATAGCCGGAACAAACTCACGATTGCCGCCTGTCTTGCCTCCTGCTGCTCCCGGACGCTGCACTGAATGCGTGCAGTCCATGATTACGGTATCCGTAAAGCGCCTCATGTCCGCTATGTTGCGGAAGTCGACCACAAGGTTATTGTATCCGAACATGTTGCCACGCTCTGTCAGCCACACACGTTCACACCCGCACTCTCTCACCTTCTGCACAGGGTATTCCATGTCAAGCCCTGAAAGGAACTGAGCCTTCTTTATGTTAACAATCCTGCCGGTGCGGGCTGCTGCTACCAGCAGATCTGTCTGGCGGCAAAGGAATGCAGGTATCTGCAGCACATCTGCCACCTCAGCGGCGCGCTGTGCCTGACTGCTCTCATGGATATCAGTAAGTATGCGCAGACCGTACTTTTCCTTTATGTCGCCCAGCATCTGCATGCCCTTCTCAAGGCCAGGACCGCGGTATGAATGGATGCTTGTGCGGTTGGCCTTGTCGAATGACGACTTGAAAATGATGTCCACGCCATATTTCTCATTAAGGCGCACCAGCTCCTGCGCGACCTGGTCCAGGCAATCCATTGACTCTATGACACATGGACCAGCTATTATTGTTGGCATAATCTGTCTTTTTTATTTATCTGTGTTACTCTTTTAGCGATGCAGGGGCAGCAGATGCTGTGATGCAGCCACTGCCCCTCATCATTATTTCTTTTCAGAATCATGCGGCACTATTTTCAGTATTATGCAGCATTATTTTCAGAATCATGCGGCCGCTCAGAACGGATATTCATCATTGTTCTCCTCTGGAGTGACGGCAGCCGGAGCTGTCTTAGCTGGCTCCGGATTGGCCTGTGCATTTCCCGTTCCCTTAGAGGAGAGCATCTCCATGTTTTCCACAATGATGTCAATGCTTCTTCGGCTTATGCCTTGCCTGTCGGTGTAGTCGCGTGTCTGTATCTTGCCCTCCACATAGAGTCGGTCTCCCTTGTGCACATATTTCTCCACCGTCTCAGCCAGCCTGCGCCAGAATATGCAGTTGTGCCACTCCGTGCGGTCTGGCACTTTGGTGCCGTTCTGCATGGTATAACCTCGTTCTGTAGTCGCCAGCCTGAGCTGCGCTACACACATGTTCTGCTCCAGATACTTTACCTGCGGGTCTGCGCCCACATAGCCTATCAGCATCACTTTGTTCATATGCGTACAGTTTTATTGAGTAAGTAATGGTCTAATATGGTCATAGCAGCCATTGACTCCACCACAGGCACCGCCCTTGGCAGCACGCATGGGTCATGGCGGCCACGCACCTCAAGCATGGTCTCCTCTCCCCCGCGAGTCACAGTCGGTTGCTGCCTGAGCTGTGTGGCAACAGGCTTGAAGAGCACTCTGAAATATATGTCCTGCCCATTGCTTATGCCGCCCTGTATGCCTCCAGAGTGATTGGATCTGGTGTCCACCTTGCCATTGTTCATGAAGAAGATATCGTTCTGTTCCGATCCTCTCTGCCCCACTCCAGCAAAGCCTTCACCATATTCAAATCCCTTCACGGCGTTGATGCCAAGCATGGCTGCGCCAAGCTCAGCGTGCAGCTTAGAGAACGCGGGTTCTCCAAGTCCGGCTGGCACTCCTGTGATGACACAAGTGACCACACCGCCTATAGTGTCGCCATCGGCCTTCACCTCCATGATGAGTTTCTCCATCTCGGCAGCGGCCTTGCCATCAGGACATCTCACGGCATTGCTCTCAGTCTTGCTGAGGTCATGCTTGGTGTAGTCGGGGTCGATGGCAATGTTTCCCACCTGAGACGTGTAAGCCTTGACGCTGATGCCAAGCTGCTTGAGCGCCAGTTTGGCCAAGGCTCCGCCCACACATCGGGAGATGGTCTCTCGGGCCGACGAGCGTCCGCCTCCCCTGTGGTCCCTCAGCCCATACTTGACGGTGTAGGTATAGTCGGCATGCGATGGACGAAAGACATTGCGCACGTTCTCGTAGTCGTTGGAGTGCTGGTTGGTGTTTCTGACCAGGAAGCCTATGGGACATCCTGTGCTCTTGCCCTCGAACACGCCTGAGAGGATCTCCACCTTGTCGCCTTCCTGTCGAGCCGTTGTGATGCGGCTCTGTCCAGGCCGACGACGGTCAAGCTCCGCCTGGATGAAGTCGATGTCGATGTCGATGCCTGCAGGCATGCCGTCCACCACTCCGCCTACTCCTGCGCCATGGCTCTCGCCAAATGTTGTCAGCGCAAATATGTGTCCGAATGTGTTCCTCATCCTCAGCATCCTCCACAGCTACCGCCACAGCCGCCTTCGCAGCCTCCGCCGCAGCCGCCTTCACAACCACCGCCGCAGCCGCCGCAACCTTCGCTCATGGCATTGAGCAACTCTGCTATCTCCTCATTGCTGGCGATGCGGCTCTCCACCACATTGCCCACGAAATGCAGGTCTACACCAGCATGTGGATGATTAAGGTCTATGGCTACAGTGTCATCTTTTATCTCTACGATGCTGGCATAGAAGCGCTGCCCGTCCTCGCCCTGCATTGGCACTACTGCGCCTTCATATATGTAACGAGAGTCTATATTCTTGCCATCCTTGCAGAAGATGGACTTTTCCACGTCGATGGCAAGATCGTCATTGTACTCGCCATAAGCATCTTTGCATGGGACGATGAAATCGAAAGACTCGCCTTTCTCCAAGCCTTCAACACCCGCCTCAAAGGCTGGGAGCACCACGCCGAGCTTGCTGATGAACTGGAATGGGTGCTCTGCCGAGCACTCCTCTGCTGGTTCCTTATCCTCTACCCCGTTATCTATCTCATACAGCTTGTACGCTACAGTAATGTATTTATTAACTAAAGCCATTTAAATTTGATGTTGTTTTTTGTATAAGTAAATCTTTTTCCTATTGCAAAGGTATGGAAAAATAAATTTATTAACAAACAAAATTTCCTTTTTTCAAACATTTGCCCTAACTTTGCATCAAATCACCAATACACATATATTATATTATGACCAAACAACACATGCTGCCAGCAGCCATTCTTGCACTTCTCGCTTCATGCGGAGGCAACGGCAATGCTCCTGGCAGCCAACCGGCAGATGACGCGCAAGAGACACCGAAGAAGAGCGGCAAGAACATGGTGGAGAAGAGCTTCTTTGTAGGCAGCCAGTTCAGCTTCATCACCAACCTCAGCAGTGTAAACATTGTCTACACGCAGGGCAACTACAGTGTCACAGCCAAAGCGGACAGCGCGATGCTGAAGTATCTTGACTTGCAGTTTGACAGCAACCTGCTCACTGTCAACCTGGGACACGACAACAATAGCGACTTCAATCTATACGGCACCACCAACGACATAACCCTGTATGTGTCGTCTCCCAAACTGGAGTGCATGAGCATATGCGGCAACGGCAGCATCACAAGCCGCGGAACGCTGAATGTGGACACGCTTCAGCTTGGAGTGATGGGCACAGGCGAACTTAAACTCGACACCGTGAGATGCGGCGCTCTGTCTCTGCTGTCAGCAGCCACAGGCAACGTGTCAATAGCTCATCTGCAAGGCCGGGAGGCTTCTATACTGTCGCGCAGTTCGGCTACCATAACAGCCGACGTGGACCTCAAGAGGCTGACAGTCTCAAACGACGGCACGCAGACCATCAGTCTAAGAGGGCATGCTGGCGAGGTTTACATAAGGAACACTAAGGACAAGAAGCTCGACATCTCAAAGCTGAAATGAGCGTGTGTGGCGGAGAACGCATGACGCAGGCTAAACAGATTATTAATATTCGGCATCTGCCTACCGAGAAAATCCGCTTACATCTGACTCTTAAGTAGGTGTTCATAATTATTTTTATATTTGCCGTGCTCTATCCCCGGGCAGATTTTTCTTCTGTTTGAAGGAGCTATGCGGGCATAGTGACTGATAAACAGAAGGAAAAGATGACCGAGAGAGAGAGTGCGGCAAATATGAGGGCGGCTTATTTAGTAGGGTGTCCAGTTCGTTGTACCAATTTTAACTCACTTTTTTAAGAGTTTTGGTTCGTTCTGTAACCCAGTTTTT
>CAKQRW010000015.1 GCA_934271655.1 uncultured Bacteroidaceae bacterium | reverse complement strand
TGAACATGACTTTTTTGCTGCAAAGTTATGCAATTCAAATGTGGTGGGAAAGTCGGCTATTTTCGGATGGTTACTTTTCTATTGTGTAAGAAGATATGCATGACTCGCATCGTTGTGAGAGGGTTCGGGATGCCTCATAAACCATAGGCTTGTGCCTCATAAACCATAGGCTGATGCCTCATAAACCATAGGCTGATGCCTCATAAACCATAGGCTGATGCCTCATAAACCATAGGCTGGTGCCTCATAAACCATAGGCTTGTGCCTTATAAACCATAGGCTTGTGCCTTATAAACCATAGGCTGGTCGTTTATAGACCATGCGTTGAGTCTATGAACGACCAGCCTGTGAGGCATGTTAGCGCAAATGTTAGGGTAGGTAGTCAAAGCGCCTGTATAACGTTGGCGCAAGTCCTATGCCATGTGTGTCAGTCAACGTCAGGCACGTCTATTTCCAGTCCGAATCTGGTGTAGGCATGGCTGATGGACTGCTCAATCACGTAATATGCCAGTTCGATGCGTCCGTTTCTCACAGGTTTGCTGGAGAGTACGTTGATGTTGAGTGTGGCGGCAATGGCAAAGACAGAGTCTGGCACATTGCTGGAGATGGTACGTATGCGGCTGTAGTCTCCTAAGTGGTCACAGAACTCGCTGAGCGATTCCTTCACCACATGGTGGGCGTGCAGATGCTTAAGAGCCGCGTTGTTGGCATCGGCCGATACCGTTAGATCTGTGCCCACGGTCTTGGCGGCCAGCAGCACCATGTCTATTTCCTCGTCAGTCTCGTCGCCAAAGAGCCGCAGGGCCATGCCGTCTCTGACAGGCAGGTAGCGCAGCATGTTCAGCTCGCCGTTCAGCTTAGGCGTGAGATTATGGGCGGGCTTGAACTCTTTCTCATACCATTCGGCATACGACTTCTTGTAGTCGACTGTGGAGTCAGCCTTGTCTCTTGCTTCCACCAGCTGCAGACAGAAGTTAGGGCCGCCTGCCTTGAATCGCGGTCCGTGGGAACTGTTTTTCAGTCCGCCCATGGGCTGCATGTGAGTTTTCAGGATAGATATGTTGCGGTTGATGAAGAGGTTGCTCGCCACGATGCTGTTTTTCCACAGTTTCTGCTCTTTCTCGTCGAGAGTGATGATGCCCGATGTGATACCGTAGTTGAGGTCGTTGATCATTTTGATGGCATCCTTCAGCTTGTCGTAAGGAGTCACAGCCAGCAGCGGAGCGTCGAGTTCGGTGCGGAAGGTGTACGAGCTTGGGCTCACGTTCATCTTCACAGCAGGCTTCATAATGTATTTCTCCTCGTCTAAGAATTCAGGCTCTACGAGCCATTTCTCGTTACCCTCCAGCTGTAAGGCCATCATCAGCTTTGGATTTTTGTTGTTGATGAGAGGTCCATACTGGTTGCCAAGGTCCCATACGGAGCCAGCTTTCATGGAGCGAGCACAGTCTTCGAGCACGCGTCTGAACACAGGGCTGTTGTATATGGAGCGTTCCACCAGCAGGATGGAGCATGCTGTGCATGACTGTCCGGCTGTGCAGAAGGCGCTCACGCAAGCGCTTCTGATGCCCAGATACATGTCTCCCTTGGCTGTGAGTATGATAGCGTTTTTGCCGCATGTCTCAGCCTGTACGGACTTTGTGGGGTTGATGTGCGTGATGGTCTCGGCTGTCTCTGAAGTGCCGTTAAGGCATATGTGGTTGACGAAGGGTGACGATGCGAGCAGCTTGTAGTAAGAAGGCTCGGTGATGCCCACTTGCAGTGCGTCCTTTGGCACTCCTGCGTTCCAGAAAGCGTTGGCGAGCATCCATGTCACAGGAGCTGTCTTTGTCGATGGTTTCACTATGCAGCTGTTGCCGGCCACAAGAGATGCCGCTATTCCGTTGGCAGGAATGGAAAGCGGGAACATCCATGTGGATATGATCAGCACCACGCCCTTTGCCACCAGTTCCACTCCTTCCAGTTTGTCCAGTTCCCTGAAAGAGTGAGTGTAGAATCGGCAGTAGTTCATGGCCTCAGACACCTCAGCGTCGCCCTGCTCCAGCGTCACAGCTGAGATGGCGCATATGGCTCCGGCCAGTTCGGCCCTCATCATGCCAAGATTGTTGGCTACTTTATAGAGTATTTCCACTCGCTTCTTCAGGTCTGTATTTCTCCATTCGCTCTTGTCAGTCTTGGCAGCCAGCAGCACTCTCTCCATCTGCGCGGGGTCGGCTACAGACATCTCGCACACTTCTACTTTGCCGCCTTGGTTGCGGTCGAAGTATGTGTGCCTCTTGTCGTTGTAGACAAGTGTGTCGCCAATCTGGGTGGGCAGCGTGTCGCCTGGCAGCCATTTGCGCCAGTCGCTCCTGTTGCCAGTCAAGCCTCCTGTCGGCTTCCATTTCTGTATGATTTTCTCAGCCCACCTCTGGTTGCACTCTGCGCCGAAGTCGGTGTCGGCCTCGTTGGCAAATTCATCCAGTGAGTGTATGTCGCCATAATACTCATTCCTGTCTTGATGGTGCACGGTCTTGAACTCCAGCTTATCCTTCTTGGCATACGCTGTCTTGAATTCCTCTGTCAGTTTGTCCCACACGGCTGTGTTAGGCCTCAGCGAATAAGACTTGCTGATGAATGTCTTCTCGTCGAATATGTCGTTGAAGCGGCGGGTGATATAAGCCACGGCTCTGCCAAACTCCTCGTTGGCCACCATAGGCTCATGCACGAGCACCTGCACGTCTTTCTTGCTCAGAGCTCGGATCACATTGTTGGCTATGCCCTCCAGCAGTTCGAAGCGGAAGCATCGCTTTGGTGTGGAGAGCTTGCGGCTGAGCTGGTAGGCATAACTGATGGTGAAGATGTTGTGGGTGGCTATGCCTACATGCATGGCCTTGGCGTTTTCGAGAGCCATGGCTCTGTCGAGCAGGTGCATGTAGTTGGCATCCACGTCCACCTTGTCCTGTATGACAGGACTCTCCCACCCTTTCAGCTCGCTTATCATGTTTTCTGTCATGTGGAAGCGACCCTTGACGAGCCTCATTTCCAGCGGCGCTCCTCCGTCTTGTTGGCGTTGCTTGGCGAAGTCGAGCAACTCTGTCTGCAAGTCCCATGCGTTGAGCAGGTATGCCTGTAGCGTGATGCCGGCCGTGTAGCTCTTGAACTCAGGCTGCGAGAGCACCTTCTTGAATATCTCGATGGTGTTGCGCACATCTTTATACTCTTCTGTGTCAATCGTCACCACCTTGTACCTCTGTGTGCCGCTCTTGCTGGTCCATTTGTTATGCATGGCTGCCCTGTATAGTTCAGCCAGCCTTTTCTCTATTTCAGCCTTGCCCTCTTTGTAATTGGTGTCGTATGTGTGCGGATAAATAGATGTGAGCTTGACAGCTATACGCTCCACATAGGGGCTCTTCAACGCTTCCATGCTTTGCTTGAAGAGTTCGTCGGCCTCCTTGAAGCCCATGGCCTTCTCGCCCATGAAGCATACTTCCGATGTGATGCCGTTCTTCTGCTTCTCCTGTCTGTTGGCCCGCAGCGTGTAGTTGTCGCTGTTGAGCACAAGTATCTTGGTGGCTTTCCTCAGTGCATAGCGCAGCGTGTGTATCATCATGTAGCAGAAAGGCGGCACATGACCTATCAGAACAAAGATAAAGAAGAATACCTGCTCGGTAAATGGCAACGACTTAGGTATGCCGTATTTCTGCAGCAGCCGTCTCACGCGCCGTGCTATCTTGCGCGTGTCATGAATCTGGTATGTCTCGTCCAGCAGACGCATGATGAACTTGTTCTCATTGTGGCGTTTCACCAGATGACTCAGTTCCATGCCATGCTTCTTCTCGCTTTCGGTAAGATTAGAATAACTCTCGTTGTAGATTTCTTTCATTTCTGCGAGAGACTCTTCTGCCGTAGGAATGTTTCTTTCTGCCATGTTGTTCTTTTATCTTTTCTTGTTAAATACGTTTTTTTTGTGATTGGCCGTGCGCTCCGGGGAGCATGGACAGGCCTGTCTCTTGAAGCTTCATTTCGTGGTTTCCTTATTTTGGCAGACTGTAGCATTGCTGCTTGATGGTAGCGCAATGTCTTTTAGAGTCGTGCTTTGAAGCCTTATTCGAAAGAATCGATTACAAAAATAGTACAAAAAGATGAAGGTAAAAGAAAAAATAGTCCAAACAGGTGACGGATGTATAGAAAATGATAGGGAAAGTGTTAGTGTTGGGTGTTTTGTAAACTGTGGTTTGCAAATGGGGGGGTAGTGGAGTCTTTAAGGAACGAAAACGACGCTTTATGCAACATTTTTTAGTGTTGATAAAGCGTCGTTTCCTTGTATGGTTTCCTTTTTTTAAAAGGAATGAAACTGTCTAAATGACCTCGATGAGTTGGGCGGGCCTGTCGATGATGCAGTCGGCACCGCATTCCACCAGCCATTCCCTGTCTCTGAATCCCCAGCTGACTGCCACACAGCGCAGCCCGGCGTTCTTAGCTGTCAGCAGGTCTACCTCGCTGTCACCCACATACACGCACTCAGTCTTTCTGATGTCTCTGCCGCCAAGCTCTTCCTTATGCATGGCAGACAGGCCCTCTATGGCTGCGTCCACCATGTCGGGCGCAGGCTTCCTGCGTCTGGATGGTGACTCGCCAATAGCCAGGTCCACCCAGTTGTGGAAGAACTTAGAGTAGAGGTCTTGCACAGCCTCGTCGAGCTTGTTGCTGACAATAGCTGTGGCAAAGCCGCGCTCGTGGCAAGCTTGCAGCATCTGGTCCACCCCCTTGTATGGCGCGGTCTTCTCCATAGAGTGTTCAACATAATACTGTCTGAAGATGCCAAACACCTCGTCTGTCTTATTCTTGTCAGCCTCTGGAGCTGCGAGCGACACGCTTTTCTCTATGAGGCTTCTCACACCATTGCCAAGAAAACGCCTTGTGTCTGTCTTGTCTATTACTGGCAGTCCTGCCTGTCTGAGCGCATAGGCGACGCTGTTGTGCAGGTCGTCGAGTGTGTTGAGCAGGGTGCCGTCAAGGTCGAATATAACAGTAGTCATGATTTTGAAATTGATTTGATGTAAAACTGAATTGATGCAAAATTACGGAATTATCTCCAATGCAGGCGAGTTTTCTCGTTGAAAAGAGCTATCTTTGCAGAAACAATTCATTTAACTCAAAAAGTGAAAGACAATTATGGTAAAGCACATTATTCTCTGGACTCTCAATCCAGAACTCACAGAAGAAGAGAAGACATCAGTAAAGAAAGGCATCAAGGAAGGCCTTGAGGGGCTTGTAGGCAAGGTGCCTGGACTTGTCGATGCCAAGGTGAACATAGATGGCCGTCTGGCTTCGTCCAATGCTGACGTGATGCTTGACAGCACGCTTGAGTCAGAAGAGGCTCTGAAGGGCTATGCTGTGCATCCTGAGCATGTAGCTGTGGCCAATGGCAAGGTGAGACCTTATACAGTACAGAGAACATGCCTTGATTATGAATTTTAAGGCAGTACATATTTAAAGCAGGACATATTGATGATGAAAAAATTGCTGACTACTTTCTTGTTTGTCATGGCGGCCATGTTGCCTCTGATGGGACAGACGCTTGTCAATGGCCAGCTTTGGCCTGACATGTATGGCAAGCATATCAATGCCCATGGTGGCAATGTGATAAAGTATAATGACACGTATTACTGGTATGGCGAGCACCGTCCCTACGCAGGATTCACCACAGAGCGCGGCGTGAGCGTCTATTCCTCCAAGGACATGAAGACGTGGAGAAACGAGGGCATAGCCCTTGCTGTGAGCCGTGACCATGGAGATGAGATAGAGCGCGGCTGCATCATGGAGCGTCCCAAGGTGGTCTACAATGCCAAGACAAAGACCTTTGTCATGCTCTTCCATCTGGAGCTGAAGGACCGTGGCTATGAGGCTGCGCGCGTGGCATTCGCTAAGAGCAGTTCGCCGACAGGCCCATTCACGTTTATACGCAGCATGCGTGTCAATGCGGGCAAGTGGCCGTTTGACATGTCAAAGAAAGATATCAAGGAGGCCAAGACTACCGATGCATCCAAGTGGACCCAGTGGTGGACTGATGAATGGCGCGCGGAGGTGCGTAAAGGCATGTATCTGTGGCGCGACATGGAAGGCGGGCAGATGAGCCGTGACATGACTGTCTATGTCGATGAGAAGGGCAAGGCTTATCACATCACCTCGTCGCAGGACAACCTGACGCTGATGATAAGCGAGATGACAGACGATTATCTTGACTTTACGGGCAAGTACACTACGGTAGCTCCTGGAGGCCAGAACGAGGCTCCTTGCATCTTCAAGCATGATGGACAGTTGTGGATGATATGCTCTGGATGCACGGGTTGGGCACCCAACGAGGCGCGCATGTTCAGGTCCAAGAGCATATGGGGCCCATGGGAGCAGGTAGACCACTCACCATTTGTCGGGGAAGCTACAGGCTACAACAACATGCCTGCAAACAAGACCTTTGGCGGCCAGGGCACATATATACTTGACGGCGTGTTTGACGAGCCTGTCTTCATGGCCGACATCTGGAATCCTGAGCATCTGTCCAATTCGCTGCATCTGTGGCTGCCTATCAGCTTTGATGATGATGGCGTGCCTGTGATAAGATGGAGTGATAAGGTGCCAGAACTTAAATAAGGTGCCAGAACTTAAATAAAAAGAAGGGGTATCTCAAAATCTTCCAGCCTATGTGGACTGTAACCCCTATGATGTATTATAGTAGTCTGGAGGTAAGTAAAGCGGCCCTTGGTTGAATAAGTAGGTGTTCAAAATTATTTTATAGTATCAAAGTAAGCCGCTCCAATATTTGCCACACTCTCTCTCGGTCATCTTTTCCTTCTGTTTATCAGTCACTATGCCCGTATAGCTCCTTCAAACAGAAGAAAAAAAACTGCCTCAAGATAGAGCATGGCAAATATAAAAATAATTATGAGCACCTACTTATAAATAAATAAGAGAAGCGTCCTGTAAGGGCAAAAGTCTGTGGAATTAAGACTCTTGTTCTTACAGGACGCTTTTTGTTGTATATGGTCTTTAGTATGCCAGCCTCCTCTTACTCCCTCTAAGCCTTCAGTTTAGTGTTTGCCTTTCTGCTTTTGTCTTCCAGATGCTTCTTCATGTCCTCCAGGCTCTCATATTCGCTGTATTGGTATTCGTTCTGCTCGTAATAGCCTTCCACAAGCGTAACATGTCCTTCCTTAGAGAGGTAAAAAGCGTCAAAGCCAAAGAATTTCTTCACGAATGCGATGCGCTTGCGAGGCTCCTGGCCAAGGATGACAGAGTAGAATTCCTTGCGTGTGTCGCATCCTACCTGAAGAAGCGAGCGGACATCATAGTTGTTTCCGAGTATTTGCCGCGCGGTGTCAACTTTGGTGGCATTGTTTGTGGCGCAAACGATGATAGTCCTCTCCTTGCGCCTTTCGCTCACCTTCATCTTGTCAAAGCCCTCGCCCCATACCTGGTTGGCATCGGTGGTGCTCACAAAGGCATAGGGGTCTATCTTCTTTATCATGCGCTGTATGACAGCCTGCTCGCGCTTGCGGATGATGCTGAGCACCACCTTGCGGTCAGAATGGGTGTACCAGCCCTCACCGTCGAGGATGGTCACGCCGTGATGAGTGTCGAGTATGGCATCGGCTATGGCTTCCGCGTTGCGTGAGAAAATCATGAACTGCACAGACTGCTGCCGCTGGCGCATCCAGTAGTCGAGTGTCATAGAACAGATGATGAGCATCACGAAACCGTATATGACGCGGTACCAGTCGTGGAAGATGAAGTAGCATGAAGAGATTATCACCACATCGCAGGACATTATGACAGAGCCGAGTGACATGGGCTTGTGCTTGTTGACAATGGCTGCGATGATGTCTGTGCCGCCAGTAGAGCCATTGTTCTGGAAACATACGGCCAGGCCTGTGCCGCACATGATGGCTCCCAGCACGCATGCCATGAATGACTCGTTGCCAATGAGCTGCGGCAGCATCATCTTTCCGGGAATGTCCGGATTGGGCACTTCTATCAGTCTCTGCAGCAGCCACAGCACAAATGTCATGAAGAACACCGCATAGATGGTCTTCAGGCAAAACCTTATTCCAAGTTCCTTGATGCCTATGATAAGCAGTATAGCGTTGATAATCACGTATGTCACCTGCACTTCCACTCCTGTCAGGTAGTAGACGATGGTGGATATACCTGCCACGCCGCCAGTAGTAAGGTTGTATGGGAGCATGAAGACTGCTACACCTATAGCATAAAGGATTACGCCCACAGATATGAGGGCGTAATCCTTTAGTTCTCTGAAAATATGTGATTTACTCATGGGTAAACAAAATCTCAATTTTCATTTATATTTATATGGTAAATGGACTGGCAGGGATGGCTTGCATGGCAAGTGAAGTCTTGTCATGCAAGCATCATGCCATATGCCTATTTCTTAAGCACGATGTTGATCATCTTGCCTGGCACCACGATGACCTTTGCCACGGTGAAGCCTTCCATCCACTTGGCCGACTGCGGGTTGTCCAGCGCGGCCTTCTCAGCCTCTTCCTTGCTTACACCAGCGGCAAACTCCAGCTGGAAGCGTGCCTTGCCGTTGAAGGCCACCATCATCTTCACGGAGTCTTCCTTGAGGTGCTCCTCGTTGAATGCAGGCCATTGAGCGTCGCATACGCTTGTCTCGTGGCCCATCATCTGCCAGAGCTCCTCGCAGAGGTGAGGGCAGAATGGTGCAAGGAGCACTGTGAGCTGCTCCTTCACCTCGCGGCTCATGCTCTTCTGCTTGGTCAGCTCATTGAGGCACACCATGAAGGCTGCGATGGAGGTGTTGTAGGAGAACTGCTCTATGTCGCCTGTCACCTTCTTGATGAGTGTGTGGAGCGACTTCAGTTCGGCCTTGCTTGGAGCATCGTCGGTGGCTGCTATCTTGCCGTCGTCTGTTGTCATGAACTTCCACAGCTTCTTCAGGAAGCGGTGGCATCCGTCGATGCCGTTGGTGTCCCATGGCTTGCTTTGCTCCACAGGGCCGAGGAACATCTCGTAGAGTCGGAGTGTGTCTGCGCCGAATTTCTCCACGATCATGTCTGGGTTGACCACGTTGAACATGCTCTTAGACATTTTCTCCACAGCCCATCCGCAGATGTACTTACCCTCATCGTTGAGGATGAACTCAGCGTTGTTGTATTCAGGTCGCCATGCCTTGAAGGCCTCCACGTCGAGCACGTCGGCGCTGACAATGTTCACGTCCACGTGTATAGGGGTGACATCGTAGCCGTCCTTCTTGTCGAGAGAAACAAAGGTGTTGGTGTCCTTGATGCGGTAGACGAAGTTGCTTCGTCCCTGTATCATGCCCTGGTTGACCAGTTTCTGGAATGGCTCTTCCTTGCATGACACGCCGAGGTCGAAGAGGAACTTGTTCCAGAAGCGGCTGTAGATGAGGTGTCCTGTAGCGTGCTCGCTGCCGCCCACATAGAGGTCCACGTTCTGCCAGTATTCATCTGCCTCCTTGCTGACAAGCGCTTTGTCATTGTGCGGATCCATGTAGCGGAGGTAATAAGCCGAGCTGCCAGCGAAGCCTGGCATGGTGTACAACTCTATAGGGAAGACTGTCTTGTCGTCTATCTTGCTCTTTTCCACCACAGCCTTGTTGGCCTCGTCCCATGCCCATACGGTAGCGTTGCCGAGTGGTGGCTCGCCAGTCTCTGTGGGGAGGAACTTGTCGACAGCAGGAAGCTTGACAGGCAGGCACTCCTCCGGAATCATTGTGGGCACACCGTTCTTGTAGTATACAGGGAAAGGTTCGCCCCAGTATCTCTGACGTGAGAAGATGGCGTCGCGCAGGCGGTAGTTGACCTTCACGCGTCCTATCTTGTGCTCCTTGACATACACTTTAGTGGCTGCGATGGCCTCCTTGACAGTCATGCCGTTGAGACTGAAGTCGATATATGGCTTGACACCCTCTCGCGGAGAGTTGGTCACGATACCCTCCTTTGCGTCGTAGCTCTCTTCCGACACGTCAGCTCCCTCGATAAGCGGAATGATGGGAAGGCCGAAGTGCTTGGCGAAGGCATAGTCGCGGCTGTCGTGAGCAGGCACTGCCATGATGGCTCCTGTGCCGTATCCTGCAAGCACATATTCTGAAATCCATATAGGGTTCTTCTCTCCTGTGAACGGGTTGATGGCATAGGAACCAGAGAACACACCTGTCACCTTGTGGTCTATCATGCGTTCACGCTCCGTGCGTCCCTTCACATA
This sequence comes from uncultured Bacteroidaceae bacterium, assembly GCA_934271655.1. Taxonomy (GTDB): domain Bacteria; phylum Bacteroidota; class Bacteroidia; order Bacteroidales; family Bacteroidaceae; genus Minthosoma. Next base: position 45,775 of record CAKQRW010000015.1, on the reverse strand, counting down.
TTTCACATACTCATCCACAGCAGCTTTCTGCTCGGCTGTTGTCACCTTGTCCACGAGGTCGCTCTCTGGCGCAAGCACCATGAAGGTCACTCCAAACATGGTGTCGGCGCGTGTGGTGAAGATGGTGAACGACTCGTCACTGTCGGCTATCTTGAACTCCACCTCTGTACCCTCAGAACGTCCTATCCAGTTCTTCTGTGTCTCCTTGATGGAGTCGCTCCACTGTATGGTGTCCAGGCCGTCGAGAAGACGCTGGCTGTATGCGCTCACACGAAGGCACCACTGCCTCATTTTCTTCTGCTCCACGGGGAAGCCTCCGCGCACGCTCACGCCGTCAACGACCTCATCGTTGGCCAGCACTGTGCCGAGGCCGGCGCACCAGTTGACCATTGTCTCGCCCATGAAGGCGATGCGGTAGTTCATCAGCACCTCGCTCTTCTTCTTCTCGTCCATGGCGTTCCACTCTGCTGCTGTGAACTCCAGTTCTTCTGTCTGTGCCACGTCAAGTCCCTCTGTGCCTTTCTCCTCGAAATGCTTGATGAGGTCCTCTATTGGTTCCGCCTTCTGGCACTTGTTGCAGAAGAAAGAGCCGAACATCTTCTGGAATGCCCATTGTGTCCACTTGTAGTAGTCGGGCGTGCATGTGCGCACCTCGCGGTCCCAGTCGAACGAGAAGCCTATCTTGTCCAGCTGTTCGCGATAGCGGTTTATGTTGGCGAACGTTGTAGTCTCTGGATGCTGTCCTGTCTGGATGGCATACTGCTCTGCTGGCAGACCATAGGCATCATAGCCCATAGGGTTGAGCACGTTGAATCCCTGCAGACGCTTGTAGCGAGCATAGATGTCGCTGGCGATGTAGCCGAGAGGGTGTCCCACATGCAGGCCTGCGCCGCTTGGGTATGGGAACATGTTGAGCACATAGAATTTAGGTTTGCTCTTGTCTTCAGTCACCTTGTAGGTCTTGTTGGCAACCCATGTCTGCTGCCATTTCTTTTCAATGTCTCTGAAATTGTATTCCATTGTATAATATGTTTTTTCCTTTTTTTGACTTGATGCCGCATGGATGTGTGGATGGAGCGCAAGCCGAGTCCGCACATAAATTATGTGCAAAGTTAAGCAATAAAAACAAGATGAGAAACCTATTGAAAGAAAATCTAAACTAAATGATTTTTTTTTAATACTATATATAAATATAAGTTACTAAATTTGCAGACGTAAAGAAAGTGAGACTATGATACAAAGGCTGATAAGCCAGCCAAAGAAAACTAATCAACCGGATAAGAAACTAAATAAAATATCTGCACATGAATAAGTCAAGACTACTCCTCATCATCTCTTTTCTGATGATGACCTTTGCCGCACAGGCCCAGACCGATGTCTACTATGACCTCCAGCCTTTGCATGTGGACGGCAACAATCTGAAAGACCCCTATGGCAACAAGGTGGTGCTTCATGGCGTGATGGATACTCCAAGCCCGTACTTCAACAGTTACCGTTGGGGCAACAGCGCTAACACGGACACCGACGCCAAGAGGGCTGTCGTGTATTTCAACAAGCTCTTCACCGCCATAACGGCTCACGACAAGGGCGCTTATTGCAACCTGTTCCGCCTCCATCTTGATCCATGCTGGCTAGGCAAGTCGACGACGCTGGCCAAGGGCTTCACGGTGAAGGACAACAAAACCTACGACCCTCATGGCAATGAGGTGAGCGGCGAGGCCAACATCAGCAAGTTCTCACAGGACAAGCTCAAGCAGTTTCTCAAGAGCTGTTACATCCCAATTGCCGAGAAAGCCTTGGCTCACGGCCTCTATGTCATCATGCGCCCGCCTGGCGTATTCCCTGGTTATGTGGAAGTGGGCGACTACTACAATGATTACATCATGACGGTGTGGGACATCGTCACTCAGGACGCTACCATCAAGAAATATGCTGGACAGATAATGATTGAGCTTGGCAATGAGCCTGTCACTCTGAAGGGCAAGGGCGGCGTCACATCAGAAAGCGCTCTGCACGACTTCTTCCAGCCTGTGGTGGAAAAGATGCGCGCCAACGGCTATGAGGGTGTCATATGGGTGCCAGGCACAGGATGGCAGGGCAACTACCGCGACTTCGCCAAGTATGGCATCACGGGCGACAACATAGGTTATGCTGTGCACAACTATGTGGGCTGGTACGGTGGCGATGACAAGAACTACTCAGAGAACTATCAGGCCAAGTATGCCATCAACTCCAAGAACGGTATGGAGGCTTATTCGGAGCAGTTCCGCACTTCATGCCCAATCATGGGCACCAACCCTATTGTCATTACCGAGGTGGACTGGAGTCCGGAGAAAGAGGGCACAGGCCACTATAACGAGCATGGCGACTTTGTGCTGAGCAACTATGGCACATGGGCCACAGGCACCACAAGCCATTGGGGCGCGGCGTATAAGTACACTCTCGACAAGTTTGGCAATATCTCAATGACTCTGTCTGGCACAGGATGCTATATCGACATAGACTCTTACATTAAGTACGACAAGAAGAATGTGGTGCCTGCTTTCAAGACAGCCATGGAGGCCAATGGACTCGACCCTTATGAGGCAAGCGGCGTGTCATGCTTCGAGTGGTACAAGGATTTTTATAATGTCAACTATTCTGCCGACCACCGTTACCAGCCCATCCAGGCTGTGCCGGCCAATCCTTTTGACCTGGTCAAGGAAGCCGACTGCTTCGTGCCAGACGTGTTGTATAAGAACTCCATAAAGTATTCGTCTCCAGCCACCGTGAAGGCTGCTATCACGATGAAGGCATCTGGTTTTGCCGGATGGCGCTATGAGGATGAGGGCAGCGTGGACATCTCTGGATATAAGTATCTTGTGGTGAGATTGGCAAGGAGACCAAATAACGGTACGCAGTTCCGCCTCTACGACTCGGCCAACTATTGGGATGAGCCTTATGCGGTAGACCTGTACAAGGAGATGAAGCTGACTGCCAATGAGGACAAGACCGCTTCATGGTATGAGTGTGTCATCGACCTCAGTGACGTGAAGACAGCCTCTGGCAGGGCTCTCAACCTCAGCAATCTCCGTCTCGCTGGCTTCAACTCTGCCAGCACCCAGGTGATTTACGTGAAGGAGATATTCCCTTCAATGGATGGAGTGAACATCAGCACAGGCGTTGATGGCATGCGTGCCGGTGCTGCTGACGCTGACGGAGCTGTCCATTATTCTGTAAGCGGCCAGATGGTGTCTGCTTCACAGAGCGGCGTGCATATCGTCAGGATGAAGGATGGCAGTGTCAAGAAAGTCATCAAGTAAAATACTGCGTAGCATACGTCATATGAATATGAGGCAGGGCATGGAGACTTGTCTTCTCCATGCCCTGACTTTCTTCTCTATAATGAGCACCTATTAGTATCTAAAACTTAACACATAAAACTTATTATAATGAAACGACTATCTTTATTATTCCTGTTCACCCTTGTCACAACGCTGTTCGCAGCGTATGCATATAAGAAGGAGAGTGTGGACATAACGGTCAATGGGCAGAAGCGCAACATGCTTGTCTTCACCCCTAACTCAGTGTCAAACAACATGCCGCTGATGATAATCACACATGGCATGAACCAGAATCCCGAATACCAGTCGGATGGCGACAAGATGTATGAGCTTATCGACACCGAGAAGTTTATCGTGGCTTATCTGCGCAGCGACGGTACTACTTGGGATGTGGGCGGCGACAAAGATCTCAACTTTGTGGAGCAGTCAATAGATGCAATGTATGACAAGTATAAGATAAACAAGAGCCGTGTCTACTGGTCTGGCTTCTCCATGGGCTCCATGCTCATTTATCACGGACTGTCCAAACCATCGCTTGTGGCCAAGTTCGCGGCCTTCGCCCCGACAAGCGGATTCCTTTTCTCTAGCAATCCCGCTTCTTCATTAAAACAGAAAATCAATCTGATACACCATCAGTCAACATCGGATACCGTGTTTCCTCTTGACAACTATCCTCTCTATGATTACATAGGAAAGATAGCAGACAAGAACGGAGGCACGTATGCCAAGGTGGCTTACAAGTCAAAGGAAGGTGACTACTCTGGCTATAAAGAGACGTGGTCCAACACAGAGACAGGAAATGTCATCTCTCTCTTCACCTACCCTCAAGGAGGCCACTGGCCATCTTCCAACAACAGGAAAGAGATATGGAGCTTCTGCAAACAGTTTAGCCTGAAGTCTGTGGCGGAGGAGTACAAGGAGGCGTATGAGAAGGCCAACTCACTGGTCGTGGAATGGAAGGACACGCCAGAGATGACCTCAATGACTATATATACTGTGACTAAGAATGCCTTGAACACATATTCGCCAGAAAAGATGGATACCGATACCAAGAAGGCGAATGCCACCACGCTGCTCAATAAGTATATAGGACTTTTTGAGACAAAGTGCGCCAATGTGAAGAAGGTGACAGACGGAGGTAGCATAGACCAGCCAGACACATTCGACCCCAACTTCCACATATACCTCTGTTTCGGCCAGTCGAACATGGAGGGCAATGCTAAGATAGAGGCGCAGGACCGCATGGACGTGAACCCGCGATTCAAAATGATGGCGGCAGTAGACATGCCGTCATCCAACCGCAAAAAGGGAGAGTGGTACACAGCCTACCCTCCTCTTTGCCGTGACTGGACAGGCCTGACCCCTGCCGATTATTTCGGACGCACCATGGTGGAGCAGCTGCCAGATAGCATCAAGGTAGGTGTCATCAACGTGGCTGTGGGAGGTTGCTCCATTGAGCTGTTTGATGAAGACCAGTGTGACTCTTATATAGCATCAGCCGCAGACTGGCTCAAGAGCTACTGCAAGGAGTATGACAACAATCCGTACCGCACGCTCATCACCTTGGCAAAGAAAGCACAGAAGGTAGGAGTCATCAAGGGCATTCTCCTTCATCAGGGATGCAGCAATAATGGACAGAAAGACTGGCCGGTGAAGGTCAAGAGGGTGTATGTCCGCATGCTCAAGGAACTGGGACTTAACGAGGAAGAGACTCCGCTGCTTATTGGTGAGCTGCTTGCACAGCCTATGGGAGGCATATGCTGGGGACACAATTCTGTGATAGCAAACACATATAAGGTCATACCAAATGCCCATGTCATCTCTTCAGCCAACTGTCCAGGAGCATCGGACGGACTTCACTTCACAGCTGAGGGCTACCGCATGATAGGCAAGCGCTATGCTGAGGCCATGCTGCCTCTCCTCGGAAAGAAGATGGACATAGACTTTGACACGTCGGAAACATTCTTCCCTATCAACAAGAAAGATTTCAGTCCGTCGCTCTATCTTGACGGCAAGTTTAATGTGATGAAATCCATTGGAGTGTTCTCTCCTGCAGATGCCAATGCGTTTGGCGGATGGAGATACAGCAAGGGAGCCGACATGTCTCAAAGCAGGTATCTGGTAGTCAAGTTCAAGTCGAGGCCCACAACTAATCTCAGGATATATGACGAGGATGACTACCTCTCTCCATGCGCTGTCGTGAGCGCAAAGGACTTGACGAAAGATGAAAATGGTGACTATCCTCTTGTGGTGGACTTGTCTGAGCTGAAGAAGAGCGATGGCTCAGCGCTGGATTTATCTCATATCCATATGGTCGGTTTTGAAGGAATCAATAAGTCGGTCGTGTATATTACTGACATATTTCTCTCTGACGACGGCAAGGTGTCTACAGGTGTAGCAGACCTTATGCCAGAAGCGAATGGGCACGACGCTGCGGTATATGACATTTCAGGTAGGCAGGTCAGCAAGATTGCTAAGGGAGTGTATATAGTGGGCAGAAAGAAAGTCATAGTTGACTGAAGAAAATTAGTTGACTGAAGAAAATGAAAAGCCATAGTGGAGGTGATACGTCCGCACGCTGTTATAGATACTGCGGGCACAGGACTGATAAACAGAAGTGAAATATGACTGAGAATGCGGCAAATATGAGAGTGGCTTACTTCGATACTATATAATATACTGTGCACCTACATACATAACTTATTCTGTCAAGAAGCATTGAGGGCAGGACAGCAAAGCAATGCTGTCCTGCCCTCAAAACTTCTTGACAGGCTTATTCCAGCAGCTTGTCAAGCGACTCCTTGTTCTCTGGCAGAGAATAGAAAGCTATGAAATCTTTTGGAGACATAGTGAAGTAGTCATGGAATGCGGTGGTGAAATAGGAATGGCTGGAGAATCCCACCTTGTATGCAATCTCACATATGTTCACCTGGTTGTTGACCAGAAGATAGGCCGCGCGCTTCAGTCTGCATGAGCGGATGAAGGCGTTGGGTGTCATGTTGTATTGCGATTTCATTTTGCGCACAAGGTGCGCGCGGCTCAGGCCGACCTCCTCGCTGAGCTGCTTGACGCTGAATTCTGAGTCGTCAAGATGCTCTGTCACCACTTCTTTGATGCGTGAGTACAGGCGCTCGTCAGCGTTGACAAGCTGTTTGTCAGGCTTCTGCAGTGAAGAGCCAGAAGTGAACTCAATGCGCATGGCTTTAGACCTCATGCTGGCTCTCACTTTGAGCACCTGTGTGATGCACGACTTGAGCAGCATCATGTTGACGGGCTTCTCCAGGTAGTGGTCTGCACAGTTGTTGAGACTGTGGAGCTGCAGGGCCTCATTGCCTTCGCCTGTGAGCATGATGACAGGTATGTCCTCGGTGTCGGGGTTGTTCTTTATGTTCTCACAAAGTTCCATGCCGTTGCCGTTAGGCATGTTGTAGTCTGTGACTACCAGGTCTGGGCGGCGTGACAGCACAGTCTTCCATGCAGCGGAACCAGAGAAGTCGGTGAGTATGTTGTAATGGCTTTCCAGCTGGCTCTTCAGGTAAGATGACAGTTCGATGTCGTCATCTACAAGGAGGATGGTAGCTTTGTTTCGCTCAACGGGTTCAGGATTGTTGTATAGAGGGAAGGTGAGTGTAAACTGCACTCCGTCTGGCTGTATGTTGCTTGCCGTGATGCTTCCCTGATGCATCTTCACCAGTTCGTAGACAAGGTTGAGTCCTATGCCTGAGCCCGACTTGTCGTCAGTGTCGTTGCACTGGTAGAAACGGTCCCAAAGGTGCTCTATGTCAGCTTCGTCGATATGTGAGCCTGTGTTGCTTATGGTTATCTGAGCCTTATGATTGGCTATGCAGCTTGTTGCGGTGATGGTGCCTCCCTCTGGCGTGTACTTGAAGGCGTTGGAGAGAATGTTGGTGATGATTTTCTCGAAGTGAGTGGTGTCAATCATCATAGGCAGCTCCTCTTCCTTGTTGTCTATGACAAGGTTTATGTGCTTGACAGTGGCATATGCCCTGAAAGGTTCAAATATCTGCTCGCTGTATTCGTTATAGTCGGCTTCCTCAAGCTTGAGAGTGAGCTGTCCGGAGTCGATTTTTCTGATGTCTGTGATCTGCTTCACAATGTCGAGCAGACGGTTGCAGTTGCGCATCATGATGGAGTAGAGAGACTGGCGCTCGTTGTTGCTGTCCTCATGCATGAGTTGCCGCAGGGGCGACTGTATCATGGTGAGTGGCGAGCGAAGCTCATGTGTGATAGAGGTGAAGAGTTTCAGCTTCGCCTCTTTTATCATGTTGCGTTCAGCCGCTTCCCTGAGCAGGCGTTTCTGGTCCTTGCGTATCTTTGACTGCTGGCAGGCCAGGTATATCATGGTGAGCAAGATGAAGAAATATACCAACACGGCGCCTGTGGATGTGTACCATGGTGAGGCTACATTTATCTCTATCTCATTCTCCACATAGTTGGTCGGGCTGTCTTCGAGATAAGCTCTTACGCAGAGAGTGTAGTCTCCGGCTGGAAGCGATGAGTAGCTGGCTGACTTTGTGTCGACATCGGTGTGCCATTGTGTCTCGTGATTTTTGAGTATGTAGTCATAGTGTATGCGGTCTGGGTCGCCAATCTCTGGAGAGGCGAAGTCGATGACAAAAGAGCTGTTGTTGTGGTCGAGGCGTATCTCCTTTGCGTACAAGATGCTGGCGTCAAGTTGTTCGGTGTGCAGTGGCGTCTCGATACGTGTGAAGTACACATGTTCAAGTTGCTGCTTTCGGTTGAGTATGAGGTCTGGGGTGAAGCAGATGATTCCGTTGTCGCCTCCGAAGAGAATGTAGTTCTCATCTGGCTGCACGCTGGAGCTGCGATGGAATTCTCCTATCTTGTATCCGCTGAAAGATGAGAAGTTGCGCACCTTGTGGCTGGTCTTCTCTATGGAGGCTATGTTGGTGCGTGTGGCCAGCCATAGTCGTTCGGGTGTGACCATTATGGAGCGTATGTCCTTTGTGTGCAGTCCGTCTGTGTCGGAGATGAGCCTCTGTTTGTTTGTCTTGATGTTGTATATGACGAGTCCCTCGTCGCAGGCGATGAGTATGTTGTTGCCATCCTGTTTGATGTCGTTGGCGTTGTTGATGGAGTGTCCGTTGATGGTGTGCCAGTGATGCTTGCCTGTGCGGTAGTTGTAGCTGATGAGTCCGTTGCTTGTGCCTATCCATATTGTGGAGTTGTTGTCAAGCAATGTGCATGACACCCATTGGTTGTAGTAGAAGGGCAAGTCTATTTTTGTTATCTGCTTGGTTGTCACCTTTATCCTGTAGACTCCGTTGCCGTTTGTGGCGACAAGCAGGAGGTCATACTTGGGCTGGTACTGCATCTGCATCACTTTCTCGTTGCGCAGTTGTGCCAGTCCCTCGTCTGTCCATCGCCCGCCAGAGAGATACTGCACACCGCCACCATACGAGCCAGTCCATATGGTGCCGTGGTTGTCTATGAGGATAGACTGCACCAGGAGAGAGTTGAGCCCTTCGTTGACGGGTGTGGCTGTGGCAAGCCTCATTCCTTGTGTGGTGAATATGCCGCATCCGTCTGTGGCCACCCAGTAGTTCTTGTGGTTGTCTATGGCCATGGAGGTCACTCCTGTGGCATTGAGCCCATTGTTGAGTGGTGAGATGGGGTGATAGTGGAAGCAGTCTGTCAGCGGTGGTATGACTACAAGTCCTTTTTGCAGGAAGACAGCTATGACATTGCCGTTGTTGTCTTCCTTCATGTCCATCACCTTGCCGTATGAGAGGTCTACGCCTGAAGCTTGCCGGTAGAGAGGGGTCAGTGTGTGTATTCCCTTCGTTTCGCTGTGTTCCCATATGCCTTGTCCGTTGGTGCCTATGAGAATGCGGTTGGCGTGTGTCTTTATGATGGAGCTGACAGGCAGGTCGTTGCCTGCCAGCGCTGCCTCATCCACGCTGTTGGTCTCATCGTTGAAGAAGAGCAGTCCGTGTGTTGTGCCTATGAGCAGTCCGTGCGTCGTTTCCAGCAGTTGTGTGACAGTGCTGCCGTTGAGCTTGGCTTGAGCCGCATGTGTCATGCTGATGCGGTGGCGCCTCATGTTGTTGAGGTCCACGCATATGATAGGCGTGCTTGGAGTGGTGACCCATAGGCGCTTGTACTTGTCTATGACAGGTTGTGTGACGAAGCCGTCCTGTATGATGTCATTGATTTGTTTGGCTGTCTTGGTGTCTTCCTTCATGGTAGCAGTGTTGAGGATATGCACCTTGAAGCCGTCTGTGGTGATGAGCTTGTAGTCTTTCTTGGGATAGTCGATGATGTCGTTGGTGGCGTGTCCGTAATGGTTGGGCATTGTGTCCATGGGCTGCACCAGTTCGTAATGGCTGGTGCGCGCGTCCAGGGTATACAGTCCTTGTGATGTGCATACCCAGTATTTGGCGTCTGCCTCTTCTTTCACGCAGTAAACGTTTTGGAAAAGCTGCCTGCCGTTTTTGTCCACGTTGGGCAGGTACTGGAACTGTGTGCCGTCAAAGGTGCCGAGGGTGTTGTAGCCAGAAATCCATACGAGTCCCTTTGAGTCTATGTCCACGCTGTTGCAGCTGTTGGTCTTCAGTCCGTGCTGTGTGGAGTACAGTCTTGCTACCTGCGCTTGCGTGGCCATGGCTAAAAGTGCAGACAGTAAGAATATGAAGAGTGAATGTGGTCTTGACATATTGTTATATAGTAAATGAGTGGGCTGCGGAGACAAACGCGCAGGTTTGTCTCCGCCCCCACTCTATGTAGTTTAGTTAGTCATTAGTTATATGTGCTTGCAAAGATACAATTTTTTTACAATATAGACATTAAAGAAAGCGAAAATATTCGGTTCTGAGCCTTTTTAGAATATGAATCATTAGTTTTAGGTTTTGGATATACGGTTAAGGCGGAAAGAGATAATATAGCAGCATTAGCGTCAAGCATGGCTACAAAACGTGCGCGGGTATTGTATAAAATATCATGAGGCTGTATCTTTGCGCTGTGTTTCGGAGACGTGTCCCCACGTTTCAGGACACATGCTAAAGTAGAAATTAACTAATCAATTCATGTTTTCATTTAATCCTAACATCTAATGAAAAGAAATTTACTCACAGCGTCTATGCTCTTTGTGGGCATGACGGCAACTTACGCCCAGAACTCTTCGACTTGGAAAGTGGGCGATGAGATTACTGACCAGATAGAATGGGGCAATCTCGACTTCACAAGTCCTGACTTCACTCCATGGCAGCTGGAAAGCTCTAAGGGCAGCTTCACCAAGGATGCGGGCCTCTTTGAGGTGTATGACGGCGCGGATGTAGACCTTTATCAGTATGTGAAGCTTCCTGCTGGAAAATACAAGATGGAGGCTCAGGCATATTATCGCTTCGGCAACTCATGGGCAGAGGATCCAGAAAGATGGAATGCTGGTGAATGGCAGCCATTGGCCCAGATGTATGTCTCTAACGGCACATACAACATAGAGGACAACACGTTTGCAGTCAACCGCACTTTCCAGACACCTGTGATGCCTCGTCTGTTTGACACAAGCGACACTCAGGTATACGTTGATGCCATCAAGGAAGGTTGGGACAAGTCGGACAACACTCTCACTATAGGCGGCAACACAGCGTATGCCCCGGCATCAGTAGAGGGCTCTCTCGCATACTTCAACCTTGGCAAGTTCGCCCCATATGATGATGGCGCTGACACTCAATATAATACTGTGTCATTCTTCCTGCCGACAGACGGGTATGTCCGTGTGGGCATCACAAAGAAGGAGGCAAAGGAGGCTGACTCTTTCATGGCTACCAACTTCAAGATGTACTATGAGGGCCAGGCCGGTCCGGCAGAAGAGCTGATGATGCTTCAGGACGATGTGCAGAAGCTGCTCAATGACATAGAGACTTTAGGCGAGGGCTATGACGGACTGTTCTACACTCTCTGCAATGACTTCGTGGTCGACTATGACTGCAATCCAAGCAGCATGACCAAGGAAGAGTGCGTCGCAGCCAAGGAAGAGCTTGGCGATTTCTACAAGAGAGCTCTCCATGCGTCTGGATTCATATCCAAGCTGAAGGAGATGCTGCCTACCATGAAGGCTCTCGCAGCTAAGGGATATCCTGGCAAAGATGCTTTCGAGGCAGCCATTGTCGAGGCTGAGAATTGCATAGACGAGAACTATGAGATTAAGGAAGAAGACTCTTTCGAGAACTTTGAGAAAGCTTACAATGACCTGCTCAATGCGCGCATGCCTTATCTGCTCTCACAGGAGAAAGTGAACGGAGCCATAGACATGACAGCCGCAATCTCCTATCCATGGTTCTGCCTGCCAGAGTATGAACCTACGTGGAATGCAGAGGAGAACAAATGGGAGCCTAACCAGACTGTTCTTGCAATGGTGGGCAAGGTCACAATGAATGATGCAGGCGAGGTCGTTGAGGAAAAGACATGGGACCAGCTGGATGACATTAACGGAACAGCAGACAACATAGCCAAGGGCATCAACGTGACAAATGCGCTGGGCACTCCTAACGCATGGGCCCAGGGAGGCAACGGAGGCAATCTTGAGGTCTATTGGAACGACAAGCTCACATGCATGAAGAAGTGGTCTATGCCGTTTGAGGGACTTCATGAGGTAAGCCAGGTTGTCACAAACATTCCAAACGGATGGTACAGCCTCACTGCTCTCGGACAGACTTGGAGCAATGACTGGGCCGGCAATTGCAACTGCCACATCTTCATACAGAGCGGCGACATGAAGGACGAGTCTACTCCTGTGGAAATAGGCGGCTGGTGGGGCACTGACATCAACCAGTGGAAGAACTTGTCTACAGGCATGATACAGGTGACAGACAACCAGGTGAAGATTGGTTCTCTAGACAATGGCTTCTGGGCTGTGACAGGATTCCAGCTCAAGTATTTTGGCGAGACACCTGACTTCACAGCCTTGCTGGCGGAAGACCTCAATACGGTCAACACAAGCGCAGACGAACTGGCTTGGATGGGAGACAAGAATGCTGTGAAGGCTATCCTTGCGGAGATTCCTGCTGAGGTCACTACAGAGGAAGAGTTCCTCAATGCCAAGATTTCTATCAAGAAGGCCAACGACTACATCACAGAGGCCAAGGCTGTCACTGGCAACAACTTCAATGTCACAGACAAGTATTATAAACTTGCAGAGAATTATGAAGAGGGCACACCTGAGTATGATCTCATCATGACTGCATGGTTTGAGGCTGGACTCATCGGCTCAGAGGATGCTGATGCTGGCATCTTCTTCACATATCCTGACGCCATTGAAGCAAACAAAGTATACGATGCTTACGCTGCTTACATATCATATCGCGAGAGCCTCGGTGACTACATCAAAAATGCTGAGATAGCTAAGGTCGTTAGTGAGCAGAACAGCGTTCTCGCGTCTAAGTACGCTTCAGCTGACGAGCTCAGCAAGTATCAGGACGACATTGCGCTTGCATACAACAAGGTTGTCATAGCAGACAAGAATATTGACCTGACAAAAGCTACAGAGGATTCTCCAGTCGACCTCACATTCCTTGTCACTAACCCTGACTTTGAGGCAGGAAATGAAGGATGGACAGGCGAGATGACAAACAACAAGATTGAAGGCACATACCATACATACTTCGGCGTGCCAGAGCGTTGGAACACAAACTTCGACATCAGCCAGACTATTCACGCCCTTCCTGCAGGTTACTACCGCATAGAGTGCCAGGCCTTCTACCGCGACGGTGGCGGTGCCGACAATGCGTTTAGGAACTGGAATGAGAATGCGGTATGCGAGAAGGAACTGTGGGATTCAGGAAATGCCTATCTCTATGCCAACGAGTGTTCAGTCAAGGTCAATTCCCTCGGATCTGAATATCCTACAGACTACATGACTGAGTATATCAGCAAGTATGAGAATGCAGAAGAAGATGTCACAGAGGGCACACCTGTCATTGTAAAGCAGGAGAATCCTGACAGCCCAAGTTTCAATCACCCATGGGATTCGAAGGTGACAAGCGGTGACGACACATTCTATTATCCAAATTCTATTTGGGGAACTAAGCGTCTCTTCGCGAACAATCCGGAGATGTACCACAACACAATAGATGTTTATGTGGCAGAAGGCGCTAACCTCACATTCGGCCTCAGAAAGACTGAACTGATCAACAGCGACTGGTGCATGTTCGACAACTTCAAGCTCTCATACCTTGGCACCCAGACTCCTACAGGCATTGATGCAGCAGAGGCAGTGCAGAATGCTTCAAAGGCTGAGGGCGTCTACACTATCTCAGGTGTGAAGACTAACGCTATGAACAAGGGCATCAACATCGTCAAGATGGCTGATGGCACAGTAAAGAAAGTTGTTAAGTAAGTAAATGTTTATATTGGGCGAGACATGCTCTCGCTGAAAGAGGGGCGGCCGCTGCATGGATTGCAGCGGCCGCTTGTCTGTGAAAATAGTGATGCACCTTTCAGCGTGTGATAGCTTGGTAATGCATAAAAAAACAACTTGAACATATTCAGGTTTAGGAGATATTTGTCTGTCTGCGGACAATCCTAAGCACGAAAGTGGGTTGTGTGAAGGCAGGGAAAACGGTGTGGCGAGACTTGTGAAAATCTTGCACAAAGTGCCAAAAGTGCCAAAAGTGCCAAAGTGCCAAAGTGCCAAAACATAGTAAATATATATATAATAAGTAATATTGACTAATTAGACAAGTGTTTGGCACTTGGCACTTTGGCACTTTTGGCACTTTCGTGCGGCAGGTTCTCTTATATAAACTGTATATAGCGCCGCATATGGCAATGAGGCTTCTGAGTCATCAGATGAGCTGTTGCGTTATGTAAATAATGTTAAAAAGCCGGGCAAAATGACATTCAACATATACAGACGATTGATGACCAGGCATCCATAATCTCGCTCAGCTTTCAGACCTTGCCAATCCACGACGCTACGCCTTGCTCATCGCTATCCTACGCTTTGCTCATAGTCATCCTATGCTTTGTTCATGGTCATCCTATGCTTTGCTCATAGTCATCCTATGCTTTGTTCATGGTCATCCTATGCCTTGCTCATAGTCATCCTATGCTTTGTTCATGGTCATCCTATGCTTTGCTCATAGTCATCCTATGCTTTGCTCATGGTCATCCTATGCTTCGCTCATAGTCATCCTATGCTTCGTTAATGGCTATCCTAAGGTATGCGCATCGTTGCCTTTGCAATAAGACAGTCACCATGGGCATCATTGTGACAGTCTGATATGCCATGACACAAAGCATCATATTATTGTCGGGACCTACATTAGTCCCATCCACGAAAGGAGCATAGAGGAAAACAGGGCTGTGAAGACTCCGTTGAGGATGAGTCCAAGCGATGCGAAGACACCGTGCTCCTCACCATGCTGCATGGCAGCCGATGTGCCCACGGCGTGTGAGGCTGTGCCGATGGAGAGTCCCTGCGAGTCGGGATGATTGATGCGTCCGAATTGCAGCACGCGGAAGCCTATGATAGAGCCTAAGATGCCGACAATGACCACAATGGCTGCTGTAAGTGACGGTATGCCGCCAAGAGTGCGTGTCACCTCCATGGCGATAGGTGTGGTGACGGACTTAGGGGCCAGTGAGAGGATGACAGGCTTAGAAGCCCCGAGCATCTTCGCTATTAGCACGACCGACACTATGCCTGTGATGCAGCCGACCAACTGAGACACCACTATAGGCACAATCTGTTTTCTGATGGCTGCAAGCTGCCTATAGAGAGGCACTCCCAGCGCCACTACCGCTGGCTTGAGCCAGAAGTCAATCTTGGAGCCGCTTTGAGCGTATGTCTCATAGCTGACACCTGTGAGCTTGAGAAAGGCTATGAGGAAGATGATGCTTATGAGAATGGGATTCAGCCATGCCCATCCTACCTTTCTCTGTATGTATCTCGATAGAAAAAAGATGCCGAACGTGAGTGTCAGCAAGAAATATTCGTTATGCAGGTATTCCATGTCGTGGTTTTATTTTTTCTTCAGTTTCTTAATGATGATGCGCGTGAGATGGTGGCTCCAGCCTGTTGTGACAAGAACGAGCACGGTGCTGGCCACAACAGAGATGGTTATAGGCCAGAACTCTGCCTTGATGATGTCGAGGTAGAGCATGAGGGCCACGCCTGGCGGCACAAAGAAAAAGCCCATGTTTGACACTAAGAAATTGGAAAGGCTCTCCACCCATTCCAGTTTGACGACTTTCATCTGCAGCAAGGCTGTAAGGAGCAGCATGCCCAAGATGCTTGAGGGCACAGGCACTGATGTGAGCCACACGATGAGTTCGCCTAACGCCAAGCAACCAATGATGATTGCCAATTGTTTGAAAACACCCATTTTTTACCTATTGATAATACTTATTTATAATTATAATACTATATGTCTTTTGCAAGATACTGTATGCCTTACAATATGTCTTTTGCAAGATACAATATGCCTTACAATATGTCTTTTGCAAGATACAATATGCCTTTTGTAAGATACTTGTCCTTATTGACGCATAAGAGGCCATGAGACTTGCAAGCCGTTTTCAGAATCCCATCATCACGGCGGCCTTCTTGTCTTTGCTGCGCAGATACTTGCCAAACTCAGTCATGGCCTGTTCTGTTGCGTTCTCCACATTCTTCACCCTGCCATAGTCCTCTTTCAGGCACATGGAGTGAACGTCATCCTTGGAGCCCCATGCTATCCATATCTCCACATCGTGTCCTTCCCATGCTTCAGCATAGCCTGTAGATGCCAAGGCATATTCGGTGGAGAACATCTGGCAAGCTCCTCTTACCATTTGCTCCGCAACGGGACGGGAGACAACGTCATAGTCGGCTATCATCTGTGCGGGCACGCCAAGCATGCGTTCTTTCACCTCGTTCTGGTATGCCACGAGGCTGCCTATGAAATATTTGCTTGCACCGCTGCGTGCTGTGATAGCCGCTGCCATCCGGCCTCCGGTGCATGATTCTGCTGTTGCCACTGTCATAGTGAAATAACTTATATTGTGTTTGTCTGTATTTATTGCGGCTGTTGGCCTGTAGCGTCGCTACGGGCTATGGTTCGTTGATATAGTGAATGCCGCTGCTTTAACCATTACCTTTTTGTGTCAAGCGTTTCCAGCAACAAGGCCAATAGCCCCGTCTGCTGTCTTCGCTTTAACCATTACCTTTTGTCAAGCGTTTCCAGCTATTCCCTGCCTGTTTATAAACATGCTGAAAGACCTGCATCATGATAGTTGATGCAGGCCTTTCAGCTGTTGCCGGCTATATATTATTTCCAGCCTGTTGATTCCAGTATGTTGGCAGGAATGTCTATGTTGTTGATGCGGCCGTGAAACTTGTCAGCGCCTGCGCCGACAGCAAACACTGGCACGTATCCATCGGAGTGTCCGCCGCTTATCCAGCCTACCATGGCTATGTCGTCAAGCACTTCCTTGGCTACTGTGGCCAGATGCTCGTCCTTCTGATACTCGCTTGCGTCGAGAGCAGGCTGCTTGCCTACGAATGTCTCGTCAAAGACGCGGCGGAGGCGCGCCTCTTGCTGCTCGTTGACCTTCACGGCTCCAAACAGGCCAAAGTTCTCGCTGAGAGTCTTTTTGGCCATCTCCCATGTCACCTTGTTGCCTGTCTTCTTGCGAAGCTCATTGAGTTTGTCGCTGAGAGCGTTTACGCTCATGCGCTGGTAGCGCAGAGCCTGCAGATTAAGCTCATACCGGCCCTTGCCAAGCACGATGCCGCCTGTCTCATGGTCGGCTGTGACTACAATGAGTGTCTCGTCGGGGTGCTGCTCATAGAACTCGTATGCTACACGGATGGCGTTGTCGAAGTCTATCACCTCGTTGAAAGCGGTAGCTGCGTCGTTGGCGTGGCATGCCCAGTCTATTTTGCCTCCTTCAACCATGAGGAAGAAGCCCTTGTCTTCACCCTTTGAGAGGAAATTGATGCCAGCGCGAGTGATTTCAGTCAGGCTCATGTCGCCTTTCTTGCGGTCAATGGCGTAAGGGATGCAGCTACGGTCACGCTTGCTGGCCTCTTCTGTCTGGAAGAGAATCATCTTGTCGGCCTTGCCGCTCTTCTTGCGGTAGTCCTTATAGCCGCGCGCAATGGTGAATCCGGCTTTCTGGCATTGCTCATAGAGCGAGCCTTCGCCCTGAGCCTTGCTGCTGGTGGGCTTGAGGAAATCGGATCCTGCGTAGAAATCGAAGTTGGCCTTGATGAGGTCTTTGCCTATCTCGTAATACATGCCGCGCTCAGGCACATGAGCATAAAAAGCGGCAGGTGTGGCATGGTCGATGCTCACGCTTGTGGCCACTCCTACCCTCAGCCCGTTGTCCTTGGCCTTGGATGCCACGCTGTACACAGGGGTCTGGAGGTCGGCCAGGAGTCCCAGTGTGCCGTTCTTTGTCTTGTTGCCTGTGGAAAGGGCTGTGCCAGATGCTGCCGAGTCAGTCACTCCGTTGGTGCCTGAGTAGGTGGTCACCATGGCGCCATAAGGAAAACTGGCGAAGAGAAGAGGCACAGTGCCTATGCGTCCTTCCAGTTCTGCTCTGTAGGCCTCGGTGCCGTTGACCTGGTTCACTCCCATGCCGTCACCTATGAAATAAAATACATACTTGGCTTGTTGTGCCCATGCTGACGACACTGCTGTCAACAGCATCATCATTGCCATAACAAAATGCTTTTTCATTGCAATATCTTTTTTTGATAATTAAAAAACGATCCCGGGCGGACTGGATATAGCCAGTGGCAATACGGTAAACTATAAGGGAAATGCTGTGACTGGCTGTGATACCTTAGATGGAAGTGTGGCGCATTGGATCATGACGCCCCTCCCAGAAGTGTCACATGCCCTCAAAGAGGTCTCTCATTCCGCTTTTGCTGTCATTGCTCATGAAGCGTGAGCGTCCCAGATGCTTGTATGCCAGGTCGGTCACTTCGCGTCCGCGTGGAGTGCGTTTGATGAAGCCCTCCTTGATGAGGAAAGGTTCGTAGACCTCCTCCACTGTGCCTGAGTCCTCTCCTATGGCGGTGGCTATGGTGCCGACTCCCACTGGTCCGCCCTTGAACTTGTCAATGATGGTGGTGAGAATCTTGTTGTCAATCTCGTCCAGTCCGAATCTGTCAATGTTGAGAGCTTCGAGAGCCATGTGGGCTATGGCCAGATTGATGGTGCCGTTGCCTTTCACCTGGGCGAAGTCCCTCACGCGGCGCAACAATGCGTTGGCTATACGTGGTGTGCCTCGCGACCGGCTGGCTATCTCGCCTGCCGCGTCAAACTCGCACGGCACTCCCAGCAGATGGGCAGAGCGCAGTATGATGCGCGAGAGGACATCGTTGTCATAATATTCCAGATGAAGATTGATGCCGAAGCGAGCTCGGAGCGGGGCTGTGAGCAGTCCGCTGCGTGTGGTGGCTCCTACCAGTGTGAATGGGTTGAGGTCAATCTGTATGGAACGTGCAGACGGTCCCTTGTCTATCATGATGTCGATGCGGTAGTCTTCCATGGCAGAGTAGAGGTATTCCTCCACAACGGGTGAGAGACGGTGTATCTCATCAATAAAGAGCACGTCGTTGGGCTCAAGGGATGTGAGTATGCCGGCCAGGTCGCCTGGCTTGTCCAGCACAGGGCCTGACGTGATCTTGAAACCGACACCAAGTTCGTTGGCTATGATGTTGGAGAGTGTGGTCTTGCCAAGTCCTGGAGGCCCATGAAGGAGAGTGTGGTCCAGAGGCTCGCCTCTGAAACGCGCAGCCTCAACAAACACGGACAGGTTCTCCACTACCTTGCTCTGTCCGCTGAAGTCTTCAAACTTCAGTGGGCGGAGCGCATTCTCAAAGTCCTTGTCCTTTTGGGCGCGCTGTTCTCTTATGTCAAAATTTTCATCCATCGCAAATCTTTATGTGTGTTCTTGTCTTGGGATATGCTTTCCATGCATGCTGTAGCCTTGGTGGTCAGCATTATCCTTGTGCAGGTTGGTAACTTGTCTGTGTGAGCCTGTCGGCTGGCTGCAGCACGTAAAGGCGGTCGTTGGGCCTCACGCGGTCGTTCACCTTGATGCTGATGTGCTGTCCCTTTGTGGCCACGTCTACAGGATTGAGGTCGAAGCGGATTTCCTCACATTGCTGGATGAGTGCTCCCGTTGTCGTGCCTGTCACGAGAATCTTGTCCCCCTTGTGCAGGTCCACGTTCTCTATGATGAATTCTGCCACGCCGATCTTTGAGAAGTATTTCATGCACTTGCCCACGTAGACCTTCTTCTCTGTGGCCTTGCTGCCATACACCTCGCACCACTCGCCCAGTCTCTGTCCCTGGTAGTATCCGTCCCAGAAGCCGCGGTTAAAGACTGTGGCAAGCTGTCTGTCCCACTCGTCCTTGCGTGCTTCGTCGTCGGCAAATGTGCCGTCTATCACAGCGTTGATAGCTTCGTCATATGCCTTCACCACTGTATGGACATATTCAGGTCCTCGGGCGCGTCCCTCTATCTTGAACACTCTCACGCCTGCATTCATCATCACGTCGACAAAGCGTATGGTCTTCAGGTCGCGTGGCGACATGATGTATTTGTTGTCAATATCCAGTTTGGTGCCAGTCTCCAGGTCTGTCACCTCATATCCTCTGCGGCATATCTGCACGCACTCGCCGCGGTTGGCGCTGCGTCCCGCGTTCTGCAGGGAAAGATAACACTTGCCGCTGATGGCCATGCAGAGAGCGCCGTGGCAGAACATCTCTATGCGGATGAGGTCGCCTTTGGGCCCTCTGATGCCCTGCTCCACTATCTGCTGGTATATGTCGCGTACCTGCCACATGTTGAGCTCTCGCGCCAGGACAACCACATCGGCAAACTGGGCATAGAACTTCAAGGCCTCAATGTTGGAGATGTTAAGCTGTGTGCTCAGATGCACCTCTTGCCCCACTTGGCGGCAGTAGGACATCACAGCCACGTCGCTGGCTATCACTGCTGATATCTGCGCTTCCTTGGCCGCGTCTACAATCTCTCTCATGGCTGGCAAATCCTCGCCATAGATGATGGTGTTGACTGTGAGGTACGATTTCACCCCGTGCTCGTGGCATATGGCTGCAATCTCCTTCAGGTCATCGATGGTAAAGGCGTTGGCGCTATGGCTGCGCATGTTCAGCTTTCCTATACCGAAATATATTGAGTTGGCCCCTGCCTTTATGGCGGCGGCCAGGCTTTCCCGACACCCCACGGGTGCCATTATTTCAAAGTCATTACGTGTCATCTTATGCAATTTACCCACAAAGGTAAAGAAAATACTGATACCAAAGAAATGAAGCGTGGGTAAAAATGCTTTTTCTAATATATTCTGTTGACTTTGACGCTTATTATGTTCTGGCTGGTATGCAATGCTAAGTAGGTGCTCAAAATTATTTTATAGTATCAAAGTAAGCCGCTCCAATATTTGCCACACTCTCTCCATG
Organism: uncultured Bacteroidaceae bacterium; assembly: GCA_934271655.1. Taxonomy (GTDB): domain Bacteria; phylum Bacteroidota; class Bacteroidia; order Bacteroidales; family Bacteroidaceae; genus Minthosoma. The sequence continues at coordinate 24,990 of CAKQRW010000015.1, read as the reverse complement.
TCATCTTTTCCTTCTGTTTATCAGTCACTATGCTCGCATTAAATAAGGTTGACATTGGGATATGGCTTGTGTTGTGATTGGTGCAAGCGGCAAAAGAAAAAGAGGATGTGCCATTGAAACAAGCACATCCTCTTTTATGTGAGTGATGGGTTTTATTCTCTCTCTTATTACAAAGGATATTCCTCAAAGGCATAGAGCACTGTGGAGAGATAGCGCTCGCCAGTGTCTGGCAGCAGGGCTACGATCTTCTTTCCCTTGTTCTCTGGACGCTTGGCCAAGAGAGTGGCTGCATATGCAGCTGCACCAGATGAGATGCCTACCAGCAGGCCCTCAGACTGGGCCAGCTCGCGTCCTGTGCGGATAGCGTCGTCATTCTCTATGTCGAGCACCTCGTCGATGTATGTTCTGTCGAAAGTCTTTGGCACAAAGCCTGCGCCGATGCCCTGAATCTTATGTGGGCCGCTTGGCTTGCCGTTCAGCACAGCTGATGTCGCTGGCTCCACTGCGTATACCTTCACATTTGGGTTCTGCTCCTTGAGGTACTTGCCGATGCCGCTTACAGTGCCGCCAGTGCCTACGCCTGCGACAAAGATGTCTACCTGGCCATCGGTCTGCCTCCATATCTCAGGACCTGTGGTAGCGTAGTGCTTTGCAGGATTGGCAGGGTTCTCAAACTGCTGCAGGATGATGGCTCCTGGAATAGAGTCGCGCAGTTCTTCTGCAGCCTTGATGGCTCCTGCCATGCCGTCCTTGCCGCTGGTGAGGCGCACTTCCGCACCATAAGCCTTCACAAGGTTGCGGCGTTCTACAGACATGGTCTCAGGCATAGTGAGGATGAGGTGATAGCCTTTCACAGCGCTGACAAGAGCAAGGCCTACACCTGTGTTGCCCGATGTAGGCTCAATGATAGTGGATCCTGGCTTGAGCAGCCCTTTGGCTTCTGCGTCCTCCACCATGGCAAGCGCTATGCGGTCTTTCACGCTGCCGCCAGGGTTGAAAAATTCTACCTTTGCGATGATAGGAGTCTCAATCTGCTTTGAGGCAGAAAACTTGTTGAGTTCAAGCAGTGGGGTGTTGCCCACAAGCTCCGTAAGTGTTTTAGCGATTTCCATTGTCGTGTAGTGTTATGTTGTTATTTTATAAATGTCATTGTCTTTTTGACCCAGTGACATCTCATTTCTTAATCTCGGTGCAAAGTTACTGCTTATGGTTGAATTGCCCAAACAATTTTGCTAATTAGGAAAATATCACCACAGATTGCTCCCTCTGGCGAACATGTTTTCGCCTTTGTGGAGAAAATGCTTGGTATGTCAGAATATATATACTAATTTTGCACTGTGTTAGTATAAAACTCACGGTCAGCAACATAAACATACAAACATATACAACATAAACATATATATATAATGGAAAATAGCAATCATGTAATGGGAAATAGCAATGCGGTCCCCTCGGCTGTAAAGGCCAACGGATGGGCTCTAACACCCCTGCTGGTGTTTCTGACTCTCTATCTCATGGTGTCTGTCATTGTGGGTGACTTCTACAAGGTCCCAATCACTGTGGCTTTCACCATATCGTCCATTTATGCCGTGCTCATATCCAAGGGCAGGAGCATGGAAGAGAGGATAGCCCTCTACTCTGCTGGAGCGGCCCACAAGAATGTCATGCTGATGATATGGATATTCGTCTTGGCTGGTATGTTCGCGCAGTCGGCAAAGGCCATGGGCGCCATTGACGCAGCTGTGAACATGACGCTCTGTGTCCTGCCAGACAACCTGCTGCTTGCGGGAATCTTTGTGGCGGCATGTTTCATATCCCTGTCTATTGGCACCTCCGTCGGGACAATAGTGGCGCTCACGCCTGTGGCTGTGGGGATAGCCGAGAAGACAGAGGTGTCGTTGCCATTCATGGTGGGAGTTGTGGTAGGTGGAGCATTCTTTGGCGACAACCTGTCGTTCATATCAGACACCACTATAGCAGCCACCAAGTCCATGGGCTGTGAGATGAGAGACAAGTTTCGCGTCAACAGCCGTATAGTCACTCCTGCGGCGGTGCTGGTGTTGCTGTGGTATGTGTATAAAGGACATGAAGTGCAGGCACCAGCGGAGATAGGTGAGGTGGAATGGGTAAAGGCCCTGCCCTACTTCATTGTGCTGGTCCTGGCTTCTATGGGCATGAATGTGATGCTTGTTCTAGTGATAGGCATTGTGGCTGTGCTTGCCATAGGCTTGCTCACAGGCAGCCTCGACATATGGGGGTGGTTTGCTTCAGCTGGCAGCGGCATTGTGGGCATGGGAGAGCTTATCATCATAACCATGATGGCAGGCGGCATGCTTGAACTGATACGCGCCAATGGCGGCATAGCTTTTCTCATAGAGCGTCTCACACGCCATGTAAAGGGCAGGCGTGGCGCCGAACTCGCCATAGCGGCTCTGGTGAGTCTCGCTAATGTGTGCACGGCCAACAATACCATTGCCATCATCACAACAGGCTCCATAGCCAATGACATAGCGCAGCGCTACCGGCTGGACAAGCGCAAGTGCGCCTGCATACTTGACACTTTCTCATGCCTTGTGCAGGGCATTATTCCTTATGGGGCACAGATGCTCATGGCTGCAGGCCTGGCCAGCATATCCCCTGCCAGCATCATCCCCTATCTCTATTATCCTATGACAATGGGACTTTTTGCGCTGCTGTGCATAGTGTTCCGTTTGCCTCGCAGGTATTCGTAGTACGCTTTATGGCGGCAATGACATATGGTCCTAAGACAAAGAGAGAGTCATGCAGACAAATGCATGACTCTCTTTCTTGTACGATATGTCTCGATTGTACGATTGTCTCGATTGCGCTTGGAAATCAATCCTTAGTTGCAGGCTTTTCTTGACTTCTTCCAGGCCAAAACCATGCAGGCGATTCCTATTATGACAAACGGGACGCTAAGAATCTGTCCCATGTCGAGAAGCATGCCTTGCTCAAAATCCACCTGCTCTTTCTTTAGGAACTCCACAAAAAAGCGGAATGTGAAGATGGAAGCGAGACAGAAACCAAAATAGAATCCGCTGCCAACAGCTGTGGGAGAGGTGTGCTCTTCTGCAGCGGGAAGGGAACTCATGCCCTTTCTCCATTTCAGATAGATGGCCAAGCCAATGAAAAAGATGACGATGTAGGCTATGGCCTCATAGAGCTGGGCCGGATGGCGGGGCACGGCCATTCCGTTGACCAACGCTTCCCTGCTGTGGAAGATGAAGGCCCATGGAACGTCTGTCTCATTGCCTATAATCTCTGAGTTCATTAGATTGCCAAGACGTATGCATGCTGATGTGACAGGCACAGCAATGGCGATATTGTCCAGCACGCGCCATAGCGAGAGCTTGGTCTTGCGGCAATAGAGCATAAGGGCGACAAATAGCCCAATGGTGCCTCCATGGCTTGCCAATCCCTCGTATCCGGTGAATTTCCATTCGCCGTCAGGCATCAGGCGGAATGGCACAAGCATCTCTATGAAGCCATTCATGCTTGTGAGATAGTCCTCTGGCTGATAGAAGAGGCAGTGCCCGAGACGGGCACCAACAAGCACTCCCACAAAGCAGTAAAAGAATAACGGCTCAAACTTCTCAGCCTCTATGCTCTGCTGCTTGTACAGGCGCTGCACTATGAGGTAGGCCAGCAACAGCCCCACGCACCACAGAAAGGAATACCATCTGACGCTAAACGCTCCTAAGGAGAACATCTCTAAGTCTGGCATCCAGTCGATGTATAATGTGCACATGTTAAACATCTTCTCGTTGGATTATTGTTACGCTACTTGGATTATTGTTACGCTACTTTGTTGGTCTGGGTAGCCGACTCGCAATTTGTGACGCAGAAAGAACAGTGTCCGCATTGTTTGGCAGCCTCGTTGATATTGCAGCACGTGTTACACGTTGAAGCGGAAGTGCATGATGTCGCCGTCCTGCACCACGTAGTCCTTGCCCTCGACACCAAGTTTGCCAGCCTCGCGCACAGCGGCCTCGCTGCCATACTTGATATAGTCATCGTACTTGATGACCTCTGCGCGTATGAAGCCTTTCTCGAAGTCGGTGTGGATGACACCAGCGCACTGCGGAGCCTTCCATCCCTTGCGGAATGTCCATGCCTTCACCTCCATCTCTCCTGCTGTGATGAATGTCTGTAGGTTGAGAAGCGCATAGATAGCCTTGATGAGGCGGTTGCATCCGCTCTCCTCCAGTCCCATGTCCTCAAGGAACATCTGCTTCTCCTCGTAGCTTTCCAGCTCTGCGATGTCAGATTCGGTCTGGGCGCTGATGACGATGAGCTCGGCATCCTCTCCCTTGATGGCCTCCCTCACCTGCTCCACATATGCGTTACCCTCTTTGGCGCTTGCGTCGTCCACGTTGCAGACGTAAAGCACAGGCTTGGTAGTGAGGAGGAACATGTTCTTGGCTGCGGCAGCCTCCTCGTCGTTCTCTGGCTCTACCACACGGGCAGAGAGGCCCTTCTCAAGAGCTTCCTTGTAGCGGAGGAGAAGTCCGTACTCTACCTTTGCAGCCTTGTCATGCCCCACGTTGGCAAGTTTCTCTGTCTTTTTGATACGTGCCTCTACAGTCTCAAGGTCCTTGAGCTGAAGTTCTGTGTCGATGATCTCCTTGTCGCGGACAGGGTCTACAGAACCGTCCACGTGCACGATGTTGCCGTTGTCGAAACATCTCAGCACATGAATGATAGCGTCACACTCGCGTATGTTGCCAAGGAACTGGTTGCCAAGACCCTCGCCTTTGCTTGCGCCCTTCACCAATCCTGCTATGTCGACAATGTCGCATACGGCGGGAACAATGCGTCCAGGATGAACAAGCTCAGCCAGTTTGGTGAGCCTCTCGTCTGGCACGCTCACCTGTCCAAGCTGTGCGTCGATAGTGCAGAAAGGGAAATTAGCTGCCTGCGCCTTTGCGCTTGACAAACAATTGAAAAGAGTTGATTTGCCTACATTTGGCAGTCCAACTATACCAGCTTTTAATGCCATTTTTTCTGTTTTTGTATTTATAGTCCGTCATCTTCCCTCTTTGAGGGAAAAGGCGAAACTGTTCGTTTAGATAATGTTTTTCGATGCAAAGTTAGTGAATTTATATGAGAAAATACAAGTTGCAGGGCGATTGTTCCATTTATTAGGATAAAAATCATTATCTTTGCATCATAATTCTACCATAAAAAGTTATGATTTATTTTTTTAGAACACCTGCACAAAGCGTGATTGCTACACAAGCTGACCACGCTCTCACATCTGACGAGACAAACGAGCTTTGCTGGCTCTATGGAGAGGCAAAGCCAGAGAATGAGGCAAGCCTGAAGGGATACTTTGTAGGCCCACGCCGCGAGATGATCACTCCTTGGAGTACAAACGCTGTGGAGATAACACAGAACATGGCTATCAAGGGCATACAGCGTATAGAGGAGTATTTCCCAGTGGACAGCGAGGACGCAGAGCATGATCCTATGCTCCAGCGCATGTACAAAGGCCTTGACCAGGACATCTTCACCGTCAACATTGAGCCTGCTCCAATCGTTCATATAGAGAACCTGGAGGAGTATAACGAGAAGGAAGGCCTGGCTCTCTCTCCAGAAGAGATAGAGTACCTGCACAAGGTGGAGGGCCAGCTCGGCAGAAAACTCACAGACTCTGAGGTGTTCGGATTTGCGCAGATTAACTCTGAGCACTGCCGTCACAAGATATTCGGCGGCACATTCATCATAGATGGAGAAGAGAGAGAAAGCTCCCTCTTCCAGATGATAAAAAAGACAACCCAGGAGAATCCTAACAAGATTCTCTCAGCATACAAGGACAATGTGGCGTTCAGCCAGGGTCCTGTTGTGGAGCAGTTTGCGCCTGCCGACCACTCCACAAGTGACTATTTCCAGATAAAGGACATCGAGTCGGTCATCTCCCTGAAGGCAGAGACTCACAACTTCCCTACTACAGTGGAGCCTTTCAACGGCGCTTCTACAGGCACAGGCGGTGAGATACGTGACCGCATGGGCGGCGGCGTGGGCAGCTGGCCTATAGCAGGCACAGCAGTCTACATGACAAGCTATCCGCGCAACGGCGTGGCTCCAAGCCAGCCGCATAGCTATCCTAAATGGACAGCTTCAGACAAGGAGGGTGACATCCGTCCTTGGGAAGAGGTGCTCCCTATCCGCAAATGGCTATACCAGACTCCAGAGCAGATCCTCATCAAGGCATCCAACGGAGCGAGCGATTTCGGAAATAAGTTTGGCCAGCCGCTCATCTGTGGCTCTGTGCTCACATTCGAGCATGAGGAGACTCAGACTATCGGCAACGAGAAGGTGACTGAACAGTATGGCTACGACAAGGTCATCATGCTTGCTGGCGGCGTGGGCTACGGCACTAAGCGCGACTGTCTCAAGGGCACTCCTGAGAAGGGCAATAAGGTTGTGGTAGTAGGCGGAGACAATTACCGCATCGGCCTCGGCGGCGGTTCGGTGTCTTCTGTGGATACCGGACGTTACTCGTCCGGCATTGAGCTGAACGCTGTGCAGCGTGCCAATCCAGAGATGCAGAAGCGTGCCAACAACCTTGTGCGTGCTCTCTGCGAGGAGGATGTCAATCCTGTTGTCAGCATCCATGACCATGGTTCGGCAGGCCATGTCAACTGTCTCTCAGAGTTGGTGGAAGACTGTGGCGGCCTCATTGACATGACGAAGCTTCCTATTGGTGACAAGACTCTGTCGAGCAAGGAAATCATTGCAAATGAGAGCCAGGAGCGCATGGGTCTGCTTATTGACGAGAAGCATATAGAGCATGTGCGCCAGATAGCAGAGCGCGAGCGCGCTCCGATGTATGTTGTTGGCGAGTGCACAGGCGACGCCCACTTTGCCTTCCAGCAGGGCGACGGCGTGCGTCCGTTCGACCTTGATGTGGCACAGATGTTCGGACACTCTCCTAAGACTTATATGCGCGACGAAACGGTGGAGCGCAAGTATGAGGATGCGTCATATTCATATAACGAAATAGCAAGTTACCTTGAGAATGTGCTTCGCCTTGAGGCTGTGGCATGCAAGGACTGGCTTACAAACAAGGTGGACCGCTCTGTCACAGGCAAGGTGGCACGCCAGCAGTGCCAGGGCAAGATACAGCTTCCGCTGAGCGACTGTGGTGTCGTTGCCCTTGACTACAGAGGCAAGAAGGGCATCGCCACTGCCATAGGACATGCTCCACAGGCAGGGCTGGCCGACCCAGCGGCTGGCTCAGTGCTTTCAGTGGCAGAGTCGCTCACCAACCTCGTGTGGGCTCCTCTTGCTGACGGTCTTGATTCAGTCAGCCTGTCGGCCAACTGGATGTGGCCATGCCGCTCACAGAAGGGTGAGGATGCGCGTCTGTATAAGGGTGTGCAGGCTCTCAGCGACTTCTGCTGCGCTCTTCAGGTCAATGTGCCTACAGGCAAGGACTCTCTCTCTATGACCCAGAAATATCCAGACGGAAGCAAGATTGTGTCTCCGGGCACCGTCATCGTCTCCTCTGGCGGTGAGGTCTCAGATGTTAGAAAGGTTGTCAGCCCAGTGCTTGTTAATGACAATGACACTACCCTTCTCCACATCGACTTCTCTTTCGACACACTGAAGCTTGGCGGCTCGGCCTTTGCCCAGACACTGGGAAAGGTGGGCAGCGATGTGCCTACGGTGCAGAATCCGGAATATTTCCGTGATGCCTTCCTCGCTGTTCAGGACCTCGTCAACGAAGAGCTCATCCTTGCAGGACACGACATCAGCGCTGGTGGTCTTATCACTACTCTGCTTGAGATGACATTTGCCAACACAGAAGGAGGTATCGAGGCCAATCTTAATAAAATCAACGAGAAGGATCCTGTCAAGGTCCTCTTCGCGGAAAACCCGGGTGTGGTCATCCAGGTGAAGAACGCTGACAAGAACAATATCGAGAAGATGCTTGACAACGCAGGTGTAGGCTTCATTGAGATAGGCCACCCTATCAGCGAGCGTGAGGTGGTGGTGAAGAAGGACGGACGCACACGTCGATTTGACATCGACAAGCTCCGTGACATTTGGTTTGACGCTTCTTACCGTCTCGACACCAAGCAGTCTTTCAACGGCATGGCTAAGGAACGCTACAATAATTACAAGAACCAGCCACTTGAGCATGTGTTCCCAAAGAGTTTCACAGGCAAGTTCGAGCAGTATGGCATCACTCCTGACCGCCGTGAACGTACGGGAATCAAGGCCGCCATCATTCGTGAGAAGGGTACTAACGGCGAGCGTGAGATGGCCTACTCGCTCTATCTTGCAGGCTTCGATGTCAAGGACGTGATGATGACCGACCTTGTGAGCGGCCGCGAGACACTTGAGGACATCAATATGATTGTCTTCTGTGGCGGATTCTCCAACTCGGATGTGCTTGGCAGCGCCAAGGGATGGGCTGGAGCCTTCCTCTTCAACCCTAAGGCAAAGGCTGCGCTTGATGCGTTCTATGCGCGTGAGGACACACTCTCGCTTGGCATATGCAACGGTTGCCAGCTCATGATAGAGCTTGGACTCATCAACAACAACCATGCCGTGACCAACGCTAAGGACTATGCGCAGATGCTTCACAATGTGAGCCACAAGTTTGAGAGCGGATTTGTCACTCTTGCTATACCGGAGAACAAGTCTGTCATGTTCCACACTCTTGGAGGCAGCAAACTCGGCATCTGGGTGGCTCACGGAGAAGGCAACTTCCACTTGCCTAAGGCTGAGAGCGAGTACAATATTGTGGCCAAGTACAACTACTCTGGCTATCCAGCCAATCCTAACGGCTCTACATATGATGTGGCTGGCATCGCTTCTAACGATGGACGCCATCTCGCAATGATGCCACATCTTGAGCGCGCTATCTTCCCTTGGCAGCAGGCTAATTATCCAGCAGACCGCCTGAAGGATGATGTCACTCCATGGATAGAGGCATTTGTCAACGCAAGAAAGTGGATTGAGGAGAAGGTCAAGTAAGGCCGGCCCCACATTCTGCCCTATACATAACGCATGTTCTGGCAAGCCGCGGCGACATCGCGTGGTCTCTTTCATTGCAAAGGGAGCATGCGGCGCCAGCAGCCACTTGCCAGAACTTGCCATATACACATTATATATAATATATGAACATTTACACAGACATCTTCCTCACGTTCGCAAAAATCGGCACTTTCACTATTGGAGGCGGATACGCCATGATACAGATGATGGAGAAAGAAGTGGTTGAAAAAAAGCAATGGCTTAGCCATGAGGAATTTGTCGACACGATGGTGGTGGCTCAAAGCACGCCAGGACTCTTTGCCATCGACATGGCCTCGCACATAGGACTCAAGCTCAGAGGCGTGAAGGGAGGCATAGTGGGAGCACTTGCCACAGCCCTGCCTTCCATTGTGGCCATACTGCTGATAGCCATGTTTTTCCAGACCTTCAAGGACAATATCTACGTGGAGAAGTTCTTCATGGGCATACGTCCTTGTGTGGTGGCGCTGATACTTGCGCCATGTTTCAGCATGGCGAAGAAAGCCCAGCTCAACAAGCGCAACTGCTGGTTGCCTATTTTGAGCCTGCTGCTGATAACATATTGTGATGTATCTCCGGTGTTGTGTATCCTCTGCGGCGGCATAGGAGGCTTCATTTGGGGAAGGATGAGCAAAGAAGCAAGTTCCTCGACTGACAAGAATAATGATAAGAGAATAAAATGATATTTCTGCAACTTTTCTATGTTTTCTCAAAGATAGGCATCTTCAATTTCGGAGGCGGCTATGCCATGCTCTCGCTCATACAAGACGAGCTGGTCAATAAGCATCACTGGCTGACTGTCAATGAGTTTACGGACATAGTGGCTGTGAGCCAATCCACTCCTGGACCTATCGGCATCAACTGCGCCACATATGCCGGCTACACTTCTGTGCTGCATGCCGGCTACCCTACATGGGCCGCTGTCCTTGGAGCTATCCTTGCTTCATTGAGCATCATATGGCTGCCATTCATCCTGATGGTCAGCATAAGCAAGTTCCTGCTCAAGCACAGCAAGTCGCCAGACATAAACCATATCTTCGGCACATTGCGTCCCATCATTGTTGGACTCATAGGCTCTGCAGCCCTGATGCTCATGTCGAAAGAGAATTTCGGTGACCCCTCGGAATCACCGTTCACTTTTGTTGTGAGCATAATCATCTTCCTGCTCTCATTCGTGGGAGTGAGGCTCTATAAGCTCAGTCCGATACTCATCATTGTACTGTGCGGTATAGCGGGACTGCTCATATATTAAACTCATACATCTATATAGACACACAACATGCGCCAGGGCTGTGGACAGCCCTGACACAGAGCAACAGAAAGCAAAAAAGTCATCTCGCAGAGAGTGACACGACCATATTCATGAAAGAAAAAGCAAGTACATGCCGGTATGAGAACGGACTGCGGCTCATACACATCCCATCGCCCACAGACGTTGCCTATTGTGGCATAAGCATTGACGCTGGCACACGAGATGAGGAGCTTGGAGAAGAGGGCATGGCTCACTTCTGTGAACACATGATGTTCAAAGGCACAGAGCACCGCAAGGCATGGCACATCATCAACCGTATGGAAGCTGTGGGCGGCGACCTCAATGCCTACACCAATAAGGAAGAGACGGTCGTTTACTCTGCTTTCATGAAGGAACATTTCAGCAGGGCGGCGGAGCTGATATTCGACATAGTGTTCCACAGCACCTATCCCCAGCATGAGATAGACAAAGAGTGCGAAGTGATCATAGACGAGATAGAAAGTTACAATGACAGTCCTTCAGAGCTTATCTATGACCATTTTGAGAATCTCATCTTTGCGGGCAGCAGCCTCGGACACGACATACTGGGCACAGCCGACAATGTGCGGCGCTTCAGCACAGATGATGCTCTGCGATTCCGCAATCGTCTGTACCGCGCTGACAAGATGATTTTCTTCATCTTTGGCAACATCGACTTCAAGCAGGCGCGGAAGACAATAGCCAAGCTGTCGGGCTCGAACCCCATAAAGGAGGAGCGCCCGGCTGCTTCGGGCAAGGAAGCAGCTGCCGAGGGCAAAGAAGCAGCCGAGGGCATGGCCGAAAAAAGACAGGCGAGTGCTGGCGCGCTGCAAAGCACAAGGCAAGAAAGCGCAGCCAAGGCTTTGCCAGACCAGTCGAATGCTCCTGATGTTCACATAGAGGAACGCGGCACGCACCAGGCCCATGTCATGATAGGCAGAGCCGGTTATGGCTCCAGTGACAACAAGCGCATAGCCCTCTACCTGCTCAACAACCTGCTGGGCGGACCAGGCATGAACTCGCGCCTCAACATAGCCCTTAGAGAGCACACAGGCTTGGTCTATACAGTGGAGAGCATACTCACCAACTACACCGACACCTCAACTTGGGGGATATACTTCGGTTGTGACACGAAAGACATCAGCCGCTGTCTGCGGCTGGTGCGCAAGGAACTGGACAGGCTCATCGACAAGCCTCTCAGCGAGAAGGAACTCAGAGCCGCCATCAAACAGATAAAGGGACAGATAGGCGTGGCATGTGACAACTTCGAGAACTATACGCTCGACACGGCCAAAGCCTTTCTCCACTACAACAGGTTTGAGGGAATGGAAGACACCTTCGCCCATCTTGAGAAGATCACTCCTGCTATCCTTCAAGACGTGGCGCGGGAAATGTTCAGCCCCCAAGGGCTTACCACCCTCATATTCAAATAAACAAATTCAATCTGAAGATGCGAAAGATAATCGGAATAGGGGAAACCATCCTCGACATCATATTCAAGAATGAGCAGCCGACAGCGGCTGTGCCAGGAGGCTCCACATTCAACGGAATCATATCCCTTGGACGTTTAGGGCTGCCTGTCACCATGGTCACGGAGACTGGCAACGACAGGATAGGACGTATCATAAAGAACTTTATGGCAGACAATGGAGTGGACAACAGCCATGTGTGCGTGTATGATGATGGACGCACCGCAGTCTCACTCGCTTATCTCAACGAACGCAATGACGCGGAATATCTCTTCTATAAAGATTATCCCAACGCGCGACTCGACGTGGAATGGCCAGAGGTGAACGAAAACGATATCATCATGATGGGCTCGTATTTCGTCCTTAATCCCGTGCTGCGTCCTAAGGTAAAAGAGTTTCTTGACTATGCCAGCAGCCGCGGAGCATTGATATACTACGACATCAATTTCCGCTCTTCTCACTGCTCTGAGGCGATAAAGCTCTATGGCACCATACTCGAAAACTTTGAGTATGCCAGCATAGTGAGAGGCTCTACAGAAGACTTCAACAACATGTTCGGAATCAAAGATCCCGAAGTAGCCTACAAGCGAGAAGTGTCATTCTACTGCAAGTACATGATGTGTACTGATGCCGACGGCGACATCAGGCTCTTCACACCACAGTACACGCAGCTCTTCCCTGTGAAAAAGATTGACACCGTGTCCACTATAGGCGCTGGCGACAACTTCAATGCGGGCATCATCTACGGTCTCATGAAGGAGTCTGTCAACGTCGGAGGCCTGGCAGAGGTCAGCCCGGAGCAGTGGAACCGCATCATCTCACACGGACAGAACTTCGCCGCCGAAGTATGCCAAAGCCTCAGCAACTCGATAAGTAAAGATTTTGCAAACAATTATGGAAAACAACAATAACAACACGCCAGTGGCTGACAACAGCCCGATGGCAACAGAGAACATCAATGAGACAGCTGCCAATGCAGAGCAGCCGGTAGTAGACAACAATGAGACAGCAGCCAGCAGCGTGGCTGCAGATACTGACGATGCAGCGGAAGTGACAGCTGCAGACACAAAGGAAGCGCCAGCAGATGATGCTGCCGCAGACAACATTACTGAGCCTGAGAGCCCGGCTGGCAATGAGGGAGACCAGCCAGCAGAGGAGCAGGTAGAGCTATACAACGGCTTGCCAAAGGTAGAGGCCACCTTTGAGGACCTTGGAGTGGCAGGCCCGATACTCAAGGCTATCAAGGAGATGGGATATGAAAACCCTATGCCGGTGCAGGAGAAAGTCATCCCATATCTTCTTGGCAACAACAACGACGTGGTCGCCCTCGCCCAGACAGGCACGGGAAAGACTGCGGCATACGGACTGCCTGTGCTTCAGAAGATAGATACTGGCAGCTTGGAGACCCAGGCCATCATCATGGCTCCAACACGAGAGCTGTGCCTTCAGATCACAGACGACCTCAAGGACTATTCTAAATATATAGACGGACTTCATGTGCTTGCAGTCTATGGAGGCGCAAGCATTGAGACACAGATACGCGCGCTGAAGAAAGGCGTGCAGGTCATAGTGGCTACTCCAGGACGACTTGTCGACCTCATGGAGCGCAAGGTAGCCAAGCTCGGCAGCGTGCAGAACGTGGTGCTTGACGAGGCTGACGAGATGCTTAACATGGGATTCTCTGAAAGCATCGACACCATCCTTGCCGGCGTGCCAGCCGACCGCAATACCCTTCTCTTCTCAGCTACTATGAGCAAGGAGATAGAGCGTATAGCTAAGAAGTATCTCCACGACGCCAAGGAGATTGTGGTGGGCAGCCGCAATGAGGGAGCGGAGCATGTCAACCATATCTACTACATGGTCTCGGCGCGTGACAAGTACAATGCGCTCAAGAGAATAGCCGATTATTACCCTGAGATATATGCGATCATCTTCTGCCGCACACGCATGGAGACACAGGAGATAGCGGACAAGCTCATCAAGGACGGCTACAACGCGGAGCCGCTCCACGGCGAACTCTCACAGGCGCAGCGCGACCTCACCATGCAGAAGTTCCGCCAGCATACCGTGCAGCTTCTTGTGGCTACCGACGTGGCAGCGCGCGGACTGGATGTGGATGAGCTTACCCATGTGATCAACTACGGACTTCCTGATGACATTGAGAGCTATACCCACCGTTCAGGACGTACAGGACGTGCGGGACGCTCGGGCACGTCAATCTCCATCATACATGTCAAGGAGAAGGGCAAGGTGCGTGCCATAGAGAACCAGATTCAGAAGAAGTTTGTGCCAGGCGTGCTGCCTACAGGACAGGAAATATGCGCCAAGCAGCTTCTCAAGGTCATCGACGACATAGAGAAGGTGGAGGTGAACGAGGATATGATAGCTCCATTCCTCCCGGAGGTGTACCGCAAGTTTGACATGATGGAGAAGGAAGACCTCATCAAGCGCATGGTATCTATGGAATTCAACACTTTCCTCAATTACTATAAGAATGCGCCCGAAATCATACAGCCGTCGGAGAAGGGCGACCGCAAGGGTGACCGCAAGAGGAATGACGGGGAAAGCAGAGGATACAAGGACCGCAAGGGCGAACGCGGAGGCAGCCGCTCACGCAAGGCTGAGCCAGGCTACACACGCCTCTTCATTAACCTTGGCAAGAAGGACCGCATCACTCCCAAGTCTTTCATGGGATTCATCAACCGTGTGGCGCAAGGCACTAAGATTGATCTCGGACGCATCGACCTCCTCCAGAACTTCTCATTCTTTGAGGTTCCTGAGCGTCAGGCCAAGGATGCTGTCAGAGTGCTCTCTGGCACCGACTTTGACGGACGCCCTGTCAATGTGGAGGTGACAGAGAACACTGACGGCGGCCAGCGCGGAAGCGACAGGCGCGGCGGCAGACGTGATGAGCGCGGACGTGATGAGCGCGGACGTGGCCGACGTGATGACTGGGGCTCACGCGGCAGCCGTTCAGACCGCAGCGAGAGAGGCGGCAGAAGAGCTAAAGAAGATGCCAGAGGCGCTAAGGGCGCACGCCGCAGCGAGAACAAAGAGCCTAAGACTCCAAAAGGCGCTGCGGAATGGGCTAAGTACTTCGAGGGCCAGGTTGAGTCACAGCCGTTCTACGAGGGCTTCAGCAAGAAAGGCAAGAAGAAATAGTAAAGACGAATGACAAGCAGGTGCTCAGAGTCAATATATGACTGCGGGCATCTGCTCAAAAGGTGCCCATGTATTTCATCGGGCACCTTTTTATGATACATAACCGAAAAAACGTGACACAAGATGGATACACTTAATTGGCAACAGGCGTACCAAGACATAAACAGTACGTTCTCCACACGCGAGGCACGCCCCGTGATAGGCATTACAGGAAACTACAGCGACGAGACATGCACGCTCGCCGAGGGCTACTACCAGTCTGTGCTTAAGGCAGGCGGAGTGCCGTTCATCATACCTCCGTTCCAGGAGACCGACCGGCTGGGGCAGATGCTTGACACGCTGGACGGCATCATACTGAGCGGAGGCGGTGACATCAATCCGCTTCTCTTTGGCGAGGAGCCTGTCATGCAGCTTCACAGCATTTGTCCTGAGCGCGACATGCAGGAGCTGCTTGTCGCGCGCCTGGCATACGACCGCCAGATACCTATGCTTGGCATCTGCAAGGGCATACAGACCATCAATCTCGCATTGGGCGGCACGGTCTTCCAGGACATACACTCACAGATGGAGGGCACACGCATCAAGCACAGCCAAGACCAGGACAGGCGTTATCCATCGCATAGTGTCAACATCGCTTCAGGCTCTATCCTGCACCGCATCTTTGGCAGAAGCTCCATCGCTGTCAATTCCTTCCATCACCAGGCATGCAAGGAGGCGGCACCAGGACTGTGGGTGACTGCCACCAGTCCTGACGGAGTCATTGAGGCCATAGAGAGCAGCGAATACAAGTCTATCCTTGGAGTGCAATGGCATCCCGAGACATACACGCTGCGTCAGTGCGCAGACATGATGCCCATCTTCCAGTGGCTGATAAGGGAAAGTGGCGAGTTCAGCAAGGCCAAGCGCCTGCACAGCAAGATATTGACCCTTGACAGCCATTGCGACACACCGATGTTTTTCTCGCAAGGCATCAACTTTGCCTCGCGCGACCCAAAGATACTTGTCGACCTGCATAAGATGTCGGAGGGACATCTCGACGCGACTATCATGGTGGCTTACCTCGAACAGAAGGAGCGTGACGAGGCATCGCTTGAGAACGCCACAGCCAAGGCTAACCAGATACTCACGAAGATAGAGGAGATGGCGGCCGCCAATTGCACGGCGATAGATATAGCCTATACTCCAGCCGACCTCGCGCGACACAAGGCGGCAGGAAAGAAGAGCATCATGATGGGCATAGAGAATGGCTATGCCGTTGGCCTCGACCTGAGCAATGTGGAAGCATTCCGCAGGCGTGGTGTCGTATACATGACGCTCTGCCATAATGGCGACAACGACATCTGTGATTCTGCGAGGGGCCACCGTGAGCATCATGGCGTGAGCGACTTCGGAGTCGATGTCATACGTGAGATGAACCGCTTGGGCATGATGGTGGACCTCAGTCATGCCAGCGAAGAGAGCTTCTATGACGCGCTCAGCATCAGTTCCATGCCCATCGTGTGCAGCCATTCATCATCGCGCGCCCTCTGTGACCACCCTCGCAACCTCACGGACGAGCAGATGAAAGCCTTGGCAAAGGCTGGCGGAGTGGCTCAGGTGACGCTCTATCATGGCTTTTTAGTCAAGGACTCGGTGGACTACAATCCGCATAATGTCATTCGCAATTTTGCGGAGCAACACTCTGGCTCCACAGCGAGCAGCGGCATGGTGAAAGAGGCTACTGTGCTTGATGCCATAGAGCATCTCAATCATATGGTCAATGTCATGGGCATAGAACATGTGGGCATTGGCACCGACTTTGATGGCGATGGAGGCATAAGAGGCTGTGCTTCTGCCAGCGAACTGATAAACTTCACCCGACACTTGCTGCGGGAACGATACAGCGAGGAGCAGATACAGATGATATGGGGAGGCAATTTCCTCAGAGTGATGGAGGAAGTGCAGAAAAGAAAGGTGTGACAGCAAGATGGCTTCACATAGAGCTAACAGGCTCATATGGGCTGATTTAGCGGCAACAGCAAAGGGCATGGCTACTAAGCCATGCCCTTTACTGTTATGATTATGGTTCTTTATTCCTGCGTTGGCAGATAGCAATCCTATGAATAAGCTTGCCTGATTCATAGGTTGGCAGATAGCAATCCTATGGATAAGCTTGTCTGATTCATAGGTTGGCAGATAGCAATCCTATGGATAAGCTTGCCAGAACCCTTGACTCATCTTTATGCTTAGAGAACCTTCACCAGTTCTACGTCAAAGACAAGAGTTGAGAATGGTGGTATCATCGCACCAGCTCCGCCCTCGCCGTATGCCAGCATATATGGTATGTAGAAGCGGTATTTAGCACCTTCCGACATCAGCTGCACGCCCTCTGTCCATCCTGCTATGACCTGTTGCAGGCCAAAGTCAGCTGGCTCATTGCGCTTGTAGCTGCTGTCAAACACTGTGCCGTCGAGCAGGCGGCCCTCATAGTGGCAGCGCACAGTGTCGGAAGCCTTAGGCTTCTTGCCTGTTCCCTCAGAGAGAACCTCATACTGCAGGCCGCTCTTGGTTACCTTCACACCGTCCTTCTTGGCATTCTCAGCAAGGAAATCCTCGCCTTCCTTCTTGGCTGCTTTGCCAGCTTCGGCCATGGCCGCCTTCTGCTTGGCCTCCATCTCCTGGAAGAATGTGTTGACGATAGTCTGGCCTTCTTGGTGCGAAACCTTGAGCTCGTTGTCATTGAGCACATCTGCTATTGAAGCAGCGAAGTCTTCTATCACGAGACTGTCCTTCAGTCCCATCTGCTTGAGCTGCTGGCCTATGCCAAGGCCAAGAGCGTAACTTAATTTGTCCATTGAGTTGCTTTCTTTTTTTTATTTTTGGTTATAGTGTCTTTCTTGTCTTGAAGCAGTCTTTCCTTGATTGAAGTGCAAAGGTAGGTAAATAATCTGATTTCAGCAAGAAAAACACTGCAAACGTGCATTCATGCGCTGTGTGGGCACATGCCTGGCTGTCAGCGCTTGATGTAGTCCAGTATCTGCTCTGCGTGGATCTTTGTCTTGATTTCCTTGGGTGTGAATATCTTTTCAATGACACCGTTCTCGTCAACAAGATATGTGGTGCGGAGTATGCCGATGGTCTTGCGTCCGCATGCCACCTTCTCTCCCCAGCATCCGAGTTCTTGCAGCAATGTCGTCTCTGTGTCGGCTATGAGAGGAAACTGCAATCCTTGCGCGTCGGCGAATTTTTTCTGGGCAGCCTGCTTGTCTTTGCTGACTCCGATAATCTCGTAGCCGGCAGCAGCCAGTTCCTCCTTGTGCGCCTGCAGGGAGCATGCCTCTGCTGTGCATCCGCTGGTGTTTGCCTTTGGGTAGCTGTACAGCACAATCTTGTGTCCGCGGTAATCTTCCGCCTTTATCTCTCGCCCGTCCTGGTCTGTGCCGAGGATGTCGGGTATCTTGTCTCCTACGTTCATCTTTTTGTTTTTTTTGTGTGTTGATGCCTTGATAACTGTGGTATTAGGTGCTCATAAATATGAGAGTGACTTGCCTCTATACTGTAAAATGATTTTGAGCACCTGCTTAGTGGTCTTTTTGCAATGAAAAAGAGCTACACGGCAGTCCGTATAGCTCTTGGGCATGGCCTGAAAGCCATGATGTGTTATTGCGACGGACAGCTCGTGTGGAGCGTCTTGCTATCTTCATGCGCCTCGCCTTAGAAAGTGTATTTCAAGGCAACTGTAGGGTTGACAAAGAAAGTCCTTGTGTTGCTTGCCCATATGAAATTGTCTGAGAGCTCCACCTCTGTTCCGATAGACAGCTTGTCGCTCTGGCGGTTCTTGCCCCATACATTGAACCAGAACTGTGGCTCAGAGATGAAGACCATGCCTTTCTTCTGGACTCCAGAGGCGTTGAACCGTGGAGTGTAGCCATACCAGAGGTCTGCAAATCCAGAGCATGTGCACAGGCCCTTGGCGAAAGTCACGCCCCATACTGTTGTGAGCTGGAAGCTTGCGTGTGGGTCGAGGTCGCCCTTCTTGAAGTATTGCTTGTACATGGCCTGGAGGGAGAATGTCTTGCTGAAGTCGTTGCTGTGCCAGTTCCATGCTGGTCCGACGAGAGCTGCCTGCTGGAAGCGTGAGCCATATTCCTCCTGGTATTTGTTGACGCTGAGACCACCGTCATACTCTACATGCGCTGCAAAGGAGCTGTTTCCTTTTGCCTTGGCGAAGTTGAACTCGCGGCTCACCTCCCAGTATGCTCCTCCTACTCCGTCTGAGAAGTAGTCAAAGTCGGTGAAGAAGTATGTGGAGCCGAGCTTGTCAGCGCGGAACATCTCGACTGTGGTGGTGACATTGGGGCGGTTAGGCTCTCCTTCTGGATTGAGCGCGCGGCCAAGGTCGTAATGCAGCTGCACGTTTACCTGTGCGCTTGCGAGTGTGCTGATGAGCAGCAGCGCTGCTGTGAGTATCTTTTTCATTGTTGCTTTTGTTTTATTGTTCTTTGATAAGTGGTTTGTGTATGTTCCTGTGCATTGCCGCGGGGGACCCTTTGTTTTATTGCGCTGTTCCCTTTGCTTTGTAGCGTTGTCCATGCGCAATGTAGCGCAGATGAGTGTGCGGCAAGTGTGTGGATCGTTTGCAGACCCGCATGTGTTGGGGCTTCTGACTTACAAAAGGCCACGACCCGCAGCCCCTTGGAGCAGGGACAGGTCGTGGCCATTATGATTGCTGTATGTCTTAGTCCTCAATGAGATTGTGTCCTGTCATCTCCTTAGGCTGCTCCAGTCCCATGATGTGCAGGATAGAAGGAGCCACGTCAGCGAGCACGCCATTCTTGACCTTGGCGTTCTTGTTGGCTGTCACATAGATGAATGGCACAGGGTTGAGAGAGTGCGCTGTATTGACAGAGCCGTCAGGATTGACAGCATTGTCGGCGTTGCCGTGGTCTGCGATGATGATGACCTCATAGTCTGTGGCCTTGGCTGCCTCAACAACCTCGTTGACACACTGGTCGATTGTCTTCACCGCCTTCTCTATGGCTGCGTAGACACCTGTGTGTCCCACCATGTCAGGGTTGGCGAAGTTGACCACGATGAAGTCATACTCGTTCTTCTTGATATTGGCTACGAGCTTGTCCTTCACCTCAGGCGCTGACATCTCTGGCTGCAGGTCGTATGTGGCTACCTTTGGACTTGCCACCAGCACGCGCTCCTCTCCCTCGAATGGAGCCTCGCGTCCGCCGTTGAAGAAGAATGTGACGTGAGCGTATTTCTCTGTCTCGGCTGTGTGGAGCTGCTTGAGTCCCTTGCTTGAGATGTACTCGCCAAGAGTGTTTGCCACGTTCTCTTTAGGGAAGATGATGTGCACGCCAGTGAATGAGGCATCGTATGGAGTCATGCAGTAGTACTGGAGGTTAGGGATAGTCTTCATGCCCTGCTCCTCCATATCCTTCTGTGTGAGGACGATGGTCATCTCTTTTGCGCGGTCTGGGCGGTAGTTGAAGAAGATGACTACATCGCCTTCTTTTATGCGTCCGTCCACGTTGCAGTTGACGAGAGGCTCCATGAACTCGTCTGTGTTCTTGTGCTCCTCTGTGTGGCTGTCATAGCATGACTGTACGCCTTCGACCATGTCGGCTACCTCACGTCCCTTGCCGTTCACGAGCTGGTCGTAGGCCACCTTGATGCGGTCCCAGCGCTTGTCGCGGTCCATGGCATAGAAACGTCCTATGATAGACGCGATGGCTCCAACGCCCACCTCGTCGATGTGCTTCTGCAGGTCGGCGATGAATCCCTTGCCCGACTTCGGGTCTGTGTCGCGTCCGTCCATGAAGCAGTGCACGTAGCAGTTGCTGATGCCGTAGACTTTGGCTATGTCGATGAGCTTGAGTATGTGGTTGAATGAAGAATGCACGCCGCCTGTGGATGTGAGTCCCATGAGGTGCACGTTCTTGCCAGTCTCTTTAGCGTAGCCGAATGCTGACTTTATCTCTGGGTTCTCAAGGATAGAGTTGTCAGCGCAAGCGCGATTGATTTTCACGAGATCTTGGTACACGATGCGGCCGGCGCCGATATTGAGGTGGCCCACTTCGGAGTTGCCCATCTGCCCGTCGGGCAGACCTACGTTTTCTCCTGAAGCCTGGAGCTCAGAGTGTGGATAATTAGCGTCGAGATAATCCATGTAAGGTGTTGGAGTCTGGAAGATGACATCACCCTTACCCTTGTTACCGATTCCCCATCCATCGAGAATCATCAAAAGAGCTTTTTTTGCCATAATGAAATTTATATGTTTAAGTGTTTCTAAATTTCTGTGTTGCCGTGTGCGCTCGCACACGCATTCGTGATGCAAAGTTAAGAAAAGAATTTCAATTTTGGTGTGCATGCCGCTATTTATCTTTTAAAAGTGTTCCTTAACTCGTTTTTTTGATGTAACTTTGCCCTCTGTATATGGAACTGATGACACACATAGACATTCCTGAGTCTGAATGGAAAATAGCGGGCAATGCCAAGATATTGCTCGTGGGGTCATGCTTTGCCGACGAGGTGGGCATGAGGATGATGCGTGGAGGACTGGATGTGACGGTCAACCCGTTTGGCACGCTCTACAACCCGGCCAGCATAGCTGCGAGCCTGTTGCGCTCTATCAGCGAGAGTGAGTATGGCCCTGACGCGGCGGAGCTGCTGCGGAATGAGCATGATGGACTGTGGCATTCATGGATGCACCACAGCACGTTTTCCTCTGCCGACAAAATGGAACTGCTTGGCAGGATGAACAGTGTGATGCACCAGGTGGCAGACAGGCTGCGCGAGGCAGATGTGCTTATAGTCACCCTTGGCACAGCCATCATCTATAGGCTGAGGGAGTCTGGCCGCCTGGTGGCCAATTGCCACAAGATGCCGGACACCATGTTTGCCAGGGAGTGCATGAGTGCGTATGACATTGTCGACCAGTGGAAGATGCTGCTGCAGATACTGGAGAGTGTCAATCCAAGGCTGAAGGTCATATTCACGGTCAGCCCGATAAGGCACAGGAGAGACGGGTACCATGCCAACCAGGTGTCTAAGGGAGTGCTGCTCAGCGCGGTGGAAGGTCTTGCGCCGACCATGAGTCTGGCTGGGCGGGCATCTGGCGGAAGAGCTGGAGAAGGTGGCGGACAGTGCAGCTATTTCCCATCGTATGAAATCATGATGGACGAGCTGCGCGACTACCGCTTTTACGCTGACGACATGATTCACCCCTCGGAGAAAGCGGTGGAGTATATATGGCAGCGGTTTCAGGACACGTATTTCGACAACAAGACCAAGGATGCTGTTGCCAAGGCGACAAAGGAGTGGGCGCGCCATCAGCACAGGCAGATAAGCAAGAGATAAAAAGACACAATAGTTATGTATAGCATTGATGAAATCGAACATGTGACGGGAGCCAGCCGCAGGGGCGACAGTCCGGCACGAATCAACTGGCTGCTGATAGACAGCCGCAGTCTCTGTTTTCCAGAAGAGACGCTATTCTTCGCTCTGAAGACAGAAAAGAATGACGGACACAGATACGTGGAGGAGTTGTACAGGCGCGGAGTGAGAAACTTTGTGGTGTCGGACAAGTCTGTGGATGAGGGCATCTACAATATGGGACACATGGCCGACGCCAATTTTCTCATAGTGGAGTCGCCGCTGAAAGCGCTGCAAGACCTTGCGGCCTTCCACCGCAGCAATCTTAACATACCAGTCATCGCTATCACGGGCTCAAACGGAAAGACCACAGTGAAGGAGTGGCTCTACCAGCTGCTCTCGCCCGACTACAGCGTGTGCCGCTCGCCGCGCAGCTACAACAGCCAGGTGGGCGTGCCGCTGAGCGTATGGCTCATCAGCAACTACAATGACATTGCCATCATCGAGGCAGGCATATCGCAGCCAGGAGAGATGGACAAGCTGGAGAGGATCATCCTTCCGTCGATAGGAGTGATGACCAATCTCGGTGTCGCCCACCAGGAGAACTTCATGTCATACGACATCAAGTGCGCGGAGAAGATGAGGCTCTTCAGAGGGTGCCAGACTGTTGTGATCAACTCAGAGGATGCCACCATACGCCGCTGCGCCTCTGCCTTGCCAGAGGGAGTGAACAGAGTGTCGCTCAAGGTGTGCGGAATAGAGAAAGGGCAGGACGAGGCCATCGTGCACTTTGAGCACAAGGGTGTGAGAGGTCAGTACAGCATACATTTCATCGATGACGCGTCGATAGACAATTCCATCACGTGCTTCGCCACTGTGCTTGCCCTGAACACGTCCATCAGCATTGACGAGTTGTGCCAGCGGATGGGCCGGTTGGAGCCGGTGGCCATGCGTCTGGAGGTGAAGGACGGCAAGTATGGATGCACTCTCATCAATGACTCTTACAACTCAGACGTGCAGTCGCTCGACATAGCTCTTGACTTCATGAGCCGCCGGCCTGAGACCAGCAGGCAGCACCGCACCCTGATTCTGAGCGACATACTCCAGAGCGGCGAGTCCACACGTTCGCTCTATTCGAGGGTGGCGCAGATGGCGTCATCGAGAGGAATAGAGAAGGTGATAGGTGTGGGTCCTGAGATAGCATCATGCGCGGAGTTCTTTCCTATGGAGCATCACATGTTCCTTTCTACAGAGTCGCTCATCCACAGCGATGTGTTTGCCAGCCTGCGCAATGAGTTCGTGCTCATAAAGGGAGCCAGGCCTTACAGGTTCGACAAGTTGTCCGACCTTCTCACCCTGAAGGTTCACCAGACCATACTGGAGGTTAACCTCAGCGCCTTGGTGAAAAATGTGCGCCACTACCGCCATTTCATGAAGCCGGAGACCAAAATGGTGTGCATGGTGAAGGCGAGTGGCTACGGAGTGGGCTCATTGGAGACCAGCAAGACATTGCAAGACAACGGGGTGGACTATCTCGCTGTGGCTGTGGCTGATGAGGGAGCTGACCTGCGCGAGGCTGGCATCACCGCCAATATCATGATAATGAATCCTGAGACCACCTCGTTCAAGATGCTTTTCGACTACAGGCTTGAGCCGGAAGTGTTCAGCTTCAGCTTGCTTGACCAGCTGATACGCGCAGCGGAGAAAGAGGGCATAACCAATTTCCCGATACACATCAAGCTTGACACTGGCATGCACCGTCTCGGCTTTGACCCTGAGAAGGACATGCCTCGGCTCATAGAGCGCCTGAGACGGCAGACGGCTCTGGTGCCATGCTCTGTGTTCAGCCATTTCGTTGGCAGCGACGAAGACAAGTTTGACGAGTTCTCACGCCACCAGTTCGAACTGTATGACAAGGCCAGCCAGCAGCTTCAGGCTGCCTATTCGCACAAGATAATACGGCATATATGCAACTCTGCCGGCATAGAGCATTTCCCAGAGTATCATCTTGACATGGTACGTCTCGGACTGGGGCTTTACGGCATCAATCCGCGTAATAACGAGATGCTGCATTGTGTGGCGACGCTCAAGACTACCATCTTGCAGATTCATGACGTGCCAGCTGGTGAGACCATAGGCTATTCGCGGCGCACTACATTGAAGAGGGACAGCCGTATCGCAGCCATACCAATAGGATACGCAGATGGCCTTGACCGTCACCTGGGCAACCGCAACTGCTATTGCCTGGTTAATGGGCAGAAGGCAGAGTATGTGGGCAATATATGCATGGATGTCTGCATGATAGATGTGACAGACATAGACTGCAAGGATGGCGACTCAGTGGAGATATTTGGCAAGAACTTGCCTGTCACGGTGCTGAGCGACGCTGTGGGAACCATACCATACGAGATTCTCACTGGGGTGAGCAACCGTGTGCAGCGCGTGTATGTGCAGGAGTAAGAAGAAAGTGCTCTCTGTTACAATTTAATTACTGAGTCCACTTGAAAAAGTCAGAGCACTATCAATTTGAAAGTTGAGCAGCAAGAAGCATCCTAAAACAGGTTCTTTCGTGCTATAAAATTCATACAGAATAGCTCTTCTTATGCATTTTAGTTTTAAACTGTAAGCATTTTGAGGTACCACTCTGTTTTGATGGCACTTTTTCAAGTGGACTCA